>NZ_CP152276.1:2740000-3422500 GCF_038719015.1 Nguyenibacter vanlangensis
CCTGCCCGTCAGTCAGTCGTCCGTCATCGAGCACCTGCAGCAGCACGTTGAAGATGTCCTCGTGCGCCTTTTCGACCTCATCGAACAGGATGACCTGGTAGGGACGCCGCCGCACCGCTTCGGTCAGCACGCCACCTTCTTCGTACCCGACATAGCCCGGCGGGGCGCCGATCAGGCGGGATACGGCGTGTTTTTCCATGAACTCGCTCATATCCACGCGCAACAGCGCCTTTTCATCGTCGAACAGGAACCGGGCCAGAGCCTTGCACAGTTCGGTCTTGCCCACGCCCGTCGGACCAAGGAAGAGGAACGAGCCGATCGGACGATTGGGATCCTGCAGGCCGGCGCGGGCACGGCGGACGGCATGCGCCACGGCCTTCAGCGCCGGTTCCTGGCCGACGACACTGCGGCGCAGCTCGTCCTCCATCCGCAGCAGCTTGGCACGCTCGCCTTCGAGCATGCGATCGACCGGCACGCCGGTCCAGCGCGAGACGACGGACGCGACACCCTGTTCGGTCACGGCTTCACTCACCAGGCCCGCGCCCCTGGCCGCCGCCTCATTTTCTTCCTGCACACGGGCGATCTGCTCCTGGAGGCCGGGGATGACGCCGTACATCAACTCCGACGCCCGAGCCAGATCGCCCCGGCGCTGCGCGACCTCGACGTCCGAGCGGGCTTGGTCAAGCTGCTCTTTCATCTTCTGCACCGCGTTGACCCGGTCCTTTTCCGCATGCCAGGCCGCGGTCATGGCATTGGATTTTTCTTCCAGTTCGGCCAGTTCGGCTTCCAGCTTGACCAGGCGTTCACGGCTGGCCGGATCTTCCTCCTTGCGGATCGCCTCGCGTTCGATTTTCAACTGGATCAGCCGGCGATCGAGTTCGTCCAGCTCCTCGGGCTTGCTGTCGATCTGCATGCGCAGGCGGCTGGCCGCCTCGTCCACCAGATCGATCGCCTTGTCCGGCAGGAACCGGTCGGTGATGTAGCGGTTCGACAGCGTCGCCGCCGCCACCAGGGCATTGTCGCTGATCCGTACGCCGTGATGGAGTTCGTATTTTTCCTTGATGCCGCGCAGGATCGAAATCGTGTCGGCAACCGAGGGCTCGCCGACATAGACGGGCTGGAAGCGCCGGGCGAGCGCCGCGTCCTTCTCGATATATTTGCGGTACTCGTCCAGCGTGGTGGCACCGATGCAATGCAGGGTGCCCCGCGCCAGTTCCGGCTTGATCAGGTTGGAGGCGTCCATCGCCCCATCCGACCGACCAGCCCCGACCAGGGTATGCATTTCATCGATGAAGAGGATGACCTGTCCCTCGGCGCTTTCGATTTCCTTCAGCACCGCCTTCAGACGCTCTTCGAACTCGCCGCGGAATTTCGCGCCGGCAACCAGCGCGCCGAGGTCGAGCGACAAAAGCTTCTTGTTCTTCAGCGCCTCGGGTACGTCGCCGTTCACGATACGCAGGGCCAGACCTTCGACGATGGCAGTCTTGCCAACGCCGGGTTCGCCGATCAGCACCGGATTGTTCTTGCTGCGCCGGGCCAGAACCTGGATCGCGCGACGGATTTCCTCGTCCCGGCCGATGACCGGATCGAGTTTGCCCTGCTGGGCGATTTCCGTAACGTCGCGCGCATATTTCTTGAGCGCGTCGAAGCTGGCCTCGGCGTTACCGCTCGTGACCGTGCGCCCCTTGCGGATGGCGGCGACAGCCTTTTCCAGCGCCTGCGCACTCGCGCCGCCGTCACGCAACGCGCGACCGGCCGGCGTTTCCGACGCCGCGATGGCGACCAGCAGGCGATCCTGCGCCACATATTCGTCGCCGGCATGCTGCGCCATGCTCTGCGCCTTATCCAGCACCCGGACGAAATCGGGTGTGGCCTGCGGCTGACCGGCGCCGCCTCCCTGAACACGGGGCAGCTTCGCCAGGGCGGCCGCGATTTCGGCCTGGATGGCCGGTACCTGGCCGCCGGCGGCACGGATCAGCGAGGCCGCCGCGCCCTCGGGATCGTCCAGGAGCGCCTTGAGCAGATGTTCCGGCGTCAATTGCTGATGATAGTCCCGCACCGCGATCGTCTGGGCGGCCTGAAGGAAGCCGCGCGACCGTTCGGTGAACTTCTCGATATCCATGATCCCATGTCCCTTTCACTGAGGCGACCTGAAGGCCGGGCGCCGCGCCCCTGCATGAGGCGACGCGACACCCGGAACAGCACCGACATGGGAACAATGATGCGCTATGACAAGGGTCTGGCAGGTAGAGCGCAAGGCATGACGTCCCTCGAACGGTCCAAGGGCAGGCCGATGAACGGGCAGGTCAATGAAACAGGGGGGAGACTTCCTTTAGCGCGGCGACGGCGCATTGCTCGTCGAGATCGCCGCCCGGGGCGCCGGATACGCCCAATCCCCCCAGGACCGAACGGTCGGCCCGGCGGATCAGCGCGCCGCCCGGCACGAACAGCACCTGCGGGATCGTGTTCAGCGCGCCGTTGGCCGGACCGGTAACCTTGGCCGCGATCAGGGCACTGGTCGTATCCTTGTCGAAGGTCATGCCATAGGCATAGGCGGTATAGGCCTTGCGATAGGACACGGACAGCGATTGCAAGGGCACAGTATCGCCCTTGATGATGACCTGTTCATGACCCGAAGGGTCGACCACCGCGGCGGTCACCGACCAACCATGGGCGGCGCAGATGCGCACCGCCGCCGCTGCCAGTTTTTCAGCCAGCTCCCAGGACAATTTCTGGGTCGTGACGATGCCGGCCCCCTCTGCCCGGGTCGGGGCCGGAGCGGCGGTGCAGGCAAACCCCACCAGACACATGGACAGCCGAACGCAGCACAGGCGCACGGTGGTCAATCCTTTCTGATCGACGGGCCGAGGAGCAGCAAGTCGGCAGGCGACAGCCGGTCCGCCGCCGTGCTGGCCTGGTGCCAGTACGGATAAAGCAGCGGCGGAGCGCTCACACGGTCCAGCCGTGCCATGTCCTCGGACGACAGAGCAAGCTCGGCGGCCGCGAGGTTGTCGGCCAGTTGCGCCTCAGTACGCGCGCCGATCACAAGCGACGTCACGGCCGGACGCTGCGCCACCCAGGCCAAGGCGACCTGAGCGGCGGAAACGCCGCGCTCCTGGCCGATCGCCACCAGCTCTTCGACGACGTCGTAGAGCTTCTCGACGTCGTAGACCGGCGGTTCGTTCCATTGGGCCAACTGGCGGGTGCCTTGGGCTTCGGCTTGGCCGCGCCGATGCTTGCCGGAAAGCAGGCCGCCCGCCATCGGGCTCCAGACCTGAACGCCGAGCCCCTGATCCACGGCGAGGGGCAGCAATTCATATTCGACTTCGCGTGCCTGGAGCGAATAATAGATCTGCTGCGCCACCGGAGCGATCAGTCGGTTGCGTTCCGCCGTGCCGAGCGCCTTCATGATATGCCAGGCGGAGAAATTGGACACGCCGGCATAGCGGATCTTGCCCGCGCGGGTCAGGGTATCCAGCGCTTCGAGCGTTTCGTCGAGCGGGGTCTGGCCGTCCCATTCATGCAGGTAGTAGAGGTCGATATGGTCGCGGCCCAGACGGCGCAGGCTGGCCTCGGCCGCCGCTACGATATGATAGCGCGACAGGCCGGCATCGTTGGCCCCCGACCCCATGTGGAAGCGGGCCTTGGTGCCGACGAGAATTTCGCCCGAGCGGCCCTTCAGCGCCTGGCCCAGGATCTCCTCGGAGAGGCCGGTGGAGTAGATGTCGGCCGTGTCGAACATGTTGACGCCGGCCGCGATGCACATGTCGATCTGACGCATGGCGCCCGCGAGGTCGGTATTGCCGGTCTTGGCGAAGGCGCCCTTGCCGCCGAACGTCATGGTTCCGAGGGTGAAGGCGGATACGCGCAGGCCGGAGCGGCCGAGCTGACGATACTGCATGAACGATCTCCCAGTCCTTGATGGGCTGTCTTGATATGCCTCGGGGACTATGGGCGCCGGCTCCGGGGAATGATAACCGTCAAATTCGGAAAGCTTCTTCCGGGAAAGGCGAACGAAAAATGCGCGATACCGACGAGATGCGGATTTTCGTCGAGATCGTCCGGCAAGGTGGCCTGTCGGCGGCGGCGCGTCATCTGGGGCTGGCGATTTCGGTCGTCAGTGATCGGCTGTCGCGCCTGGAGCGCCGGCTGGGCACGCGATTGCTGGTGCGGACCACGCGCCGGCAGACATTGACCGAGGCCGGGCGCATCTATCTGGATGAATCCACCGCAATCCTGTCCGCGACCGAGGGCATGGAGGCCCGGGTGCGCGAAACGGTGAACGCGCCCGGCGGCTTGTTGCGCGTGACCGCCCCCCTGCCCTTCGGACGGATCAAGCTGGCGCCCTTCGTGGCTGGATTTATCCGCCGGCATCCGGACATTCGCGTGCATCTGACGCTGGAAGACCGGATGACCGACATCGTGGGCGAGGGTTATGACATCGCCATTCGCGGAGCGCCGGTCGTGGATACCATGCTGGCAGGCCGGCGGCTGATGGAAAGCCGACGCGTGCTGGTGGCCAGCCCCGCCTATATCGCCCGGCACGGGCAACCCGAGATACCGGGCGACCTGGCCCGGCATGCCTGTCTGGTGGCGAATACGAGCGGCCAATGCCGCGGCACGTGGCGGTTCGGCCGCGGAGAGAATACGCGCATCTACCGTGTGGACGGCCATCTGGCATCCAGCCATTCGGAACTGCCGGTTCACTGGGCACTGGATGGGATGGGGTTGACGCAGAAATCGCTCTGGGAAGTCGAAGACCATCTGCGGGATGGGCGGCTGGTGACGGTGATGGAGGCCTGGGAGCCGGATCCGGTGACCTTCTATGCCATCCACACCATCAGTACCGCGCATTCACACAAGATCGCCTTGTTCATCGGCGAACTGGTGCAGCCGGGGCTGGGAATCGCCGATTATGCCCCGTAGGTGACGGAGGGCCCCAGATCGCACGATCAGACCTACGGGCCCACTGCGCTCCGGCCCGGAAAGGCCGCGTTCAGCATGTGTTTTCGAGCACCAAAAGCGCGGCGACCTTATTGACCGGTCGCCGCGGAGCGCAGGAAATGCGCGTCAGATTATCGCCAGCATGCGCATTTCCGGGCGGACCCTTAGTTGCGGGTCTTGTCGACCAGCTTGTTCTTGCCGATCCACGGCATCATGGCACGCAGCTTTTCGCCGACCTGTTCGATCTGGTGTGCATTGTTACGCGCACGGATCGCCTTGAAGCCGACATTGCCCGACTGGTTTTCCAGGATGAAGTTGCGCACGAACGTGCCGTCCTGGATATCCGTCAGGACGCGCTTCATCTCGGCCTTGGTTTCCGGCGTCACGATGCGTGGGCCCGTGACATACTCGCCATATTCCGCGGTATTCGAGATCGAATAGTTCATGTTCGCGATGCCGCCTTCATAGATCAGGTCGACGATCAGCTTGGTTTCGTGCAGGCACTCGAAATAGGCCATTTCAGGGGCATAGCCGGCCTCGACCAGCGTTTCGAAACCCGCGCGGATCAGCTCGACCAGCCCGCCGCACAGCACGGCCTGTTCGCCGAACAGGTCGGTTTCGACCTCTTCCTTGAAGGTGGTCTCGATGATGCCGGCGCGGCCGCCGCCATTGGCCGACGCATAAGACAGCGCGATTTCGAGCGCGTTGCCTGATGCGTTCTGCGCCACGGCGACCAGCGAGGGCACCCCGCCACCGCGCTGATATTCGGAGCGCACGGTGTGGCCCGGGCCCTTGGGCGCGATCAGGAACACGTCCAGGTCGGGACGAGCCTCGATGATGCGGAAATGGATCGACAGGCCGTGGGCGAACGCCAGCGCGGCCCCCGGCTTCAGGTTCGCTTCCAGATGTTCTTTGTACAGCGCGCCCTGGCCCTCATCCGGGGTCAGGACCATGACCACGTCGGCCCACGCCGCGGCGGCGGACGGGTCCATCACCTTGAAGCCCGCAGCCTCGGCCTTGGCCACGGCGGTGGAGCCGGGGCGCAGGCCGATCACCATCTCGGTGACGCCGCTGTCCTTCAGGTTGTTGGCATGGGCGTGGCCCTGGCTGCCATAGCCGATGATCGCGACCTTCTTGGACTTGATCAGGTTCACGTCGGCGTCGCGATCGTAATACACGCGCATGGAAAACACTCCTGTTGAAACGGTGGAAAAAAGGGACCTGCGGGATCAGATCGTCCGGGGACCCCGGATGATCGCGGCGACGCCGGTACGGGACACCTCGGCCAGGCCCAGCGGACGCATCAGGTCGATAAAGGAATCGAGCTTGTCGGTCGCGCCGGTCAGTTCGAAGATAAAGGATGTAGCCGTCGTATCGACGGCACGGGCGCGAAAGGCCTCGGCGATGCGCAGCGCCTCGGTCCGGGCCTCGCCGGACGAGACGACTTTCACCAGCGCCATTTCACGGGCCACGTGCGGGCCCAGTGCGGTCAGGTCGGCTACCCGATAGACCGGCACCAGGCGACCCACCTGCGCCTTGATCTGCTCGATCACCTGCGGCGTGCCGGAGGTGACGATATTGATGCGCGACTGGTGACGCGATTCCTCGACCGGAGCGACGGTCAGGCTTTCGATATTGTAGCCGCGGCCGGAAAACAGGCCGATCACGCGGGCCAGTACGCCGCTTTCGTTTTCGACCAGAATGGAAATGACCGCGGAGATCGTCGTCTCCTCCTGCGTGGTCATGATGGCTCTTCCTGAAATGGCGACCGGCGCGGGGCATGCGTGACCTCCGTGTCGGCAGGGATGGGGACGAGGCGGTCGGGCACGCCCGGCCGATGCGATAGCGGACGCGCCGATCAGACCAGCATGCGGCCCTCGGCACTGACCTTGACCTCGTCATCCTGTTCCGGGCCGAGCAGCATCTGGTTGTGGGCGGCGCCGGACGGAATCATCGGATAGCAGTTCTCGTCCTGCGCCACGCAGATATCGGCCACCACCGCGCCCGGTTCGGCCAGCATGGCGCGGATGACGTCATCCAGTTCACCGACGCAGGACGCACGCAGGCCGCGGGCATGGAAGCTTTCGGCCAGACGGACAAAATCCGGCAGGGCCGCGCTGTAGCTTTCGGAATAGCGCGAACCATGCAGCAATTCCTGCCACTGGCGCACCATGCCCATATATTGGTTGTTCAGGATGAACAGCTTCACCGGCAGGCGGTACTGGGCGATCGTGCCCAGTTCCTGGATGTTCATCAGGGTCGACGCCTCGCCCGCGATGTCGATGACCAGGGCGTCGGGATGGGCGATCTGCGCGCCCACCGCCGCCGGCAGGCCATAGCCCATCGTCCCCAGGCCGCCCGAGGTCAGCCAGCGGTTCGGCTTGTCGAATTGGAAATGCTGGGCCGCCCACATCTGGTGCTGGCCGACTTCGGTCGAGACATAGGTGTCGCGCCGGGTTTCCATCGCCAGTTCGTAGAGGCGGCGAACGGCATATTGCGGCCGGATGATCGCCGACGGCGCCATGTCCTGTTCGAAATGCAGGCTGCGGATGCCTCGCCATGCATCGATCTGCTGCCACCATTGGGACAGGGCGGCCGCATCGGGCGTTTCGGTCTGCCGTTCCCATTCCTCGATCATCATATCGATGATACGGCCTGCATCGCCCAGGACCGGCACGTCGACCTGCACGATCTTGTTGATCTGCGACGGATCGATATCGGCGTGGATCTTGAACGAATCCGGCGAGAACGCATCCAGCCGCCCGGTGACGCGATCATCGAAGCGCGCACCCAGTGCGATCAGCACATCGCAGCCATGGGTGGCCAGATTGGCTTCGTACGTGCCGTGCATGCCCAGCATGCCCAGGAACTGGCGGTCGGTCGTCGGATAGGCGCCCAGCCCCATCAGCGTGGAGGTGCAGGGAAAGCCTGTCATCCGCACCAGGCGACGCAGCGACTCGCTGGCGCGGGGGCCGGCATTGATAATGCCCCCGCCCGTGTAGAAAAGCGGCCGCCTGGCCTGCTTCATGGCCGCGACGGCACGCGCCACGGCATCGCGGTCCGGCTCGGTGCGCGGGCGATAGGACGGGTGCGGCGCGCGCGACGCAGGCTGATACGGCGCCGGCCCCACCGTCACGTTCTTCGGCAGGTCGACCACCACGGGGCCAGGGCGGCCGCTGCGGGCGATATGAAAGGCTTCGTGCACCACCCGGGACAGGTCGGCGGCACGCCTGACCAGATAATTATGCTTGGTCGCCGGGCGCGTGATGCCGGTCGTGTCGGCTTCCTGGAACGCATCGGTGCCGATCAGCGGCACGCCGACCTGTCCCGTGAAGCACACCACCGGGATGGAATCCATCAGCGCATCCACCAGGCCGGTGACGGCATTGGTCGCGCCCGGGCCGCTGGTGACCAGCACCACACCGACCTTGCCGGTCGAGCGGGCATAGGCTTCGGCAGCGTGCACGGCTGCCTGCTCGTGCCGGACCAGCACGTGACGGATCGCGTTCTGCTTGAACAGCGCGTCATAAATCGGCAGAACGGCGCCGCCCGGATAGCCGAAGACGACCTCGACCCCCTGATCGACGAGAACGCGAAGCAGAACCTCGGCCCCGGAGAGGACGACGTCCCCAGCCTGGGTGCGCGTGTTCAACTTCAGGTCGTTCAGGTTCGGTGTCGCGTTCATGTTCCTTGCTCCTCCACCCGAGCTGTTCATGGGCACCTGATGGTGGCCATTCGGGCGGAATGTCGGGGGTTTAGGGAAACTGAGGCCCCGCGTCAATCCGTCTTAGAATAAAAGAAATGGGATCGACATCATTTCTTTCCATTTGTTGAGCATCCCCCGTCATGCGTGCCGCGACGACCAGGCTGTCTGCGTCCGCCGCCAGGCGATGGTGGGCGAACCAGGTCGCTTGCCGCCGTGTGTAGCGCCCCGTTGCCAGCACGGCGTGATGCGCGGCTTCCTCCAGGGTGTGCTCTCCGTGCAGCCAGGCCGTCAGTTCCGGCACGCCATGCGCGCGCATGGCCGGCAGGCTGGGCGGGAGGGAGTGTGCCAGCAACGCCCGGACCTCGTCCACCGCGCCGGTCCGAAGCATGACGGCGAAGCGCGCGGCAATTGCGGCGCGCAGGATATCACGCGGCGGATCCAACCGGACGGCGATCATCCGGCATGCCAGCGGCGGCAGGGTTGCGGCGCGGCGCCAATGGATCATGCCACGGCCGGTCCCGGAGAGAACCTCCCACGCCCGGGCGAGACGCTGACTGTCGGAAGGGCGCAGGGTGGCAGCGGTTTCAGGATCGTATTTCGCGAGCCGCGCATGCAGGGCGGCGGGCCCCTCGGCTTCGACAAGGGCGCGGGCCTCGGCACGGGCGGCGGGTCCGGGGTCCGGGATATCGGTCAGTCCGTCGGTCAGGGCGCGCAGATACATGCCGGTGCCCCCGCACAGGATCGGCATGCGGCCTGCGCTCCACGCCGCCCGGATTTCAGCCAGGGCCTGCGTACGCCACCAGGCGACGCTGCCCGGCTGCGCGGCCGGCAGGATCCCGTAGAGACGGTGCGGCAATTCGGCCTCGTCCTGCGGACTGGGACGCGCGGTGACGATGCGCAGTTCGCGATAGACCTGCATCGAGTCCGCGTTGATGACGACGCCGTTCGTCGCACGGGCCACCGCCATGGCCAGCGCCGACTTGCCCGAGCAGGTCGGCCCGGCGATCACGAGGACCGGCCGACCGCGTGAATCCGCCGCTTGCGTCACGGCGCCATCCCTGTCACACGCATCGGCATCATGTCGCTGTCCCATATCCTTACACTCGTCGCCAATCGCGCAGCCACGACCCTGACCGATGCCCATATCGGCGCGGCGCGCGACATGGTGAAGGGCGGCACCCCCACCATCCTGTCGCCCGGCGAGGCCGCCGAGATCCCCTGTCCGCCCCCCGGCGACGGAATGCCGACGCTGGAGACGATCCGCGCGGTCTTCGGCCCGCGCCATGTCGACACCCTTCTGACGCGTTCGCGCGGACGGCGCAAAGGGCTTCTGGTCGCGGACATGGACAGCACCATCGTGGCCAACGAGACATTGGACGATCTGGCCGCCCATGCCGGCATCGGCGAGCGTATCGCCGAGATCACCCGCCGCTCGATGAATGGCGAGATCGATTTCGCGGCTGCCCTGCGCGAACGGGTCGGGCTGCTGGCCGGACTGCCGGACTCGCTGCTGGAAGCCGCCTGGAAGGATGTGCGGCTGAATGAAGGCGCGCGCGAGCTGGTGGCGACGATGCGTGCGCACAACGCCCGCACCGCGCTGGTATCGGGTGGCTTCACCTTCTTTACCGGACGGGTCGCGTCGCTGTGCGGATTCAGCGAGCATCATGCCAACGTGCTGGAAAGCCGGGAGGGTATGCTGACCGGCACCGTCGCCGAGCCGATCCTTGGACCCGACGCCAAGCGCGCGCACCTGCGACGGCTGGCCGAAGCCGGACGGTTGAAGCCGGCCGCCACCATGGCGGTAGGAGACGGCGCGAACGATCTGAACATGCTGCGCGACGCCGGGCTGGGCATCGCCTTTCACGGCAAGCCGATCGTACGCGCCGCCGTGGCCAATCGCGTGGATCATACGACGCTGCGCACCCTGCTGTTCGTCCAGGGGTATCCTGCCGCCTCCTTCGTCGGCGCGGCCTGAACGCCGCCCGAATATCCGTGCGGCAGTTGCGGGGCATCGGGCACGCATCTTATAAGCGAAGGCATAACCCCCGCAGTCCATGACCCTGTGAACGGGCCGATGGATCAGCCTTCTACGATCGGACGGAGCTTCCGGTGCGCACCACTGTCATCCAGATGGCCCCCGGCGCGTCCTTGCCGGATAATATCGCCGAGGCACGGCGCCTGATTGCCGCTGCGGTTTCCGCCGACCGGCCGGACCTGGTGGTACTACCGGAAATATGGAGTTGTCTCGGCGGGACCGCCGAGGTGAAATTCGCCAGTGCCGAGGAATTGCCTCCGCCAGGCGCACCGGAAGGCGGCGTCGGCCCGCTTTATCGCTTCCTGAGCGAAACCGCGCATGCCCATGGCATTACCCTGCATGGCGGCTCGATCGGACAACGTTGCGGGGACCGGCTGCTGAACACCAGCCTGATCTTCGGCCCCGATGGGGTGGAGCGCGCGCGCTACAGCAAGATTCACCTCTTCGACATCACCACTCCCGGGGGCGAGGGCTATCGTGAAAGCGATACCTATGCGCCGGGCCGGAATGTCGTGACGGTACCGGTCGGACCGTTCATGGCCGGCCTGGCCATCTGCTACGATATCCGGTTCGCCGAACTGTTCCTGTCCTTGAGGCGGCAAGGCGCGAACCTGATCATCCTGCCTGCCGCCTTTACCGCCGAAACGGGCGAGGCGCACTGGCAGACCTTGCTGCGCGCGCGGGCGATCGAGACCCAGTGCTGGGTCGTGGCATGCGGCACTACCGGCACGCATGCCGACGCCAATGGAAATGCACGGAAGACTTACGGCCATTCGATGATCATCGATCCATGGGGTACAGTCGTAGCCCAGGCCTCGAACGGCATCGGCTGGGTGACCGCGCGGCTGGACCTGGACATGGTCGAACGTGTCCGTGCCGGAATTCCGGTGATGGACCATCGCCGCCTGACATCCTGAATGCTGGGCCGCCTGATCCTGGACCCGGTCATTTTGCGGGGCGCGCCATGAACGAGATCCATCCCCCCGTCTGGCCGTCGGGGCAGCCGCCACGGCGGCTCGCCTTCATCGCGGCGCCGAATCCTGGTGCCCACCGAACACTGGAAAGCCTGACTGCCCGCTACGGCCAGCATACGCCGCAGGAGGCCGATGCCGTCATCTGCCTGGGCGGGGATGGGTTCATGCTGGAAATCCTGCATATGATGCTGGGCCAGACGACCCCGGTCTACGGAATCAATTGCGGATCGGTCGGGTTCCTGATGAATCCGGCGATTCCTGATGATCTGCCCATGCACCTGACGCAGACACAGGCGGCGACTCTGCACCCTTTGCGCATGACCGCGCAGAAATCGTCGGGCGAGATCATCGAAGCGCTGGCGCTGAACGACGTGTTTCTGTTCCGCGAAACCCGTCAGGCAGCCAAGATCCAGATCGAGGTCGATGACCGGGTGCGGATGCCCGAACTCATCTGCGATGGCGTGCTGGTTTCAACGCCGGCGGGATCGACGGCCTATAACCTGTCGGCGCACGGGCCGATCGTACCGCTGTCGGCCAATCTGCTGCCCTTGACGCCGATCAGCGCCTTTCGCCCCCGACGCTGGCGCGGTGCACTGCTGCCATCGGCGGCACGGGTACGGCTGACGATCCTGGAACCCGAGAAGCGCCCTGTCGCCGCTGTGGCTGATTTTACCGAAGTGCGGGACGTCGTGTCGGTCGAAATTGCCGAAGACCGGGCGATCCAGACCACCCTGTTGTTCGATCCCGGCCAGAGCCTGTCCGAACGGATCCTGGCGGAACAATTCACCGTCTGACGGCGGATCGGACACGAAAGATGGTGCGAGCTGCGGGACTCGAACCGGGCCCGTGCATCACACACAACTCAATTAACTCAAACACTTGCGGGCCGATAAAACGCCGTCGTGGGCAATATACCGAGGTTATCGTGGGCAACAAGTGGGCAAGCTAGATACGTTCCAGACCGACCCCGATGGCCAACACGTCGTCAAGGCGGTGGACTGTGATGTCACGCCGGGACAGGCCCAGCACGCGCGCCATACGCTTGATTATTTGCGCATCGCCCATGCGGCGGCATCGCTCCAACGCATCAACGACTGGTCCGTAGTAAACATCTATTACACCATCAATCCCGGCCCCAGGCTTCGCGACCCAAAGCACAAACTCTCTGTATTCAACCTGCATCGCTAGTTCCTCCTTGGTTGCGACACGAAAAACGTAGTGCGAACGCCTCCAGTCCGTCAAACACATCTTCCAAAGATGATTGTTAATTGCAGGGAATATCCAATTTGTATTTATGAAGAACGCCATGACGATTCATGAGAACTTTCATAAATTCATGAAGACTGTCATGAGAATGTGATGGATGCGCCCATAAACTTGCGCATCCATCACGTTATCGTGAGCGGTCAGATTTCCAGACCCCTCAAGATGTCCGTCTCCGGCGCGAAGTCCGGCAGGTCCACTTCGACAGCCCCCAGGGCCGCCGCCATCCTGGCTTCCTCGGCCTTGGCCCGGCGCTCCTGTTCCTGGCGCTCGGCCTCCTGGCGCGCCTCGATTTCCGAGAGTTTGAGCCTGGCCGGGGCAGTCTTGTCGGCCCATGCGTCATGCTCTGCCTGCCGAACGGCGGCGACCTCGGCGGCCTTGGCCCGGATGACGTCGGGTGTTGCCATCCCGGCGAGTTTTTCGCGGATTTCCTCGGCGTCCCTATGGGCGGCTTCGTGGTCTCGGGGGTTGCCCGGATTCTGGCCGACGATGCGCGGAGCCCCGAATGATGGCTGCCAAGTGATTGGCAGGCCGAGAGGGCGCAAGACCAAGTTCAACATGCCAATAGCCAGCTTTGCGGCGGCATCGGCAAGTTTGCCGGACAGCTTGCCATCCTTAACGATGTCGCTCGGTGCGGTCCGTTCGATAGTCGCCTCTGCCCGCTCAAGGGCGCGCTCGGCCCTTGCCCTGGCTCCGTTTACCTTCTGTTGATAGGCAGCGGCGATGGCCTGGGGGTCACGATTCCGCTCCGACCAGCGGGGTTCCCCAATGATGCGGCGCAGGGCAGCGGGGTCGTCCGGGAGGGGAAGGGATTTCGGTGCCGACGGGGCGGCTTGGGGCCTGGGGGCGGCCTCGGGCTCGGCCTGGGCGGCTGGGGCCTTGGGGGTGCGCTCGTGGAACGGCTTGCGGGCTTCTTCCTTCTGGCACCATGCGACATAATCAGCGATGCCGTATGGATATTCATGCCCCCGGGCGCGCTCGTAGATTTCGCGGAACTTGTCGAAGCCCTGCTCGGCCTTGCTTCTGTCCTGGGGGCCGAGCGCGTCGTATCCGCCGGTCGCCCGCGCCCACGCCGGGGCCTTTCGCACTGCTGCCTTTGCCATCTCTGCTTCTACCTCCCCAGTTTTCACTTTCAGGAGCCGGTGGAGTGCGGTGACTTCGATTCCATCGGCCACAGCGACCCACGTGCCTGGACGGCGGCCGGGCACAAGGTCGATTCCGGCATGATGCAGTGTGTCAATGAAAGGAAGGCAGTTTTCTGCATCTCTGGCTGCCCACGCCGCCGTGATGGCTGCCTTGATGGCCGGGGTCTTGATGCCGCTGCGTTTCAGGATTTGATGCGTGTCGGCGCTGTATGATTCCCGTGGCGCTGGCCGGGCCGCTGGGCCGAACGATTTCATGGCCGCCCCGACCCTGACCGCCGCCGCCTCATCCTCAAGGCCGCGCTGCTCAAGGGCCGCCGCCGCCCAAGTGTTGTGCCGCCCCTGCGTGAGGGCGTGGCCGAGCCGGACTTCGGCCAGCCTAGCGATGACTTCATTCCTCTTAAACATGAATCGCGAGTCCAGGACGTTGCCATCCTGGCGGATTTCTGGGATGGCGGCGTGCCAGTGGACTTCATATCCGCCTCCGTCATGGCGCGGCTTGCGATGCTCTATCAGAGTGCAATCCTCGACTTCATAGCCGAACTCCTGACCGTGAAGTCGGAGGATTTCCGTTGCTTGGGCGCGTGAGGTGGCATCTTCTGGACTGATAACAAGATGGCGGATTCCATACGTCCGGCCAGCCGCCTGGGCGTCCTGCATCATGGCGACCAGGGCGGACTTGCTGCCCTGGACGGTGGTGATTTCATCGTTCCCTTTGCCGTGCCAGAGATGGCGGATGAGGGCGTGCGGGCCGGATGCGGTCTTGATGCGGCTGGTCTTCAAAATCATCCGGCAGACCTCCGGCGACCTCCACCTTTCCTGCGGGGTGCGCGGGCATCGTTCAGGAAATCGGACACGTTAAGAAGCGCCGCCTCGACCTGTCCCAATGCCGCCTCGGGGTCAGCATGGCCGCCAGCGTTCATGTGGTGGGCAATCTGGTTGACGTTGTTGCCGATAGCGGCGATTTCACGACGGAGACGAATGAGTTCACCGACCAGTGCGCCAGGAGGCTGGCCGGTCGTGCTGGCTTCCGCTGCCAGGGACCGGAGCCATGCGGTCTTGTTGCTGCCTGCCGCCGCCGCCGCCCGCTCCCAGGCGGATAAGTCGGCTCGGCTGGCGCGGATGCGGAAAGAGTGTGTGCGGTCGGTCTGCATGTCGTCGCTCCTGATGACGTCATGATGCCGTGATGGTCGGCCATCATGAGGGGGTTCCACAGGGGGCTTCGCCCCCTTGGCCTGCTTGTTGTTTTGGACCTTAGGGCCACAAACAACACGGCTGGCTATGTCGAAGACATTATTATGAGGACATGCAAGCGACGGTGATTCAGTGCGTCACAAGATACGGTAGAATGATGAACATCAGCGCCACGAATGTGCCCATCCCGACAACGGGGGCGGCTCTATCTATAATGCGGCCCCACATCTTCTGATGGCGGCGGGTCACGATGGCGCGGTGCTCCGTGCCCTCGTACAGACGCTCAAAGATATGTTGTGCCGTCCCTCGCTTTGCGGGCCGGAACTGAAGCCCCGACGCCCTGGCGCTGGCGTAATGCTGGAATGCCCTTGCGGCACGCTCAACATCGCTGTCTAGATATGCGGATTCCCAGGTATCGCCTCGGCTGCGACATTCTGCATAAACGATTTCACAGTCAGCATCAGACAGCAGGCAGTTCTCTGCATAGTGCCACAATTCGTGGAATAACGTCGATTGTGCGTGCCTGCCGAATTTCTCGCAAAAAACAGTCACTTGACTGCTATTGCGCAGAAACACACCACCCGCGTCACCCCTGGGCGGGGCCATGACCGCGATGGCTTCCGGGGCGATGCGTCGATGATGGCTTACAAGATTCTCTTCTTTGTCCGCCGGTGACACACCATGACTATTCGTGTCTTCGGGGTCGTAGCCAAACTCGACGATTTCACTACTACCCAACCGCCTGCCTGTAATCTTCTCCACCGCCATGTGCCGCCTCCCTCTATTGTGGCCCTCACAATAATGATTCGCTGGCTTGCAAGTGACGGTGAGAAAATGTGGGGAAACCTGCATTTTGGGGAGTTTTCCTATGATGAGAGAACCGACGCCTGGCCAACATGTGGCCGGGATTATCGAACACATGCTTCCTTTTGCAGCGGTCGGAGTGGAACTGTGGAGGCTGTTGATTGAGAAGTTCATCGCGAGCATGGCCGAGATGCGGGCGGCTGACCTGGAAACCATGGCGGCCCGGCCGGAGAGATTGAACACAAGACCCGACCGCGATGCTCTGTATGAACGGGTGCGCGACCGAACGGCGACCTTGATTGAAGACCTGCGGCGTGCGGAAGATATGCCGCGCGGGTGGTTCTCATTTACTCCGACAGCAAAAAGGCGGCTGTCGGCCATCGACAAGGCGCAGGCGGCTGAGCGGGAGTGGTCGGAGAAGGGTGCGGTGCGATTCTTGCAAAGTGAGGCCGCGAAACTGGACCGGGCAGTCAGGCGGCAGGATAAGAAGATTCGGGATTTCGATAGTCGGCCGGAAGTCCAGGGAGCGGCGAGGCGACTGGACGATTATCCTGGCGCGGTCCGCATGGCCGAAGGTCTCCGTGAACTGAAGCCGGATGAGGAACTTTTCAAATCCTTGTCCCCGGCTATCGGCCAAGATGGCGGCATCGTGCGGGTAAACGCGCGGGCTGGGCTGGAACTGTTGAGGCGCAGGGTCGCGATTGCCGCCGCGACCAGGGGGGCGGCGGCTGGGAAGGGCGGCAGCTTGAAGGAGAAGGTGGAAATCGTGCCGGAACTCGAGGTCGCGCCGGAACCGGAACAGGATGACCGACCAGACATGCCGGACGACGATTCGCTGATGCCGACCGGACTGCTGATGTGAACCGCCTGGTGCCGGGCGAGGCGGAGCCGACCCCGACACCCCCTGCGAGCCTGAGCCGTCCCATCGGGCGGCGGCGATGTGGCGAGCATCTTTTGGCGGGCTTTCATGCATATAGTGATGCGATGATTCCAGTGCCCGAAAGAAAGAAGGAGGGCACATGAACACAGTACAATATGAACTTTCCGATACCGAACTCGACGCACTTGCAGCCCGCCAGGGCAAGTCAGGCATTGAGACACGGGAGGAAAACATCAACGGCAAGCCCACGCCATTTTTGCGAAAAAGTAATGGCAGGTGGATTAACGGCTTTGACTGGGTTCAATTCGCGCGACTACCAAGAGTGAGAGAAGACGAACATAACGGCACACGGTTCGTCATCGGCACGGGCATTTATTATTGCCCGGATGCCGACGGCAACATTGTGGATAGACCGAACCACGCACTACGTTTCGTGCATGACGGTATCGACGGGAGTGCAGAAATCAAAAAAGCCCTGTCGGGAGAAGTCACATCTGAAGATATCGAAAGCTGCCTTGACCGAATTCAAAAACTCTCTCGCGATGGAAGGCACTGCGAAGTTTCATTCGAATTGCTCAACATCATATTCTATGTCGCCGCCCGCGACACGCTCGCGCGCCTGAAGGAAATCGCAAATGCTAGATGAACTTTCCGCCGGTCCCGCACCCCTGATGTTCCCCGCCCCCGATGGGCTGGCGGAACGGGTGCAGATGGCGGCGGCACATGCCATGCACACTGTCCGGTTCGGGCCTGATGATGTGGTTCGACTGCGCAGAGAAGGGCGGAAGAAAGCCAATCTCCTGCTGCCCGACGATGACGCCGACAGCACCTACATAGAAATGTGGTGTGACCATCAAGGACAGGCTCGCACTGTCGGGGCGCTGTATTCAGCCGGGGTGGTGCTGGTTGCTGTAGGTGATGGCTGGCCCGGAGTGGGGCCGAAGGTGTTGCCGGGTGTGCTGCGGGTCGATGCGGGCGGCGTAGTGAAGATTGAGTGCGCGCAGGAAGTTCGGGCGGCAGTGTTCCACCAAGTGGCGGGATTTTCGGGGGACGTGCTGCGGGCGCTGGATGCCGTGGCGCGGGGGAGGACTGACTTGCATCAAGTGATGCCATGATTGCCGCGTGGCCCTCCGCCGGAGTGAGGGCATCAAGGGAGCGCAACCATGTCACAAAGTGTCGGCACAATCGCAGCGGGGTGGTCCGAGCAAACTCAAGCGGTCGGCAGGTTTCTTGTCGAGGCGGCGTTTATGGGCGGCATCGGGCTTACGGGCTTCGGGCTGTGGACGTTGTATCAAGCATCCAAGCCGCAAACACAACATACCTACAAAAGCGCCTTCACTCAGTTGGGCGTCGGCGGCGGGCTATGCTGCCTTCCGAGCATTACCGGCGTGTCTATCGGTGGAATCTTCGATGGCGGTTCGGGTGACGGTGCGCCGACGATTCAGCAGCCGACGTTTTCGGGGTGATTAGTCAGCCTTCTGGCTGACTTCTGCTCGCATCCGGATGGATGCGTTGTCCACGGCAAAAAGCGGTAGGTTGTCCACGATTTCCAGGTCGGCAGACCCGGAGCGAAGCGGAGCATCATTTCCCCGGGGCGGAAGCGCATCATGCAGCGCAGGGGAGCCCGGGGAAATGATGTGGTAATCGTGGACAAGCGTCAGGCGGATTCTCGATAGCTCTTCTTGAAGAACGACTCATCGTTCGCGATTACGCGGGCGATAGTGTCTTTTGACACGCCATAGTCCTTAGCCAGAGTCCGGAAGGTCTCGCCTTCCTCGTGCCTGCGCCGGACAGATTCCCTTTGGTGCTTTGATAGCTTGTGCTTCGGGCCACCGATACGGTAGCCCTGGTTCTGTCGGACGGCGCGGCCTTCAATCATATTCCTCCTGATTCCAGAATGGTCTAGCTCCGCGAATACGGCCATCATCTGAAGCATAGCCCGACCAACCGGCGTTGCTGTGTCGAGTCCGAGGTCACCGACCTTTAGCTTAATGCCGCGCTCTTCAAGCATCTCATGAAATGACCAGATTACGGCCGCCTTCCTGCCAATGCGGTTGGTGTAAGCAACCGCGATGGTGTCGCCTGGCTGCGCCTTCTCGATTAATTTCCGCAAGACCGGGCGCTTTTGCCACGCGACAGTGCCCGTCATCTTCTCTTCAATGATATGGTCCGGCCCAAGGCGACGGAGATTCGCCATCTGCGCGTCCGTCTCCTGGTCCCTGGTTGACACCCGCGCATACCCCCATGTGATTGGCGCTCTTTCTTCTATTTCGATGGTCTTCATGGCCATTTTCCCCGAGTCGGTTATGAGACAGAGTTATGAGACAGAAAACCCTAGGAATAGTGCGGGTCCGAAGGCTGTCCGATAACTTGGAAGATATGATACAGACTAGGGGATGCTACGGAGAAGGATTCCGAACATTTTGAGCGATGACCTTCTTTACTGACTCGCACCGCCATCATGGCGGGCTCGAAGGGGCACCGGGTGTCGGCTCCGCCTCGCCCCTGCGCCATGGTGGGTCGTCAGGCGGCTTCGCGGTAGATTTCGTCGAGGACTTCTTCGGTGAAATATGGGGCGCGACGGGGGCGGGCAGGCAGGGGGATGACCGTGGCCAGGACGGATTCCACGTGGGCGGTCGGCGGCACGGACGGGCGAAGATGGCGCGGAATGAGGGCGGACGCTGGCAATACGGCGACCTGATTCGTCGGGCCTGGGACGTATAGATTATGCTGAATGCCGCCGACTGCCGGAATGAGCCAGACGTCCGGTAGTCCGGCGGCTTCTTCGGCAGGAATCTCGACAATCTCACCTGTTTCGCGGTCAACCCTGCACCAGAACGACGATTCAGGTTCCGCTTGATGGTCATCGGCAGAGTTTAGGTCTTCACCTGTCTGTTTGTCGTCCTGCTGCTCACTGACAGTTAGGCCAGAATAGTGGACAATAGTGGCCTTCGCCCCATCCGGAATTACAGTTAGATGCCCTGGAACACGCGGCCCCTGCAACTCGTCCGCCTCGTCGTCCAGCGCCGCCGCCATCTCGGCCCGCGCCTCGACATCATCGATTACAGTTAGCACCCCTGATGCGCGCGCAGCGAACTCCAAAGCAAGCCACGGTTCCGGCGCACCGGCCTGATTCCAAAGGCGGGTTGCACTCTGGTGCCCTGGCCCCAGTTCCTCTAACAGCCGGTCATAGCTCTCAATGTCGGCGGGGTCATATCGGCGGACCAGGGCAACCGGCTCGCGCCAGGGCGTCGCCATGGCAATCGGAGCGGTCCAGCCGAGAAGATGGTTGCTCGTCGCGGGTGCCCGGCCGCCGTCCTGCCGCTTGAGCGGGCGGGCGGGCTGATGGTCTTCGGCTACAATCCGGCGTTCCTCCGCCGCCTCGCGCGCCTCTTCATCTGCATCTACGTCAACATGGCCGTGCGACAGGGACGTTGACTTCCCGACGAGAGCAAACTCACGGCCATCAACCACGGCCTTACGATTCGACAAGCGGACGCCTTTGCGGAATCCACGGAAGTCATTGAAAGAACTGAAGAATTTTGCCATTCTGCACTCATCGTATAGCCAGCGCACTTCATCTGCGTGGGCAGTATAGAGGTCGGCAGGCTTGCACACATATCGGATAATCCGTGCGACATCCTTGATTTCACCGCAATCGGAGAGGTGCGCGCCCATGAAGTCCTTGGCAAATTCAACAAATGCAGCCCATTCTTCTGGGGCGAAATTGTCTACCGTGACGACAACATTCGAGTGAACATGATACGAATGGTGCGCGTCGCCTTCACGCTGCTTGCGCGTATACTCAATACTTGAACATTGAAGCCTGATGTTGCCATCGGTCACGACCCTGGCGTGTGCTGCAAGCTGTGAGATGCGACGCACAAAGGCGCGGAATCGTTCGGCAAGGCCGCCGGGGGCGAAGGCAGGCACAGGGAGGCCGGAGGTCAGGACCATGTATCTCGTCTGCCCGGCCGGATGGCTGGCGCGCCGAGATTGTATGAATGCCCCGAGCTGATTCAGCCTTGGCCGCGCCTTTTCTACGGCGACCGCCGGGATAAACTGGTCGTCCCGAAAAATGGATGTCGTTAAAATCCCGACCTGCCGGGTCACGCCCGAGATGGTCGTCACCTGCGCATCGCGTCGGGCATACAAATCGAGCGGCCTGCGGGCGGTGCGCAGCTTGTCGCACAGGTCCTGAGATTGCCGATACAGTTCTTGCTGTCTTATGCGCCCGGCGACCCACGGGCCGGTTTTTGCGCGCTTGCCCGTTTTGCGTGCGGTCCAATCGTCGTGCGAATATCGGGAGACTGCATCTTCTGGCGGAAGTGCGGCGTGATGGTAGGTGCCTGCGGCGGCACGGACGGGCGGCATGTGAGCGGCCAATGGGCGCGCGTAATCAGCCGCGTCCCGGTCGGCTTCCTCAATCCAGTCCAGTCCTGCCGCCACAGTCGGCATAAAAAACTCCCCATCGCATGGAGATGGAGAGTTGAAACTGGCCACAACGACCAGCTATATTCCCTTCACCCCCAATACCCCAGGTTCTTCCGATAGCCCTTGCAGGGGCGATGACCGGAAAGACCTGGGGTAAATTCTTTGAATGGTGACGAAGGGGAGTCCTGGATTTCAAGGTTCGCGATGCGTTCTCTTTGTGACAAATTGTAACAACTGGGTCAGCGCCGGGCATCTCATTCCATCAGGCGGCAGATATCAAAGAAGGTCGGATAACGGATGGTCTCGACGGCTTTCCCGAGATTCCGGACGCCAATTCTCTTTGTGTAATTGATTTCCCCGATGCTCTTCTTCCTACCGTCCGCCGCCCCCTCGTGACCGAGAAGTGCGTCAATCCAAAGCGGCCGGATGGTCACTTCCTGATTTTGAAGCTGGGTCGAGACGGTATGCCTGAATGAATGAAACCTCGTATTCGGCGGGATACCGGCCCTTTTCTTGAACTTCGAAAACTCCCGGCTGAACACATACCCCCGCGAACTCCTGGGGCCTTCCGGGCTCAAATCTCCGAAGATGTAATCATGACCTCCACGCTCTACGTTCCTAATGCGCTCCATCAGGCCAAACTCTTGTCGGCGCAAGACCGAATGGACCGGAACAAGCCTGGACCCCGCTTCGCTCTTAGGCGACCAGGGCTCGGGGTCCGTGTGCTCTCGGACATGGAAACACTTAACGCCCTCAAATTCCACGACGTCCTGAGGGCGAAGGCGGCATATTTCCTCAAGCCGCATCCCCGAATATGCTGCGATTCCAACAAGGTGAGCGAAGGTCGCCTTGTATATGTCCCGATATGTCCATCTCGCCTCGACAAGCCTTTGAAGATTTTCATCGGACCAGTCCATAACAACAAGGCGAGTCCGCTTCACGTCGAAGCTATGGCCAGACCAAATATTTCTGTCCACTTCTTCGTGTCGCATGTGGTATTTCCACAACATGGACCAATTCGAAACGTGGTTTTTAACGCTCTTCTCTGATAGTGTCTGATAGTCTCCATTCTCTTCAAAGAAAGAGATGACCTCATCTATAGAGGCATTCTTGCTGTTTTTGTTATGAAGAGCCGGAATACGCCGGAGCGTATCGATAGCATTTTCAGCATCCTTCATAGACACGGACCGGATGGCAGTGTCACTGCCGAGGATTTCATCCAGGAACCTGAACGCGACTCGCTGCCCTCTTCGGGTATCGCCATTTTCATCGTATTTCTGAGCGGTGCCATCATAGAAGCGGACGATGGCCTGCCTTACAGAAATTGAGTGTGGCTGGGCTGATGGCACCAATGTCGGTCCAGCCCCTGACTGCGCCGACATGACACACAGTGCCCGCTCAAATGCCTGCATTTCTGCCGCATGTCCGGCTTTCTGCATTTCGGAAACCGTCTGCCAAGCTGCGGCCAGCTTCCTGAACGATTCCCTAACATCATGGGCAGAACTCATGACGAGGCTATTGAAATGGCCGATAACATCATCAGACGGCAGATTTTCGGCACCGGCAATAATCGCCGCTTTCAGTTCATCCACCGTGATTTCATTGCTGCGGAACTGAGCAATGAGGGCATCAAGCCTCTGCCGAACGTCCACGCCACGCCTCCTGAGAACAGCCTCGGTCTGCGTGTATAGCGCCGCCGCCCTGGCCTGGGCAGTCGAACGGTTGCCTGTTTTGAGCGATACCGAGATTTCCCGTCGTCCGGTCAGTGCCCGCAAATCTTGCGGAACCACACGCCGGAAGTGGTATGTCCGACCCACCTTTTTGAGCACTGCCCGCCCTCATGCGTGGGCAAAAAGTGGGCAACCGCGTGGGTAAACCGCACTTTTCGCCAAAAACCCGGACGGAAAAGTGTTTATTTTCAATGAGTTGTGTGTGGTGCGAGCTGCGGGACTCGAACCCGCACGCCCTTGCGGGCGCAAGATTTTAAGTCTCGTGCGTCTACCATTCCGCCAAGCTCGCCCGGCCCGTCGTCTAGCACACTCGCCAAGGCGGTAAAATCCGCGGGCCCGGTTTTTGTTGCCCGGGGTCCTTTCAAGCCATGCGCAACAGAGCGGGTCCATGACGCCGGAGCCAGGTTTCCGCCATATGGCGGTGAGGGGTCAGACTGGCGACCAGCATCCAGAAATCCGACCCATGATTCAGATGCCGCAGATGTGCCAGTTCGTGGGCAATGACATAGTGCTGGATTTCTGCCGGCGCCATCAGAAGGCGCCAACTGAGCATGATCGTTCCGTCCGAATTGCAGCTACCCCAGCGGCTGCTGGTGTCCTTGATCGCCAGCCGCCGTGGCCGCAGGCCTGACTGTTCGGCCAGTTGGGCCATGCGCGCGGACAGACGGCGCCGCGCCTCCTGCCTGAGAAAGGCGCCGAGACGGCGGCGCATGAACTCGGCCTCTCCACTGACCATGATGGTCTCGCCTTCGATCCATACGCCGCCCCGCGCATGCGGGCAGTGACGAATGGCATGCGGGCGGCCATCCAGCAGCACCTGGCCGCCATCATGCCATGGCGCATCCGGCGGCAGGTGATCCAACCGACTGAAAACCCAGATCGCGTGGGTGCGTAGCAGCGCCAGGCCGGCTTCACGTGTCGTGCGAGGCGGCAGGGTGACGACGACGCCGGCCTGTCTGGGATCAATCCGCAGGGTGACCCGGCGCGCCTGGAGGGAGTGACGCCAGAAGACGGAGATATCACGCCCCTCCAGCGACACAGTCTGCTTCGCCGCCTTGTCCGTGCCGGAGAGGGCGTTCATCAATCCACGCGGCGCAGCTTGGGACGGCGCGGCTTGGGCATGGTGCCGGGCCAATCGACGATGTGATGTTCCAGCAGGCCGGCGCGGCGTTCGCTGAGTGCCCGGCCGCGGACGGAAATTCCGGCCTGGTGTACGGTGTCGGGCGAACCGGATACCAGAGGGTGCCACCACGCCAGGGGGCGGCCCTCGGCCAACAGGCGATAGGCGCAACTGGGCGGCAGCCAATCGATGTCGGCCAATGCCTCGGGCGTCAACTGCACGCAATCGGGGACTTTGCGCCGCCGCTGCGCATAGTCGGAGCAACGGCAGGTTTCCAGGTCCAGCAAGCGGCAGGCAACGTTGGTATAAAGGACCTCGTTCGTCTCATCCTCGCGCAGCTTGTGCAGGCAGCATCTGCCGCAGCCGTCACACAGCGCTTCCCATTCCTCGGCCGTCATTTCGTCCAGGCGCCGAGTCTGCCAGAATGGAGGAGTATCGGTCATGGTCGACGATCATATGGGATTGGGTCGTGGCTGAGAAGACAAGCGGCCGCCCCCGTGATCCGCCATACAGAGCCAGCAAAATCGTAGCCGCCATGGCCAGCGCCATTGCCGCCAGCACGGCCGGGCCAAGCAGCGGCAACCAGAGCATGCGCAGGCGCGCCGCCTGCCCGGCCCCCAGCCCCCGGGCTGTACGGGTCATGTCCCGCGGCAGGGCCGACAATGCCCGTAGCGGCAGGAGCACGATCAACGGCACCAGGCATGCCCCGCGCAGCAGCGCGCCGGTAATCATGCCGTCGGGTAAGAGCGACGGCGATGCCGCAACCATGACACCCGGGATCAGGAGCATCGATGCCACGATGCGGGCAGCGATCAGCGCACACTCGATACGCAGGCCGCGCAGGGCCAGGCAGACGAGAAAGATCAGCGTGGCACCGCCGCTGCCGCCCGCCAAGGTCAACAAGGCGGACATCATTCGGCCTGTCACGAAGGCGCCGCCAGCCAGTCCGCGAACCGCTTGGTCAGTTCCGGGAGATGGGCCTGCCAGAAGGCCGCATCCATGGGGATGGGCTGCGGTCCGGAAACAGGGCGACCATGATATAAGGCAGCGAAGCGCGTCACCTGTTCGGGTTGACCCATGTAAGTCAGCAGCGCGCGCACCTTGGCCCGCGTCGCATCATCCAGTCCGGTTGCGACCCCCCAGCACAGCACGTCGTCCAGGCTCTGGTCCCATTGCAGCCCGACATCGCGATGGCCTGCCGCATCCTGCATGGCGGCGACCTCGCCCGCGGCGGCGCTGGTCATCAGCACGCTGCCATTGCCGATAATGCGCGCCGAGTCCGCAGCATCGGTCCACCAGACGATATAGGGGCGCAACTGGCTGAGCTTGTGGAACGCCCTGGCGACGCCTTCCGGCGTGGCGAGGACGGTGTAGACATCGGACGCCGGCACGCCGTCAGCCATCAGGGCAATTTCCAGGGTGGAACGCGGATCCTTGCGCAGGCCACGCTTGCCGGGATAGCGGACAACGTTCCAGAAATCCGCCCAATGGGGGGCGCTCGGCACCCGGCCGCGGTCCCAGGCCAGGGCGATTCCATCATGCAGAGCAGGCACGCCACAAGCATCGGCGCTGCCCGGACTGCCGCCCAGCCGCTGCAATTGGCCCTGCAGGCAGGCGATACGGGCCGTGCTGTCCTCCATCAACGCCAGCATCCAGGTGCCGCGCCCGATGGGCGGGCGTTCTGCCAGGACCGGCAGAGTGCCGTCCCAGATATAATGCAGCACGCTGGCACCCGAACTGGCCGCGAAAGGACGAAAGAACGCCTCGGCTTGAGCCTTGCCCAAGGCACCACCCCAGCTATTGACCACCAGCGCGTGCGTCCGCCACCGGCTCTTGGCTTCAGGCCGGGTCGGCGTCAGCGCCAGCAGAAGCATGAAAATCCCGACCAGATAGCGGAGCGGTCGGCGACGTGGACAGGACGAACCGGACAGGGGGACAAACTTTCGAATGGCGACGGGTGTCGAACGCTAGCTCATTTCACCGCGAAACGGAAAGGCCACCGCATGCACGGGCGGCCAGGCCAATTGGGCCGGTCGCCCGGGTTCCAGACCCGTCAGGCTTTGCGCCGGCGGACGCCGCACCAGGATTTCCTGCCCGTCGCCCAGGCGGAAACGCAGACGAATGTGATCGCCCATATGATGCAGTGCGACCAGGCTGGCGGGCAATGTTCCTTCTTCAGGGTCGGCAGTTGCGCGGCCTGAAGGGAATAAGGTCGCGATTCGATCCGGACGGATGCACAACGTGCAGAGCATGTCCGGAGCCAAGCCTTCGGCAGCCCGCGCTTCGACCACGCATCCGTTGGCCAGGTGAACCCGGGCCACATCGTCCTCCACCGCGCCAACGCGGCCGGTCAGGGTATTGGCATCGCCGAAATCGGCGGCAACCGCGGCACAGGCCGGGTTGTCGAACAGATCAACCGGTCGCCCCGTCTGCAGCAGCGTGCGGCCGGACAGAACGCCGATCCGATCCCCCAGCAGCAAGGCGTCCTCGCGGTCACGGGTGGCCAGCAGCATCGTCAGATTCTGTGCCCTGGCCAGCCGGGCCAGCACCTGCCGCAGGGTGCTGCGGTCGTCAGGTTCGAGCTTCGCAAAGGGGTCATCCAACAGCAGCACGGGGGGGGCGAAGACCAGCAGCCGGGCCAGCCGGGCCCGCCACGCTTCCTGTGGCTCCAGAGCCTGCGGTGCATGCTCGGCGCGTCCGTCCAAGCCCGTCAGGGCCAGAGTCTCATTGACCCGGGCGGCGATAGAGGACCGATCGTATCCGCGTGCCCCGAGCGGGAAGGCCACGTTCTGCCGCACCGTCATATGCGCGAACAAATGATCCCGCGGACTGAACAGGCCGATGCCGCGCTGCCCGGCTGTATCCATGGACCTGTCCTGCCCGTCGATGAGAATTTCACCCCCGAGGCGGGGTAGGTGGCCGGCCAGCGTATCCATCAGGCATGACATGTCCGATACCCGATTGCCCAGCAGGGCCAGGCACATCCCACGTTGCACGGCAAACGACAGCGCGGGAGCGAAGGGATCGAGCGGCGCGCACATGAGGCCGCGTACATCCAGACGAGGAAGGACGGGCGGACGAGGAGAGACCACGGGCATACGAAAACCGAAACTTGACGAATAAGCGACGCGTTGGCTCCACCGTAGCCAACTTTAATCAAGGACACGAGCGATGTTCCGACGCAAAGCCCCGAAACCCACCCAGGAAGCCCTGAAGGCGACCCATGACGAATTGCTGTCACTGAAGGCGCAGGTAGAGCGCCTGATGAATGAGCATGTCACCCCGGTCCTGGCCGATGCGGCAGACCGGGCCGAGCACGTCGTTGCCAATGCGCGCGAACTGACGGATCATCAGGTGCGGGACGTCACGACCCGTGTGCGCGCCAAACCCTGGCTGGCCATGGTCATCGTCGCGGCGATCGGCTATCTGGCGGGACGCGTGATGAGGTAGGACGCCGCAAACACAGCAGAGGGACAAAGCGAGGACCATGAAAATAGCCGAACTTGGCAAGGCCACCGTCCAGGCGGAACTGACCGTCCGCCGCCAGATGGCCATCCGCATTGGCCGGCAGGTCGCTTTTCTGGTCATCGCCGCAATATTCGGCCTGCTGGCCGTACTGTCGGGCCACGCATTGCTGTGGGCATTTGCCTATCAAACGCTGGGATTCAGCGTATTGGGCGCGGCCATTCTGGTCTTTGCCATTGATGCAGCCGTGGCTGTCCTGTTCCTGCTGCTGGGCCGCAGGTCGATTATGACGCCTGAGGAAATCCGCGCACGTTTCGAGCGGGATCATGCCATCAACGACCTGCGTCAGGCCATGGCACTGACGGCCATTACCTCGGCAATCGCAGGGCCGGTGGGCCGCCAGGCCGGGCGAGCCATCTGGCAGGTCATGCGATCGGCCTTCGGCCGGAAAGGCTAGAAACCACAGGCCGGAAACTGGCGCCCGGCTTTTCCGCCACGAAGATGCCTGTCCCGGAATGGGGAGCATACCGAAATTGCAATAGCTCCCACCCGGCGTTTCTGGAAACGTGCTGCCGATCGAGGATCTTGAGCGCACGAAGCATTCGCGTGCGTGCCGAGCTGGGACATTGGGACATTTTGCGGATGGCGGCCTCCGAACACAAACGGGGAGGCCGATAGTGCGGGACTTGGGCCCTTTCCAAGGGCGCCCCGGCGTTGGCAGCGCATTCTTCCCCCCCTACGACAATTCATCTCCTTGCCCGACGGGGTTGTACGGTCCCGGTCGGAACGGGTCCCCGATTGCCGGTCCGCGCGGGAGCTGAGGGGTGAAGGGATGCTGAGCGAATTTGACCTGTTTGGCGTGTTTATGGCGCCGATCGTGGTGTATGCGGTTGCGGCGTTTCCGGTGACGATGGCGATCCGCTTTGTGCTGTGGTGGACGGGGCTGATGGGGTGGTTCTGGCACCTGGCGCTGTTCGAGGTGGCGCTGTACGCGTGCGTGCTGTGTTTTCTGATTTTGTATGTCTGACCGGGTATTTTGCGGATGTTCGAGAGAGTGCGATGCCCCTGCTGCGTAATCTGATCCGGGTGGTGCTGACCCTGGCGGTCGTCGTTCTGGCGATCGTGCTGGGGATGGATCTGTGGGACACGTATATGATCGCGCCATGGACCCGCGACGGGCGGGTGCGGGTCTATGTCGTCGACGTGGCGCCGGAGGTGCCGGGCACGGTGGTGCAGGTGCCGGTGGTGGACAACCAGTTCGTGCACAGGGGCGACCCGCTGTTCGTGCTGGATCCGGTGCGCTTCCACCTGGCGGTGCGCGAGGCGCAGGCGCGGCTGGACGGCGCGCTGGAGGAACTGAAGCTGAAGCAGAGCGATGCGAAGCGCCGGATGGGGCTGGGCGGCATCGTGTCGGCCGAGGAGCAGGAGCGGTTCAATTCCGGCGTGGCGACGCAGATCGCCGCGGTGGATGCGGCGCGCGCGGCGCTGGACCTGGCGAAGCTGAACCTGCAGCGCTCGGTGCTGTATGCGCCGGTCAACGGCTATGTCACCAACCTGAACCTGCGGGTGGGGGATTACGCGACGGCGGGCCAGCCGCGGCTGGCGGTGATCGATGCCGATTCCTTCTGGGTGAACGGGTATTTCGAGGAAACCAAGATGTGGGGCGTGCATGTCGGCGACGCCGCGCGCGTCAAGCTGATGGGCTACAAGCCGATCCTGCCCGGCCATGTCGTGTCGATCGCGCGCGGCATCAACGACCAGAACGGCAATCCGGACCGGCTGGGGCTGCAGGACGTCAATCCGATCTTCACCTGGGTGCGGCTGGCGCAGCGCATCCCGGTGCGCATCCACCTCGACCGGGTGCCGGACAGCGTCACGCTGGCGGCGGGCATGACCTGCACGGTGACGGTGGGGCCGGAGACGCCCGGCCAGCGCGGGCGGCTGACCACCTGGCTGCAAGACCATCTGTGAGCCGGGCCGCGCGATGAGAATGAAGAACCAGGGGACCGGCAGGGCCGGCCTGCTGCTGGGGGCGGCGGGCCTGCTGGCGGCCTGCACGGTGGGGCCGCGCTATCAGCCCGACCGCATGGCGATCCCCGCGCGCTTTGCCGAGGACGGCCATGCCGCGACGCCGGCGGAGATCGCCCGCACCACGGCCGAGATGAAGGATTGGTGGCATCGTTTCGGCGATGCCGAACTGGACCGGCTGGTGGACCGGGCGATCGCGGGCAATTACGATCTGCGCATCGCCGGCCAGCGCATCCTGGCCGAGCGGGCGCTGCGCGATGCCCAGGCCTCGGCCTGGTATCCGCAGATCGACGCCGGCACCGTGGCGGGCGACAGCCGCTATTCGATCAATATCGACAACTGGCCGATCCGGCCGGGCAATCCGGCGAACCGGCCCGAGGCGTCGTACCTGTCCTATGGGGTCAGCGCCAGTTGGCAGCTCGACGTGTTCGGGCGGATCCGCCGCAGCGTCGAGGCGCAGGAGCGCGCGGTGGAGGAGACGGTCGAGGACCGGCGCGCGGTGCTGATGACCATGCTGTCGGAACTGGCCGGCGACTACATGGTGCTGCGCGACACGCAATTGCGGCTGCAGATCGCCGAGCGCAACATCCGGGTGGCGCAGGACGCCCGCGACCTGGCGCAGCGGCTGTATCAGCAGGGGGTGGGCACCACGCTGCAGGTCGCGCAGGCGCAGTCCGAACTGGAGACGCAGATCGCGGCGCGCGAGCCGCTGCGCACCCATATCGCGCAGATCACCCATGCGCTGGACGTGCTGATGGGACAGATGCCCGGCACCAGCGCGGCGGCGCTGGAACAGCCGGGGCCGCTGCCGCGCGTGCCGGATTTTCCGGCGACGGTGCCGTCGGTCGTGCTGGCCAACCGGCCGGACATCCGCCGGGCCGAACGGGCCTATGCCGAGGCGACGGCGCGGATCGGGGTTGCGGTGGCGCAGCTCTATCCGAATTTCAGCATCCCGCTGAGCTTCAACCCGAACGCGTCGGCGATGTATCAGCTGTTCGAGACCGGGGCGCTGAGCTGGCAGTTCTTCATGATGGCGTCGCTGCCGCTGATGCATGGCGGCAAGCTGACGGCGCAGGTGCGCGCGGCGCAGGCGGCGGCGGAGGCCAGCCGCCTGGCCTATCGCCGGACGGTGCTGCAGGCGTTCCGCGAGGTCGAGGACGCGATGGCGGCCTGGCATGACGACGTGGAACACACCGAATGGCTGCACCGCGCGGCGCTGGACAGCGCGCTGGCCAGCGACCGGGCGCGCCGGCTGTATAGCGCCGGGCTGGTGGGCTTTCTGGACGTGCTGACCACCGAACGCACCGCGCTGGCCGCCGAGAACGCCGAGGCCGTCGCCCGGCTGGAGCGGCTGCAGGACGCCGTCGCCCTCTATACCGCCATCGGCGCCGGATGGCAGGGCGTCCCCCTGACAGCCTCCGCTCTGCCCGTCTCGCTCGAAACACAGCACGCCCTCGCCCGCGCCTTCCAGCAATAAAACAGCCGCAGGCACAGGGGGCAGGCGGGGTCAGCGAGCGGGGAGACCGTCCTTGACGGTACTGCCATACGGGCCAAGTGGGCCAGCTCCGTCGCACGGAGAAGCCGATTCAGATCGTTTGTAAGGAAGGTGGCGCACCCGAAAGGACTCGAACCGACGTCCGCAAATGTTTCTGAGCGTTCCAACAACACACTGATTCAACGCTTTATATTTTTCATCACGTTTCCGTGTGTTCCTGAACGTCTCCTATGATGCCATTTTCTTTCGTGGGTCTGTTCATTGGTTTCCCATCGTGGGTCTGGTTGGATGGAGCCTTCCTGATGCTAATTTGACCCATGCCAAAGATCGTTTCGAATCGCCTGACTGCCCGCACCGTCGCCTCCCTGAAGGACGGAGTTTATTGCGACGGCGGCAATCTGTGGCTGACCGTGAAGGGCAACACCCGCGCCTGGTCCGTCCGCTACACCAGCCCGACCACTGGCAAGGCCCGAGAGATGGGAATCGGGTCCGCCCGGGCAATCAGCCTGGCCGACGCCAGAGCCCGGACGGCCGACGCGCGCAAGCTGGTCGGCACCGGAGTTGACCCGATCGACGCGAGAAAAGAAGAGCGGACTGCCCGCCGGCGGGAGGTCGGCCTGACATTCGAGCAGGTCGCCGAACGCTTCATGAAAGAGCGGGCGCCGAGTTGGCGCAGTGCGCGCGCCGCGCCGCTCCGATATGGAATTCTACGCATCCACATCTATCCGATCGTCGGCAAGAAGCAGGCAGCAGCGGTCGAGACCGATGACGTGCTGGCGGTGCTCCGCCCGATCTGGACCGCCAAGCCGGAGACAGCCGGCCGGGCGCGGTGGTTGATCGAGCACATTCTCGATTACGCGAAGATCCACAAGTGGCGAACGGGGGAAAACCCGGCTCGGTGGCGAGGACACCTGTCGAACGTGCTGCCCCGATTGTCCACAGTCGCAAAGGTCGAGCACCTTCCGGCCGTCGCTCGGAAGGACATCGGCAAGGTGATGCGGCGCCTGGCGGAGTCCCAGGGCGTGGCCGCGCTGGCCGTGCGCCTCGCCTGTTTGACCGCAGCCCGGTCCGGCGAAATCCGCGGCGCGATATGGTCCGAAATCGACCTCAAGGGGAAAGTCTGGATTGTGCCGAAGGGGCGCATGAAGATGGGGCGCGAACATCGCGTCCCGTTGTCGGCCGGCGCGCTGGAGGTCCTGCAAACGGTGCTGCCTCTACGCGATAGAGAGCACGGCGACCAGGTCTTCCCTGGCGGCAAGCGCGGCAAGCCCTTGTCCGATGTCGCCTTGTCGAAAGCGCTGAAGCTGGCGGCCGGCACCGATGACGTGACGGTCCATGGCCTGCGCTCCACCTTCCGCGACTGGGCAGCCGAGGAAACCGACTATCCGCGCGAGGTGGCCGAAATGGCCCTGGCGCATGCGATCGGCGACAAGGTAGAGGCGGCCTATCGCCGCGGGGATCTGTTCGAGAAGCGCCGGCAGATGATGGATGGCTGGGCACGCTGGGTGCTGGAGCCGGGCGAGGGAAAGGCTGACCAGCAGCCGTAGGGGCCGGACGCCAGGGGCATATGCCTTTTTCCACGTTTACAAGGGGTGGCGCGGTTTTCGGGGTCACCCTATCTCCTACAGGCACACCCTAAATCTGGTCGGACGAGTCGGACCAGTCGGACACTGTGTTAGAAATGGCGGTTTTCTGCGCCCTGTGTGCGATGCATATCTGTCCGACTGTCGCTTTATGCTGTCGGACAGGTCGGACGGAGGGTGGCCAAGCTCGCGGCGCCGGCGGCGATGGCGGCCAGTCCGATCAGGCCGCCCAGCACCAGGCGGCCGCGTCGGCGGGCCTTGGCGCGGCGCATAGGCAGCGCCGCCAGCCAGATCGTGGCCAGGCCAAGCAGCATCGTGCCGCGCCCGTCCGGCTTGACGGCGAGATGGCGCAGCACGGGAATCGCGATCATGACGGGGGCCAGCGCCATGGCGGCGGGTGCGTCCTCGGCCGCGAGCATGACCGGGGTGGCGGCTCCCCGGCCGGCGACGACGCCCAGCCTCGTTGCCAGCAGCACGCCGCCCAGCCCGTCCAGCCGCCCGGCGCTGCCGGGCGCCGCGGCCAGCGGCACGGCGCCCGGCACCGCGTGCAGGATGCCCGACAGACTGAGCCGGAACATGTCCCAGCCGCGCCGCGCGTGGTGGCGATGGCCAGCGCCGCCCCGGGTGCGCGCATATCAGCGCGGGGCGGCGGCGAGCGGCGTCCTCAGACCTGCAAGGTCAAATTGACCACGCAGATGCGGTCGCTTAGGCCGCCTCCAGTTCAAGATGCGCATTCACGCGCTGCAGGGTCACGGCGTCGTCGAGAACGCTGCCGGATACGACGCCGCGGAAGACCATCCACCGCGCTACGACGGACCATTGCCAGAGCGGGGTCGACGTCGTTACCCGGGCGCAGGGCGAAGGGAAGCCTTCTCCCCGCTTGTTGGCAACATACAGGCTGACGGCCGCCTTGGAGATGCCAGAGCGGGTGGCGATGTCGGTCAGACTGACCAGCGGATCGGGCTCCACGCGCTCGACCTTCGCGCCAGCGCGCCGAACATCAGCGATCGCGGATTCGATTGCGCTATTCAGGCTCTCCGCCTCTCGGGCAAAGTCCAGGATGATATTTCCCTTCTGGAATGAGACCGTCGCATCGTCGCAGCCATTGTCATAGAACCGGCCCTCGAAGTCGTCGGCCGCCTCATCCAGGCCGGACGCAATGATGCTGAACTCATACGTTTTCATCGTTGTCCTCCCCCTCCTGATGCGGGCAGCGATCAACAGCCCGCCTGATCTGCCGCGCATGCACTTCCGGATTTCTCGGGGTTCCGCTCACACCGATTTGGCAGCCGTCACGGTCCGCATGTGCACAAAACAAACGGCCCCAATGCCCACGCGGGTGGTCGCAATACCATCCTTTTGCTTCGGCATCCCGAATGGCTTGCTCCACCTCCTTCGAGGGGTGTCTGGGGCGCTTGCCCGAAGGGTTTGCCTTAGCACCCATTGGGCCACGCCCTTGTAGCTTTCGTGTAAACACTTGTCAACGGATTACTTCATACCATCCCATGGCATTCCACAGCGTATCACGCGGATGCATTCAGGGAAGAACAGCGTCCTGATGGGGGCCGTTCACCGGAGCCACGAACGGCGTGGCGACCCACGCAACGTGGGAGATTAGGTCATTCATGGAGACTGCCTTTCAGTCGCTGCGGGGCTGCGCGGACCAGGAGGGAACAGCTTTGCCGGCACCGCGCTGGCCGCCAAGCGGAATCCGGTTGGTTCCCGTTCGGATTGCAAGACTTCACCCACTGTGCCGGTGCGGAACCGCTCCTTGTACGCCCGATAGGCGATGTCGCCTGGGTCAGGCTGTTGCGCGCCGCCTCGTCGAAATTGGCTTGCAGGTCTGATGGGCCGGGCATGCGCGCGACAGTCTCGGCAGCGCCCGGGGCCGCGCCGTGGATCACATGCAGGGGATTGACCTTGTCCGGTCCCGGTGCCTGATATAATTCGACCTGCGTCAGTTCCGCGACTAGCTGTGTCATTCGCGGTGTCATAAGCGGCGGTGTCCGTCCTAGCGCCGCTTCTGGCGTTCCCATCGAACGCGGTCAGAAGCCATTTTTTCGCTGTCCATCCCAGTCCAGCCGCGCCGTGCGTGGTGGCAATGGCCAGCGCCGCCAGCCTGGCGACCCCGCCGACCGCCACGCGCCGGACAGCGGATCGGCGCAGGTGGCGGCCAGGGCCGATCCGCCGGCCAGTCCCTGGGTCAGCGCGGCCTGGTTGCGTGCGTCGCGGCGCGCCGGCCAGCGGACCAGCCCAGCGGAGGCAGCCAGCAGCAGGGCCAGCCCGGCCGGACTGAAAGCGCCGCCGCCCGGCGCGGCCAGGACGAACAGTCCGGGTTGCGCGCCGACCGGAATCGCCGCCCCCGACAATCCGGCGGCCTGCCAGCCGGCGGCGCGGGTCAGCCACAGCCAGGCGCTGGGCAGCAGCCCGATTGCCCCGCGACGCCGAGACAGGCCAGCGGGGCACGCAGCCGGGCCGGCGCCGGGCCGGCCGCGCCGGCGGCCAGCATGCCGCCGAGCACACGCAGGCCGCCCGCCAGGGCGGCAGCGGCCAAGGTGTGGTCAAGGCGGTGAGAGTGGGTACAACCACGCGGCTCGTCACGCGATCTGTGGAGGCGTGTTTCGCTGATCTGCCGAGGGTGCAGGCGGCAGCCTGAGGCGGAGCGCTTCTCATCGAACTTTTTTTGCCAGAACTCCGTCACATCGCGTCATTCGCCCCTAGATATACTCATCCCATTCTTTTGGTTCATTTTTTCCGTGCTGAATATATTGAGCAACATTTTTACCGAACCTCGCACCCTGCCTGTTAAGAGGCGGTTCCGTAACGTTTATTAAAACTCCTTCAAGTTGATTGAGAATGTCCGATGTTTTCCCACGCTCGGCCGTTTTCGAGTCGGATTGTGATAATTTATGAGTGTTCAGCACGCTTTTAATACCGAACCAGGAAAATCTATCCCAACGTTCTGCAAGATGGTTTTTTGTGTGACTCTTGAGACGTAAAAATAATTTTTGGTCACCTGAACCAGATTGACCAACGTAAATAACTCTAAACCCATCCTGAAGAATATAGATTCCAGACTGCTCGCGGAAATCTACTGGTTCTGATTTTCGAGAAGAGACTAGGCGTCCCATCAGAGTTCCGCCATTCCCCTGCCCTGGGCTTCCCCAATTTACTTCCGACCTTTTCCAGAAAAGTCCGTAATTCTTAATGATAGCCATGAAATTATTTTATTCCTTCTTCAGCCGCACCCCCGCCCCACCTCCATTCTCAGCAATGAACTCCACCCCGGCAGTCTCCAGGGCGGTGCGGATGGCGGTTAGGGTGGAGGTGCGGGGTGCGGAATTTCCGTCTTCTAACCGGACAAGCGTGCTTTTGGGGACACCGCTGGCCGCGACTAATTCGTCCCGAGTCCAACCCAGCAATCCTCGCGCCGCCCTTACCTGGGCCGCCGTAATGGTATTCACAATATCATTCCGCTTGCCTTTGTCCCGCTAGAGTGGCATCGACAGTATCGTTCCGCAAGGGACAAGCGGCCGGACCCGGAGGTGCGAACTCCGATGCCCGGCCTGACCACAACCGCTCGCAGCAGGAGCAGGCAATGGCTGAACACGCCCATAGCGTACCCCGGGGAGCCCGTACAAGGGCAAACCGCGTCGCATCCCATTGGCAGGACATCGTTCCCGCCCTTCTTTTCCCCTTCCTGGTGCTGATCGCGCTGGTCGGATTCGCCCGGCCGGAGGTTTTGCGCCACAGCGGCGCGAAACTCGCTCACGCTCCGCTGGTGCTGGCGGAGGGCGGCCGATGAGCCAGGAGCGCATGGAGGCCATCGCGGCGGCGGGCTTCAAGGCCCAGAACATCGCGACGCTGCTGATCTGGGCGGGAAACGCCGCTGCTCAAACGTGCTTCGAGCCGACCGTGGAGCGCATGAGCCTCTATGGCCACGCCATCCAGTGGGCCGGGGAAGAACTCTCTCGCCTGTCGGACGAAATCACCGCCGGCATCGAGGCGCTGGAGGTGCGGTCATGAGCAGAACCAGGACACCCGACCATGATCGCATCACCAGCGCCGCCAAGAGCGCCTTGGGTGACGTTGAGCTTGCCGTGTCCGGCCTGACCCTGCTGCTGGGGCAGATGGTCGACACCGAGGGGGACGTCAGTAGCGACACGGTGATGGATTGGGCCCACGCGCTCCAGTGGCTGCGGGATTCCGTCAAGGGCGCCATCGCCGCTCCGCTGACCGAGATCGCCCGCCAGGAAGGAGCGAAGCCATGATCCGCGGCCTCATGCGCCAGGCGGCCCTGTTCGTCTTGATCCCGCTGTCCGCCTGGTCGATCCGGGCGGCGGGCCGGCTCAGCCGGCTGACCGTCCGCTTGGCGCGGCGGGAGGACGAACTATGAACGAACAGATGCGCGCGTTCCTGCTCGCCCGGACGCAGGACATGACCCTGACCAGGCAGGAACGGGAAATCGTCCTGGCACTGCGTGAACCCGAAGTCCTGCTACACGACGCCCTGCGCATGGCCGCGCTGATGCCGATGCTGACCCGCGGCGAGCCGTCAGACGGCGATCCCGAGGCTGTGCAGTGGCTGGCTTATCGGCTCCAGGAGCGGCTGGAGATCTTGCAAGCCGTCATGACGAAACCGGCGGAGGCAGCCTGATGGGGCGTCCTCGCAAGGTGTGAAGCCAGTGCGAAACCCTGACGCTCCAGACAATGCGCCAGGACGGCGCGATGTGGAAGGAAATTGGCAGGGCGCTGGGCAAGCCTGGCAACACCTGTCGGCGATACTGGATTGAGATGCTGAATGGTCCCGACGGGTGGGCAGATGGGTCGCGCAGTCAGCGCGCGCGGCAGCAGCGGGAACGCGCGTTGATCCGGGCGGCATCTACACAGGAACTGAGGTCATGATACGGCCAAATAAGAAAAATTTGGTAGGCGTGTTGATCAGAACATCGAAGGTGCTGTATCCATCTATCTATGGGTCTCCGCTGGTATGGCACAGGCATTGCCTCCACGGATACGCCACTAGAAGACAGGTCACAGGCATCGACCGGGTCACTAGAGGGCAGCCCTGTCGGCACAGGCATCGCTCGACTGATCAGACGCATATAAACGGCGTCAATCCAGGCAAAAAATCAATCCGTCGCCGGAGCGCTCTCACGCGCCCGGATTCCAACCATCGTGAATGCGATGTCGCGTTGGAGGTGCCCGTTTGCGCGCGTCTCCGGCCTGCCGCATTCCATTTTATTGGGCCTGTAATATGCGGAATACCTCCGTGATGAGCATGCGTGACGATGAAAGCATCGGCCGGCATGACGTATCCACCTCCTACAACCAAATCTTCACCAGCCCGAAGGAAATCCAGCGCCGTTTCGGAATGGGTCACAGCACGTTCTATCGGCTGTTGAACCAGGGCGCCTTCGAGGCGGTGAAGTTCGGATCGGCGACACGGGTTCGAATCGCCAGTGTCGAAGACTATTTCGCCAGTCTGCCGCGCATATCCACACCGGTCGCCTGAAAAAGAAATCGCCGGCTGCCATTAGGCAAGCCGACGACCCAACAGAACACACCGACAACTGAACGCGACATTCGGTTTGTAGGTCTACGTTGGGCCGATCGGCAAGCCAAAAGCGCCGGCAGCACATAGGAAAGTGCAAATGCCGAGCTTGAAAAAGCGCGGGCGCCCGACGTGCGTCCGCAACGGGAAAACTGTGCCCCGCCTGTGGGCTCGTCCGATCGAGGGACGTTATCTCCACACCGTCATTTTCAATGATGGCACGGATTGCCCGCTGGCCTGCGCCATGGACGCCTTGCAGGCCAGCCAATTCTGCCAGCGTATCAGCGCCGTTCACGACTGGCCGGTGATGGATCATCGCCCCAAGGACATCGGCCCCGAGGTGGCGGCCGAGAAGATCTGGGCAACCATGCCGCCGGAATACAAGGTCCAGATCGACGGGGAAACCCGCGTCAATATGGCAGGGGCCGGATACATAATGGCCGACATGTGCCGGGAATACCGCCTGCCGTTGGGCGTCGCCGTTCATCGTATCGCCGAACGCATCGTCACATTCATCGACGCCATGGTTTCGCAAGGGGTGATGTCGGAGCAGGACGGAAACGAAAACGCCCGGCTTGCTGCCAAAGGGGCATTTTCCCGTCTGGATGAAATCTACGCCAGTGAGGATCACGGCCCGGACCTTGCGACTGTCACGCCTCACCGGCTGGGCGTGATGCTGGCCGATTACCATCAGAGCAAGAACAGTTCTGACGACCAGTTCCAACATGGGCTGACCGCCGCTGTGACGATCGCGATGACGGCCTGGACCGGGAAGGGCGAGAGCGAATCTGTAGCCAAGGCCAGAGCGGACGTCACGATGGATGCCGCAATCCGGCACTGGTTCCGTTTGACCGGGAGGGCAGTCGGATGAAACCCCTGCACAATCCCATCTATATCGGCCAGTTGCGTGGACGCGCCATCCGGTTCTTCGCTGCCCCCAACGGCGTAGTCGCCCTGCCGTGGCATTCGTGCGCCGACCTTGTGAGTGCGGCCGGGCTGTCGACAGATGCGCAGGACACCTTCCTCCAGATGACACGCTCAGGCTCGTTCCAGGACAGTGTCAGGACAGTGCACACGGATGCGGGGGACGTTCTGATCGCACCGCATTTCGTCGCCCAGGGCACGATCGGCGCTTTCCGGCAGTGTGGCTTCCTGCCGGACGATGGCGCCTTCGAGAACGAGTTCTATCGGGCCGGCATTGGCGCGACGAAGGTTCTCCAGGTGGGCATGAGTCTGGAAGAGCGCTGTCGCAACCTCATCCAGATGGGACGCCATAGCCTTGGCCAGGAGGACGAGGAATGAGCATTCCCATCCCCCGCCTCGACTTCGACCACATCAACCGGACCGCCCTCGGCGTGCTGCCGTCTCTGCTGGCGCGCTGGCTGCCGGACGGCAAGCGCCTGGGTAACGAGTGGGTGGCCTGCAATCCTCGCCGGGCCGATCGATCGCCCGGGTCCTTCAAGGTGAACATGAATACCTGCCGCTGGTCCGATTTTGCGACCGGCGATCGCGGTGGCGATCCCGTGTCTCTGGCCGCCTACCTGTTCGACCTGAAGCAGGGAGACGCCGCCCAGCGGCTGGCCGTCATGCTCGGGCTGGGAGGTGAGGCATGAACGCGGTGCCCCCTCCCCCTCCGCGTGGACTGACATCCGATATCCAGCCCGGTGATCCGTTTCATCCCCTCACCCATGCGGAAATGGCCCACGCGACTAACCTGGGCAGCGAACGGGAGATCTGGCAGCCGATCATGCCAGCACCCAAGGAGCCGGCTCTACCGCGGGGCGCGACCAAACTTTGGGTCTATCGGGATGCGGAGGGTCGGCCACTCTGCGCCCGCTTCCGCAAGCCGGACGAGAAAGGTGGCAAGGTTGTGCTGCCGCTGACCTTCGGACGTCGTGTCTGGACCGATCGCAAGGGCGTCCGCCGCGACGAAACTGGATGGCACTGGAAGCAGCCGGTCAAGCCGCTCCCGCTGTATGGGCTCGATCGGCTGGCCATTTTGCCCGATGCGCCGGTTCTTCTTGTGGAAGGCGAAAAGACCGCCGACGCCGCGGCGCTCTTATTTCCAGATCACGTCGCCATAACTTCCCCCGGGGGCAGCAAGGCGGCCGGCAATAGCGACTGGTCGGCGCTGGCCGGGCGCAATGTGATTCTCTGGCCCGACAACGATGAGCCTGGCCAGATGTGGGTCGACGACGTCATACGGCTGCTACGCGAGGCCGGTGCCGGCATCGTCAAGAAGGTGGAACTGCCCGCCGGGCTCCCGGATGCCTGGGATCTGGCCGATCCGCTGCCTGATGAAATAGCGGAATGGAGCGAAGATCCCGAGCCACTACGGACTGCGCTGGAGCGTGCCCCGCTCGCCGCGTCGAATGTCGAAATGCCGAGCGGCTATCTGATGAAGCCAGGCGGTCTTTTCTTCCGGCCGGAGCAGACGGGAGATGACGTCAAGCCAGATATCTGGATCGCGGCGCCCTTCGATGTGGTTGCCGAGACAAATGACGGGACCGGCCAAGCATGGGGGCTGCTGATCCGTTGGGTGGATCGTGACGGCCGTACCCATCAGTGGTCGATTCCGAAGCGCCTGGTGCATGGCGAGGGAAAGGAAATCGCCGGCGAGTTGGAGGACGCTGGGCTGAATTGCTCAATCGCCGGGACACGTCACTTTCGCCAGTTCATCGCCAGTGTGAAGACCAAGACGCGCCTGCGCTGCGTGGACCGGTCAGGATGGCACGATACGCCGAAGGGATCGGCCTTTGTCCTGCCGGGCGGTCTAACGCTGGGCGCTGGGGCGCGCTCCGTCATCTTCCAGTCCGATCGAGCGGCCACCGGCCAGGAATTCCAGGCCGCGGGCACGCTGGCCGACTGGCAGCGCGGGATTGCGGCGTATGCGGTGGGGAACAGCCGGCTGGCGCTGTTCGTTGCCGCGGCGTTCGCCGGCCCGCTGCTGGATATCGCGGGTGAGCAATCCGGCGGCGTCCACCTTGTCGGCAAGGCGCAGTCGGGGAAATCGACGGCAGCCTATCTGGCCGGCAGCGTGTGGGGGCGAGGTGATCGTGACGGGCAGGTCAGATCCTGGCGCGGCACGGCGAACGGCCTGGAGGGGATTGCTTCTGAAACCTCCGACACGGTGCTGATCCTGGACGAGATGGGCCAGGCCGACAGCCGGGAGGTGGGGGAGATCACCTATCTGCTGGCGAACAACTCGGGGAAGACCCGGGCGGCGCGCAGCGGCAATGCGCGGGCACGCAAGACCTGGCACGTACTGTTCCTTTCCACCGGCGAAGTGACGCTGGCCGCCAAGATGGGCGAGCACGGCAACCGGACCATGGCAGGACAGGAGGTGCGCCTGGTGAACGTGCCTGCAGACGCCGGCGCCGGCATGGGGCTGTTCGAAGCGCTGCACGGACTTGAATCTCCGGGCGCGCTGGCGGACCACCTGCGGGTGGCTGCCCGGACCCATTACGGCACCGCTTCGCGGGCCTTTCTGGGGCGCCTGACGCAGGACCGCAGCGACGAGTCCGATGTGCTGCTGGGTTTCATCAAGGACATCCGGCGCAATTTCGAGACGGCCTTTATGCCGGCCGGCGCGGATGGGCAGGTGCGCAGCGTCGCCGCGCGTTTCGCCCTGATCGCGGCGGCTGGCGAACTGGCGATCGACTATCAGGTGTTGCCCTGGCCACAGGGAGAGGCATTCCGCGCCGCGGGGGTATGCTTCAAAGCATGGCTTGCGGAACGGGGTGGCGTCGGTGCCAGCGAAGACCGCCAGGCGATCGAGCAGGTCCGTGCCTTCATCGAGCAGCACGGGGAAAGCCGCTTTACGAACCTGACGCCCGATCCCCTAACCGGCGACGATAGGACGGACGACCGGATCCGCACCATCAACCGCGCGGGCTTCAAGCGGCGCGTGGGGACGACGAATGGCGATCGGTGGGAATATCTGATCTTGCCGGAGATGTTTCGCTCGGAGGTGTGCAAGGGGCTCGATGCGCCCCGTGCGGCGAAGGCTCTCAAGGAGGCAGGGCTATTGATCCCGGGCGACGGGAAAAACCTGGCATGTCGTGTGCCGGTCCCAGGCGAAGGACGCCCCCGCGTCTATCTTATCAAGGGCGACATCTTGGGGGGCGACCATGATTGAAGACGCCTCCATTCACCACCGTGGGCATATTTGCGGTCGGACAAGTCAGAGAGGTCATGAGAAACGGCAGAAATCCGCCCATCCCGTCAGATCGGCGACTTCCGACGGCCTCCGCAACGCAGTCGCACATGTCGAAACTGCGTGTGATTCTATTGGCCATTTGTCCGACCTGTCCGATTTAAAAAAACATGAGTCGGACAGAAAACCTCTATCCACAATCGGCAGAAAACAGCCATTTTTCATGTTTCGTCCGACCTGCCCGACTTGTCCGACCGGATTTGGATATGGTCGGCGGGAGGTGCGCCCATGGTGAGCCAGAACCTTCTGCGCTGGGCCTCCGATCCGGCGACCGCTGATCCCATGACGGACACCGGGCAGGTTGCACCACTACCGAGCGCCAATTCCATCGACCTGGCGGCCGTGACGGACGACGAACGCCGCTCGGCTTTGAGAGGGCCGGCCCAGGCCCTGCTGACGGAAGCGGAGCATTACGGGGTGCGGGTGCTGGTCGATGCCGGCCGCCCCCGCCTGTCGGGCAAGCTGCCGCCGGAAGCGATCGAGGCTGAGTTTCCGCAGCGGCTGGCTCTCTGTCGGCGTGAAGTCGCCATAGCCGCCGACAGCCTGGCGCGCGGGTGGCGCGTCGCGTGGTCGGAAGATGAGGGGATTTTCCGCGTCATGTCGCCGCGCGAGGCAGAGCGGATCGATATTACCCCTTTCCTAGTCGAAGCACGCTCGAACTTACGGTCTCCGTCATGGGTCGACCTGGACGGGATCCCGGTTCCGGATGGCACTGCCTGCCACTGTTGCCGGGGAACGACATGGTGGCGCGAGGCCGAGCACCCGCAGGGGTGGCGTTGCCGCAACTGTCATCCGGCTCCGCTGAACATTCCGATCATCACGTCCGAGCCATCACACCCGACAAAGAAAGAACGAGCATGACGAATCGCGCCTACCGCACCGCGAATGCCAGACAGGGCAGCAAACCAACGGGACCAGAGATCTACCCGGTTTTTCAAGGAGCGCGCTGCCAATGAGCACAGAGCCAGGTGACATGTTTCCCGCGCATGTGGGTTTTGGGGTGGCGGATCGGAATCTGCTGATTGGCAGCACGGAAGACGAGTTCCGGCAGGAACTCCTGCTGGCTGCGGCAAGGGTGTGGGGGATCTTCATCGGGCGCGGCGCCGGAGACGGAGTTGCCCGTGCCGCGTGGCAGCAGGTTCTGGATGCCGGGGTCTGTCGTCGGATTTACACCATGGAGATCATGCCCGCCGGGCGCGGAACAGCGTAAGCGGGGTCAGCCAAGATATCGGCCGGTCTTGGTCGTTCACCCCCAGCCGGCACCTCGCATCATCCTGCCACGCTGGGCCTCGGCGGCAGCCACCTGTTCAGGGGTCGGCCGCTGCGCGCCGCTCTGGGGCTGCGTATGCCGCGAGGTGGGCGCAGATTCCTGGACTTTGATCGACAGGAACTCGCTATATTTTCCCTGCCGGACCCAGGCGCAAATCTCCATCGGATGACCGTTCACCATCAATGTGCCGACATAGTCCGGCGCTTTGTCCGATTTGCGGCGGCTGTTCAGGAACAGAGCCCCGGAATTGTCGCGTTGCTGACCTGCGGTGTTCTGGTTCGTCATGTCGTCTCTCTCTGGTTCGGATGCCCTGTTCGGAAAATTTCCGACCGCCCGGTTTCGTTGGTGTGACCTATTCTATCTCCATTTCCTGTCTGCATTCTTCTTCATGTTGCATGCGCGCATCCTGCGACGCTAAAGTCATTTCATCAGGGCACAGGCACCGCCCGCCATCCGATGCAGATCCCATGATGGGATTCGTGCGCGATTGCAGGTGCCGTATGCGCTCGATCCATCCCCCAAAGTCCCGCTGTCAACCCCAGCCGCCGTCGCCGGCGGCGCTGCTGGTCTATCCGCCGTCGGGCGGGGCGATCGACGCGGGGACGGCGAACGCGCCCGTCACGATCCTGGCCGGCGGGGGCGCGACCTTCTGGAAGAACACGACAACGCAATGGTATTCGGAATGAAGACGATCCTGACGATCCCGCTGATCCTGGCCGGCCTGGTGCCGGCCGTTCCCGCCCGCGCGCAGATCGTGGGGCCGGTCGGGCATGGGGAATTGCCGGCCTGTCCCGACAGCGGGGGCAACCATCTGAACTATGTGCCGGCGACGGGGACGTTTTCCTGCGGGACCAGCGACGGCAATCCCGCGACGCTGACCGGCTTGACGGCGGGTACGGGCCTGGCCGGCGGCGGCACCACGGGGAACGTGACCGTGTCGCTCGGCCCAATTGGGAACAGCACCGTGCTGGGCAATGTCAGCGGCAGCACAACCGCGCCGTCGGCGCTGACCCCGGCGCAACTGACCGCCCTGGTCCAGCCCTTCACGTCCAGCCTGTCGGGCGCGGTGCCGGCCAGCGGCGGCGGCACGGCGAACTTCCTGAGGGCCGATGGAACCTGGGCCGCGCCAGCCGCGGGTGCGGGATCTGGGCTCTACAGCAAGGTCCTGTCCCCCACGCCTACGGTTGCGTCGCTGGGGTCCATAACCCTCGTCGGAGCGGCGCCGGCCGTCACGAACGCTCCGAATGGGGTTCTCGTGACGGGAACGCCAGGATCGGGCTTTGGCTTCACTCTTGCGGCTCCCGCACCGCCGTATTCGATTACCGTCCTGGCGGCATCTGCCCCTGAACCGGTGAGCAATACCGGCCTCACTACCATTGGATTTACGAACGGAACCCAGCTTCAGATTATAAGAACCGATTCTACTGGCTATATTTGGGTTCAAAATTTCAACAGTATCTCAAGTTACAATTCGACGGCAAAAGAATCATCGCAGAGTCATTATTGGGAACCAACTACATTATTAAAGATAAGAGACGATGGAACAAATGTATATTTCATGATATCGATGGATGGGTATAATTTCACCACACTTTATTCAACTTCGAAATCATCCGGCTTTCTTGGTGCATCTGGATACACCAAAATATTTTTCGGAACGTCGGGAGGGGCAAATTCTGTGACACTGATGTCCTGGGTGCAGGGGAACTGATGGCCCTCTGGGGCGCCTATGTGCCGCGCGACATCCTCGGCGTGGCTTTCCGTTGAAGTGTAGGAATGCCCGAGAGATCGATGTTGCGCTCAGCATTCCAAGCGTCGTGATCGGCCTGAAGGTGAAGCCAGAAAGCCGCGCCTGTACCGAACATTCTTCCGAGGCGCGCGGCCGTCGGCGTCCGGATAGGCGCCTTCCCTTTGATGATGGCCCAAAGGGTTGGACGGGAAATTCCCAGCAGGAGCGCAATTTCGGAACGACTTTTCCCGGTTCCGGAGAGGAAGCATCGGTCAAGGATTTCGCCTGGCAATGGCGGCTTTCCGGTGTCCTCGCGATAGCCTCCGTCCATGCGACCATCCACACTTTCGTTTACCCTGCTGCGCTACCATGGGTTAAAAATACGTCATAGTAAATGATGCTGAGCAAGCGGCGAAAGTAGACCAGAAATAGACCAAAACCCGGCTTTTCCCGAGGAAAGTAGACGGAAGTAGACGATGGCAGATGGACGCAAGACCGGCGGTCGGACGAAGGGCACGCCGAACAAGGTGACGGCGGATGTGCGGGCCATGGCCGGGCAATACGGGCCCGAGATCCTGGAACGTCTGGCCTGGCTGGCCCTGAACGGTGAATCGCACGCGGTGCAGGTGGCGGCCGGGAAAGAAATCCTCGACCGGGCCTATGGCAAGGCGAAGCAGGTCACCGAGATCGAGGGCGGCCCGACACCGGTCTACCAGGTGGTGATCAACTAAGAAGATCAGGAGCGCTTCTGAGTGCGGTTGTCCGTCCCCTATGCAGCCGCCATTGCCCGCTTGAACGCGTCCGGTTCACGCCAGAGCACGCGCAGCAGCGTCCGCACTGCGGGGTCAAGCGTCACCCGACCCTGTTCCCAATTCCGCCAGGTCGCAACTGGAACGCCGACCAGATCAGCAATTGCGGTCTGCGTCAGGCCAAGATGCCGGCGCACCGTTGCCGGCGTTGGGTAGACCTCGTGCGGCCCCAGCGGCGTGTCCGTACCATCTTCCCGGGCCTGGCCCGCAATATCCGCGTCCGTCGTCGCATCAAGGCGTGCCCGGTCCACGCGGCCGCCCGAAGCCCAGATCTGGTCGAGGGTCATTCTTGCCATCTGTTCCATTCCTTCTGGTGCATGAACCGCGCCGAGATGATCCACGTCACATCGTCGCGCTGGGTATAGACCACCATGAATGGGCGTCCGTCGATCTGGCCGGCTGCCTGGATGCGGGTTTCCCCATAATCGTGCCGGTCATCCACACGTTCCAGCACGTCGCCCAGGAACAAGCGCGCCGCGTATGCAAAATCGAAACCGCGTTCTGCAAAGCATCGATCGCTCTTAGCGTCGTCCCAGTCGAACAGGCGCCCGGCATCCGTCGTGGCTCATTTATACGCTAACAGCGTATCATATGCAACGTCTCTGGCGGTTCGCCGATGTTCCTGTGCGTTCCCCACTGTTCCAATAGGGCTAGCCCCAGCGGAACGTCCGGGGTGGAACAGAATTCTGTTCCAATAAAATACCATTTGATGTTTTGGAACAGTCCCGGCATAATCTCTAAGAGATTTTGGAACAGATTGCCGAAGGAACAGCCCATGCGGATCGGATATGCGCGGACCAGCACGACAGACCAGATGGCAGGGATGGCCGCCCAGGTGCGGGACCTTGAGGCGCAGGGTTGCGACAGGGTGTTCACGGAACAGGTGTCGGGCACCGTCACTGTCAGGCCGGAACTGGAAATGGCTATCGACTATCTCCGCCGGGGCGACGCTCTGGTGGTGTGCAAGCCGGACCGGCTGGCGCGATCGACGGCCGACCTTCTGGCATTCGTGGAGCGCATCAAGGCCAAGGGGGGCGAACTGGTCATCCTATCGATGGGCGGTCAGACGCTCGACACCAGCAGCCCGACCAGCAAGCTGATGCTGTCCATGCTTGCGGCGGTGGCCGAGTTCGAGCGCGACCTGATGCTGGAACGCCAGCGGGAAGGAATCGCCAAGGCCAAGGCGGAGGGGCGCTATCTAGGCCGGAAACCCACCGCGCGAAGCCAAGCTGATGAGGTCCGCAAACTGGCGGATGAAGGGATCAGCCCCACCGAGATCGCCAAGCGGCTGGGGATCGGCCGGACGTCGGTTTACCGGTGCCTCGGGAGGGTCGCGACATAAACAATCGTCCGTAGATGTCCCCGAGCGTGCCTGTCTAACCCATGTTCTTTCATGGGTTTATTCAGGGGTTAAAATCGACCACACTTCATTAAGTGATTGATTTTACATGCTATTTGTAAGGAAGGTGGCGCACCCGAAAGGACTCGAACCTCTAACCCCCAGATTCGTAGTCTGGTGCTCTATCCAATTGAGCTACGGGTGCAGCGTGGGCCGGTGTTTAGCCGAGAGGGTCGGAAACGACAACCCCCCTTTGTCCATTTTTTTACATTCCTGTTTCAGGCCCAGGTGCGCGGGGGCCGCCACCGGGGAAAGGCGACTGAAGAAGGGCGGCATCCGCCCTTGCCCGGCTTCTGCGCCGGGTGTCGGATCCGGACAGTTCGATTGATAATCAGGGGATAATTTTGCTCTGCGTCGCGGGCATGTGGCCCAGGAGCGCACGCAGGGCGGCACCGGTATCCTGGCTGTCGCCGTCCTGAGGCGCTGTGCGGTGATAGATCGCGCTGCTGCGTGCCACGGGCGTGCCCTCGACCGTGGCCAGTCCCTGGGCGAAGACCAGGCTGCGCGTAATGCGCAGCGTTTCGGCCCGCAATTCGACCCATGCGCCATGCATGGCCGGGGCCATGAAATCCAGCGTCAGGGAGACTGTCGGCAGGAACGCCGCCCGCAGATCCTCGCGGAACAGGGCGGCAAGCAGGAGATAGACGTCGCAGACGCTGGCCAGCTTGCCACCGTGGCACATCCCGGCCCGGTTGCAGCAAAGCGTCGTGACGCGGAACCCGCCCACCAGCTCGCCCGCCTCGAGCCCGATCATGAAGCCGCCGCTGGCGGCGTCGAAGCCGCCCGGGAACGCGTCAGGCATGAAAATGAAGCCGGCGGGGGCCGGCAAAATGTCCCGGGCCGGATCGAAATGAAAGGTCACGGCCGGACGGCCCGTTTCGGCAGCCCGGCGGGCCGGCTGGCATTTGCAGCGCAGGTTCCTGGCACGCAAGCCTCCCGACGCGATTGTTTTCACGTGACGTGCACCGTCCCGTTACGCGCAGGTCGGCCTGCCGGATGCCGCAAGACTGCGTGACCATGTGCCGGATGCCTCAGGCGCAGGAGCGTCCCGGCATCAGGCGGGACATCGTGCCGATTACCAGCATGGTTGCCACGCCGATCGGCACCAGCCAGGGAAAGGCGATGGCATGGCCGCCGGGATGCATGAGAATCAGCACCGCCATGATGACCAGCGTGCCGAGAAACGCCGCGAGCGCGTCACGTGGCCGCGCACCGGGGACCAGCATCCCGAACAAGAATGCCCCCAGAAGCGCCCCGTAGGAATAACCGGCAATGGAAAGACCGAAAATCACCACCGACTGGCTGGTGGATGAGAAGCAGGAGGCCGCGACGACCAGCAGCAACGCCCATGCCGCAGTGATGGCCCGCGACAATGCAACCACGCTCCGTCCCTGCGTCATGCTGGACGGCAGCAGGTCGGAGAGCGTCGAACCCGTCATGGCGTTCAGGGCCGAGGACAGCGATCCCATCGTGGCGCCGACGATGCCTGCGACCAGCAGGCCAGCCAGCATGGGCGGCACGTCATGGGCGATGAAGGCCGGGAACAGGCCGTCGGGCGATGCCAGGCCGAGTGCGGCCGGGGTCGCGCCCGCCCGGCGGATCCAGAGCAGAACCCCGATAGCGGACAGCACGCCGAACAGCAGGGTGACGACGACGGCGCTGCCGACCATGGCCAGGCGCGCCGCGCGCAGCGAACGGGCGGCAAGCACCCGCTGGACCATCAACTGATCCGCGCCGTGCGAGGCCATGGAGAGGATCGCTCCTCCTACAAGGGCCGTCAGCGGGGCGTAGGGGGCGGACAGGATCGCACTGCCATGGGTGAACAGTGCAAATCGTCCGGCCTGCCAGGCCGCGTGCAACGGAGCGGCATCCAAGGCCCCTCCTGCGCTGCGCGGCAGCAGGATCGCGACGCAGAATGCGGCGCCCAGGGCATAGACACCGAACTGGATGCTGTCTGACCAGACCACGGCCCGCAGGCCGCCGATGGATGTATAAAGGGCGGTCAGGAGAGTCAGCCCAAGCAGCACCGGCATCTGCCCCGCCGGCAGGTGGGCTGCCGCCAGCAGCGCGCAGATCGGCAGGGTGGAGGCGAAGAGCCGTACGCCTTCGGCCAGCAGCCGGGTCAGCAGGAAGGCGCCGGCCGCGAGACGCTGCATGGTCCGGCCGAAACGCTGACCCAGATATTGATACGCGCTGGTCATGCCCTGGCGCATGTAGAGCGGCAGCAGGATCCAGGCCACGACAGCGCGACCGATGATGTATCCGGCGCCGAGCCCGACAAAAACCATGCCATGGCCGTAGGCAACGCCCGGCACGCTGATCACGGTCAGGGTCGATGTCTCGGTCGCCACGATCGACAGGCAGATTGCCCAGGTCGGCATATCGTGACGGCCGACCAGGTAATCTGCGGCGGCGTGACGGCCGCGCGACAGGAACAGTGACACCGCGACCAGAATGGCCAAATATACGGCAATGACGGCAGGTTCGGTCGGGCTCATGGCGGGCAGATACGGGCTCCTGCCCGAGGCGGATAGGGAACGCCGGACAGTTTCAGAGTTTTTCCCGGAGATAACAACCAGTGAAGGAGATATTCATGTTCCAGGCCCGTTTTGGGGTATTGCCGCTGTTCCGGACCGTCTTTCTGACCGCCGCGCTGCTTGGTGTCTCGGCCGGGCTGTCGGCATGCAACACCATTCGTGGCGCCGGCCAGGATGTCAGTTCGGTCGGCCATGATGTCTCACGCGGGGCGCGGGTCACGCAGAATGCCATCACCCGGGCGACGTCCGCGTCGCCGAACTGAGGCGGGTGGGGATGCAGAATGCAAGAGCGACGCGTCCGCTCTTGCATTTTCGCCGGTTCTTTCCCAATAATAAATTCGTTCCGGTCGTGATGGCCGGTTGAATTGACGTTCTCGGGGCGGGGTGAAAGTCCCCACCGGCGGTATTTGCGCCTGGTCCTTGGACCGGTTCGCATCAGCCCGCGAGCGCCCGTCAGGCCGTTGGCCGGACGGGGACAGCAGATCCGGTGAGATTCCGGGGCCGACGGTTACAGTCCGGATGATAGAGAACGCTGCCTGTGCGGCCGTGCCATGTCCTGGCGCGGCGACATGGGCGTGTGCGCCCCGGGTCCGTCCGGATGGATGGGACCGTTTGTCGTGGTTATGCGTTCGACAGGCTCGGGGACGATGGAGGCGGCTGACGATCCGGTCGGGTCGTCGCGCGTATTCCCCTCCCCTCCCGGATTGGCGCATATCGACCTGGCGTTCCGCGCGGCGCTGGACGAGGCCGTGCGCCATATGGGCGCGACGGCGCCCAACCCCCCCGTCGGCTGCGCCATCCTGGATGCCGACGGGACGATCCTGACCGTTGCCGCCCATCATCGCGCGGGTGCCGCGCACGCCGAGGCCCTAGCCCTGCGCCAATGTGCCGACCAGGGGCTGATGGACCGCGCGGCGATCGCGGTCGTGACGCTGGAACCCTGCAACCATACCGGCCGTACCGGCCCCTGTTCCGAAGCCATCCTGGCATCGCCGATCCGCACCGTCTGGATCGGCGCGGCGGATCCCAATCCCCGGGTCGCGGGCGGTGGGGGCGAGAGGCTGCGCGCGGCCGGGTGTGCCGTGCACGGGCTGGCCGAGCGGGATGATCCGGCGGGCCTGGCGCTGGCGGCGGACTGCCGCGCGCTGATTGCGCCCTTCGTCCATTGGTCGCGCACCGGCCGTGCGTGGCTGACGGTCAAGCAGGCGCTGGATGCCCAAGGGTCGATGATCCCGCCGGCGGGGCGGACGACGTTTACCTCGGACGCGGCGCTGACGCTGGCGCATCGGCTGCGGCGGGCGACCGATGCGGTGGTGACGGGCAGCGGCACGGTGCTGGCGGACCGGCCGGGGCTGGATGTGCGCCGGGTGGCGGACCATGCAGGGCGGGCGGCGCGGGTGCTGGCGGTGTGCGACCGGCGCGGGCGGGTGCCTGAGGATTGGCGCGCGGCGGCGGCGGGGCGGGGGTTCGAGATCGTGACCTGCGACGACATCGCGCGGCTGCCGGAGATGCTGGGGGCGGCGGGGGTGTTGTGGGCGCTGGTCGAGGCGGGGCCGACGCTGCTGGCGGCGGTGCGGGCCGAGGGGGTCTGGGATGACTGGCTGACCATCCGGGCCGGGGCGGAAAGTGGGGAAAAGTTGTGTTTTGCGACGCGGCGCGGGGAGGAGACGCCGTTGCGGCTGCTGCTCGGGCCGGCGCGCGATCGTTTCGTGGAGGAAACATGTTTTCCGGCATCATAGAGTATCTGGGCACGGTCACGGCGGCGCGCCGGGGGGAGCGGGCGCTGCATGCCGCGATCGCCACGGGGATCGGCGACCTGTCGCTGGGCGAGAGCATCGCCGTCAACGGCGTCTGCCTGACGGTGACCGCGTTCGACGATGGGGGGAACGCGTCCTTCTTCATCAGTGCCGAGACGCTGGACCGGACCAGCCTGGGCCAGTTGCGCGCGGGCGGGCGGGTCAACCTGGAGCGGGCCGTCACCCCGGCCACCCGGCTGTCGGGCCATATCGTGCAGGGCCATGTGGACGGCACCGGCCGGCTGCTGTCGGTCGAGATGGCGGGAGAGGCGCGGCGCGTGGTGTTCGCCGTGCCGTGGGCGCTGCGCCGCTATCTGGTCGAGAAAGGGTCGATCACGCTGGACGGGATCAGCCTGACGGTGAACGAGATCGGGGCGGCCGGCGCGGACGAGGCGGGGCCGGACGGGTTTCCGGTCGCGCTGATGATCATTCCCCATACCTGGACCCATACCAACCTGGGCACGCTTGCCCCCGGCGACGCGGTGAATATCGAGGTCGACGTGATCGCGAAATATGTGGAGAGCCTATGTCAATACCGGTCATGACCCCCGCGCTGTCGGCCGCTGTAGCGGCGATCCGGGCAGGCGGCATGGTGATCCTGGTCGATGACGAGGATCGCGAGAACGAAGGCGACCTGGTGATGGCCGCCGACCTGGTCACCCCGGCGGCGATCAATTTCATGGTCACGCACGGGCGCGGGCTGGTCTGCCTGCCGCTGGAGGCCGAGCGCATCGCGCAGCTTGGCCTGAAGATGATGACGGAGGTGAATTCCAGCCCGCGCGAGACCGCCTTTACCGTGTCGATCGAGGCGCGCGACGGGGTGGAGACCGGGATTTCCGCCGCCGACCGCGCGCGGACCATCCAGGCGGCGGTGGCGCATGGCGCGACGCCGGCGGACCTGGTGTCGCCGGGCCATATCTTTCCGCTGCGCGCGGTGCCGGGGGGGGTGCTGGCCCGGCCCGGCCATACCGAGGCGTCGATCGAACTGGCGCGGCTGGCCGGGCGGGCGCCGGCCGCGGTGATCTGCGAGATCATGAACGAGGACGGGACGATGGCGCGGATGGCCGACCTGCGGCCCTATGCCGCGCGGCACGGGTTGCCGATCCTGTCGATCGCCGAGCTGGTGGACTGGGTCGCGCGCCAGGGGGCGCAGCCCGCCGACCCCCTAGGGCGAATCGAGAAGGTCGCCGAGGCGGCGCTGCCCAGCAGCTATGGCGGCGAGGACCTGGTGATCCATGCCTTTCGCGCGCCGGACGGGACCGAGCATGTGGCGCTGGTGAAGGGCGACCCGGGCCGGGCGGGCGTGGTGCCGCTGGTGCGGCTGCATTCGGAATGCGTGACCGGCGACGCGCTGGGATCGCTGCGCTGCGATTGCGGGGCGCAACTGCAGGAGGCGCTGGCGCGGATCGGCGCGGCGGAGGCCGGGGTGCTGCTGTATCTGCGCGGGCATGAGGGGCGGGGGATCGGGCTCGCGAACAAGATCCGCGCCTATGCGCTGCAGGACCGGGGGCTGGATACGGTGGACGCCAACCATCGGCTGGGATTCGAGACCGATGCCCGGGACTGGACCGCGGCGGGGGCGATCCTGCGCGCGCTGGGCGTGCGCACGCTGGATTTGATGACCAACAACCCGGCCAAGGTGGTGGCGGTGGAACGCCATGGCTTTGCCGTGCGCAACCGGGTGGCGGTGGCCATTCCGCCCAACCCGTTCAACCGGGCCTATCTGGACGCCAAGCGGACCCGGATGGGGCACCAGCTTTGCGCCGCCGTGAGCGAGGCCGCCGAATAGGGCGCCCCCCGCATATTTTCCCCGTACATATCTTCCCCGCATGTCTCGACATGCGTGTCCTGAGACGAGAGAGGCCGAAGACCGGACCATGAGCACCAATCGACCGACCACGACCCCCGACCTGACCTTTGCGACGATGCCGCGCCTGGCGATCGTGGTCAGCCGTTTCAACGAGACGGTGACCCACGGGCTGCGCGACGGGGCGCTGGAATGGCTGCGCGAGCATGACATCACCGTGGCGGACGAGGACGTGCTGTATGCGCCCGGCGCCTATGAGCTGCCGCTGCTGGCGCAGACGCTGGCGCGCACCGGGCGCTATGAGGGCGTGATCTGCCTGGGCTGCGTCATCAAGGGCGATACGGCGCATTTCGAGTTCATCAGCCTGGGGGCGGCGGTGGGGCTGATGCAGGCCTCGCTGGCCACCGAGGTGCCGGTCGCGTTCGGGGTGCTGACTACCTATACCGACGCGCAGGCGGTGGAGCGCTCGCGCACGGACGAGCACAACAAGGGGCGCGAGGCGGCGGCGGCCTGTGTCGAGAGCCTGGCGCTGATCCGGCGGATCAGGGGCTGAGCGCAGCACGCGGTGTCTTTTTCCGGGGCTTCGCCCCGGACCCCACCAAAGGCGGTGCCTTTGGAAACCATTTGTTTGTCAATGGATTGGGAGCGTGGGGGACGGGAGGGAAAGATGCGCCTTGCATCCCGGGCGCATCCGGGGTCAAACGATGCCCCACCGTGCGGCGGCGTGAGGGCCGCGCCGGCCGTGCCGTCCATTTGCCAGTCGCCAGTGTTCCGGGGCTGAAGTTCAGGGGCTGAATTACCCGTCATGCTGTCCTTGCCGATCGGCCGCCTGGTGGCGGCCTGTTCCCGCCGTGCCATTCTGGTCCTGCTGCTGTTCGCGGTGCTGGTGGGTGGGGCGCTGGCCGTCAGCATGCGGCGCCTGGACGTGACGACCGACACCAGCACCATGTTCTCGGCCAAGCTGCCGTGGAAGACGCGGTCGGACACGCTGGCGCGGCTGTTTCCGCAGCAGCAGGACCAGTTGGTGGCGGTGATCGATGCCGACCTGCCCGAAGAGGCGCAGGAGACGGCGCGCGCGCTGGCCGCGCAGTTGCGGCAGGACGGCGCGCATTTCCTGTCGGTCAACGTGCCGCAGCAGAATCCGTACCTGGTCGATCATGGGCTGCTGTTCCTGGACCCGAAGAACCTGCAGGCGGTGCTGGATTCGACCGTGACGGCACAGCCTTTCCTGGGGGGGCTGGCGGCCGATCCGTCGGGGCGCGGGCTGTTCGACGCGCTGTCGCTGATCGCGCTGGGGGTGGCGCAGGGCCAGGCGGACCTGAAGGGTTTTCGGCCGGCGCTGGAGGCGTTCGCCGCCATGCTGGAGCAGGCGGCCGACGGCCAGGCCCAGCCGCTGTCCTGGGAGCGGATGCTGTCGGGCAGCCTGGCCGACCTGGGCGGGCAATATGTGTTCGTCGTGACCCAGCCGCGGCTGGATTACGGGTCGTTCCAGCCGGGCGGCGCGGCCACCGAGGCCATGCAGCGGGCGATCGCCGGGCTGGAATTCGTGCGGTCGGGCCATGCGCGGGTGCATCTGACCGGCGACGTGCAGATCAATGACGAGGAATTCGCCACCGTGGCCCAGGGGATGGTCGCGGGGCTGGTCGGGTCGCTGCTGCTGGTGACGCTGTGGCTGTTCCTGGCGGTGCGGACCTGGCGGATCATCGTGCCAATCGTGATTACGCTGGTGTCGGGCCTGATGCTGACGACGGGGTTCGCGGCGCTGGCGGTGGGCACGCTGAACCTGATTTCGGTGGCCTTCGCGATCCTGTTCGTGGGGATCGCGGTGGATTTCGCGATCCAGTTTTCGGTGCGGTTCCGCGCGCAGCGCCTGCCGGACGGGTCGGTGCCGCCGGTCCAGTCGGCGCTGGAGCAGACGGGGGTGGAGACCGGGCACCAGATCCTGGTGGCCGCCATGGCGACGATGGCGGGGTTCCTGGCCTTTACGCCCACGGCCTTCGTCGGGGTGGCGCAACTGGGGCTGATTGCCGGGTTCGGCATGGTGATCGCCTTCCTCTGCACCGTGACCCTGCTGCCGGCGCTGCTGCGGCTGTTCCGGCCGGCGCCGACGCATCGGGCGACGGGCTTTGCCTTCGCGCGGCCGATGGACCGGGCGCTACGCGTGCGGCGGGTGCCGGTGCTGAGCGTCTTCGTCTTCCTGGCGGTGCTGGGGGCGGCGCTGAGTCCGATGCTGTCGTTCGATGCCGACCCGCTGCATACCAAGAACCCGCATTCGGAGGGGATGCTGACGCTGAAGCTGCTGATGCGCGACCCGCAATCCTCGCCCTATGACGCGCAGGTGCTGGTGGGGGACCTGGCGCAGGCCCAGGCGCTGGCGGCGCGGCTGTCGCGGCTGCCGCTGGTGGACGACGCGATGTGGCTGGGGTCCCTGGTGCCGGAGGACCAGACGGCCAAGCTGGCGATGATCCAGGATGCGGCGTCGATCCTGCTGCCGACGCTGGTGGTGCCGAACCCCGCCCCGGCGCCGGATGCCGCAGCACTGCGCCGGTCGGCGGCCAAGACGGCGCACGCCCTGGGCGGGGTGCTGGACAAGCTGCCGGCGGGCGATCCGCTGCGGCGGATCCAGGCGGCGCTGGCGCGGCTGGCGCAGGCGCCGGACGGGCAGATCATGGCCGCCGACCGCGCGCTGGTGCGGTTTCTGCCTGGGCAGTTGGACCTGCTGCGCCGGATGCTGTCGGCGCAGAAGGTGGGGATCGGCGATATTCCGCCGTCGATCCGGCAGGATTACCTGCTGCCGGACGGGCGGGCGCTGGTGTCGGTCCATCCGCGCGCGGGGATGGACAGCGACGCGGCGCTGCGCCGCTATGTCGCGCAGATCCGCAGCGTGGCGCCGGATGCGGGCGGCAATGCCATCGACATCGTCGAGAGTGCGACGACCATGGTCCATGCCTTCGTGTTCGCCGCCCTGTCGGCGATCGTGATGATCGCGGCGATCCTGCTGGTGGCGTTGCGCCGGCTGCTGGACATGGCGCTGGTGCTGGCGCCGCTGCTGCTGTCGGCGCTGATGACGGTCGTGGTGGTCGTGCTGCTGCCGGAGCAGTTGAATTTCGCGAACATCATCGCGCTGCCGCTGCTGCTGGGGGTGGGGGTGTCGTTCAACATCTATTTCGTGATGAACTGGCGCGCGGGGGTGCGGTCGCCGCTGTCGAGCCCCACGGCGCGGGCGGTGCTGTTTTCGGCGCTGACCACCGGGACGGCGTTCGGGTCGCTGGCGGCGTCGCACCATCCGGGGACGGCGAGCATGGGGCGGCTGCTGCTGCTGTCGCTGGCCTGCACGCTGCTGGCGACGCTGGTGTTCGTGCCGGCGCTGCTGCCGAAGCGGGTGATCGATGAACGGTAGGAGGTGGGGCGAAGGCGCCGCGTGCCGTGCGGCCTGCGTTGTGATTCTTCCTTATTCTCGTTTCGGCACCGATGTCATGGATGGCCGGACAGTTCATGCGGCATGTTCACTTCACCCACGGGGCCGCCTGGTGGCGCGTCACGCGGCTTGAACCCGACGGTCAAATTCGCCGGATCATAGAGGATGGAGAAGGCGAAATAGGGACATAGTCCGGCGAATACACGATTGATCGGCAAATCCCATCGGACGAATTTCAGTGCCGAAGCATGGGCGCGCCGGCCGATCGTCAGGGTCTCGCGCGCCTGGACGGTATGATCGGCCTGGCCAAAGGTCAGGGCCGCGCGCGTGCCGGCCGGCCATATTTCTTCGTCGCGGCCGGAAAAGACCGCCGTCACGCCCGGCGCGCCGGTATCAGCCAACACACCGCCGCAAATCGAGCTGTGCGTATCGAGATTTTCGAGACATCCCGGCACGATGTCGGAGGCCGGCCTCCGCGCGTTGCCAAACTGTGGAAGCATCGGGATTTTCACAAATCCCGCTATTTCGTCATCAGTCGGATTCAGGATCAGCCACCCCGTCCTGGGGATGCCATCAAGGGGCAGGTCGATGATCCAGCGCCTGACCCCTATCGCCAGAAGCGGGTTGGGAACGGCGCCCTGCGATGTGCGAAGTCCGAGGATCGCCCTGAAGCCTTCGTGGGGCAGGCCGTCTCCTTCAATCTCATAGTCATCCGCATCAACGCGTGACGCAGGACATTTGGGATTGTCCTCGTGGCATCTGACATGCGTAATCATCTGAACCGGGACGGCACCGGCAATCGCGTTCCCGGTGTCGCCGAAACCGACACGTCCGTGGCCAATGACACCGTCGAACACGGTTCCCGAACCGAAACCATAGGTTTCCGTCCTTTCGGACATAAGCACACCTTGCGGATCGACAGTGCGCGGTAAAATTCTCAGGCCGGTCGAACCTGTGTCGAGCGCAGCATCGAACCTGGCGCCACCGAAGGAGAGTGTGATGCTATATCGGCGCGCGCCATCGCTCAAGACCGTTTCTTGGATCGGCACGACGATGCGGGGCGATTCAGCCGCACGCAATGGTCCTGGCGCCGCCATTCGAAGCAGGAACAGGCCCACAAATATTGGAGTTTTGCGCATCGCTTAGTTTCAAACCAATGTCTTAAAAACCAGAGCCGGTACAACGGCTTCACAGCCACTGCAGCATGGCCGATCAGCTAAAAACCAGGCCAGGAAAATTGAAACTATATCGTCAAACTTCACAGGTTTGTGTTCAAAATCGAGACCGTTGTAATGACCCAGCCGGACAGAGAACTTTGTAGCCTGACGAACGCAGCAGGGTTTCGAAGGAATCACGGACATCGGCGTCGTCATCGACCACGCGGATCAGGGGATCAAAATCATTCATAAAATCGTCGCTCGTCTTCGCCATGCCTCTCGATGCTGAACCGGGCGCGCAGCAACGCCTTCACCTTGTCGAGTAATTGTCGAGGATCGACTGGTTCTATTTTAACGGCCTGCTGATTCCCGCACAGATCGTTGTCGGGTTGATCCCGGTATCCGATGCTAAGGACGATCGCGGCCGGGCGCGATTGGTATTTCCACCGCCTTTGGGCGGAACATATGAGCGTGTCTCTGACCGCGCCTCGGAGTAAAGGAATAGCCTGGGGGTCACCCAGACTGCTCACGAGACTTCACCTATTTCTTCGGAATCGGTGGAGTAAGTTCATGGCTGAAAGCGATTATCCGCGGTCGATGTCCGTCGCCGGCAAGAGCAGGCGACGGGAGAGCGTACCGTCCTTCGCTGGTTCAAGCGCAATAAGGACGCCCTCGACACAGCAAGTGCCCGATGCCGGGTTGTCTTGTCCACAAAATTCCTCTAAATGTGGACAGACGCAGGAGGCAGCAGATGAGCAAATCTATGACCCTGAACGTGCGTGTCAGCGGAACTCTCGGCGATTTCGTCGCAGCGAATATTGGTCACGACGGTGCATACGAGAACGTCAGCGAGTATGTCCGGGACTTGATCCGCCGTGACATGGAGCGTGCCGACCGCGAGGCGTTCGACCGGCTCAAGGCAGAGCTGACACAAGCCTTTGCCGCTCCGGAGAGCAGCTACCGGTCACTTGATGCCGACACCGTGATCCGACGGAATGCCCGGCGCGGGGAATGACCGATTTCCGAGTCCAGGACCAGGCCGGGCATCGACTTGATGAGATTTACACCTACACGCGCGAGCGCTGGGGGGATGCGCAGGCTGAGGCCTATATTCGCGGTCTGTTCGATCGCTTCAGAGCGATAGCTGGCCGCCAATTCCCGTGGCGGCCCATTCCGGCGGCGTTTGGCGTGCATGGTTACGTGTGCCGCCATGAGCATCACTTCATCTATTGGCGGGAATTGAGTGATGGCGCGGTTGGTATTGTTACCGTCTTGCACGAGCGTATGCACCAGATGAACCGATTCCGCGAGGATTTCTCGGGTTGACCAAGCGTGGCGCCGCATGCATTGCCCTATCAATGCTTCGGCGCGCCGTGGAGCCAATAGAGCAACAGCAGCATCAAGATCCCTGCGACGATGAACAGGGCGGTGCTGTGCCGGTAATCGGCGGAGCTTCTGGTGTGAGCCGGGGCCGGACCGCCAGCACATAGGCATGCGATTGGCCGCCCGTCGCCGCGGTGTCCGGCACCAGTGAACGCTCCGGCGCGCGCATTCCTCAGATGGCCCGCGCCACGAGCCGGCCGGTCGTCTGCTTGTCAGTCATGGTTCGCACGGCGTTAGCCCACCTGTTTGCCGGTCGTATCGTTGCCTCGGGTGATCGCGCCATCCCGTCATAACCAACATGCCATTCTGACGCCTTTTCACGATATCGCGGGTCGTCTTTCGGCACCCCCGTCTTGTGGTCGAATTCCGCCTGTTGTTTACCTCTAGAGTCGTATCCGTTCACACTGGTTCACGGATACGGCTCTAGATCATTGTTTTGGCGAGCATCTTTATCCGATCAGATGATTCCATCTGATCGGATGATGCTCTAGCTCGAAGCCAAGCGGCATATGCCGCTGCGTCTTCAACCGGCGCCGGGCCGGTCGTTTGGATCCCAGCCATGTCCAGCTCCCTCTTTGGACCGTCTATGCAGGAACGAGCCAATTCTCGACCTGCAGGCCGCAAACACGTTCAAATTCACCGGTGTTGGCGGTTACGAGCACCGCGCCGATAGCACGAGCATGAGCGGCGATTAGGAGATCGTTTGGGCCGATCGGCTTTCCGGTCGCCTCGAGATCCGCCCGAATGGCGGCGTATTCGGCATCGGTAGGGAGATCAAGGGCGAGCACGTTGGTGCTTGCCAGGATCGCCTCGATCTGCGCCGTCAGTTTTGGCGAGCCCTTCTTCGCGCAGCCATAGCGGAGTTCGGCCGCGGTGATGATGCTGACGCAAATCGCGTCGTCGCCAACAGAGACGATATGGTGAGCTGCCCTGCCTTGGGGATTACGCGCCAGATCAGAGACGATATTGGTGTCCAGCATGAAGAGCGCCGTCACAGGTCAATTTCCCGCGCCGGAAGCAGTGTGCTGTCGATATCGGGAAAAGCGTCTTCGGCTGATAGCGGCTCCAGCTCGGCGAGGACGGCCGACAAGCGCTTTCCAGGTACCGGTTCGATGATCAGCCGTGAACCCTCCCGGTGAATCAGGACCCGCTCACCGGGAAACTCGAAGTCGGCCGGAATGCGAACCGCCTGGCTCTTGTTGTTCCGAAAGAGTTTGGCCTCACGTGGGGGAGAGGCATCGATCTGGCGACGGTAAGGCATGTGATGCTCCATGTATATCCATTGCATATACATAGAGCAACGGCGGCTTTCAAGCGGCGTCTTCACGGCTGCTTTGCGGGGTAAACGGAAAGTTCGGTTTCAGGTAGATTGGCCGCAAAACCAGACACCGACCGCGGGGCCTACAGAATAGTTTCTTCAAAAAAACAATTTTGAATCGCTTATCCGGCGGAGGCTATTTCTTGTTTTAAAGTCTCCCATTCACGTTTCAGAATCTTTTGGCATATATCAAGAAAATGTGGATTTACACTGTATTTTTCAGAGGCAATTCGAGTTCCGAGTTCGTAAAACTTTCGTTCAGTATTTTGAGAAATTCCTGGAGTTACACCATAAGACTGAAATTCTCTTATCGCATCTCGAAGTGAATTAATCCAGGGGACGCTCGCCGCCACAGGTGCAACAAGAAAAACGATCACCGAACGAATCATGGCCTTCCTGCGTGTCGTCTGATTCTCAGTCATTGTTGTTGCTGCTGCGCTCTTACAGTTTCACCCTTCGCAGGCGCAGCGCGTTGCCGATCACCGATACCGAACTGAGGCTCATCGCGGCCGCCGCGACGACCGGGCTTAGCAGCAACCCGAACGCCGGATAGAGAACCCCCGCAGCCAGCGGTATGCCCAGCACGTTATAGACGAAGGCCAGAATCAGGTTTTGGCGAATGTTGCGCATCGTCGCCCGGCTGAGGGCGCGCGCACGCGCAATGCCTGCCAGGTCACCCTTGACCAAGGTGATACCCGCACTCTGCATGGCGACATCCGTGCCTGTACCCATGGCCACACCGATATCGGCCTCGGCAAGCGCCGGGGCGTCATTGACGCCGTCGCCGGCCATGGCGACAGCATGTCCTTCGCTTCGCAGGCGCCGGACGATCGCATGCTTCTGCTGGGGCAATATCTCGGCCTCAATGTCGGTGATGCCAAGCTTCGCCGCGACCGCGCGTGCGGTCGTACGGTTGTCGCCGGTCAGCATGACGATGCGGATACCGTCCGCACGCAGGCTGGCGAGTGCCGCGGGCGTTGTCGCCTTGATGGGATCGGCAACGGCGATAAGGCCCGCCGCCTGACCTTCCACCGCGACGAACATCGTTGTCGCGCCATCCCGCCGCAGGCTGTCGGCGTGTGCGTCCAGGGGCGCGCTGGTGATGCCAAGTTTCCGCAGGAGCGCCGCATTGCCGACAGCCACCTGATGCGCGCCAATCCGTCCGGTCACGCCCTTTCCGGTCAAGGCGGCGAACGCGGCGACCTCGGTCATGGGGATACCCCGTTCCCTGGCCGAAGCAACGATCGCGCCCGCCAGCGGATGTTCGCTGGCGCGTTCCAGGCTGGCGCACAGGGAAAGTATCGTGGCTTCATCAAAATTCGGCAACGGATTTACCGCGACGATCCGCGGCTTGCCCTCGGTCAGCGTGCCGGTCTTGTCGACGACCAGGGTATCGATCTTCTCGAAACGTTCCAGGGCTTCGGCGTTCTTGATCAGGACGCCCGCCGTGGCCCCCTTGCCCACGCCCACCATGATCGACATCGGTGTCGCAAGACCCAGCGCACAGGGACAAGCAATGATGAGGACGGACACGGATGCAACCAACGCATAGGCAAATGCCGGCTTCGGCCCCAGGATCATCCAGGCGGCGAAGGCCACGGCCGCGATCAGGATCACGGCGGGAACGAACCAGGACGAGACACTATCGGCAAGACGCTGGATCGGCGCCCGGCTGCGCTGGGCTTCCGACACCATGTGGACGATTCGTGCCAGCATCGTGTCAGCACCGACCTTTTCCGCCCGCATCACCAAGGTGCCGGAGCCGTTGATCGTCCCGCCGATCAGCCGGGCGTCCTTTTCCTTGCCGACCGGCAGCGATTCACCTGTCACCATCGACTCGTCAACGGCGCTGCGGCCCTCCAGAACCACGCCGTCCACCGGCAGACTTTCGCCCGGCCTGACGCGGAGCCGGTCACCGATCTGCACGGTATCCAGGGCAATTTCCTCATCTGTGCCATCCTGGCGGATGCGCCGCGCCATCTTCGGCGCGAGGTTCAGAAGCGCACGAATGGCGCCGCCAGTCTGCTCACGCGCCCGCAATTCCAGAATCTGTCCCAGCAGGACAAGAACAACGATGACCGCGGCGGCCTCGTAATAGACCGGGATGATGCCATCCTGCCGCAGGTCCTTCGGAAACAGGCGTGGCATAAAGGTGGCAGCAAGGCTGTAAAGATAAGCCGAACCGACCCCGAGCGCGATCAGACTGAACATGTTGAGCGACCGATTGCGGACCGACGCCCAGCCGCGTACGAAGAACGGCCAGCCGGCCCATAGCACGACGGGCGAACCGATGGCGAACTGCAGCCATACCGAAGCCCGGGGCGACAAGACGGAATGCAGGTGCAGCCACGGAACATGCCCCGCCATCTCGAGGATCACGGTCGGTGCGGTCAGTGCCGTGCCGATCCAGAAGCGGCGGGTCATGTCGCGCAGTTCGGCGCCGGGTCCCACCTCTTTGCCGACATCGGCCGGTTCCAGCGTCATGCCGCAGATCGGGCAGTTGCCCGGTGCCGTCCGCCTGATCTGGGGATGCATGGGGCACGTGTAGACGATTTCGCCCGGCATGGGCGGCTCGCCAGCATGTAAATATCGGGCCGGCGCCATTATCGGACTTGCGGCCGCAACGCCGCCATGGGCGCGTTGAGGGTCATGCTGGCAATTTTCCGGCATGCTCAGGATTGAACTCCGGCGGAGCGGTTATGACCGAAACGCGGGATCCATCGCGGGGTCGTCGCGGCATCCCGACATTGTCTGCCGCGTATCGTGAGCCCGGCCTGCTCGGGAGCATTACCGCCGGACAGTGCGGCCGTCCGTTTCCTGCGCGCCCCGAGTTGGCCGGATGCGCATGGTTCGGGTGGCGCGGATGCGCGGAGCACCGGGCCGCGACGCGGCAGGACGCGCGGAAACGGCGAACGGAGCGTCACACGACATGGCGGCCTCCCCGTGGAATCGATTTATAACTATAACAGCATATTTCGGTTTCTGACGCAGCTATGCACGCATGTGTGTACGATGCCACGCTTCCGCATTGCGTCGCCGAAAATGTTTCCGATAAGCGATCGGGGCGCAGGCGCGAGCGGGTCCTGACGCTGTTGGGTCCTGACGTTGTTCAAGGCCATGTCGCGAAACCCCGCGCGAGCCTGCACGTTGGCCCGACGCAGGCCGTGAGGAGAGTGTGCCATCGCTCCGCAGCGCGTTGCCGGCTGGCCGGCGCCGCCGGCAGGTCCCCACGCCCTGCCCGCGCATGCGTTGCTTGCGGGGCTTGGCGTATCCGCAGACGAGGGGCTGGATGAAGACGATGCGCGCGGGCGGCGCGCGGTCTTCGGCCCGAACAGGATCGCCGCGCGTCGCGCCGTCAGCGCGCCGCGCCTGCTGCTGCATCAGTTCGGCGGTCCGGTGGCCTGTCTTCTGGGCGCGGCGGCGGCGCTGGCGTTCTATTTCGGTGATCGGGAGGCGGGCGGCGCCGTCGTCGCGGTGCTGGCGATCAATGCGCTGATCGGTTTCGTGACGGAACTGAAGGCCGTGCGCTCGATCGAGGCACTGCGGGCGCTTGGCGGGCGCACCGCGCATGTGCGCCGCGCAGGGCGCGTGCGCGCCGTTCACGCCGAGGATCTGGTGCCGGGCGACATCGTGCTGCTGGATGCGGGCGACGCGGTATCGGCCGACCTGCGGCTGATCGAGGCGTCGGGACTGGCGGCGGATGAGTCGACCCTGACCGGCGAGTCCGTCGCGACGGATAAAAACACGCAGCCGGTCGGGCCCGACGCGCGCCTGGGCGAACGGGTCTCGATGCTGTTCAAGGGCAGTTCCGTGACGCGCGGCAGCGGTGTCGGCGTCGTGGTGGGCACGGGGCTTGCGACCGAACTGGGTCGGATGACGCAGCTCGTGCTCGAAGCCGATGCTGGCCGTTCGCCGCTGGAGCGCGAGCTTGCCCGGCTGTCGGTGCAACTGATCTGGGCGACGCTGGCCGTGGCGGCGGCGATCGCGGCCGTCGGCCTGATCGGCGGCCGGGATCCGATTCTGATGCTGCAATCCGCGATAGCGCTGGCCGTGGCGGCAATTCCCGAGGGGCTGCCCATCGTGGTGACATTGGCGCTGGCGCGGGGCATGTGGCGCATGGCGCGGCAGAACGCATTGATCGAGCGCCTTTCGGCGGTCGAGACGCTGGGGGCCACGACCGTGATCCTGACCGACAAGACCGGCACCCTGACCGAGAACCGGATGACGGTACGACGCCTGTGCATGCCGTCGGGCGAGATTGAAATGGCCGCGGATGCGGACCCCGCGCCGTTTCGGCCCGCCCGCGACGGGCAGGCGGAATCGTTGCTGCGCATCGCCGTGCTCTGTAACGACGCGCAGCTCGACCGGGCCGGGGACGGCGGCAGCGGCGACCCGATGGAAGTCGCGCTGCTGCGCGCCGGTTTGCGCGCGGGCATCGGGCGGGCGTCGGTGCTGGCCGGACATCGGCTGGTGCGCGAGCATGCCTTCGACACCATGGCCAGGATGATGGCGACGGTGCATGAGGGGCGCGAGGGCTTTCTGGTCGCCGTGAAGGGCGCGCCCGAAACGGTGCTTGGGGCCTGCGCGCGCGTGATCGCCGGCCAAGGGGATGTCGCGCTTGATGAAGCCGTGCGTGCCGAATGGCGCGACCGTGCCGGTCATCTGGGCGAGCGGGGCCTGCGCGTGATCGCCTGTGCGATGAAGACCGTGCCGCGGGCCGATGCCGCGCCTTATGACGGGCTCGTTCTCGTCGGCCTGATCGGCCTGGAAGACCCGGTGCGTGCCGACGTGCCGGACGCGATCGGGGATTGCCGCCGTGCCGGCATCCGCGTCGTCATGGTGACGGGCGACCACGCCGTGACGGCGCGCAGCATCGGCCGTGCCGCCGGGCTGAGCGATGATGCCGGCGAAGCGGTCGATGGCGGGGGGATCGCCGGGCTGGCCCTGGCGGATCCGGCGCGGTTGCGCGCGGCCCGCATCTTCCGGGTCAGCCCGAGCGAGAAGCTGGCGCTTGTCAGGGCCTACCAGGCGGCCGGCGACGTCGTCGCCATGACCGGTGACGGCGTCAACGACGCGCCGGCGCTGCGGCAGGCGGATATCGGCGTGGCGATGGGCCGGCGCGGCACCGACGTCGCGCGCGAGGCGGCCGCCATGATCCTGCTTGACGACGCCTTTCCGACCATCGTCAAGGCGATCCGCCAGGGCCGCATCATCTTCGGCAACATCCGCCGCTTCGTCGCCTATCTTCTGTCGTGCAATCTGAGCGAGGTGATCGTGGTGGGAATCGCGGTGGCCTCGGCGTTGCCGCTGCCCGTGCTGCCCTTGCAGCTCCTGTATCTGAACCTTGTCACCGACGTATTTCCCGCCTTCGCGCTGGCGATGGGCGAGGGCGAGGCCGGTATCCTCACGCGGCCACCCCACGATCCGAAGGAGCCGATCCTGGGGCCGGCGCAATGGGTCGCGATCACGCTGCAGGGTGGGGTGCTCGCCGCCGGAACCTTCGCGGCGCTTGCATCGGCGCGCTGGTTTGCATTCGACGCGCGGCAGTCGGTGACGGTCACCTTCCTTACCCTTGCCTTCGGCCAGCTTTGGCACGGCTTCAACATGCGTGATCCGCGCGCCGGCGTCCTGGTCAATGACGTGACGCGGAACGGGTGGCTATGGGGCGCGCTGGTGCTGTGCGGCGTGCTTCTCGCGCTGCCGCCCTATCTGCGGCCGATCTCGCATCCGCTGCATCTGGTGCCGCCGACCGCGACGATGTGGGCCGTCGTTCTGGGGTGCAGCGCGGTGCCGCTGGCCGTGATACAGGCGATCATGACCGTCGGCCGTTTGCGAGGCGCGGCGAGGGTGCCGTGCCGGACCCGCAAGGGGCGGCGGAGGATGGGATGACGACCATTCGCCCGCCGATTCCGGCGCGTAGCCCTGTTCGCGCAGCGAACGCGCCCTGAAGGCCGGGCTTTCGATATAACGCTTCTGGCCATCGTCGGTTATGATCAACGCGGGCTTACCGGCGGGGGAGCGCAATATATCGAAGGCGCGCGCGGCGTTTCGCAGGTTTGTGATGGTATGGCGGGCATAGGGTTCGAGAACGATTCGATCCCGGGAGACATGACAGAAGGCGATCAGGCGCCGACGCATTTCGTATGCCTCGATGCAGCGGATATACGCCGGGTGGACGCTGCTGCCCGAAACGATCAGGAATGGTGCCTGTCCCGTTTCGAAGATTCACACCGCGTGCGCGAGGTGCAGTTTCGCCAGTGGCGAGTGCGGTTCATCCGGCTGCTCCGGCCCCTCGCCCGGCGCACGGCCCCGCCATTTTCCGTTTTCCATAGCGGGGCGAAGCGCAGAGCATCGAGACGGTCCCCCCGCGCAACTATTTTGTCCGCTTGCTGATGAAGTTCGACATAGGCGAACTTGCTTCCTTCCATGCTCGCGAAAAGATTGCACCATCAAATCCCGGCATTGAATACTTAGAGTGTGGCCGCCCCTTCTTTTCCTTGTGCCCTGAACGGATACCCGGGGATCACGCCCCGGATGACAAGCATAGGACATGGAAAAGATGACGCAGGCCGACGCTGATTCCAAGATACAAATACCCGGTCAGGCGATCACGATCGGGATCGACATCTCCAAGGTTCATCTCGATGTGGCGCTTTATCCGGGCGGGGAGACATGGCGCTTCCTCAACGCCCGCAGTGGGCACACCGCCCTGTTGCGCTGGCTCGGCAAGCAGGTCGTGGCACGGATCGTGTTCGAGGCGACCGGCCCCTATCATCGGGATCTGGAGCGGCGCCTTGAGCAGGCCGGCCTGCCCTTCGCCAAGGTCAATCCGCGACAGGCTCGTCGCTTCGCCGAGGCTACGGGGAAACTCGCCAAGATCGCCATCACCGCTATCATGCGCAGGCTCGTCGTCATCGCAAACGCCCTGCTCCGCGATGATCGAACTTGGAACCCAAAAGTCGCTTGATCACAACGGATACTCTAGCTGTCAGGGTCAGTGCGCCATTCGCAGGCTGCGCGCATACGCCGTGGGCGATAATCCGGTCGAGCGGCTAAACGCAGTACTGAAGGCACTGACCGATTGAAAGCCCGCCTGTTGGGCGATCTGCGCGATCGACATGTCACGGGAGGCAAGCATCGAGCGGGCCTGATGGATGCGCCATTGCGCGGCATACCTGATCGGGCTCATGCCGAGCGTCCTGGCAAAACGATCGGCAAATGCCGATCGGGACATGCCAGCATAGCGGGCGAGGCGTTCCACCGTCCAGGGCGGCGACGCCTCGCCGTGGATGACCTGCAGCGCGCGGGCAAGCTTCTGATCGTCGAGCGCCATCAGCAGGCGCTGGGCATGATCCGGCAAAGCATCGGGACGGGTGCGCAGCGTCTCGACGAGAATGATTTCGATCAGCCGATCAAGGATGAGGCTGCGACCCGGCCGGTCGGCGGTCGATTCCTCACCAACCAGACGCAAAAGCGTGCCAAGGCGTTCGGCCGCCACGTCATTGTGCAAGACCGGCAGCAAGGGCGGGATCAGATCGGCGACCAGCGCCGTATTGGGCGCCTCCAGAACGAACGCTCCGGCCACGAAGCGCGTCACGACCGGCGATGGATCGTTGGTCTGCAACAGGCGTGCAGGTTCGGCGATGGCCGTCATGAAATCAATCGGGCGCGGGTGCGGGCCGGTCTCGATCACCCATGGCTCCGTCGTCCCCAGAAAGGCGAGGTCGCCGGGCGACAGGGACGCAGTGTGGGCGTTGCCGATCGCAATCGTCGGATTGCCTGCGATAACCTGCCCGAATGAAATCACTGGGTTCGCGGGGAGCGAAATTGCCCATGCGCCATGCGCCTCAATCACGCGCCACGCCAGAACGCGAGGCTTGAGCAACGCGATGGTCCGCGAGAGGGGGTCGATCTCGGGAGGCACACCCATTCTGGACGCTCGATAATCGCTTCAGGAGTTTCGATTATCTACGGGCTTGCGGGGCGGTGGTAAAGATAGACCTGCGACCGGGTTCGGCCTGGTGCTGCGGAGGGGTGATGATATGCGGATTTTTATAACCGGAGCCAATGGATTTATCGGCCGCGCCGTTGTACGTGAACTGCAGGACGCAGGACATGCCGTCATTGGTCTTGCGCGATCTGCCGAGACTGCGAAATCGCTGGTCGCCGCCGGGGTAGACGTTCATCGCGGGGCGTTGACCAACACGGACAGCCTTGCTGCCGCGGCATCGAAAGCCGACGGCGTTATTCATCTGGCCTTTATCCATGGACCCGGGCAGCTCGACTGGCGGCAGCGCGTGCGTGTTTTCGGCGGCGGTTTGCCGAATGGTATCGTCGCGCGGTTCATGGCCGAGATGACCCAGGTGGACCGTGGAGCGATTGACGCGATGGCAGGCGCCTTGAGAGGTTCCGGGCGCCCGTTCATCGCTGCGTTCGGCACAATGGGGCTGGCACCGGGCGGCGGCATGACGGAGGCGGATCCGCCCGATCCGCGCTCTCCCGGAGCCGCACGGGCGGCCACCGAGACTACGGTTCGCGGGTGGGCGGACCGTGGCGTCAAGGCGATGATCATGAGACTGCCGCCGTCGGTGCATGGCAATGGGGACAAGGGCCTGGTTCCGCAGATCATCAAGGCCGCGCGCAAGGCGGGTTCAGCCGATTATGTCGGCGACGGGCGCAATCGCTGGTGCGCCGTGCATCGCGACGACGCAGCGCATCTGTTCCGGCTCGCCCTGGAATGCGGCGATGCGGGCGCTTGCTATCATAGCGTGGCGGAAGAAGGGATCGCCTTTGCCGATATCGCGGGGGTGATCGCGCGCAGGCTGGGCATCCCGACGGAAAGCCTGACGAAACGCGCGGCGCAAAAGCGCTTCGGGTGGCTCGCGCCGTTCTGCGGCGCCGACAATCCGGCAACAAGCAAGACGACGCGGCAAGCGTTGGGATGGGTGCCGAACCGGCCGGGTCTGCTTTCCGATATGGAAACCGGCACGTATTTCGAAGCGGCCTCCGGAACATGACGATAACACGATGGGACAGAGAACATGGAACGGCAGGCGACATTTCTCCTGCTCGGCGCCACGGGCGGCACCGGCCAGCACTTCATCGCGGAAGCCTTGGGTGAAGGGCACCACGTGAGGGCGCTGGTGTGCACGCCCGCAAAACTGCGGCAGCAATCGTCCGGTCTGGAAGTGCGGCACGGTTCTATTACCGACCCACTCGATACCGATGATCTGGTCAAGGGCGTCGACACCGTCGTCGCGATGCCGGGCGATGTGCGGTTGCGGAAAGACGCGCTCATCAACACGGATTTTATCCGCAAGCTGTTAAACAGCCGATACCGGGCGGCTTTTCAGACAAGCTATACTTGGAAAGATGATTTTCTCGAGGCCCTGGGCGATCCCAATGGGCGCGTGGCCAAAGTCGGGGCGCTTGGCATGCGCCTGACGCTGACGCCCGCCCAAGGCCACTGGGAAGCGTCTGTCTATATAGATAATCTGCTCGATTCCCGTGCCGATACCTGCTCGTTTACGACATTCGATGGATCGCGCGTGCTTTCGGCGAAGGCGATGTCCTCGGGCACCTTCTGGTCCAGATGATGGCAGACCATGAGCATGTCCAGATGCTCGTCCAGCGTGTTGACCGTAAACGGACGCGTCGGGTTGGTCGAGGACGGCAGCACGTTCGGCAGGCCGGCCACGCGGATGATATCGGGCGCATGCCCTCCGCCCGCGCCCTCGGTGTGGAAGGCATGGATCGTGCGTCCCTTGAAGGCGGCGATCGTGTCCTCGACGAACCCGCTTTCGTTCAGCGTGTCGGTATGGATCATCACCTGCACGTCCATGCGATCGGCCACCCCCAGGCAGCAATCGATCGCCGCCGGGGTCGATCCCCAGTCCTCGTGCAGTTTCAGGCAGCATGCTCCGGCCCGTACCATCTCCTCCAGCCCCTCGGGCCGCGCGGCACGCCGCGCTCCAGGCGCCGGCGGGCCACGATCGCCGCCATGGCGATCAGCAATTTGTCCTTTTCACGCGGCGTCAGTTTCATGCCCCGCCCGATCCTCCGTTTCGCAAGGCCCGCCGGCTTTGCGTCTGCATGCTCAAGACTGCCAGGTCGCCGGCATCGGCCGGTGGTCCCGCAAGGCGGGCAGCAGATGCCGCACCCTGGCCTCCAGTTCCCGCCCCTGGCGGGCAATGCCGCGCACCACCAGCACGCCGTTCCAGGCGGAACAGGCAAAATCGCCCCCGATGCCGGCACCAAGACGGTGGCGCACCTGCGCGACGCGCGCTTCGGCATCGGCGGCGATCAGGACCAGGGTCGCGATTGCCGCCCGCCCGCCCGTTACCGCGCCGCGCGCCAGGAGCGCCGAGACGTCCCCGCTTTCCAGGCGCATCCTGTCTTCCAGGACGGGACGTCCATTTCTTCTGACCGAAAGACGATCGTGCACATCCAGCCGGTGCAATGCCTCGCCCGATCCGATCCGGCCCAGGAGCCGATATTCCAGGAAAAGAAAACTGGAAGAAGCATCCATTTCCACGGTCATGCGCCGCCGCAATCGACAGCCGTCGAAGAAAATCGTCCCGTGCGGCAGCCACTCCAACCGGGCATGCGCCCCGACGGTGCAGTTCAACGCCACCATCGCGGGGGGATCATCCGCCCGGGCCCGATAGACCCGCTCGGCAGCCTGTGACGTGACCAGGCAATCCGTGTCCGGCCCGCATTCCAGCCATCCTTCGATCCGATCCCCGGCCGCAAGGCCACCGGAAATATTGACCGTGACGGCCTCGAGCGCCGCAATCGCCCGCTTCGGGAACAGCAGGCGGCAACATCCCCCTTGCTCCAGTTCAGCCAGGCATGTCCGCCCGTCACGAGATCGCGCTGACAGCCGGTACCGTCCGCGGGCGCGCTGCAGCGTCGTCAATGACCGCCGTTCCTTTTTGAATATGATGCCGAATTCTATGGAATCCTGGACATCTGTTCCAATGGGAAAAAACGCGTATTGACGCCGCCGGGGTCCGGCTCATTCCCCTGCGACCAATGGCGGAGCCACTTCGTCAGAGAAATACGCTATTGACAGTTTTATTGTTTATGAATCGAAATAAGTGCCGACGACAGGACAGGCGGGCATCCATGTTCACACCGGCGCAGTATCAGATCCTGGCCGCGATCAGCCGGGCCGGCACCATGAGCCGCACCGGGCTTGCGGGGGTTACCGGCCTGAGCAAGGCGAGCATTTCCATATTGACCAAGGAACTGATCGGCCGGGGAATCCTGGGCGAACGCGAACTGGTGTTCGGGCAGGGGCGGCCCTCGGTCCTGCTGGGACTGGAGGCGGATGCCGCCTGTTTCGTCGGGATCTCCCTGCAGGCCGATCCCACCATCCTGCTGCTGACCGACCTGCATGGCGCGACGCTGGCCCGGATGGAACTGCCCCGGCGCCGCGACCATGAACACTGCCTGGCCGAACTGGTCGAGGCGTTGCCGGGCCTGGTGTCCCGCGCCGGGCGGCCGGTTGGACCGATATCGGGGATCGGCGTCGCCCTGCCGGGATTCGTCTCGCGCGATCGTACCACCTGCCTGTATTCGACGGCGCTGGGATGGAGCAATGTCGACATCGTCGGTCATCTGGCGACATTGTGCGACATCCCAGCCTATATCGAAAACGATGCGAATGCCCTGATCCTGGGCGAGCATCTGTTCGGCATCATGCGGGACTGTCCCGATTTCAGCATGGTCGCGGTGGGCGACGGCATCGGCTGCGCGCATATCGTCGATGGGCGGCTGCATCGCGGCCATAACGGCGGAGCGGGCGAAATTTCGCATGCGCCGGTCGTGCTGGACGGCGGCGCCATCGGCGCGATGCCGTGCCGGTGCGGCAAGCGGGGATGCCTGGAGACCGTGGCGACCCTGCAGGCGATCCGGGCGGCCGCGCGGCAGGCGGGCCTGCCCTGCGATATCGCCGAACTGGCGCAGATGGCCCAGACCGGCCGGCCGGAGGCCCTGGCCATCCTGCATCGTGCCGCATCGGCGCTGGGCATTGCCATTGCGCAGTTGATCCAGATGTTCGATCCCAGCCACGTGGTCATCATGCTCGATACCGCCCTGAAAGGGGAGGTGTTCGGGGCGATGGTGCAGCAGACGGTCGAGGCCCATGTCATGCGCCGGCCGGACGGGCAGGCGACGCTCTATCTGCGTGACGCGCAGAAGGATGGTTTCGCCAGCGGCGCCGCCAGCCTGGCGGCGCAGAAATTCCTGTTCGGCCTGGACCGGTAGGCGGGGACATGCCGCGACGGCGATCGCCGGACGGCCCGCCCCGGACCCGCCCCGGATCCCTGCCCCGCTATCGGCCCGCGGCCCCCGACAGCGCCCCCTGCGGCGTCCCCGACAGCGTGATGTCGGCGACGGCCGCGTAGGGGGCGCCGGGATGGCGCGACGCGGTGATGACGCACAGGTCGCGCGGCGTGCCGCCGTCGGCGGGCAGGCTGCCCCGGGCGGTGACCGCGGGGCCGCCTGCCGTCATCGGGGGCAGAGGCAGCCGCGCCAGGTCGGGCCCGGTGCAGCCCGCGCCGCGCACGATGACGACGCCGTCGGGCTCGGACACCGGGTAGCGGCGGATGGCCGCCTTTTCGCCCGGCTGCATGAAGGACCACGCCATCGGCACGACGGTCACGGCGACCTGCGTGGCGCCGGACGGCGCGGCCCGCCACGCCCAGCAGGCGGTGTTCGGGTCGATCGAGAAGAAGCGCGACGACGCGGTATTGGATGCCGCATCGGGCGTGCGCGGGATCCGTACCGAATATTCGCCGCCGGGGCAGGCGGTCAGCGCGTCGCTCTGCCGCGTCCAGATGGCGTCCGCGGCCCGGATCGTGGTGGGCGCGGCCAGCATCCGGCGATCCGGCAGGAAGGTCGCCGCCGTCACCGGGGCCTGCAGCCCGACATGGACCGGATGGGTATAGAGCACCGAGGACGCGGTCGGGAGGCTGCCGTCCGTGGTGTAGCGGATGGCGCCATAGCCGCTCTGCGTGGTCATCGTCACGATCGCGGCCGCGCCGCCCGATGCCGCCGGAGCGGGGCGGGCCGTCAGCGCGACCGCGAAGGGGGCGTCGGACACCGGCAGGCCGGCGGCCTTCTGGCGCAGCACCTCGACGGCCAGCCGTGCGGTGAAATCGGCGGGCGCGCGCAGGGCCTGGGGTGTCCAGCCGGCCTCGGCCACCGCGTCCAGCCGGGGGAAGGCGGCCTGTTGCACCGCATGCCCGTCGGTCAGGTATTCGGTCCAGATCGGCGCCTCGACCCCGATGATATGCCGTGACACCTCGGGCGCCAGGCTGGCCGGCGCGGGGTCGAAGCCCGTGATTCCGGCGATGGCTTCAGGCTGGTAGCGCCCGCCGGACAGGCGGTCGGCCGGTCCGCCCTGCAGGAAGTCGAGATAGACCAGGTGCTCGGGCGCGACGACGGCGTCATGGCCGGCGCGCGCGGCGGCCAGCGCGCCGTCGACCCCGTGCCACGACATGACCGAGGCCGAAGGCGGCAAGCCGCCGCGCAGGATCTCGTCCCACCCGATCATGCGGCGGCCGTGGGCGGCCAGGTAGCGGCCGCCCTGCTCGATGAACCAGCTTTCCAGTTGCTCCTCGCCACGCAGGCCCAGGGCGTGCAGGCGGGCCTGCACGGCAGGCGACGCCCGCCACTGGTCCTTGATGGCTTCGTCCCCGCCCAGGTGGATGAAGGTCGAGGGGAACAATTCCATGACTTCGTCGAGGACATCGCGGACGAACTGCATCGTGTGGTCGTCGACATTGTACAGCCAGGGCAGGACGCCGTAATCGGTCGCGACGCCGGGGTCGCGGCCGGTCACGCCCAATTCGGGATAGGCGGCGATGGCCGCGCGGGCGTGGCCCGGCATCTCGATTTCCGGGACGATGGTGATATGGCGCGCGGCGGCGTAGGCGACGATGGCCCGGACCTCTGCCTGGCTGTAGAATCCGCCATAGGGCGCGCCGTCGCCCCGGGGGCCCGACACCGGCGACCGCCGCCACCCGCCGACCGCGGTCAGCCTGGGATAGCGCCGGATTTCCAGCCGCCACCCCTGGTCGTCCGTCAGGTGCCAGTGCAGCGTGTTCAGCTTCAACGCCGCCATGGCGTCCAGCAGGGCGCGGATGGCGTCGGGCGTCTGAAAATGCCGGGCGGAATCCAGCATCGCGCCGCGCCAGGACAGGCGCGGCCAGTCGCGGATCCGCACGGCGGCGATGGCGCCGCCGGCGCCGGGCGTCTGCGTCCCGGGCATCTGTGCCCCAGGCATCTGCGCCCCCGGCATCTGTGCTAAGGTGACGGCGCCGTAGAACAGGCCGGCCTCGTCGGATGCCGTGATGCGGATGCCGGCGGGGGCCACCGTCAGGACATAGCCCTCGGCCGGCAGACCCGGCACCGCCGCGCGTTCCAGGACGATGGTCCGGCCCGCCGTGCCGGCCGCGCCGACGGCGAAGCGGCCGCCCGTCGCGTCATGCAGGGCGTGCGACAGCCACGTGGCCGCGAACCGCGCGGCCTCGTCCCCGGCGGGGGCGACGATCGTGACCGGCCCCGTCAGCGCGAACGCGCCTTGTCCGGCCTCCACCGCCGCCGGGCGGGGCAGCAGCGCCGGCGCCGCCTGGGCTGGCGCGAGGGGGGAGCAGGCCGTGGCGGCCAGCAGGGCCGCGCACATCGTGCGGAACGGGAATCGGAGCATGGCGATGGTCCTTGGGAGGAAAGGCAGGGGGGCATGGCCCCGGATCGATGCCGCGCCAGCCCCGCGCATCGCCGGAAACCGGCGCGCGTCGGGAGGGGCCACGGGAAAACCGGATCGCAGTCGTGACGTCGCCGGACCGGTGATGCGATTGATCCGGCGACGTGACTTATTTCGATCAGCAAACCATCATCGGGTCAATGGGGTTTCCGTCGTCCTGCCTGGTCCGATCCGGTCCGGGGCCGCATCCGGGGATCTTTCGATGACGAAAGATATCGATTTTATGGAGAAGTTCCCGGCCTGGTCCGTTCCGCCGGAAGCGGCCGGAATCCCGGATATCGGGGCGTCCGTTTCGATGTCGGCTCGGGCCGCAAAAAAATTTGTGGCGACTTTATTTTTATTGCAGAACTAAATCATCCCGTATTTAATTCGTAACGAATTCGCGGTTTCCCCCGTGGAAACAGCATAGCGCGTCCTTTGTGCAGTATTGCACGGAAGGACGTGGTCGATCCGGCATAATTATCCAGAACAACCGCATAGTACGGGATGCTTCGCAATGGCCCTGACGCTCAAGACCGCGCTTTGCGTGACGACGGTCATGTTCTCGGTTTCGGTCCTCGGATCGGGCGCGGTCCTGGCGCAGGACCTGGTCCAGTCCCAGTCCCAGTCCCGGTCCGACTCCGCCCATCGTCCGGTGGGCGGCGACGCCGGCGCTGGGGGGACCTCGGTCACCGGAACATCGGTCACCGGAATGTCGGTCCTGCCGCAGGGGCAGGAGGCCGAAACGGTATCGGTCACCGCCGGGACCTATAGTTCCAATGGCGTGACCAACACGACCCCCGGCGGCGGCCTGATGCCGATCGAGCATGCCCCGCGGTCGCAAAGTGGCCTGACGCGCGATTATATCGCCAAGCAGACGCCGACCACCACGATCGCGAACATGGTCGCCAGCCTGCCCGGCGTGGTGTCGGCCAAGGTCGATCCGCTGGGCATGACCGGCGGCGATACGATGACCATGCGCGGCCTGACGCAGACGCAGATCGGCTTTCTGTTCGAGGGTGCGCCGGAATCCGACCCGATCAATTACGGGCCTTTCACCTCGACCCTGGTGGACAATGAAAATATCGGGTCCGTCACCGTCTCGCAGGGCTCGCCGGACATCGATGCGCCGCTGATCAACGCGGTGGGCGGCCAGATCTCGACCTTCGAGCTGGACCCGGCGCACAAGATGGGCGGCTATATCGACCTGATGGGCGGCACCCACAGCGCGAACAAGGAATTCGTCCGCTTCAATACCGGCGACATCGGCAATAGCGGCATTCGCGGCTTCGCGTCGTTTTCCTATACCGCGTCGAACAACTGGCGCGGGCCGGGCGACCAGTTCCGCTATCACGTCGATTCCAAGTTCGTGAAGGACTGGGGCCAGGGCAGCAGCGTCAAGTTCATCTTCGGCTACACCCGCCAGTTCGCCAACGGGATGCTGAACCCGACCCTGCAGCAATGGAAGCAGTACGGCACCAGCTTCAACCTGGACGGCCGATATACGCCGGGCGATGTCAGTTATTACCGATTCTCGCAGAACAACACGAACCTGCTGAACGTCATCGTTCCGATGAAATTCGTGCTGTCGCATGAGCTGGAACTGAACCTGACCCCCTATTACGTCCAGGAATCCGGCCCGTCCTATGGGGGCGAGACCATTCCGCTGGCGGGGGGATATTTCGGCAACGTGCAATATGGGGTGCCGGGATCGGCCTATCCGGCGCTGAACCTGCCCTATGCCACCGATGGCGTGGCGACGGCGATGCTGGACGACCCGTGGAAGCAGAAGAACGGGGCCATCAATTCCAATATCCGCTGGACGCATGGCGACAATACCCTGACCTTCGGCTGGTGGTATTCCTATACCAGCCATACCGAACGCTATCAGTGGGACCTGGTGAACGACCAGGGCAATCCTGTCGCGGGCTATGGGCTGAGCCCGATCCGCTTTCCGAACAGCCAGATCCTGAGCGGCGACAACCTGAATTTCTGGCAGCAGCAGAACGCCCTTTATCTGGCCGACACGCTGAAGCTGCTGCATGACAGGCTGGAACTCAGCGGCGGGTTCAAGGCGGTGATGCTGTACCGCGAAGGCACCAACAACGTGCCCGGCGCGCAGCCATGGAAGACCGGGCATAATTACTTCGAACCGCTGCCGCAATTCTATGCGACCTATCGCCTGACGCCGCACGACCAGGTCTATATCAACGGCACGACCTCGTTTCGCGCGCCGGTCTCGACCGAAGCCTATGTCCCCGATTACGATCCCAATTATGGACAGATCGCGACGGTCGGCGCGCTGAAGCCGGAATATTCGATCGGCGAGGAAATCGGCTATCGCCATACCGGGTTCTATAATGTCTCGATCTCGGCGTTCAACCTGAACATCACCAATCACAATATCTCGTCGTCGGGCTATATTCCGGGGACGACGTCGGTGGTGGCGGAGCCGATCAACGCGGGCGGCGAAACGTCGCGCGGCGTCCAGGCTGAATTCGGCCTGGGGTACTGGCACCATTTCAGCCCCTATCTGTCGGGCCAGTACCTGCATTCGACGATGGACAATAATTTCGACGTCGGGACGGAAATCCTGCCCACGCAGGGAAAGATATCGGTCGGCAGTCCGAAATTCACCGGGGCGATCGGCCTGCAATATGACGACGGGCGGATGTTTGGAAACTTCAATTTGCGCTATATCGATTCCCAGTACACGACGTTCATGAACGATGAAAGCATTCCGTCCTATGTGACGTCGGACCTGACCTTGGGCTATCGCTTCAGGTCGATCGGTCCGGCCAGGCATCCGCAGATCCAGCTCAACCTGGTCAATATCGGCGACAACCATTACCTGGCCATGGCCGGCAGCACGACGGCCAACGCCCGGAGCGTGACGGGCCTGCGCGGCACCGTGGTCGAGGGGTCCAGCCCGATCTACCTGGTCGGTGCGCCGTTCTCGGCCTTCGTCTCGATTTCCAGCGGCTTCTGAGCACCGAATTGTCGCCGATCCAGCAGCAGGAGAACATGGTGGACCAGCCATTAATCGAAAAGCCTTATGAAATCCAAAAAACCCGCATCATGTCGGTGGATATCCTGCGGGGACTGACGATCGCCTTCATGATCCTGGTCAACGATCCCGGCGACTGGGCCCATGTCTATGCCCCCTTGCGGCATGCCGAATGGAACGGCTGGACGCCGACCGACCTGGTCTTTCCCAGTTTCATGTTCATCATGGGCTGCGTGATTCCGTTCTCGCTGGGCAGCCGGATCGACCGTGGCGTGCCGTCGGGCGAACTTCTGGCCGGCATCGTCCGGCGGTCGCTGATTCTGTTCGGGATCGACATCCTTCTTGCCCTGTTCCCGCATTTCGACTTCGCGAATCTGAGGGTTCTGGGCGTTCTGACGCGTTTCGCCGTCTGCTATCTGATCTGCGGGACGTTGTTTCTGAAGGTACGCGACATCCGTGTCCTTTGCGGTATCGTCGCGACGATTCTGGTGCTGTACTGGGTGCTGCTGCGGTTCGTGCCCATTCCGGGCATCGGCATGCCGGGGGTCGATGTCGCCTATCTGGATGATCGCAACAATATCGTCGCCTGGATGGATCGCGCCTTCAACGATTTCTGCCGGAAATGGTTCCATTTCGGGCATCTCTATCGCATCTATCGCGACCCGGAAGGCATTCTCAGCACCTTTCCCGCGCTCTGCACGGTGCTGATCGGAATCGTCTCGGGCCTGGTGATGAAGGCGGCGTCGCGGAATCCGGACGCGCCGGTCGTGCGGCGCTGGGCCCTGGGCGGGGCGGGACTCTTCGTGCTGTCCTTCGTCGTGAATGCCTTCTTTCCGTTCAACAAGAATATCTGGTCCAGCAGCTTCGTCTTGCTGTGCGCCGGCATCGACATCATGGCGCTCTACGCGCTCTTTATCCTGATCGACGTCCGGCAGGTCTATCGCCTGTCCGCCGCCGTGCGGGGATTCATGATGCTGTCGATCATCTTCGGATCGAATGCGATCGTGGCCTATTGCGTCTCGGAGTTCGGTTCGGAAATCCTGTGGGACATTCATGTCATGCCGCAGGGCCAGGGGATCGGCGAATGGGTGTACCGGACGGTCTTCGCGCATTGGGGCTCGACCGAACTGACGTCGCTGTTCTATGCCTGCGCGTATGTCGCGCTGTGCTTCATCCCCAGCTTCGTGCTGTGGAAGAAGAAGATCGTCGTGAAGATCTGAACGCGCATCGTCCTTTCGGGATCCCATGATGTGGGCAGGCGGCCTGCCGGGCCTGCCCATGAACGGCTTCAAGGATCACATCGTGATACTCTGCGCGGATATTGGCGGCTCGTATATCGATTTCGCCGTCGCGGACGGCGCCCACCAGCTCTCGAGCCGGCGGCGGCGGCCGACGCCGGTCGGCAGCATGGCCGATTTCGCCTCTACCCTGGCCGAGCTTGCGGCCCCCTATGATCGCGGCCTGCCGTTGCATGTCGCCATCGCGGGCGTCTGCGACCCGCAGACGGGACATACCCGTTCGGCCAATATTCCCTGCGTCAACGACCGCCCGCTGCGCGACGCGCTGATGGCGCGGCTGGGCCGGCCGGTGGTGATCGGCAACGATGCGCACTGCTTCGCGCTGGCCGAGGCGATGCAGGGCGCGGGCGTGGGGCATCGCATCGTCTTCGGCGTGATTCTCGGCACCGGGGTCGGCGGCGGCCTGGTGATCGACGGGCGCGCGATCGTCGGCGTCGGCGGCCTGGCCGGCGAATGGGGTCATGGCCCGTTCATCGCCGAAAGCGCCGACCCCGGCGCCGTGCCGGCCCTGCCCTGCCAATGCGGGCAGCGCGGCTGCCTGGACACCATCGGCGGCGCGCGCGGGATCGAACGCCTGTACCAGTTCTTCACGGGCCGGGGCAGCGACAGCCAGGCGATCCTGTCCGACTGGGAAGCGGGAATGGATCATCCGCGCCACACCATGGCGATGTGGCTGGACCGCATGTCGGCGGGGCTGGCCGGTATCGTCAACGTCACCGGCGCCACGATCGTGCCGGTGGGCGGCGGGCTGGCGAACCGGCCGCGCCTGCTGGCGGCGCTGGATGCCGCGGTCACGTCGCGCGTCCTGCGTCCGGGGACGTCGCCGATCGTCGTGCCCGGCTATCTTCCCGCCGATTCCGGCCTGGTCGGTGCGTCCTGGCTGACGGGAGGCCCCCGATGACTGACAAGCTGACCGGCAAGCTGACCGGCATGCGCCGATGCCTGTACATCTATCCATGGGACCTGCAGGATGAGCCGGACCTACGGCTCTTTGCCGGTCGGATCCGGGATATGGGCCTGGACACCCTGACCGTCGCGATGGCCTATCATGCCGGCAAGTTCCTGCGCCCCCAGGGCCGGACCTCGCGGGTCCATTTCCCGCAGGACGGGGCGGTGCATGTCCGTGTCGATCCGTCGCGCTTCGGCACGATCCGGCCGGTCATGGCGGACCGCCTGCTGGACGACGCCGACCTGGGCGTGCTGGCGGAGGAGGGTCTCGGCATCCTGGGCTGGATGGTGCTGCTGCATAATACGGAACTGGGAAGGCGCCATCCGCACGTCACCTGCGAAAATGTCTTCGGCGACCGCTATCCGTACAGCCTGTGCCCCGCGCACCCGGACGTGCGGGCCTATGCCGTCGCGCTGGCCGGCGAAGTCGCACGCATGCCGGCGGTGCGGGGGCTGGTACTGGAAACCCCGGGCTGGCAACCTTACCAGCACGGCTATCACCACGAAATATCCCTGCTGGACCGCGACCCGTGGTTCGAAGCCGTGGCCGGCCTGTGTTTCTGTGCCTCCTGCCGCGCCGGCGCGGCGGAGCACGGGATCGATGCCGACGCCCTGCGCCGCACGATGCATGACCAGGCCTCGCGCTATCTCGCCCGCCCCGTCGATCGCGGCTGGGATGACGGGATGGCGCGCCTGCTGGCCGAGATGGTGTCGAACGACCTGCTGCGCGCGTTCCTGGCATGGCGCTGCGGCGTCATCACCGCCCTGGTGACGGCGATCCGGGCGGAGATCGGCGCGGCCGGTTCGCTGCACGTCATTCCCTCGGTGCAGCGCAATCCGGTCGCCGCCTGGCTGGAAGGCAGCGACCTGGCGGCGCTGTCGGCGGCCAGTGACGGGTTGGAACTCTGCCTGTACCAGCCGGACCCGCGCGCGGTCGTGTCCACGTTGCTGGACGTGCGCGATGCCCTGCCGGCGGGGGCGCTGCCGCGCGTCGTCCTGCGCCCGTCCCCGGCCGATTTTCCATCCGAGGCCGCGTTCGCCGCCGTCGTTCGCGCGGTCCTGGCGACGCCCGGCCAAAATGTCGCCTTCTATCATTACGGCCATCTGCGCCGCGCCAACCTGGACTGGATCGCCCGCGCGTTGCGGGAGGGGTGACGGGACCGCCGGTCCGGCGGTGCCGGCATCACATCCGCGCGCGCTCTGCGGGATGACGCGTTGCCATCGGGCCGATCAGGTGGCGGAATGCGTGGGATACGGGGAAAGGCGATCGCCCCCGCCGTCCTGGCGTGTCGATCGGTGGGGGCGTTCATTCATGTCCTGCATGCGTGTCGCCATCGGGATGGTCATGGCGCTGTGCGGCGGCGGCAACGGGGCTTTGGCGGCGGGACGATTCGACGGGTGCGTTCGGGCGGCGCTGATCCTGCCGGTCCTGGGCATGGATGGCGGGCCGGTCGTGCCGATCGCGATCAATGGCGTGGCGGCGGCGGTCGTGACGCCGCGCGCCAGCGCGCTGTTCGTGCATGACACGCCCGCGCTGCATCTGCCGCCGGGCCGGTCGCGCGCGTTCGTCAGCGTGACCGGCTGGAACAAGGCTTATGAGACGACGATCGCGCATCTTGCGATCGGCCCGTCTGCCGTCTCGAACGTCCGCGCCTATGTCGATACTGCCGGGCCGCCGGCCCGGATCGGCGGCCGGCCCGTCCTGATGGTGCTGGGCTATCCCTTATTGTCCCATTATGCGGTGCTGATCGATATGCCGCACAAGGCGATCGGTCTGTTTACGTATGGCGGCTTTACCTATGGCGGCGCGCATTGTCCCGGAATCGGCGACATGTTCGCCGGCCCCCATTTCACGGTTCCCCTGCATACGGCAAGCCAGGTGCACCAGGAGATCGGCGTGACGGCCGAAATCGACGGCACGGCCGTCGAGATGGAACTGAACCCGGCTTCGAACGGGTCGATCATCAGCGAACGGGACGCGCGCCGCATCGGGGTTTCGTCATCCGCGCTGGAGAACGATCCGCAGGTGCGAACGGCGGCGGGCCCCGTGCTGACCGGGCGGCGCCATCGGTTCGGCGTGTTTTCCATCGGGGGAAAGGCTTATCGTGATGTCTATCTGGACGTGGAACACGGTGCTACCTACAATCCTCTTGGTTTCGATTTTTTCCTTGCGAATACGTCCATTATCGATTTTCCCGGGCATTCCCTGCATTTCGCGCCCAATTCCGGAGTGCAGCCGTTTGCGGCGGAGGACGGTCCCTGGTACGTCAGCACGTCCTCGACCCGCGATGCGCATGCCGATATCGACGCGCATCGGCATGAGGGCGCGCGCGGCAGCCCGTAGGGCCGCCTGGCCGGTTCCGGCCCTGCTGGCCTTGGTTGCGTGGCCGAACGGTGCGCGGGCCGGGATGCCTGCGGCGTCCTGCATCAGGGGTGCGGCCGTCGTGCCGCTTCTGGGCGGCAGGGGCGACAGTCCGATTATTCCCATCGGGGTGAACGGACGGGCGGCGGCGGCCTATGTCAGCCCCGCGTTTCGGCATGTTTTCATACATGATTATGGGCCGATCTGGTTTCCGGCCGGGCCGACCCAGCCATTGACGGCACAGGACGGACACATCGTGAACAGCCGGCCGACGGAGATCGACGATCTGACGATTGGTCCGGTGGACGTGGCGAGCGTTGCCGCGACGCTGCTGGATGGTCCTGCCCAGCACATGGTGGGCGGCCGTCCGATCCTGGGCGTGCTTGGTCGCGATCTGTTCTCGCGCGTCGATGTTCTGCTGGATATGCCGCATCGCACATTGGCCCTGTTTACATGGAGCGGCGCGCGTTCATGCGGCGACGATCCGGCGCGCATTTTCTCGGGGGACGTATATGCCTTGCCGATGGATGACGGGGGTGCGGTTCACGCACGAATCGGGCAAACCGTGGCACGCCTGGAACTCGATCCGGATCTCGGCACCAGCGTACTCCCGGTGTCGGAGGCGAGGGATGCGGGCGTATCGGACGCGTCGCTGGCGGCGGATCCGCGGATCACGACGCAGTACGCCTCGGTCGTCATGGGATACAAGCATGAATTCAAGGGAGTGATGCTTGGATCCTACGCGGCGCCGGCGTTCGATTTTATCGTTCAGCGCGATATTCGGGACGGTGCGCTGGGCCAGAACTTCTTCGAAGGCGTCGTGGCGCTTCTGGATTTCCCCCATGGGCGCCTGGTGTTCCAGCCGACTGCCGATCGCGATTCGACGGCGCCGCTTCATCTTCATTTCGACATGCCGCGCAAGGGGACGGCGTCCGTGCGCGAGGGCGCGGGACACATTGACGATTCCGCCGCGCCGTCGCGGCATTGAGACACGGGTGTCGCCGGCGCGGGCGTTTCACGATGTCCAGAGGACCTGCCAGCCGGCGCGGCGGAGGGCCGCGATGTCGGGGAGTCCGACCAGGCACTACTTCTCATTGCAAAATGACATCTATCAAGAAGCCGAGCATGAGAACCTTGTTAGCGGAGATAGCTCGCGCCGTTCATGTCGAGTGTCGCGCCACTTAATGAGCGTTGTGAACTGAACAGACAAAACGCAATAAGATCAGCAAGCTCCGGCGGTTCGACCATCTCGCCGATAGGGATATCGCTGACGGCAGCGTCTTGACCTTTCGCTTTGATAAATTCTTCGGCCATCTCGGTGCGTACGAATCCCGGAGCAATAGCGATCGCTATGACGCCGTTCTTACCGAAGTTTCGTGCGATGGATTTCGTGAGGTTCACGAGACCGGCCTTCGACGCTCCATATGGCATATGCTCTTCCGTATAGCCCCGCTGAGCTGCCCGGCTGGCTATGTTGATGATCCGACCCCCGCCATGTTGGCGGAAATGAGCAATGGCGGAGCGGCAGAGGTCGGCGGGAGCCAAAAGATTGACACGCAGATCCACCTCCCACGCCCTCTGCCATTGACCCAAATCGTCCTCGATGCGGGCTATGGATCTAATTCCGGCATTGTTCACCAATGCGTTGATCCGCCCGCACGACGAAATCGCTTGCTCCCAGAGTTTTGCCGCGCCGTCGTGATCACTGAGGTCGCCATGCACAAGAGTCCCGCGTCCCCCAATGTACGATAGAAGATTTTCGGCTACGTTTCGGTTGCGTGCATAATGGATAATTGGGTGCCCTCCAAGATTAGAAATCCGCTCAACGAGCGCTTGCCCGATCCCGCCCGAAGCACCTGTTACGAGAATGTTTTGTCCAGCCAGAGAAAAATGTTCGATTGGCATTCTCATTCACCATTTCACTTTTTCTATTTTCGCATCCACAGTATTTTATAGACAATGGGCCGAGAAATAGAAAACATTTCTGCAAGATCGCTGACCGGACAATTACCGGTGTCATACATCCGGCGTGGTTCTTTCCCGCTCCACGCGGCCGGCACGCTAAGGGCCGCGATGTCGGGGAGGCCGGCCAGGGCCATGACGTCCCGGATTTCCTGGGCCAGCCGTTCCGGCGCATCGGCGATGCCCGCCGCCCCGCGTTGCCGTCCGCGCGGCGCCGATTCCCCTTCGGCGTGGAACATGCCCGCGAAGCCGACCGGTGCCAGCATGGCCGGCATCCGCCAGTCCTGCCCGAAGCATCGCGTCGCGAGATCGACGCGCGAGACGTCCTGCAGCCCCCGGGGCGTCACCGCGTGGCGTTCGAACGCCTGGCGGTTGCGCCGCAGCGTGCGTTCGCCATGCGCGCCCGCCGTCGATATAGTCGGCGAACAGGCGCGGCAGGTGGCGCCGCGCCCGCGCCGCGCAGGGCGCGAACAGCCCGTCATCGACGGTCATGCGGCGCCGAATTCCGGCAGCGCCGTGGTCCTGGCCGCCGCGTCCGTCATGGCGCCGGACGCGATCAGCCGCCGTGCCGTTTCGATATCGGGCGTGAACAGCCGGTCCTGCGCGAAGAACGGCACCGCGTCGCGCAGGGTCGCGGCCGCGGCCGCCAGCGGCGCGGACGAGGCCAGGGGGGCGAGGAAATCGAGCCCCTGCACGGCGGCGAGATATTCGATGGCGATGATCGTCTTCACGTTGTCGTTGATGTCGCCCACGCGCCGCGCCGCGAAGGTGGCCATCGAAACGTGATCTTCCTGGTTGGCGGAGGTCGGCAGGCTGTCCACGCTGGCGGGATGGGCCAGCGTCTTGTTCTCGGAGGCCAGGGCCGCCGCCGTGACCTGGGCGATCATGAAGCCGGAATTCAGCCCGCTTTCGCGCACCAGGAAGGCGGGCAGGCCGCTCATCCCCGCATCGACCAGCAGCGCGATGCGCCGCTCGGCGATCGCCCCGATCTCGGCGATCGCGATGGCCATCAGGTCGGCGGCGATCGCGACGGGTTCGGCATGGAAATTGCCGCCGGACACCATTTCGTCGCTGCCCGGAAAATGAATCGGGTTGTCCGACACGGCATTGGCCTCGATCAGCAGCACCCGCGCGGCGTGGCGGAGGCTGTCCAGCGCCGCGCCCATCACCTGCGGCTGGCAGCGCAGGCAGTACGGGTCCTGCACGCGCTCATCATCCACGCGGTGCGAGGCGCGGATCCGGGACCCCGCCATCAGCGCGCGATAGACGGCGGCGCATTCGATCTGCCCCTGCTGCCCCCGCAGGGCGTGCAGCCGCGGATCGAACGGCGCGTCCGTGCCGCGGGCGGCGTCCAGCGACAGGGCGCCGGCGACCAGGGCCGCCTGGAAGATCCGTTCGGCGTCCAGCAGCGCGACCAGGGCCAGCGCCGTCGAGGCCTGGGTGCCGTTGAGCAGCGCCAGCCCTTCCTTCGGCCCCAGGACGACCGGCGACAGTCCCGCCGCCCGCAGCGCCGCCCCGCCGGCCATTCGCCGGCCGCCGAAGACGGCCTCGCCCTCGCCGATCAGCACCGCCGACATGTGCGCGAGCGGCGCCAGGTCCCCCGACGCGCCGACCGATCCCTTTTCGGGGATCACCGGAATGACGCCGCGATCCAGCATGTCGACCAGCAGCCGCACCACGACGGGCCGCACGCCGGAGAAGCCCCGGGCGAGGCCGTTCGCCTTCAGCAGCATGATCAGCCGCACCACCCGTTCGGACATCGGCGCGCCGATGCCGGCGGCGTGGCTGAGCACCAGGTTGCGCTGCAGGTCGCGCAGCCGGTCGTCGGGGATGCGGGTCCGGGCCAGCTTGCCGAAGCCGGTATTGACCCCGTAGACCGCGTGGCCGGCGGCGACGATGCGCGCGACGGATTCCGCCGCCTCGGCCAGCGCGGCGATCGTGTCCTCGCCCAGCGCGACGCGCAGCCCGCCGGCCACGAAGCGCCGCAGCACGGCCAGGTCGAGACCGCCGGGGCGCAGGACAAGCAGATCCGTCATCGTGTTCCCTCCCCCCTGCTTATCAATCTCTGGTGACCATCGCCCTGGTGACCATCGGCAGATCGAGCCCGTTGGCCCGGGCGCAGGCCATTGCCGTGTCGTAGCCGGCGTCGGCGTGGCGCATCACGCCCGTGGCGGGATCGTTCCACAGCACGCGTTCGAGACGCCGCGCCGCCTCGGCCGTGCCGTCGGCGACGACGACCATGCCCGCATGCTGCGAAAAGCCCATGCCCACGCCGCCACCATGATGCAGGGACACCCAGGTCGCGCCGGAGGCCGTATTGAGCAGCGCGTTCAGCAGCGGCCAGTCGGAGACGGCATCGGATCCGTCGCGCATGCTTTCGGTCTCGCGGTTCGGGCTGGCGACCGAGCCGGAATCGAGATGATCGCGCCCGATGACGATCGGCGCCTTCAATTCGCCCTTCGCCACCATGTCGTTGAATGCCAGGCCCAGCCTGTGACGATCGCCCAGCCCGACCCAGCAGATCCGCGCGGGCAGGCCCTGGAAGCGGATCTTCCGCCGCGCCATGTCCAGCCAGGCATGCAGGTGCCTGTCGTCGGGCAGCAATTCCTTCACTTTCTGGTCGGTGCGGTAGATGTCCTCTGCCTCGCCGGACAGCGCCGCCCAGCGGAACGGCCCCACGCCACGGCAGAATAGCGGGCGGATATAGGCCGGCACGAAACCGGGGAACGCGAAGGCGTCCGCATATCCTGCCTCGGACGCCATCTGGCGGATATTGTTGCCGTAATCGAAGGTCGGCACCCCCATGCGGTGGAAGGCGACCATGGCCTCGACCTGCCGGCGCATCGACGCCTTCGCCGCCTGCTCGACGGCGGCCGGATCGGCGATCCGCATCCTTTCGGCCTGGTCCAGCGTCCAGCCCGCCGGCAGATAGCCGTTGAGCGGATCGTGCGCCGAGGTCTGGTCGGTCACCGCGTCCGGGCGGATGCCGCGCCGGACGAGTTCGGGGAAGATGTCGGCCGCGTTGCCGAGCAGGCCGACGGAAACCGGCTTTCTGTCCCGGCACGCCGCCGCGATGATGTCCAGCGCCGCGTCGAGACTGTCCGCCCGCCGATCGAGATAGCCGGTCTGCAGGCGTTTCTCGATGCGCGAGGGCGCGCATTCGACGGCCAGCATGGACGCGCCGGCCATCACGGCGGCCAGGGGCTGCGCGCCGCTCATCCCGCCCAGGCCGCCCGTCAGGATCCAGCGCCCGGCCAGGTCGCCGCCATAGGACTGGCGCGCCATTTCGACGAACGTCTCGTACGTGCCCTGCACGATGCCCTGGCTGCCGATATAGATCCACGATCCGGCCGTCATCTGGCCGTACATCATGAGCCCGGCCCGATCGAGTTCGTTGAACGTGTCCCATGTCGCCCAGTGCGGCACCAGGTTGGAATTGGCGATCAGGACGCGGGGCGCGTCCTCGTGCGTGCGGAAGACGCCCACCGGCTTGCCGGACTGGACCAGCAGCGTCTGGTCGGATTCCAGCGTCTTCAGGCTTTCGACGATGCGGTCGTAACAGTCCCAGTCGCGGGCGGCACGCCCGATGCCGCCATAGACGACCAGCTCGGACGGTTTTTCGGCCACGTCGGGATCGAGATTGTTCATCAGCATCCGCATCGCCGCCTCGGCCTGCCAGGATTTGGCGGAAAGTTGCGTGCCGCGGGGCGCGCGGACGACGCGGCTGTTCGAAAGGCGGGAGACGGTCGGACGCGTCATGGCATCACCTTGCGCAAGCTTGTATATACATTGCTTTGGCCCGTGGCCGGGAGCCTGTCAATGCGGAATCGGCCGGCGCGGGAGCGAAACGACCGGACAGGCTATCCGGACAGGCTATGAGGATCGGCTAGGGCCGGTACCGGCCGACGAAGCTGTAGCGGCTGCCCGAAGAGGTGAAGATCCCCTTCATCACCACCCGGCCGCCGACCCAGGTCCGCCGCATGAGCTGCAGGCATGCCTCGGGCTCGCGCAGGTCCAGCAGGGCGCAGATCGCGGGGTCCGGCGTGACCGCGAAGACGACATGTTCGACGTCCTCGGCCGCGGCGATGCGCGACAGGTAGCGGTGCGGGTGGGTGAGGGTGAAATCCTGGTCGAGAAAATCGGGGGCGAAATGCGGCGAGACGAACCGTTCCTCGACCTGGAGGGGGGTGCCGTCCTCGTAATGCACGATCACCGAGTGGAACAGCCGCGCGCCGGGGCGCTGTTCGAAGGCGGTGGCGAGGTCGCTGTCCGCCCGCCGTTCGTCCAGCGCGACGACGCGGGTGGTGTGCGTGTGGCCGCCGGCCGTGATGTCGTCGGCGATGTCGCGCAGTTCCAGCATTTCGACCCGCTGGCGGGGCTCGGCGACGAAGGTCCCCACCCCCTGGGCGCGGGTCACGACCCCTTCGGCCATCAGTTCCCTGAGCGCGCGGTGGACCGTCATCCGCGATACGCCCAACTGCTCGACCAGTTCGCTTTCCGACGGCAGGCGGCGGCCGGCCTGCCATTCCCCGGCCGCGATGCGCCCGGTTATGTAGAGCTTGACCTGCTCGTAGCGCGCGGCCGGCTTTTCCTGGGCGATGATGGGCGGCACGCTTGGCTCTCCCGCTAGCTTGGCTCTCCCGCTAGACAGAGTCTGCTTGAGATCGGGTTGGCGGCGCATCCGGCACGCCGGCGAAGATCCGCGCGGCGGGCCGCTGGCCGCCGATCCAGTAGGACAGTTCGTGCGGGCCGTCGATATCCCAGAGCGCCATGTCCGCGGCGAATCCCACGGCCAGCCGCCCGACCCTGTCCCCCAGACCAAGGGCCGCGGCGGCGACATGGGTGTGCCCCGCCAATGCCTCGCCCGGCGTCAGGCGGAAGAGCGTGCAGGCCATGTTCATGATGCCGGTGGGGGTCAGGACGGGCGAGGTGCCGGGATTGCAGTCCGTTGCCAGGCCGATCCGCACCCCGTGGCGGCGCAGCAGCTCGACGGGCGGCGGCCGGGTTTCGCGCGTGAAATAGAATGCCCCGGGCAGCAGGATCGCGACGGTGCCGGCCCGCGCCATCGCCGCGATGCCCGCCTCGTCGGCATATTCGAGATGGTCGGCCGACAGGGCCCCCCACCGCGCCGCCAGGGCGGAGCCGGACAGGTCGGACAACTGGTCGGCATGGAGGCGCACCGGCAGGCCGTGGCGCGACGCGGCGGCGAACACGCGCTCGACCTCCCCAGGGGTGAAGGCGATGCCCTCGCAGAACGCGTCCACGCTGTCGGCCAGCCCGGCCTCGGCCACCGCCGGGATCATGTCCGCGCACAGCAGGCGGACATAGTCGTCCCGGCGCCCGGCATGCTCGGGGGGCAGCGCGTGGGCCCCGAGGAACGTCGCATGGATCCGGAGCGGCAGCGCGTCGCCGACGCGCCGCGCCACGCGCAGCAGGCGCATTTCATCGTGCAGCGTCAGCCCGTATCCCGACTTGATTTCCAGCGTCGTCACGCCGTTCGCGACCAGGCGGCGCGCCCGCCGCAGCGTGGCCTGGAGCAGTTCGTCGTCACTGGCCGCGCGGGTTGCGCGCATCGTCGCCGCGATGCCGCCGCCGCGGCGGGCGATGTCCTGGTAGCTGACGCCCTGGAGGCGTTCGGCGAATTCCGCGCTGCGGTCGCCGGCATAGACCAGATGGGTGTGGGGATCGACCAGCCCCGGCGTCATCCAGCGGCCGCCGCACCGGATGACCGAGGCCGCCAGGTCCCGCGCCGGGCCCGGCAGGTCGGCGGCGGCGCCGACCCATGCGATGCGGCCATCCTGCACCGCGAGCGCGCCGTCGCGGATGATGCCGAAATCGTCCCCGCCGGGCCGCCCGTCGCCGCGGGCCGCGACGGAGAGGTGCACATCGATCCACAGGCGGTCCCACATGCCGTTCTTTTTCCCTGGTCTTTCTTTGGTCTTTCCTTGACCGTCTTTCCTTGACCGGACTTATCTATACATGTCTAGTTTAAGCGTATCCGGTGCGCAACGACATTCCAGGACGCCTGCATCCATGTCCCCTTCCCCCCGAAACGGATCGCTGTTCGCCGGACTGGCCCTGCTGCCCGAGGGGTGGCGGCGCGACGTCCGGATCGGTTTCGCCGAAGGAGGCGCATTCGGTACGGTCGTCGCCGGCTGCCGGCCGGAGGCGGGGGACCGCCGGGCCGACATCGTGCTGCCGCCCCTGCCCGGCCTGCATTCGCATGCCTTCCAGCGCGCCATGGCGGGGCTGGCCGAATGCCGGACGGATCCCGCCGATTCCTTCTGGACCTGGCGTGAACGGATGTATGCGCTGGCCGGCACGCTGCAGCCGGATACGCTGCGCGCGGTCGCGGCCTTCGTGTATATGGAGATGCTCGAGGCCGGCTACACGCAGGTTGCGGAATTCCACTATCTGCACCGTGCGCCGGACGGCGCGGCCTATGCCCGGCCGGGCGCCATGGCCGAGGCCGTCGTGGACGGCGCGCTGACGGCGGGGATCGGCATCACCATGCTGCCGACGCTTTATATGCGCGCGGGGTTCGGACAGGATCTGGCGCCGTCGCAGCGGCGCTTTCGCGGCGATCCCGATTTCATCGCGCGCATCATCGCCGATCTCGGGGATCGTTTTGCCGGCGCGTCCCTGCTGCGCCGCGGCGTCGGGCTGCATTCCCTGCGGGCGGTGGACGGGGATTGCATCCGCGCGATGCTGCGGGCCGCGCCGGAAGACGGGCCGGTGCATATCCATGTCGCGGAACAGCGGCGCGAGGTCGAGGACTGCCTGGCGGCCCTGGGCGCCCGTCCGGTGCGCTGGCTGATGGACCACTGCCCGGTCGATGCGCGCTGGTGCCTGGTGCATGCCACCCACATGGACGCGGGGGAATGCGGCGACCTGGCGCGCTCGGGCGCAGTGGCCGGCCTGTGCCCGATCACGGAGGCCAATCTGGGCGACGGGATCTTCCCCCTTGCCGCCTTCATCGATGAAGGCGGCCGGTTCGGCGTCGGCCCGGACAGCAATATCCTGCTGAGCCCCGGCGAGGAGCTGCGCCTGCTGGAATATGGCCAGCGCCTGCGGTCGCAGCAACGATGCCGCGCCTTGCCGGCGGGACGGACGGGTTCGGTCGGGCGTTTCCTGTACGACGCGTGCCTGGCGGGCGGCGCCCAGGCCTGCGGCATGGAGGCCGGCATCGCCCCCGGCCGGCGGGCGGATCTCTGCACCCTGGCGGCGGAGGATCTGGCGCTGCCGGGCCTGACGGGCGACGCGATCCTGGACAGCGTCCTCTTCGCGCGTCCGGCCCTTCCGGTTTCCGATGTCCTCTGCGCCGGCCGATGGGTGGTCGCGGGCGGGCGGCATGTCGCCCGGGATGCCATCGCCCGCGATTTCCGGGCGGCCATGGCAAGGCTGTCGGCCTGACAAGGCTGCGGGCCTGAAAGGAGAATCTTCGCGATGGACGGGCCGGTTTTCTCGCTTGTCCGGGGGGATGCCCCCGTGCTGGTCACCATTCCCCATGCCGGGACGCGCCTCGCCCCCGGCATGGCGGCGCGGATGACGGAGGCGGGGCGCGCTTTGCCCGATACCGACTGGTATGTTCCCCGCCTGTACCAGGTCGCGGCGCGGCTGGGCGCCGGCGTGCTGCGGGCGCATTATTCGCGCTATGTCATCGACCTCAATCGCGGCGGCGACGATGCGGTGCTCTATCCCGGGCGGCCGAAGACCGGCCTGGTGCCGACGCTGACCTTCGATGGGCGGCCGATCTACCGGCCCGGCGCCGAACCCGGCGAATCCGAGATCGCGGCGCGCCGGCAACGCTATTGGCAGCCTTATCACGATGCGGTCGCGGCGGAACTCGACCGCCTGCGCGCGCGCCACGGCCATGCCGTCCTGTGGGACGCCCATTCCATCGGCACGGTGATCCCGCGCCTGTTCGAAGGACGGCTGCCGGACCTGAATTTCGGCACCAATGACGGCGCCGCCTGTGCCGGCGGCCTGATCGCCGCCGTCATGGCCGGGCTGACGGAGGGCGGGGGCTATTCCTCTGTCCTCGACGGCCGGTTCAAGGGGGGCTACACCACCCGTCATTACGGCCGCCCCGCGGAGGGGATCCATGCCATCCAGCTTGAGAAGGCCCAGGCGACCTATCTGGCGTCGGAGGGCGGGGCGGCGCCTGCCGCCGATGCGCGGAAGATGGAAAAGCTTTCCGGCCTGATCGGGGATCTTCTGGAACGCGCCTGCGCCTGGAGACCCTGATTGCAGTCGAGTCCGTGGCCGTTCAGTCGGTGGCCGTGGCGGGCAGCGCCCGCGCGTTGAAGCGCCGTTCCATGGCGATATAGAGCGGCGGGGTCAGGAGCAGGCTGACGACCCAGGACAGGTCGACGCCGCCCAGCGCCCGCGCCACCTGTCCGGTATAGAGCGCGGTCGAGAGGAAGGGCACCTGCACGAGGATGCCGATAACGTAGCAGGCCAGGGCGGGGCCGTTGAAAAGACCGTAGCGCCCGCCGTCCCGCGCGAAGAACGAGGCGACGTCATAGTCCCCGTGATGCAGGAGGTAGTAATCGGTCAGGTTGATGGCCGTCCACGGGATCATGACCGACATCAGCAGTTCGAGAAATTCGCCGTATGCGCTCATGAAACTGTCGGCCATCAGGGTCGCCATGGCAAAGGCCAGCGCCAGCAGCGCCACCGTCACGATCAGGCGCGCGGTCCGGCCGTAGCGCCGGCCGGGCGTGAAGGTCTGCGCCACAGTCAGGGTCGACAGGGCCCCGCAATAGATGTTCATGGCGTTGGCCACGGCGATGCCGAGCGACAGCGCGGCCAGGACCGCCGCCACCCACGGCCCGAGCAGCGCCGCCAGCGTGACGACGATGCCGTGTCCCGCCGCCAGCAGCCCCACCGCCGCGCCCAGCGCCATCGCCAGCACCGACCCCAGCACGGAACCGGAGAAGCAGGCCGCGAATGCCTGTCTTTCGCCCGCGGGACCGGCCGGGAGATAGCGCGAGGAATCCGAGACATAGGGCGCATAGGCGATCTGCCACAGGGCCGCCGTGGACATTGTCCGCAGAATGCCGGTCCAGCCCGGCCGGCCCGGCGCGAGGAACGGCAGGTCGCCGGCATGCAGCGCCAGCACCCGCGCGATGCAGAACAGGATGGCGGCGCCGCAGAGCACCGTCATGACCCGCGCCGAGAGATGGATCGCCCGGTAGCCGAGGATGGCGGGAAGGACCGAAAGCGCCTGGACGACCAGGATGGCGGAAAGACGGCCCAGGCCGGGCACGATGCTTTGCAGTCCCTCGGCGCCCAGCACGAGGTTCGACGCCGCGAACCCCACATACATCAGGACGATGACGGCGGTTACCGGCACCGCGCCCATCAGGCCGAACTGGCCGCGCGTCTGGACCATCTGCGGCACGCCGAGACGCGGCCCCTGCGCCGCGTGCAGCGCCATGAACACGCCGCCGATCAGATTCCCGGCCAGGAGCGCCAGCAGCGCCGGCAGCAGCGGCAGGCCGTAGACCGTCGTGGACAGCGCCCCCGTCACGACGGTCAGCATCATCAGGTTCGGGCCGAACCACACGGTGAACAGGTCGCGCGGCCGGCCGTGGCGGCGCGCGGGGGGGATCGGATAGATGGTTTCCGCTTCCGGGGAACCGAGCGAATCGATCATGAGCCCTCCGTGTCCGGTGCCGCGCTGATGACGCGGAACGATCCGGTGCGGCATCGACCGATACGACATTATTCCGCCGCTGGATACAGCAGCCCGCTGCGACGTATTTCCCTACGCCGTGCATCGGAAAAATCTATCAAGCCCGTGCATTTATTGCGATATCATCATGTCCGTTCGCGCATGGCGGCGAAAGGAGGCCCTGGCGGCGCGCGCCCCGCTTCCTTCGGTTTTTCCGAAGCCAAAGGAAACAGTTCCGTTCTTTCATAGATCGTCCCGGCCTGCGACCATTCCCGGATCGAACCGGCCGGGGTAGTGCGCCGGCTCCGGCCAGGACATGAGGTCACGACATATGCCCGTCCATAAGCGCATCCGTCCGTTCAATACGAAAGAGACCTATCCCGAGCAGAACCTGGACAATGATTTGTGCCAGGCGGTCGTGGCGGGCAATACGGTCTATCTTCGCGGCCAGGTGCCGCAGGACCTCGACACGCGCGAGAACGTGGCCGTCGGCGACCCGGCCGGGCAGGCCCACAAGGTCATGCAGAACATCCTGCTGCTGCTGAAAGAGGCGGGATCGGATCCTGCGCATATCTGCAAGGTCACCGTCTATCTGACGGATATTCGCCACAGGGAAGCCACGTATCGCGTCCTGGGACAGTATCTGAAGGGCGTCTTTCCGGTCTTCACCGGGCTGGTCGTGGTCGCCCTTGCCCGACCGGAATGGCTGATCGAGGTCGACGTCATCGCGGTGTTGCCGGACTGAGCAGATCCATTCGGAACCCTATCCGGAACCAAGGCCATCCCGGAGGACGGGCTGGGCCCGGCGTCATTCGTCGCCGGGCACGCCGTACGCGGGCGCGGACGACGGATCCAGGCAGCGCGTGACGTAATCGTGCATCTGCGGCTGCCAGACGGTCCAGAGATCGGCCAGGCGCGCGATCGGCGCATCGTCCCAATCGACGCGCAGGTCGGTCAGCGGCCAGCTCTGGCGGTCGACGACCAGCAGGCCCGCGGAGCGGAGCGGGCCGGCCTCGCCGCCGGCCGCCAGGCCCGCGCACATGGCGCGCAGGAGGCGCGTGCCGAGTTCCTGGGACGGGTCGGAGGCGAGGAAAGCCTCCACGACCGCGTCGGGCACCGTCGCGTTGGCCAGCAGGTTGCCGGCCGACGCCACGTTTCGGCGGACCGCCGTCGCATGGCATCCCAGCGTCCGCGCCCCGGACCAGACGGCCGCCGTGCCGTGGCGATCCATGACGGCGAGTTGCCGGAATTCGGGAAACGGGCCGGTGCGCACCAGGGCATCGCGGCACTCGGCGGCGCTGCTGCCCCCGTCCATCAGGTCGAGGCCGAGCGGGCCAAGCCGCGGATCCGTCACGTTCTGCGACGCCACCACCCCCACCCCGGCCCGGGCGAACGCGCAGCGGCCGGCGACCGCGGGGGACGAGGAGGACACGGCGATGCCGAACTGGCCCGTCCGCGCGCATCTGGCGATGATGGAAAAGGTCATGTCCGTCTTTCTCCCTGTCTCCTCGGCATGTTTCGGCGGGTGCCCCGGTTCAGCGGCGGAGCCGGTCCAGGACACCGTCGAGAAACCTGTCGCCCTGCGCCAGTTCCCGCGTGGTGATATATTCGTCCGCCTTGTGCGCCCGGCCGATCGATCCCGGCCCGCAGACGATACAGGGCAGGCCGAGCTGCTGCGCGAACAGCCCCGCTTCGGTGCCGAAATCGATCACGCCGGGGGCATTCCGTCCGGCCGCGCGCAGGCCGAGCGCGCAGATTTCGGTGTCGGCGCGTCCATCCAGCCCGGGATAGGCGTTGACGATGTCGATCCGGATCGTCCCCCGGCCGGCCTCGGCCTCCACGCGCCGTGCGGCGGCGTCCAGCCAGGCAAGGGAAGCCGAGCCGTCCTGGCCGGGAATCAGCCGCATCTCGGCCGTCGCCACGCAGAGATCGGGAACGATGTTCAGCGCGGTTCCCCCCTCGATCAGCCCCGCCTGGACCGTGGAGAACGGCACCGCGAACCGCGTATCGTGCGGCTCGGTCAGGCGGATATGGTCCTGGAGATCCGTCAGCCGGCCGATCATTTGGGCGGCCAGGACGATCGCGTTCGTTCCCCGGAACGGATCGGCGGAGTGCGCGGCCTCGCCCCGGCAGACGATCCGGAAGGCGATCTTTCCCTTGTGCGCGACGGCGACCGCCATTTCGGTCGGTTCGCCGATTATGCAGCCGGCGGCGCCCCGCATGCCGGCATCCGTCTTCAGCGCCGCCAGCAGCGAACGGACGCCGAGGCATCCCAGTTCCTCGTCATGGGAGATCGCCAGGTGCAGCGGACGGACGAGCGGGCGGGCGGCGGCTTTCCCGGCGGCCGTCAGCATGCAGGCCAGGAACCCCTTCATGTCGCTGGTCCCTCTGCCGTACAGCCGATCGTCCCGCTTCGTCAGCACGAAGGGATCCGAGGACCAGGCCTGACCGGCGGCGGGCACCACGTCCGAATGCGCCGACAGGACGATGCCGCCGGGGATATCCGGCCCGACCGAGGCGAACAGGCTGAACGCGTCCGGCCTGTCGCCGGGGATGCGCCGCACCCGCGCGCCCAGCGCGGCGAGATGCGCCGCGATCCAGTCGATCATGTCGGTGTTGGACTGGCCGCAGACACTCGGGAATGCCACGAGCCGGTCCAGAATGGTCTCTGTGATGGTCTCTGTGCCGGTCATCTCCGCGCCGCGATATGGCCGGCCAGATAGTCGGCATCATGCCAGACGCCCCAGATGAAGGGCGACGCCCTGCGCGTCAGCCAGGCCAAGCCGAGGAAATAGAGTCCCGGTTCCTCGGACACGCCCTTGCGATGGCGCGGGCTGCCCTTCGCGTCGAAGATGTCGATCTTGATCCAACCGAAATCCAGCGCATAGCCGGTCGCCCAGATGACGGAGGCGATGCCCGCCCCGTGCAGGTCCAGGGACAGGACGGGATCGGTGACGCATGCGGGATCCGGCCCGATCGCCCGTGCCGCGGGCTCTTCGGGAAGATCCAGTCCCTGCTGCGCCACATAGGCATCCGCCGCGTCCAGCATCGCGAGATAATCCGCGTCGCCCCGGTCGATATTCGCCTTCAGGTCCGGTGCGAGGTGCAGGACACCATCCCGGAAGGAGTCCGTCCTGCCGACGAGGGTCATGCCGTCCTGCGCCAGCCGGCGGAAATCGACCGTATGTCCGCCGCGCGCGCCGCTGACGGCGATTGTGACATGTTCCATGGACGGGCTGCTGACCGCCATGTCCCACATTCCGAGGACGCCGAGCCACCAGACGAAGTCACGCCCCCGATAGCGCCGGGGCGGCCGGTCATGGGGGCCGACGGAGAGCCAGACGGGGCGGCCCGCGCGCCGCAGTTCGTCGGCGATCTGCACGCCCGAGGACCCCGCGCCGACGACCAGGACACCGCCTGCCGGCAGCAGGTCCGGATTGCGGTACGCACTGGAATGGATCTGCAGCACCCCGGCATCGGGCGGAATGATCGGGGGGACGACCGGTTTCTGGAACGGTCCGGTGGCGGCGACGACGTTCGTCGCCTCGATCACGCCGGACGAGGTTTCCACCGCGAAGCCGGAGCCGCCTTCGTTCCGGCGAAGCGACAGGACCTCGACCCCGCAGCGGACCGGGGCTTCGATCCGCCGCGCATAGGCCTCGAAATACGTGACGATCTTCTGGCGGGGCGCGAAGTCGTCCGGATCGACGTCCGGAAATGTCATGCCGGGAAACCTGTCATGCCAGGCCGGCCCGTTGGCCACCAGGGAGTCCCAACGCTCGGACCGCCAGCGCTCGGCGATCCGCTTCCGTTCCACGACGAGATGCGACACACCCCGCCGGCCCAGATGCTCGCTCATGGCCAGCCCGGCCTGACCCGCGCCGATCACGAGCGTATCGACTTTTTCGGTTGCCATTCCGGATACCCTTTTCCGACCGTGCCGAAGATCATTCCGGCGCATGAAAAGCCGTTCGCTCTTGTAATGAAATCAGAAAATTCCACAAACAATCATTTTGATCATTGATGCTTAGCATTTTCCTAAGAGCCGGGCGGCGGTGCTTCGGGCAACGAAAAACCTTATGACGGCTTCAAAAAAACAATCTTTACCCGATAGACATCACGATTCTACGCTGCCTCCGTCATGAGGGAAACCATCCCGCGGAGGCGGTCTTGAGCCAGGACAACGAACAGAGCGTGCGGGTGGATCTGGCCGCCGCCCTGCGCATCGCGGCGCGCCTGGGGATGCATGAAGCCGTCGCCAACCATTTCAGCGCCGCCATTTCCGAAGACGGCACGCGCTTTCTCATCAACCCGAAATGGCGGCACTTCTCGAGGATACGCGCGCGCGACCTGATCGTGGTGGATGCGCGGCAGCCGGGCGATGCGGACAGCCGCGACCTGGATCCGACCGCCTGGGCCATTCACGGTCAACTGCACAGGATCAACCCGCGCGCGCGGGTGGCCATGCACCTGCATCCTGTCCATGCCACGGCGATCGCGACCCTGCAGGATCCCGTCATTCCCCCGATCGACCAGAATACGGCCCGATATTTCAGAAGAATCGCGATCGACAGGCACTATGGCGGCATGGCCGACAGCGCGGCCGAGGGCGCCCGCCTCGCGGCGCTGATGGGCGACAGGACCCGGCTGATGATGGGCAATCACGGCGTCATGGTCGTCGCCCGCACCGTCGGCGAAGCCTTCGACGACATGTATACGCTGGAACGGGCCTGCCAGATACTCGTCACGGCCTATTCGACCGGCAGGCCGCTTTCGGTCCTGGCCGACGACGTCGCGGAAAAGACAGCCGGGGACTGGGAGCGCATCACGGATTTCTCCATCCGCCATTTCGAGGAAATGAAGCTGATCCTCGACAGGGAGGAGCCCGACTACAAGGACTGAGCGCGGCCTCTCGCCTGTCGGCGTGCGATGGTATAAAAGACGGCATGCGCTATACGCTTCGTCAGCTCGAATATTTCATCGCGGCAGGCGAAGCCGGGTCGATCCGACATGCCTCGGAGAAACTCTCGATCTCCCAGCCTTCGATTTCTACTGCGATCGCCCATCTCGAACAGGAACTCGGCGTTCAGCTCTTCATCCGCCATCATGCGCAGGGATTGTCGCTGACGCCGGCCGGGCGCCGGCTCGTCGCGGAAGCGAAGCGGGTGATCCAGATGGCCGAAGGACTCTATGCCGCCGCGTCCGAGGTCACGGACCAGGTGCGGGGCCAATTGACGGTCGGCGCCATGGTCACCCTGGCGCCGATGATCATGCCGGAACTCGCGCACGGGTTCATGTCCGCCTATCCGGCCACCGAAATCCGGCAGTTCGAGGCCGATCACGAACAGCTTATGGAAAGGCTGAAGCGCGCCGAGATCGACATCGCCATCACCTATGACCTCCAGATTCCCGAGGACATCAGTTTCCTGCCCCTCGCCAGCCTGCCACCCCATATCCTGGTCAGCGCGGCGCATCCCTTCGCGGGCCGCGAAGAGGTTTCCCTTCGCGAACTCGCGGACGAGCCGCTCATCCTGCTCGACCTGCCGTTGAGCCGCGAATATTTCTTCGGGCTCTTCTTTCGCGAGGGGCTGGAACCGAAGATGTATTCCCGTTCTTCGCATCAGGAGGTGGTGCGCACGATGGTTGCCAACGGATATGGCTACACGCTAGCCAATGTGCGGCCTCGTTCGGATCTCGCCCTGGATGGACGGCGCGTCGTCCGGGTCAGGCTGGCGGGCGATCATCGGCCGATGGTGGTCGGGATCGCGACGCTGGAGACGATCCGGAAATCACGCTTGCTCGAACGGTTCGAGGCGCATTGCACGGCCTCCATTTCCGACCTGTCCCTTCCGGGAATGACGGCGCCCGACCTGCCTGACTGAAGAAGCGGCGTCACGTCGACCTTCGCGCCGCGCCGTCGCGGATCGACGGGCCCGCCAGGCAGAGGCAGGAGATGCTGAGAACCGACATGGCGAGCAGGTACAGGCCGGGTGCCGGCAGGTTGCCCGACCGGCGCGTCAGGAGCGAGAGCAGCAGCGGCGTGAAGCCGCCGAACAGGAGCTGGCTTGCGGCATAGCTGAGCGCGATGGCGCTGGCCCGGTTGCGGGCGGGGAACAGGTCCGCCATCAGCGCCGGCACCGACGCGTAGTAGCCGCCATAGATGCAGACGATGAAGACCGATTGTACCAGCATCAGCCGCGTCGCCGACGGCGCGGCGGCCAGCCACGCGAAGAGCGGCCAGGCCGCCAGGCCGCCGATAGTCGCCGCCGTGATCATCAGCCCGCGCCGCGCCGTTCGGTCGCCCAGGCCGGCAAAGACCGGCGGCAGGACGATCGACAGAATGCCGGACACCACCGTTCCGAACAGCGACCCGGTTTCCGACAGATGCAGGACGGTGCGGGCATAGGTCGGCATGTAGACGTTCAGCGCGCTGCCGGTCGCCCCCAGCCCGACCGTGCCGATCGCCAGGATCATACGCCGTTTGTCGCCCCGCATGATCTCGCGCAGGGGGGTGTGGTTTTCGCGGCGGGAAAAAACCGCCGATTCCGCGCTGCGCAGGCGCAGCCAGGTGGCGAACGGCCCCATGACCAGCCCGAACAGGAACGGCAGGCGCCACGCCCCCGCATCGATCTGGCGGTCCGAGAAGAAATGATGCACGCACCACGCCAGGAATGCCGCCAGCGTTACGGAAAAGCCGGATGCCGACCATTGCAGGCTGGCGTAGAATCCGCGCCGCGCCGGATCGCGTTCCGCCAGCATCGCCGAGGCGCTGCCGAATTCACCGCCCGCCGCGAACCCCTGCAGCAACCGCGACACCACCAGCAGCAATCCCGCCGCCGGACCGATCGACCGGCTGTCGGGAATCAGCGCGACCGCCCCGGTGCCGATCGTCATCAATGCCGATGACAGGATCAGCCCGCTGCGCCGGCCATGCCGGTCGGTCCAGGACCCCAGCCAGGCCGCCCCCAGCGGGCGCACCACGAACGCCACGCCGAAACTGCCCAGGCTGAGCAGCAGAGGCCGCGCCCCGCCGGCGCCGCTCGAAAAGAACAGGCGCGAGAAGGTGACGGAAAACAGCCCGTAGAGCAGCAGGTCGTACCATTCCAGCGCCCCGCCCAGGACGGTCGCCAGAATGGTGCGCGCCTGCCCCGCGTCGCGGACCGTCGCCGGAGCCGCCGTCGCCGCCACCGTCAGAAGCCGGTCGTCAGCGAGACGACGCCCGAGAATTTGCCGCCGGTGATGTAGGTCGGCTGGCTGGCCGCCACCATGTGTCCATAGATGCCGCGCGTCGCGACCGCGTTCGAGGTCAGGCCCCATGCGCCGGACAGATAACGTGCATCCCCCACATTGATCAGGTTGAGCTGGATCTGCGGCCGCTTGAGGGCGCCCACGCTGTGCAGGCGGTACCCCAGGCTGACATTCGCGGTCTTGTAGGCCGGCATGCTCTGGTCGTCCATGAAGGTGGTGTATTGGGAATCGACGTAGTTGAACGAGAAATTCCCGAACAAAGACCCGTCGTCATAGGACAGGCCGATCGATCCCATGAAGGTCGGCGTCAGGACCGCGCTCTTGCCCCGGGTCGGCAAATAGTCGCCGCCGGCCGCGATGTCGTTGTCGATGGTGGCATGCAGATACTGGCCCGACAGGTAGGGCGCGACATGATGCCAGGCCGGCAGGCTGAATTCGGCGCTGGCGCCGCGCGTCGTCTGGCCGCCGCCATTCAGCGACGACGTGATGGTCGTGCCGTTGACGAGCTGGTTGCTGGTCACCTGGCGGTTGGTAAAATTATAGTTGAACAGAGAGACGGTCAGGTTGAACGCGCCGTAATGGCGGAAACCGATTTCCTCGGCGATCGAATATTCCGGCTTGATGTCGCTGGAATGCGCGCTGGTCATCCTGCCCGTCGCGACGCTGAACATGTCGATCGACGGCGTTACCGCGGCAGCTTCGCGGAAGGCGGTCGTGCCGTTGACATAGACCTGGTCGTGCGGCGTGGCCTGGTAGCTGATCGCGACGCGGGGCAGAGGCTGGAAATCGCTGAACCCGGTCGCGTAGGTCGCCCCCGGAATCAGGTTGGTCGCCATGCGCGTCATCATCACGGCCTTGAGCCCGGCCGAGACGGTCAGCCGGTCGTCCAGCGCGCGATAGGTATCCTGCAGCGTCAGCGCGTTGAGTTGCTGGATCACATGCGCATTCCATTGCAGCAGCCGCCGTCCGTCCTGGGTCAGCACGGGATATCGCCCCCACAGATTGGCCGCCTGCCCGTTGGCCCCGGGCAGCGAATAGGAGGGGTCCTCGGTATAGTTCACGTAGGAATACCAGTAGCCGAGCGACAATGCGTTATGGTGATGCGTCCATGTCAGCGCCGTGTTCAAGCCGAACGTCGATTCGGTGAAATGATCGACCGACACGGCCGCCGCCTGATTACTTACCCGGCCGCCCGCCCCTGGCGGGAATTGCAGGATGCCCGCCGGTTCGCTGCCGAGATAGCTGCCGGTCCGGCTGAGCGCCGTCGCGCCGTTCAGCGTGCCGTCCACGTCATAGAGATAGGGCGTGACGGCCAGGGCCAGGCCGTGGCCCAGGTTGAGATGCGCCTGCACGCCGGCATGCGCGTGACGCCATTCATATTGGTGGAATTTGTAATAATCCGTGTTCGATCCGGTAAAATTCGGCGCGTAGTTGTAGGAATCGCCGTATTGCCGCCACTGTGCCAGCGTCGGGTAGGTATACAGGTTTTCGGTGACGTCGTTGTAGGACATGAAGGGCGAGATGCTGTTGCCGTCGCCCCATGTCCTTTCGCCCTTGAAATCCACGTGCCAGCGATTCAGGCCGCCCGGGCCGCGCCAGTTGGTGGCGGTGGTGTTGGAAAACGACGCGTAGGACCGGAAGCCGGAATGCCCGATCTCGCCCGTCTCGCCCCGGATGAATTCGCGCTCCAGGTCGTTGCCGCCGAAGGTGAAGTCGGCCAGGCCGCCCGCCTTGGGGGACGGGCTGCGCATCGTCGCGCTGATCAGTCCGCCCACCGCGCTGAAGGTGGGCGCCATCAGGTCCGGCGAGCCGGGCGACACCGTGATCGATCCGATATTTTCCGTATCCGCCCAGGTCGAGGATGCCGGACTGTAATACAGCACGTCCGACGGGTTCATCCCTTCGAACTCGTAGCCGATCTCATTCTGGTTCATGCCCCGCATCGACACGCTCATCCGGTCGGTCGCCCCGGTCGGATCCGCCGTGGCGACCACGACGCCGGGTGTGTTGCGCACCAGGTTGAGCACGTTGGTGGTCGGGGACTGCGCCGCGATGTAGTCGCGCGTTATCGTGTTGCGGGCATAGGGCGCGGTCTGCCGCGGCATCAGCCCGCCCCCCGGCACCGCGCCGGTCATGCCGGTCGCCGACGCCTGCGCGCTGACGGTGATTTCCTCGGGCCTTGGCGGCGCCACGGCGCGCGGGGACCGTTTCGGCGTAGGGCGGTGCGTCGGGGCCCGCGCCGATGCGTCCCGCGCCGTAACGGGCGCCGTGCCGGATAGCGGGTGCGGCCGCGCGCCGGCGACCGCCGCATGGGCTACCGTCACGCTGGCAACCGTCGCGGCGATCAGCGTGACGCCCGCGGACGCGGCCGCCGTGACGCTGAGGGAACGGAATCTGAGACCGGACATAGGGCGCCCCACTGCCTGGGAGATGGTCGGGACGCGACGCGGCGCACGGCGCACCCAATGTATGCCGAATACCCCATGATGGCATGATATCCGCCGGATCATCGCGTTTCAGCATACCGACGCTAGGCCGAAACGATATTGCCTGTCCAGCTCGTTTTGAATATGGACCGAAAATTCTTTGAAATTTGGGGAAAACAGCCGAATATTCTTTTCACGCAGGAAGATTCGGCGTGAAAACCGGTGGGTCCATTCCCCTTCCAGTATGCTGAAACACAGGTTATGTAGAGGTTGGTTCGATGTGATGGGCATCCGGTATACGAATGGATCCGCAGCCACGATGGAGCCCAGTGAACGCACGCGGAGCCCGCATGTCATGACGTCGCCGTCGCGCCCGAAACCACGCTATGATGTCGTCGTCGTCGGCGCGGGGATCATCGGGCTGTCCACCGCCCTGTTCCTGCGGGAGCGCGGCCTGTCGGTCGCGGTCCTCGACAAGGGTGTTCCGGCCTATGAGCAATCCAGCCGCAACTGGGGCTGGATGCGCACCGTCGGGCAGGACATGGCCGAGCTGGAACTGGCCCTGCAGAGCCGCCCGCTGTGGCGCCGATGGGCGGCCGAGGGCGATTTCGGCTTTCGGCCCTGCGGGCTGGTGTCGCTTGCCGAGACCGAAGCGGAGTGGTCGGCCCTGCAAGCCTGGTTCGCCCAGGCCCGCGGCCGGGGACTCGATACGCGGGAACTGGATTCCGAGGCGGTCGCCCGCGCCCTGCCCCAGCTTCGGCGTCACCAGGCCGGCGGTCTGTTCGCGCCGGGCGATGCCGGCATCGAACCCGACCAGGCCATGCGCTTTCTCGAACGCAAGGTCCGCGATGCCGGCGCCGCCTTGTTTGCGGGCACTGCCGTCCGGCACATCGACATCAGCGGCGGGCGGGCCACCGGCGTCGAGACCGAAACCGGCCCCGTCGCCGCCGACGCCGTCGTCATCGCCGCCGGTGCCTGGTCACGCTGGCTGAGCGCGACGGCCGGCATCGTGATCCCGCAATTGAAGGTGGTCGCCTCGGTCCTGCGCACCACGCCGGTCGAGGACGGCCCGCTGCCCAACGTGGCCTCCACCGCGTTCTGCCTGCGCCGCCGCCGCGATGGCGGCTATACCGTCGCGCGCCGCAATTCGTCGCTGACCTATGTGACGCCCGACGCGCTGCGTTTCCTGCGCCTGTACCTGCCGAACTATCTGAAGCAGAAGCAGTTGCTGCGGGTGCGCGCGGGGGCCAGCTTCTTCCGCGAACTGTGGCTGGAGCGGCGCTTCGGCCCCGGCCGGCCCAATCCGTTCGAAGAGTTCCGTGCCTGCGACCCGGCAGCCGACAGCGACACGCTGAAAGCCACCTTCGCGCGGTTGCAGCAGGACATGCCCGTCTTTCGTGCCGCGCGCATTGCGGCGGCGTGGGCCGGGACGATCGACGTGCTGCCGGACGCGCTGCCGATCCTGTCGTCCGTGGCGCGGCATCCCGGCCTGTTCCTGGCCACCGGCTTTTCCGCCCATGGCTTCGGCATCGGCCCCGCGGCCGGCAAGCTGATGGCCGAGATCGTGACCGGCGAGGCCGGCGCCTCGTCCCGTGCGCCGTTCCGGCTCGAACGGTTTCACCTGAACGGCGATTGACGGCAGGCAGCCATCTGGTTTTAGCGGATATGGCATCCTTTCCAGAAGACATGAACGAGGCCGGCCGATGAAGGAAAGACACCCGCCCGCGCCCCCGGCCGAGGACAGCCCGGGCGAACCGCGCGGCCATTACAGCGGCGAGGAACTCTATGTCGCGCTGCGCCGGGACCTGATCAGCAACCGCACGCCCGGCGGTACGATCCTTCAGGAAAGCGATATCGCCCACCGCTACGACGTCAGCCGGACCCCCGTGCGCGAGGCGCTGCAGAGGCTGCACCAGGACAATCTGATCGAGCGCAAGGGCCGGTTCTACATGGTGGTCCAGCCGCATGTGGACCGGATCCGGGAGCTGTATGAATTCCGCGAGGCGATCGAGGCGAGTACCGTGGTGCTGTGCTGCCGCCGCGCCAGCGATGCGGACCTGGCGCACATCGTCCATCTGGTGGACGAGCAGTACAGGGCCGCCGGCGAAAAGCGGTTCCATGATTATGAACGGTTCGACGCCCTGTTTCATGTCGCGATCGCCAAGGGCGGCGACAACAGGCTGCTGGCCCGCCAGTTGGAAGTCAGCTACGACCAGATCTGGTTTTCCCGGGTGGGGCATCTGATTTCGATCCCGGAATATTCCGTCGATGCCACGATCGCGGGGCATCGCCGCATCGTCGATGCCCTGGTCCGGCGCGACGAGGGCGTTGCCAGGGCCGAGATGATCAGCCACCTGCGCAGCGCGATCGAACTGACCGAACGTGCCTCGCCACGCAGCAAGCGCGCGGGGAAGCGACGCGCATCGTGATCGTCGGGTTTCTGCCGAGAGCATCCGCGCGGTTCCAGCCTGGCCGTCACGGTTCGATCCGGTCGGCGGCGGGCGGGACGCCGAATTCGTCGCGATAGGCGCGCGAGAAGCCCGATCGGCTTTCGAAGCCCGTCGCGGCGGCGATTTCGGTCACCGGCAGGTCGGTCTCGCGCAATATCGTGCGTGCCCTGGCCAGGCGCAGCTTGCGGTGATGCGCCGCCATTCCCCAGCCGAACGCGTGATGGAACACCCGCTCCAGGTGCCGTTCGGAGCAGTGGGCGATCGCGGTCAGTTCCCCGACGCCCAGGCGGCGGTCGGTCGTCTGCTCCATCAGCGCGACCACCCGCGCCAGCCGCCGATTATGGGCGGGCGACCGCCCGCGCTGCGGCGCCTTCTGCGCCGCGTCGGGCCGGCGGATGACCGTATGGATGCATTGTTCCGACACCCGGCGCGCGAAACCGGCGCCCCGCGCGGCGGCGATACGCGCCAGCATCAGGTCGATCGATGCCGTTCCCCCCGCGCCGGTGAAGATGCCGCCATGATCCTCGAACAATTCGTCTGACGCACGCCAGTCCGGAAATGCCTCGACGAAGGCCGGCCGTGCCTCCCAATGCATCGTCATCGGCGTGTCTTGCCCCAGCCCGGCCCGCGCCAGCAGGAAGGCGCCGGTATCGATCCCGCCCATCTGGACGCCGCGCCGGGCCAGGACGCGCAGTGCCCGGTCGTGCGCGCGCGCCAGCCCCGCCAGCGGCGAGAACCCGGCGCAGACCACCAGCCAGTCCAGGGCCGGCGCGTCGGCGCGGGCCGCGTCCGCCAGCGACCGCGCCGCCTCGATCCGCATCGCGTTGGACGCCACGGCGGGCCGGCCATCGAGCGAGAGAACGTCCCATTGATAGAGCGCCTGCCCGGCCAGCCGGTTGGCCACGCGCAACGGTTCCGCCGCGCAGAGAAACCCCAGCGCGGAAAAGCGGGGAACCAGCAGGAAACCGACGCGGCACGTCATGGAGCGTGACGATATCCGACCGAAACCGCAACGCAAAGGGCGGGAACGGTCACGCACGCGCCTCGCGCCGCGCGCGACACTCGCTTCGGGACGGACAGGATGCCTGTCCGTCGGCACGAGGGCGAACCTGCATGAAAACCAGCCTGTTCATCACCTGCGCGGTCACGGGGGCCGGGGACACGGCGGCCAGCCATCCCGGGTTGCCGATCACGCCGAAACAGATCGCCGCCGCCGCGATCGACGCGGCCAAGGCAGGGGCCGCCGTGGCGCATATCCATGTGCGCGATCCCGAAACGGGCAAGGCGGCGCGCGACATTGCATTATACCGCGAGGTCGTCGAGCGCATCCGCGACGCCGATACCGACGTGATCATCAACCTGACCGCCGGCATGGGCGGAGACCTGGTGCTGGGCGGCGGCGAGTCCCCGCTGCCGCCCGACGCCACGGGGACGGACATGGCCGGCCCGACCGAACGCCTGGCGCACGTGGCCGAACTGCTGCCCGAAATCTGCACGCTGGATTGCGGGACGATGAATTTCTCGCTGGGCGACTACGTCATGGTCAATACGCCGTCGATCCTGCGGGACATGGCGCGGCAGGTCCGGGCGCTGGGCGTGCGGCCGGAACTGGAAGTGTTCGATACCGGCCATCTGGTGTTCGTGAAACAGATGTTCAGGGAAGGATTGCTGGACGCGCCGCTGATGATCCAGCTCTGCATGGGTGTGCCCTATGGCGCGCCCAACGACCTGCTGACCCTGCATGCCATGGTCAATGCGCTGCCGGCGGACTGCGTCTACAGCATGTTTTCGCTCGGCCGCTTCCAACTGCCTTATGTCGGGCTGGCGCCGATGGTCGGCGCGAACATCCGGGTGGGGCTGGAGGACAATCTCTATCTCTCGCGCGGCGAACTGGCCAGCAATGCGCAGCTTGTCGACCGGGCGGCGACGATCCTGGGCGCGATGAATGTCGAGATCCTGGGACCGCAGGCGGTGCGCGGGCTGCTCGGGCTGACGAAACGGGGATGATGCGATGAGCGGACAGGATATGAACGGACAGGATTTTGGCCCGAAACGCTGCGGGCTGGTCGGCGGCGGCGTGATCGGCGCCGGCTGGGCCGCGCGCTTCGTGCTGAACGGACGCGACGCCGTCCTTTATGATCCCAGCCCGGACGCCCGTGCCCGCGCCGAAGCCGTTCTGGGCATGGCACGCGCGGCCTGGGCCGGGCTGCTGCCCGGCGCCCTGCCGCCGGAAGGACGGCTGCATATCGCCGCGACGCTGGAAGAGGCGTTGGAGGGCGCCGATTTCGTCCAGGAAAGCCTGCCGGAAATCCAGACGCTGAAATGCGACGTGCTGGAGCGGATCGACGCCCTGCTGCCCGCCGCCGTGCCGATCGCCTCGTCGACCTCCGGACTGTTGCCCACGCGGCTGCAGGCGCGGCTGCGCCATCCCGAACGCTTCGTGGTCGGTCATCCGTTCAACCCCGTCTATCTGCTGCCGCTTGTGGAAATCTGCGGCGGCGCGCGGACGTCGGAGGACACCAAGGCCAGGGTCGCGGCCTTCTATCGCGCCATCGGCATGCAGGTCCTGCATGTGCGCAAGGAAGTGGACGGTTTCATAGCCGACCGTCTGCTCGAAGCGCTGTGGCGCGAGGGGCTGTGGCTGATCGAGGAGGGCGTCGCGACGACGGCGGAACTGGACGACGCGATCCGGTACGGCGCCGGGTTGCGCTGGTCCTTCATGGGGACGTTCCTGACCTATCGCCTGGCCGGCGGCGATGCGGGGATGCGGCATTTCCTGGCCCAGTTCGGGCCGGCGCTGCAACTGCCCTGGACCAGGCTGGTCGCCCCCGAACTGACCGACGCGCTGATCGACCGCATCGCCGGCCAGTCGGACGAGCAGGCGGGCGGCATGACGGTTCGCGCATTGGAGCGCCTGCGCGACGAGGCGCTGGTCAAGGTCATCCGCGCGCTGGCGACCGTCGGTCCGCAGGGTTATGCGGCGGGCGCAACGCTGAACCGTTTCGCCGCCCGCCGCGCGGACGATGCGCAGGGCGGCCAGCCGGGGGCGGACGGCATACCGGCAAGCTGGCACGGCGTCGTGCCGCCGGAATGGATCGATTATAACGGCCATATGACCGAACACCGGTATCTTCAGGTGTTCGGCGAGGCGACCGACCACATCCTGGACGCCATCGGCGCCGGCCCGGACCATGTCGCGGCCGGACAGAGTTTCTACACCGTCGAGACCCATCTCCGGCATCTGGGCCAGGCGCTTTGCGGCATGGCGATCATGGTCCGGACGCGCGTCCTGGACGCCGACGGCAAGCGGCTGCATCTGTTCCACGAGCTGACCGCGGCGGGTGACGACGCGCCCCTGGCCACGGCGGAACAGATGCTGATCCATGTCGATACGGCGCGCGCACGGAGCGCGCCGATCCCGCAGGCCGTCGCCGGCGCCATCGCCGCGCTGCGGACGGCGCACAGCGCGTTGCCGGTCCCCGAGGGGGCCGGACGCGCCATCGCCATGCCGCGCCGGTCATGAGCCGGGCGAGCCTGGTCCGTGCCGCGCTGGCGGTCGCGGGGATGGCCCCGGGGATGGCCACGGCGATGCTGGCCGTCCCCACGGCGGCGCCCCGTGCCGAAACGCCGGCGCAGTTCGACGATGCCCGGCGGACCGTTTCGCTGCCGGACGGGATCGACCTGGCCTTCATCGCCATCGGGCCGGAGGACGGGCGGCCCGTGATCCTGGTCCATGGCTATACCGACAGCGCGCGGGACTGGTTTCCCGCCCTTTGGGCCTTCTCGCCGCGCGACCGGCTGATCATCGTCGACCTGCGGGGGCATGGACGCTCTTCCAAGCCCGGCTGCTGCTACGCCCTGGTCGATTTCGCCTGGGATATCCGCCTGCTGATGGATCATCTCGGCCTGAAGCGGGCCGACCTGGTCGGTCATTCGCTGGGCAGCCTGATCGTGCAGGTCTTTGCCGAAAACTGGCCCGACCGCGTGAAGCATGTCGTGCTGGTCTCCTCGACCGGCGGGCCGGCCGCCGCGCCCACCCCGCGTGAGCGGGCCGAGCGCAGGGCCGCCTTCGATTTCCGCACCCCCATCAGCCGGCTGCGCGACCCGATCGATCCGGATTCCGCCTTCATGCGCGCCTGGTGGTCGTCTCCGACGCCGGTCGATCCCGATTTCATCCGGCGCCAGCGCGTGGATTCGGCGCATATCCCCGCCGCCGTCTGGCTTGCCGTGCTGGATCAGGGCCTGACCGGATTCGATCCGCAGCCCGGCCTGGCCCGGCTGAAAGCGGCCTGCCTGCTGATCTGGGGCGAAAAGGACCCGATCATGCCGCCGGAGGTCCGCCGCACCCTGATCGCCGCCCTGCCGGGCGCGCAGGTGGCCATTTATCCCGGACTCGGCCACAATCCGTTCTGGGAACAGCCGCGCGCGGTCGTGGGACGGATCGATCGGTTTCTGGACGGCCCCTGAAGAAACCGGATCGATCACCCCCCGGGCCGCCGCCCCAGCATTGCCGCCACCGCCGGGCGCCCCGGGCGACCGTCACGCGTGACGACGTCATCGAGCCATCCGGACCATGCGGCCGGATGATCGCGCAGCCAGCGCCAGGCGACGATGGACGGGTCGATGCGGTCGCGCTGGATCGCCTGCATCATCGTGTTTTCGTCCTGGATGGTAAAATGGATGCGCGACAGCAGGCGGACCGCGTTCGGGCAGGCTGCGCCGTAGCCGGCGCGGATCACGGTATGGACCGAGGCGCCGCCATCCGGCCCGAACACGGACTCGCCCCCGGTCAGATAGCGGATCGGAAAGCGCATGTTCATCGGATGCGGCTCCCAGCCCAGGAACAGGATCGGCCGGCGGCTCTGCACGTCGCGGTCGAGTTGCGACAGCATGCCCTGTTCGCTGCTTTCGACCAGGCGGAAACGGCCCAGATTGAACTGGTTGCCGCGGATTATGGCCAGGACGAGCGCGTTTCCGTCATTGCCCGCTTCCAGCCCGAAAATCATGTAGCCCAGCCGCCGGCCCCAGGCGGCGATATCCTTGTAATCGCGCAATCCGGCGTTCCAGACATAATCGGGCACCGCCAGCGTGTAATGCGCGCCGGACAGATTGGTCGCGATGCGCTGCACGCTGCCATCGGCCAGAAAGGGTGCGATCGCGAGATGGCCGGACGGTTCCCAATTGCTCAGGAACACGTCGACCCGCCGGTCGCGCATGGCGATATAGGTCATCGTCAGCGTCAGCATCGGGGCCTGCGGCCGGTACCCCAACGCATCGAACAGCCGCACGGCGACGGCTGTGACGGCTTCGGCGTCCGTCCAGCCGACGTCGGAAAGGCGGATCGGCACGCAGGACGGGGCGTCGGCGACCGGGTTGGCGGCGACTGGGTTGGCGGCGGGGGGCGCGGCCGGTGCCGCGGGCGCCGGGGCACACAGGAGCGCCAGGCCGGCCAGCAGGGCGCGTGCCGCCCGCATCAGCTTTGTCCGTCCGCCGGGTCCGGCCGGACCGGCGCCGGAAAACGCGCGCGCCGTTCGAGGATTTCCAGGTCCATGTGGCTGCGGATATAGAGCATGCGCGCATCGCGCGTGGGCTGATGGTCCCAGGCGGGCGGCGCGCCCTGGCGCAGTGCCTCGGCCACCAGCCGGCGGCGGCGCTGCGACATGAGCACATCGGCATGCAACCCCGCCAGGTCCCATCGCCGTCCGATTTCGGCCAGGAAGGCGTCGCACAGCGCGCGATGCGCCGGATCGGCCGCCAGGTTGCGGATTTCGCGCGGATCGGCCCGAAGATCGTACAATTGATCCGGATCGGCCGGACAATGCACGAATTTCCACTGCCCGCGCCGGATCATGACGATCGGGGCGATCGCGCCCTCGGCGGTATATTCGCCCAGCGCCAGCCCGTCATCATCATGGCCCGTGCAATAGGGCAGCAGCGACCGGCCCTCGCCGGGCAGGAGATCGGACCGGTCCGCCAGATCGCACAGCGTGGGCAGCAGGTCGACCAGGGACACGCAGGCCCGCACCCGGCGGGGGGCGAAACGGTCCGGCGCGCTGACGATCATCGGGATGCGGCAGGAATCGTCGAAGAAACTCATTTTGTACCATTGGCCGCGTTCGCCCAGCATTTCGCCGTGATCGGCAATCACGATCACGATCGTATCGCGGTCCAGTCCGGTATCGCGCAGCGTGCCGAGAATCCGGCCGAACGCATCGTCGACGAAGGAGCAGGCGCCGTAATAGGCGCGGCGCGCGGCGCGGACCTGCGCCTCGGTCACCGGCTGCAGCGCCATGCCGTTGACATGATGCAGCCGGGCGGCATGCGGGTCGCCGGCCTGCGCCGGGACGGCGGGCATGTCGATTTCGGCGTCGCTATACCGGCTCCACCAGGGATCGGGGATGGTGAACGGGTCGTGCGGATGAGTCAGCGAAACCACCATGGCGAAGGGCCTGCGATCGGGATCGCGCGCCAGGTCGTACAGTTTCTGCCGGGCGCTGAACGTGACCTCTTCGTCGAAATCGATCTGGTTGGTGCGCACGCACCGCCCGGCCTCGGTTACCGAATTCATGGTGTGGTACCATTCCGGCCGCTCGTCGAAACGCGTCCAGTCCGGGGTCCAGTTGAAGTCGGCGGGATAGATGTCGGTCGTCAGCCGGGTTTCGAAGCCGTGCAACTGGTCGGGGCCGCAAAAATGCATCTTGCCGGCCAGGATGGTCTCGTAACCCGCCAGGCGCAGATGATGGGCGAAGGTCGGCGTCTGGGACGGGAATTCGGCGGCGTTGTCATAGGCCCCGATCCGCGACGCCAGCCGGCCGCTCATGAAGACCGCGCGGGACGGCGCGCACAGGGGGACGTTGCAATAGGCGTTTTCGAACACGACGCCGCCGGCCGCCAGCGCGTCCAGATGCGGCGTCTTCGCCACCCTGCCGCCATAGGCGGACAGGGCGGCGGCCTTCAACTGGTCTGCCATCAGGATCAGGATATCGGGACGTTCGCGCATGACCAGAGTGCTCCGCCTCTTCCGATACCGGCGCGAACGGGATCAGGCGCGATCCGTCCGGCCCGGCAATTGCCGCCCATGACGGCACAGTGGATCAGAATCCCGCGCGGATGGTGCCGAAAAACTGACGCGGCGCGCCGACCAGGAAGGATTGGTAATCGCCGGTCATCGGCAGTCCGTTCTCGCCCATCGTGGAGATGTATTTGACGTTGGTCAGGTTGTAGACATTGAATTCGAACGTCAGGTCCCTGGCGACGCCGTATCCCCTGCCCAGATGATAGCGCGCGCCCAGGGATTCCAGCCAGTAATGGGGGACCTTCATGTCGCCCGTATAGCTGAAATTCCTGGTTCCCATATAGGTCGTGTCGAAATGCGCATCGAAGTCGCGCCAGGCGTAGGACAGGCTGTTCTTGTACATCAGCCGCGGATAGGACACGACCTGCTGACCCTTGAGGTGATAGACGATGCCGGGCTCGGCCAGGTTGTCGTCGTAGGTGGCGTGGTTGTAGCTGACGCTGTTATAGATCGACAGCCCCCGGAGCGGCGTTACGATCAGGCCCGCATCGATGCCGTTCATGGTCACGCCGCCGACATTCGCCACGGTGGAGACCGGATTGACGATCGTGCCGGACGTGATCTGTTGCAGGCGATTCTTGAAATCCGTGTGATAGGCATAGAGCGACGCCTGCACGAGCCGGTCGGTGAAACGATAGCCGACGGCGTAGTTCCAGTCGGTTTCCGGCTTCAGCCCGCCCTGTTTCTGGAGCTGGTCGAAGGTGCTCTGGCTCAGCGCGAAGGGCGACGCCCCCTGCTTGTAGGCGGCGATCGGATAGGATTTCACATTTTCGGTGATATCGAAGAACGCTTCGTGCTGCCTGAGGAAATGCCAGTCCGCGCTGATATGGGGCAGGAATGCTTTGGCGGTCGTGATCGAACCGGAGGCGAGCGCGTTGGTGCCGGTATAGGATTGGAGATTCTGCGTGTCGCCCGCCCGCGCCGTCTGCAACAGGGCGCGGAAGCCGAAATGCAGCGCCAGGTTGGACAGCGGGCTGTAGGTGTCCTCGGCGAAGCCGGTGAAGCTGTTGGAGTTGATCTGTTCCCGCCAGAGTCGCGCGAACGGCGCGGGCAGCGACCCCAGCGAGTTGACGGGCGATCCCTGCCCCAGCAACGGTTCCTGGAATGCCCAGCGGCCGATATCGGTGTGGAGCCCTTCGTACCAGATGCCGGTGCTGATGTGATTATGCGCGACATCATAATGCAGGGCGGTGGTGAAGCCGCCGCGCTGGCTGTGCTGGAGCGTCATCTGGTCGAACAGCGGCGCCCCGTTGGGCGAGGACATATAGGGGCTGGCCCAGGTGCCGCGCATATATTGTCCGTGCCCGTATATGACGCTGTCCCAGCTCAGCCGGTCCGTCAGCAGGAAATGGAAATTCATGCCGCCGAGATAGTCGCGCTCGAGCGTCGCGCCGTCATAATAGGATGCGTCCCACGGATCGGACATTTTCGTATAACCCGGCGGCAGCGCGCCGCCCGGAAGGCCGTTCAGCGACAGCGCGGAACGATAGGCCTTGGCATAGCCGTTCGGCGTTCCGATGAAATTGTCTATGTCATATCCGCCGTTCTTCAGCATGTCGAAGGACATGTCCTGGTAATTGTAGAGTTCGAAATCGGTCCAGTCGAAATAGGCCGAGACCGAGCTGGATTCTCCGACCGGCTGGACGAACTTGGCGTTGACCTGCTGCGAGAACTGATTGGCGCCGCCTTTCCATTTATCCATGTCGTTGCGCAGATAGGACATGTAGAAACGCGATCCCTGGGCGTCGAGATCGCCGGAATCTCCGCGCAGATAGGTATGGAACGTATTGTTGCTGCCGAAGGTCTGGACGATCTTCGCGCCCATCTTGTGGCTGGGGTCGGAGGAATGGAACGCCACCGCGCCACCGAGATTGCTGGTCGATGCGGTATCTTCCGCCCCCGCGCTCATCGTCGCTTCCATGCGCGCGACATTTTCGGAACTGATGGCCGCCACCGAATTCAGGCCGTTCATGCTGTGGAATTCCTGATCACCCAGCGGAATTCCGTCCAGCGTCATGCCGATCTGATTCTGGAAGAATCCGTGCATGTAAAACTGGTTGGACCAGGTATCCAGCCCCTGGGGGTCGTCGGACTGGAACATCACGCCCGGCATCTGGGCGAGCACTTTCAGCGGATTGGTGCCCGGCACGGATTTCGCGATCAGGTCCTGCCCCACCACGACCGATGTCGCCCGCGCCTTGCGCAATCCCACCACGCTGAATGTTTCGGGCCGCGCGGCGACGATGCGGCGCGCAGGCCGCGTACCCCGGTCCATACGGTGCGACGATGCTGCGGGATGCGCGGTATCGGCCTTGTGCCTCTTCGCGGCCCAGGCCACATGCGATGACGTTGCCAGGAGCAACGTATAGAATGCCGGGAGAATCCTGATCTTTTTCATCGAAATCGTTCCTGTGTTCAAGACCGGAATCCGATCATGCGCGCGCTCCATTGGATCGATACCGTACCGACGATCTGGAAAGGGATGATGAGATTGCAGACGATTCCCGACAGCGGCCTGAGCCGTTCCGATATCGATCAAGTTGCGGGAAATCGGGGCGGGAGCGGATTGCGCGATATCCTTCCGAGCTGAAATATGACGATCGGCGAGGCCTGGCGCCCGCTGCGAGACATCGTGCCGCCGGCGCCGGCACCAATATGATGCGAATACGCAACGATATTCCTGAAGCACATCTCAGGGGAGAGGAGATCACGCAAGCGATCCCATTGCTAGAACGGATGCGTCATCCGTTCACGCATATGGTGTCGCAAACCTACAAATCGGACGGGATATCAGAATCTCGTGCTGATCGTCCCGAAATACTGCCTGGGCGCGCCGACGAGCACGGATTGGTAATCCCCGGACAGCGGGTTGCCGTTCTCGCCCATCTGCGAGACATAGGATGAATTGAACAGGTTGTAGACGTTGAAATCCACGGTGATATTCTTCAGGAACCGATAATCGCCGAAACGGTATCGTGCCCCCAGCGACGCCATCCAGAATCCTGGCACCGACATGTCGCCGACATAGCTGAAATTCCGCCGCGACGTATAGGCGGCGTCGAAATGGATTTGCGCGTCATGGAAATTGTACGTCACGTTGGATTTGTACATGACGCGCGGATAATTGACGACCTGCTGCCCCTTGAGGAAGTAGGTCGTGCCCTGGGTGGTGATATTGTTGTCGTAGACGGCATGGTTGTAGCTGACGCTGTTGGTGATCGCCAGCCCGCGCAGCGGCGTCAGCGTCAGGGCGGCATCCAGGCCGTTCATCGTGACGCCGCCGACATTGATCACGGTGGAGATCGGCTGGATGATCGTTCCCGCCGTCAGGGACTGCAGCCGGTTGGAAAAATCCACGTGATAGAGATTGAGCGACCCCTGCAGCAGACGGCCGGAATAGCGATAGCCCAGGTCATAGACCCAGTCGGTTTCGGGCTGGATCGTGCGCTTCAGCGCCTCGAAGGTCTGCTGGCTGGAGACGCCCCAGGCCGAGCCCAACTGATAGCCGCTCATGCCGTAGCCGCGCATGTTCTTCGTGATGTCGAGATAGAGTTCGTGATGCCGCAGAAAATGCCAGTCGGCCCTGAAGTCCGGCAGGAATCCGTTGGCGGCGGTCAGCGTTCCATAGGGCAATGTCTCCTGTCCGTTATAGGCGACGTCATTGGCCACGCCGCCGCCCCGCGTCGTTACCACCAGCGAGCGGAAGCCGAGATTGAACACCAGGTTGCGGGTCGGACGGATCGTATCCTGCAGGTGCGTCTGCACCGTATTGGACCAGTAATCCATGCCCCAGTTCTCCTGGAACGGGGTGCCGAAGCGGCCATTGACGGCATCCAGCGGTTCCCCCTGCCCCAGGAGCGGTTCGGGGTACTGGAATTCGTCCGAGATATAATGATCGTTTTCGTACCAGAGTCCGCCTTCGATCCTGTTGATGCCGAGCTGATAGTCGAGCGCGCTGGTGAAGCCGTATCGCTGGGTGCGCGGCTCGATCACCTGTTCGGACAACGGCGCGCCGTTGGGCGAGGGCGTATAGGGACTGGTCCAGGTCTGCCATTGCCGCTGGCCATGGCCGTAGAGGACCGTATTCCAGTCCAGGCGGTCGGTCAGCGGCAGTTGCAGCGTGGCCCCGCCGAGATAATCCTTGGCGATCGTCACCCCGTCATAATAGGACACGTCGATCGCATCCGAAAACCCGGCGAGCGAGGGCTGATAGATCCCTTGCGCCGCCAGATAGGCCAGGTTGTAATAGGGCCAGTAATAATCGTTGCGCGTGCCCAGCGCCTTCAGCATCGCCAGGCTCTGGTCCGCGTAGGCGAACTGCATGGTCTGGTTCCAGTCGAAGAACAATGTCAGCCTGCCGGCGCCGGCGATGGGCTGCACCACCTTGGCATTGACCTGCTGGTCGAACTGATCGCCGTTGCCCTTCCATTTCCGGCCGTCCGCCCGGGCGTAGGACACCAGCATGCGCGTTCCGGACCGGTTCAGCACGCCGGTATCCAGGCGCACGAAGGTGCGGTAGGTCTGGTTGCTGCCGAAAGTCTGCGATACGGTGCCGCCGCGCGTCATTTGCGGATCGACGCTGCGCAGTTCGACCGCGCCGCCCAGATTGGTCGTCGAGGGCATGGCCAGCGCCCCCGCCCCCTGCGAGACGTCCATGGCGGCAATGTTGTCCGGCGAGATCGCGAACGTGCTCATCAATCCATTATAGGGCCGGAAATCCTGTGCGCCGAGGGGGATGCCGTCCAGGGCGAAGCCGAGCTGCTGCTGGGTGAAGCCGCGCATATACAGCGCCGATCCCCAGCTATCGGTCCCCAGCGGATCGTCCGAGACGAAATTGATCCCCGGCAGCCGGCTCAGCATTTTCGCGGCGCTGGTCCCCGGCACGAACTGATCGAGAACCTGTCGTCCGAGAATCACCGTCGCGCCGTGGGCCGTGGTACGGGCGTGACTGACCGTCAGCGCCTCGGCCGCGACGGCGCGGGCCTTGCCGGGCGCGCGCGTCTTTCCGCCCGGGGACGCCGCCGCCGCCCATGCCGGCATGGCCGGGACCGCCAGGGCCGTCGTCAAGAGGCATGTCAGAAGACGCGAGGCCTGCTTCATCTTGGTCATCCCATTCTTCAGGCGGCGGGGCCCGGTGATCCCGGCGTGGATTGAATGTTCATTCAGACATTGCGTCTACGAAATAATAAATCCGTCACTTTCTTGAAGGATTGCGACCTGGCGCATGGAAAGTGAAACGCTCGTTCAACAAGGAACCAACAGGAATGCGCGCCGCGGCAGCCCGTATCATCCGCGTGGCCTGTTTCGTGGTGCGTTAAACGCCCATGCAGCGATGACATTCCATTATTTTACTGAATATATCCGTAATTCCATATGGTCATGGGCGATCTGAAAACGGGAGTTGAACGCATATTCAGTTTATGGCACGGTATGTTCATGAGCCAATCCTCTCATCTGACGCCGGTCGAGTTGAAGCGCCGCCGGGAACTGGTGGCCGCGACGCTGGACATATTGGTCGAGCACGGCCTGGCCGGCGCGACGATGGCCCGCATCGCCGGGCATGCCGGCGTGTCGCCCGCGCTGCTGGTCCATTATTTCGGCGACAAGGACACGCTGCTGGGGCTGGCGTTCCGCGGCACGGCCGCCGCGCTGTCGGCCGATGTCGCGCGGGCGCAGCGCGCCGCGCACGGTCCGTGGGCGCGGCTGGAAGCCCTGATCGATGTCTGCCTGGGGCAGGAGCAATTCACCGCCCGCCACGTCGCGGTCTGGCTGGCCCTGTGGGGCCAGGCGGTGCATGTCCCCACGCTGGGCCGCATCCAGCGGGCCTATCAGGCCCGCATGCTTTCGAACCTGCGGCATGATCTCGGCGCGCTGGTGCCCGGCCCCCAGGCCCGCGCCATCGCCGACACCCTGGCCGCGCTGATCGACGGCACCTGGCTGCGCGCGGCGCTGGCCGCGCCGTCCCTGTCCGACGGACGCATCGCCCGGCAGCAGGTCCTTGGCTTTCTTCGCAGCCAGATCGGGGCCGACACGATTCCGTCCGCATCCCCCGCCATTTTGCGCGGCGCACCGGAGGGGCTGTGCGCAAGCTGGATCGACGGCCGGCCCGTCATGGGCGACGGGCCGCGGTTCGAGACCCGCAATCCGGCAACCGGCGCGGTCCTGGCCGAAATCGCGGAAGCCGGCGAGCCCCTGGTGGCGCGGGCGATCGAGTCCGCGGCGCGCGGGCAGGCGGAATGGGCCGCCCGGACCGGCGCCGAACGGGCGCGGATCCTGCGCCGGACCGCCGACCTGCTGCGCCGCGACAATGCGGAGCTGGCGCGGATCGAAACGCTGGATACCGGCAAGCCGATCGCCGAGACGTCGTGCGTCGACATCCTGTCCGGCGCCGACGCGCTGGAGTATTTCGCGGCCATGGCCGCGACGATGACGGGCGACAGCGTCGATCTGGGCGAGGCGGCCTTCGGCTATACACGGCGCGAGCCGCTTGGCGTCGTCGCGGGGATCGGCGCCTGGAACTATCCGATCCAGATCGCCTGCTGGAAGGCGGCGCCGGCGCTGGCCTGCGGCAACGCGATGATCTTCAAGCCCGCCGAACTGACGCCGCTGACGGCGGTGCGCCTGGCGGCGATCTTCCGCGAGGCCGGATTGCCCGACGGGGTGTTCAACGTCGTGCAGGGCACGCGCGAGACCGGGCAGTTGCTGACCCGCGCGCCGCAGATCCGAAAAATATCCCTGACCGGCGAGGTCGGCACCGGCCGCAGGGTGATGGCGGATGCGGCCGCCACCCTGAAATATGTCACGCTGGAACTGGGCGGAAAATCGCCGCTGATCGTCTTCGACGATGCCGATGTGGAAAACGCGGTGTCCGCCGCGCTGCTGGGCAATTTCTTTTCAGCGGGCGAGATCTGTTCCAATGCCACGCGCGTCTTTGTCCAGGCGGGCATTCGCGGGCGTTTCCTCGACCGGCTGAAGGCGCGCGTGTCGGCGATGACGATCGGCGATCCGCTCGACCCGCGGACGCAGGTCGGCGCGCTGATCTCGGACGCGCATATGCACAAGGTCCTGTCCTATATCACGGCCGGCAGGGCGGAAGGCGCCGAACTGCTGACCGGCGGCCGGCGCGCGATGCGCGGCGCGCTCCGCCGCGGCGCGTTCGTCGAACCGACCGTGTTCACCGACTGCCGCGACGACATGACGATCGTGCGGGAGGAAATCTTCGGGCCGGTGATGACGGTCCTGGATTTCACCGACGAGGACGAGGCCGTGGCCCGCGCCAACGCGACCCCGTTCGGCCTGGCCGCCGGCGTCTTTACCCGCGACCTGGCCCGCGCGCACCGGGTGGTCGCGCGGCTGGAGGCCGGAACCTGCTGGATCAACCAGTACAACGTCACGCCGGTCGAGCTGCCCTTCGGCGGCTACAAGCAATCGGGCCTCGGGCGCGAAAATGGCCGCGCGGCGCTGGATCACTACACCCAGACCAAGAGCGTCTATGTGGCGCTTGGCGATATCGAGGCGCCGTACTGATGCGGGACTATGATTATATCATCGTCGGTGCCGGCTCGGCCGGGTGCGTGCTGGCCAACCGGCTGACCGAGGACGGGCGCAGCACCGTGCTGCTGCTGGAATTCGGCGGCAGCGACCGCTCGGTCATCGTGCAGATGCCGAGCGCGCTTGCCATGCCGATGCATTCGAAGCGATTTAACTGGTTCTATGAAAGCGAGCCGGAACCGCACCTGGACGGCCGCCGCATGCACACCCCGCGCGGCAAGGGGCTGGGCGGGTCGTCGTCGATCAACGGCATGGTCTATGTGCGCGGCCATGCCCTGGACTATCAGGAATGGGAGGATGCCGGCGCGGCGGGCTGGGGCTATCGCCATGTGCTGCCTTATTTCCGCCGGGCCGAGGATTGCGCGGAGGGCGACGATTCCTATCGCGGGCGCGGCGGGCCGCTGCACACGCAATATGGCACGCTGGACAATCCGCTGCACGATGCGTGGATGAAGGCGGGCGAGCAGGCAGGATATGGCCGGACCGGCGACTATAACGGATTCCGTCAGGAAGGCTTCGACCGGATGAGCATGACGGTGCGTCGCGGCCGGCGCTGGAGCACCGCGAACGCCTATCTGCGGCCGGCGCTGAAGCGCCCCAACCTGACGCTGGAGACCCATGCCCGCGCCACGCGCATCCTGTTCGAGGGCCGGCGGGCCACGGGACTGGCCTATACCCGTCGCGGCGTGGCGCACGAGGCCCGCGCGCGGCGCGAGGTCATATTGTGCGGGGGGCCGATCAATTCGCCGCAGCTTCTGAAATTGTCGGGGATCGGTCCGGCGGCGGAACTGCGCGACCACGGGATTACGGTGCTGGCCGACCGGCCCGGCGTGGGGGAAAACCTGCAGGACCATCTGGAATTCTATTTCCAGGTCGCCTGCCGCCAGCCGATCACGCTCTATTCCGCGATGTCCCCCTGGGCGCGCGCGCGGATCGGCCTGCGCTGGCTGCTGTTCAAGGACGGCCTGGGCGCCACCAACCATTTCGAAAGCTGCGGCTTCATCCGCAGTCGCGCCGGCATCCGCTATCCCGACATCCAGTTCCATTTCCTGCCGCTGGCCGTGACCTATGACGGCAAGGGCCTGGCACGGAGCCATGGATACCAGGCGCATGTCGGGCCGATGCGTTCGAAGAGCCGGGGCTGGGTGCGGCTGCGTTCGGCCGATCCGGCGGAGAAGCCGAAGATCCAGTTCAATTACATGAGCCATCCGGACGACTGGACCGAAATGCGCGCGTGCGTCCGCCTGACGCGCGAGATCTTCGCCCAGCCGGCCTTCGACCCGTTCCGGGGCGAGGAGTTGCAGCCCGGCGCGGCCTGCGTGACCGACGAACAGATCGATGCCTTTGTCCGCCAGCGCGTCGAAAGCGCGCTTCATCCCTCCTGCACCTGCGCGATCGGGGCGGTGGACGATCCGATGGCGGTGGTCGATCCGCAGACGCGGGTGATCGGGGTCGAGGGGGTGCGGGTCGTCGATTCCTCGATCATGCCGCGCGTCACCAACGGCAACCTGAACGGCCCGACCATCATGATCGCCGAGAAGGCCGCCGATCACATCAGGGGCCTGCCGCCGTTGCCGGCCTCTAACGCCCCGTTCTTCGAGGCGCCGGACTGGCAGACCCGGCAACGCAGCGGCGGCGCCTGACCGCCCGGCCGGGGCCCGGCCGGGCATGATCCTGCTGCTCTAAATCAGCACTCGGGGAGGTTGACGGCCAATCCGCCGAGGGAGGTTTCCTTGTAGCGGTGGTTCATGTCGCGGCCGGTTTCGGCCATGGTGCGGATGACCTGGTCGAGCGAGACGTGGTGCGTGCCGTCGCCGTGCATGGCGAGCGAGGCGGCGTTGATGGCCTTGACCGCGCCGAAGGCGTTGCGTTCGATGCACGGGATCTGCACCAGGCCGGCCACCGGGTCGCAGGTCATGCCCAGATGGTGTTCCATGCCGATTTCGGCGGCGTTTTCCACCTGGAGCGGGTCGGCGCCCAGGGCGGCGGCGAGGCCGGCGGCGGCCATCGAGGACGCCACCCCGACTTCGCCCTGGCAGCCGACCTCGGCGCCCGAGATCGAGGCGTTGAGCTTGAACAGGCCGCCGATCGCGGCTGCCGTCAGCAGGAAGTCCCGCATGCCCTGACGGGCGGCATCGGCCGAGGCATGGGGGCAGAAATCCCGGTAATAGCGCAGGACGGCGGGAATGATGCCCGCCGCGCCGTTGGTGGGGGCGGTGACCACGCGTCCGCCCGCCGCGTTTTCCTCGTTCACGGCAATCGCGAACAGGCTGATCCAGTCCATGATCCCGTGGGCCGATCGGGCATTGACGGTCTCTTGGGCGCGCAGCCGCTCGTGAAGGGCGGCGGCGCGGCGGCGCACCTTCAATCGGCCCGGCAGGGTGCCGCCATGGCTCAGCCCGCGTTCGATGCAGGCCATCATCACGTCGATGACGTGGTCGAGATAGGCTTCGGTCTCCGCGCGCGGGCGCAGGGCGGTCTCGTTGGCCATGACGATGCCGGCGATGCTCAGCCCGCTTTGCCGGGTCTGGTCCAGGAGCTGCGCCCCGCTGACGAAGTCGAACGGCACGTCGGGCTGCATGTAGCCCGCGCTTTCGGTCGCGTCCTCGCGGACGATGAAGCCGCCGCCGACGGAGCAGAAGCGGGCGCGCTCCAGAAGGTTGCCCGCGCTGTCGAGGGCCTCGAACTGCAGGGTGTTGGGGTGGACGGGCGGAATGGTGTCGCGGTCCAGGACCAGGTCCGCCGCGGGATCGAAGGCGATGCTGCGCCCCTGGATGGTCACGCTGCGGCTGGCGCCGACATCCGCCACGATGCCGGCCACCTTGTCGGGATCGACGCTCTGGGGGCTTTCGCCCGTCAGACCCAGGATGACGGCATTGTCCGTGGCATGGCCCTGCGCGGTCCAGGCCAGCGACCCGTAGAGGGTGACCCGAAGCCGGGCCACCCCGTCGAGAGGCGCCAGCGCGGCGGCGAAGCGCTGTGCGGCGCGCATGGGCCCGACCGTGTGGGACGAGGAGGGACCGATACCGACTTTGAAAAGGTCGAACAGGCTGATCATGCTTCTCTCGGCAAATGGCGCTCAGGCGCCCGGATAGGCGACATCATAGATCGGGAAACGGCGGCAGAGTGCCTGAACCTCGGCCTTGACGCGATTTTCGACCTCTTGGGCGGCCGGCGTGCCGTGCGCGCTGAGGATTTCGTCGATGAAGCGCCCGATCTCGCGGAATTCGGCGGTGCCGAAGCCGCGGGCGGTGGCGGCCGGGCTGCCCAGCCGCACGCCCGACGTGACGAACGGGGATTCGGGATCATCCGGCACCGCGTTCTTGTTGGCGGTGATGCCCGCGCGCTCCAGCGCCGCGTCGGCGACCTTGCCGGTCACCTTCTTCGGGCGCAGATCGACGAGGACCAGGTGGCTGTCCGTGCCCCCGGTCACGATGTCGAAACCACGGCGGAGCAATTCGTCGGCCAGGGCCGCCGCGTTCTCGACGACGGCGCGCTGGTAGGACGCGTAGGATGGCTGCAGCGCTTCGCCGAACGCGACCGCCTTGGCGGCGATCACATGCATCAATGGGCCGCCCTGCAGGCCGGGGAAGACCGCCGCATTGACCTTCTTCGCCAGGTCGGCGTCGTTGGTCAGGATGATGCCGCCACGCGGGCCGCGCAGGGTCTTGTGCGTCGTGCTGGTGACGATGTGGGCGTGCGGGAGCGGGTTCGGATAGAGCCCCGCCGCGACCAGGCCGGCAAAATGCGCCATGTCGACCATCAGGTAGGCCCCGACCGCGTCCGCGATCCTGCGGAAACGGGCGAAGTCGATGATGCGCGGATAGGCCGAACTGCCGGCGACGATGATCCTGGGCTGGTGTTCGCGCGCGAGGCGTTCTACCTCGTCATAATTGAGCAGGCCGGTGTCGGGGTGAACGCCGTACTGGACCGACCGGAACCATTTGCCGGAATAGTTCGGCGCCGCGCCGTGCGTCAGGTGGCCGCCGGCCGCGAGGCTCAGGCCGAGTATGACGTCGCCGGGCTTGCCCAGCGCCATGAAGGCCGCCTGGTTGGCGTTGGCACCCGAATGAGGCTGCACATTGGCGAATGCCGCGCCGAAGAGCTGCCTGACGCGGTCGATGGCCAGCGTCTCGACGCGGTCCACGTCGCCGCAGCCGCCGTAATAGCGCCTGCCCGGCAGGCCCTCGGCATATTTGTTGGTCAGGACCGAGCCCTGGGCCTCGAGGACCGCGAAGGACGCCAGGTTCTCCGACGCGATCAATTCGATGCCGTCCTGCTGCCGGCGCAGCTCATCACGGAGGATCGCGGCGACTGCCGGATCGGTTTCGTCAAGAGGTTCGGCAAAGAAACGCCGGCGATCGCCCTGTTCCGCTTCATTGATCATAAGGTGCATGAGGCTGCCTTTCCTGTGCAAGACCGCTTTGTCCCCGGGGGTGAAGAGGCTCCCCGATGTCGCCGGATCTCGACCGTGATGCGCGAACCGACGCGCAGAATGCCGGGAATCTAGGATGGCTTCCATGCCGCGATCGCTGATGCAGGCGACATGAGCTTGAAGTCCTGCGACAGGACGGCACGCGCCTACCTTGTGACGTATTCGAAATAAGGCGTGTCGCTTTCGTTCATGCGGGGCGTGATCCGGGTTCCTAACCTTGCAGGGTGAGGGAGTCATGATGGCGTCGGGTTGATCCGCCCTCGTCGGGGAATGTGTCGAAGGTCGTTCCATTCCGAAGGATGCTTTTTAGAATCCGCGTTACGAACATAGATCACGGAGTCCTTAGCAGCATGCGGCGACCTGCGAAAAATTACGGCGAGCGTCTCTCCACGGTCCTGTTCTCGTCTACCGTCATGGTTTCCCTCCTGGCGGCCGGGCATGCGGCCCAGGCGGCGTCGCCGCACGGCCGGCACCATGGGAAGGCCGCCAAAACCGCTGCTGCGGCCCCGACCCCCGTCGCGGCGAAACGCGCGATCGTCCGCGCGCCGCTGCCGCAGAACGAGGATATCGCCATTTCGGCCCGCCGGCGCGCGCATGGCACGATGATCACGGTGGGGGCCAGTGCGATCGCGCGTTCCGTGCCGGGCACGAACCCGCTGAAGGTCCTGGCGCAGCAACCCGGCGTGATGTTCCAGTCCGACGATCCGCAGGGTGTCGATACCTGGTCGACCCAGATCTACATGCATGGGTTCCTGCAGAACCAGATCAGCACGACTCTGGACGACATTCCGCTGGGTGAACTGGCCTATCGCAACTATAACGGCCTCAATCCCATTCAGGCGATCAGTTCGGAAAATGTCGGCCGGCTGGACGTATCGACCGGCGCGGGGGCGGAATCCGTCGCCAGCACCAACAATCTCGGCGGCTCGATCGAGTACCATTCCTCGGACCCGAAGAACAGGATGGGCGGCACGGTGGCCCAGACCTTCGGCAGCAACGCATTGTATCATACCTTCATCCGCCTCGACAGCGGCACGCTGAACCATACCGGCACCAAGTTCTATGTGTCCTACATGCGCAACGACACCGACAAATGGAAGGGGGGCGGCGACCAGTTCTTCCAGCAGGTGAACGCGAAACTCGTCCAGCCGATCGGGGACGACAGCCGGATTTCCAGCTTCTTCGATTTCAGCCAGTACGAGCAGTTCAACTATCAGGACTATTCGCTCGATATCTGGAAGAATGGTGGAAATTACATCGACAATTACTATAACGGCAGGCCCAGTGGCTATATCGCGGCCATCCAGGCTGCGCTGGGCCATTATCCCGCCTCGTTCGACGGCATCGGCGACAAGGCCGACGCGGCCTATTACGACAGCACGTCGGCCACGACCGATTATTTCGGCGGACTGACGGGGGATTTCCGCCTGACGGACAGCGTGCGGTGGAAGACCACGTTCTATGGACATGGCGAGCAGCAATACAACCACTGGACCAATCCGTTCTCTCCGTCTCCTTCCGGGGCGCCGATGTTCGAAGAGGTGAAGGAGCCGAGCATCCGGCGTTTCGGCATCCTGTCCTCGGTGCAGTACGAGGTTGCCCGCAACCATATCGAAGGGGGCGTATGGTACGAGAACAACCAGTTCGTATCGACGATGTTCGGGTATTCGCAACCGAACGTGGTCGATGGCGTCATCCAGGGGACGCCGGTCAACCCGATCGGTTCTCCCAACCAGGCGCCGTTCATGCAGCTTTACGGGCAGACAACGAATACGAACACCTTTACCGCCTTCGTCCAGGATACGTATAACCCGCTGCCGAATGTCGCGTTGCATTTCGGATTCAAGTCGCTGCTGAACACGTCGCGGGCCGGCGACGGTTACCTGAATACGAATTTTTACGGTCCGGGGGCCTCGGCGACCGGCACGCTGACGACCGCGCGGGCCTTTCTGCCCCATATCAGCGGCGACTGGCACTTCCTGACGCATCATGAACTCTATTTCGACGTGGCCGAGAACGTGCATGCCTATCCGCAGGGACAGTTCAAGACCGTCGCGTCGCCGTTCGCGGTGACCCAGGCTGCCTTCAATTACGCGCGGCCGACGCTGAAGCCCGAAAGCGACTGGGCCTATGCGGTGGGATATCGCTATTCCGACCATTTCCTCGACGCGACGCTGCATGCCTATCACACGGATTTTTCCAATCGCCTGCAGCAGATCACGTCCGGCAATATCGTGAATCCGATTTCCACGGTCCTGAATGTGGGCAACATCACGATGAATGGCGTCGATGCCGGCCTGACGATGCGGCTGTTCCGTGGCGTGTCGCTGTACAACAGCATCAGCTACAACCATTCGACCTATGACAGCAACGTGTCGTCGCAGGGCGTAACCTATTACACCAAGGGATCGCAGGTCGTCGCCTATCCGCGCCTGATGTACAAATCGAGCCTGAGCTATGCCTATCGCAGCTTCGACGCGCATATCGATGCGTCCTACATGTCGCAGCGCAACCTGAGCTATACGGGTGACGCCAAGGTGCCGTCCTACTGGCTGGCGGATTTCGGCATGCGCTACAGGTTCGGCACTATGGGGAAATATGCCCATTCCCTGGGCTTCGTGCAGAACGTGGAACTGGATTTCAACATCTATAACCTGACCAACCAGTTCTATGTCTCGACGATGGGGGAAAACGGCTTTCCGCTGTCGGGCGATTACCAGTCGTTCCTGCTGGGGGCCCCCCGCCAGTTCTTCGGGTCGGTCCGTGCGGAGTTCTGAGAGGAAATCGCGCCCCATGCCATGACGGAGGCCGGTCTTCGGATCGTTCCTTCGGAGTACTGCCAAGCCCCCGGCGCGAGCCGGGGGTTTTTGATTCAGGGATGGATCGCCTGCCCCGTGGGACGGGCGGAACGTCGGGATCGGGACAACAGGATCACGGTCCTGAACGGCGCTCTCCGGACAAGGCCTGGAGAATATCGGCGTCGTCGCACAATCCGATCAATTGCCCGTCTTCCTCCACCAGGACGGGAAAACCGCTGCGCTGCCGCAGGGCGATGATCTCGCCCAGGCTCATTTGCGCCGATACGACGCAGAGCGATCCGTGCTGCCAGTCCTTGGACGCCTTGAGCGGCATGTCCTGGCCGGCGACGTGTGCCGTCATCGTGTTCGGGGCGATTGCGATAGTGCCCCCGTCCAGCATCCCGTCGGGCCGCAGGGGCAGATCCCGAAAGCGTCGCATGACTGTCGACGCCAAAATGGTCGGCAGCGGATTCATGTGGCGGATGAATTCCGCCACATAGTCGTTGACCGGACGCAGGGCGATGTCGTTGGGCGTTCCAGTCTGAATGATGCGCCCCTCGCGCATGATCGTAATGCGGCTGCCGATCTTCAGCGCCTCATCGATATCGTGGCTGACGAACAGGATCGTCTTCTTCAGCCGTTTCTGCAAATCCATCAGCTCGTCCTGCAATTTTCGGCGGATGAGCGGGTCGAGCGCGGAAAACGGCTCATCCATCAGCAGGATATCGGCATCCGTGGCAAAGGCGCGGGCCAGGCCCACACGTTGCTGCATGCCGCCCGACAATTCGTGGACCTGGGCATCGGCCCAGTTCGACAGGCCGACCAGCGCCAGCTTTTCCTCGACGATCTCTCGCCGGATCGACGGGGCCAGGCCGCGCAGTTCCAGTCCGAACCCCACATTGTCGCGCACGCTGCGCCAGGGCAGCAAGCCGAACTGCTGGAATACCATGGCGATGCGCGTCTTGCGCAGTTCGCGCAGCGTATCGGCGTCGCAACGCGCGATATCGAGCCAGGCCGAGCCGTTGCCGATGCGGACCTCGCCGCGCACGGGCCGGTTCAAGCGATTGGCCGCGCGCAGCAGGGTGGATTTACCCGACCCCGACAGCCCCATCAGCACGCTGATCTCGCCCCGCGCCACCGCGAGGCTGGCGCCCGCCACGCCCACCGTCACCTTCAGGGCGCGGCCGATTTCCTCGCGCGTTTCGCCGGCGTCCAGCCGTGCCAGCGCCGCCTCGATCGCGCCGCGCCGGCCGCTGCGGTCGAACAGGATATCGATGTTGCGGAATTCCAGCGCCGCATTCGCCGTCTCGCTCATGATGCGGAATCCTTCGCGCGGCAAAGGCGATCGAGCATGATGGCGAGGAGCACGATGACGAAACCGGATTCGAAGCCGACATCGACCTGCACGGTATTCAGCGCGCGCACCACCGGTACACCCAGTCCCCCTGCCCCGACCAGTGCCGCGATCACGACCATGGACAGGCTGAGCATGATGCATTGCGTCAGTCCGGCCTGGATCATCGGCAGGGCGGCGGGCAGCTCGATCTTCCATAGAATCTGCCGCTCGGTGGCCCCGAACGCCTCGCCGGCCTCGATCAACGCGCGCGGCACGCGCGCGATGCCCATCTGCGTCATGCGGATCGGCGCGGGCAAGGCGAAGATGATGGTCGAGATCATGCCCGGTACGGTGCCCAGGCCGAATAGGATCAGCGTCGGGATCAGATAGACGAATGTCGGCAATGTCTGCATCAGGTCGAGGATCGGGTGCAGCACCCGCGCCAGCCGGGGATGATGGGCGCCGGCCACCCCCAGCGGCACGCCGATCGCCATGCAGCACAGGGTCGAGAACAGGATCAGCGACAGCGTCGCCATCGTCTCGTTCCAATAGCCCTGGTTGATGATGAACAGCAGCCCCAGCGCGATCAGCGCCACCAATGCCCACGACCGACGCAGGAACCACGCCCCGGCGACCGCCGCCGCGACCAGCAGCAAAGGCGGCATATCCAGCAGCAGCGTGGTCAGGCCGTCCGCGCAGGCGCCGACCACGTCGCTGATCGCGTCGAAGACGCCCAGCCCGTAATGCCGGATGACGTCGATCACCGCCGCCATCGCGGTGCCGACGGGAATCTTGTGTTCCGTAATCCATCGTTCCGGTGCGATCATCCGTGTGGCCTTCATTCAGCGGCGTTCAACGCCGTTCCGTCCAAGTGTCGCTCGTCGCAGAAACCCCATGCCTGTCCCGCGCTATTTCCCCGTAACCTGGCGCGTCCATTCCGGCAGGTTGTAGAAATTCGAGATCCGGGCGACCTTGCCGTCCCGCAGGGTGAAGAACGCCCCCGCCGGCAGCACGTAGCCCTGGCCGTGCGCTTCGGGCAGGCCGTCATCGGTGCTGAGATACGTGCCGTGGACGACGAATTCCGCGGCCGCGCGGCTGCCGTCTTCATTGACCATGACCACCACGTCGCGGATGTCCTCGCGGTAGCAGCTATCCATGCGGTGCAGGAAGGCGCGGAACGGCGCCACCCCGATCTCGCTGCCGCCCTGGTTGATGTCGTGCACGACATCGTCGGTGAGCAGGGCCAGGAAAGCCTCCCGGTCGCCGGAATTGAAGGTACGGTAATAGGTTTCGATCAGCGTTCGCGCGGTTTCGACGGACATGGCGGGCTCCGATGCGGGGTTTCAGACAAAGGAATGGATGGCGGCGGGCGGCACATGGACGGGCCAGTCGCGGCAGTTGCGCACCGCCCCGTCCCGGCGTACCGCGTCCAGGGCGGCGGGGTCGAGCGTGGCGAAGGCCCAGGACGCGGTATTCATCGCGCCCTGCGCGATGATGCCGTCGGGCGGGAAGCCCCGGTCCATCGGACCGTAGATCGCGGCGCGGCCGCAATTCGCGTCGAGGGTCTGGAGCCACGGCGCGTCGCCGACCGTCGGCGCCAGCGCGACGAAGCACTGGTTTTCCAGGGCCCGCGCCTGGGCCGACACGCGGACGCGGTTGAACCCGTGCATCGTATCGGTGCAGGTCGGCACCAGGATCAGCCACGCCCCGGCCTCGATCTGCGCGCGGGTCAGCATCGGGAATTCGGAATCGTAGCAGATCGCCGTGCCGATCAACCCCCAGGGGGTTTGGAACACCCCCGGCGGATCGCCGGCCCGCACGCCCCAGGCTTCGGTCTCGAAACGGGTCATGACATGCTTGTCCTGGAATGCCACCCGTCCGTCGGGCGCGATCAGCGGCGCCCGGTTGCGGACGAAACCGGGTTCGGGACGCGGCAGGGTGCCGGGCATCAGCCAGACACGGTGGCGTCTCGCCGTTGCGACCATGATGTCCAGAAGGGCATCGCTGTGCCGGCAGACCGCCCGCAATTCCGCCGTGGGATCGGGCTGGTCCGTCATCGCGGACGCGGCCTCCATGCAGGCATATTCCGGCAGCAGCAGCAGATCGGCCTGGCGCGCGCCTTCCGCGACGACGCGGTCCAGATGCGCCGCGTAATCCTGCAGGGTGCGCGCCCGTTCCACGGACCACGCATAGGCCCCGAGACGCAAGGTCTGGCTCATCTGTCCTCCAGAAGCTGTTCGGGCAGCGGCACCGCGCCCAGGGCCCGGCCCCAGAAATCGAGGCGATGGGGGACCTCGTGCCCGGTCCCGACTTCCTTCCAGGGGTAGGTGCAGGACAGGCCGGGCAGCCGCGCATAGCCGCGCCGGGCCCAGAATCCGTCCAGCGGCACCCAGCCGGCGGGCCGGGCCGGGTGGTCCGGCGGACGGTGGACCGCGCAGAATACGGCGAAATCGGCACCGGCGGCGCGCGCCGCCTCCTCGCGCAGCGCGAAGAAGCGGACCCCGGCGCCCCGGCCGCGACAGGCGGGCAGCAGTACGGATTCGCCGAAATAGAAGAACCGCCGCAGATCCTGGCCCCTGACCTCGAACGGTGCGCGCATGGGGGCGGCTTCATCGGCCAGCGGCAGGCAGGTGGACGCGCCGACGATCCGCCCGCCATCGTCGCGCGCGACGATGGCCGCCGCATGGGGGCTGCGCAGATAAACCTCGAGATATCGCCGCTCATAGACCGGGTCGGCTCCGTCATAGAGATAGGGCCAGTCGCGGAATATGGCGATCCGGAGCCGGGCCAGGTCGTCGATGATTTCGGCCAGGCGCCCGGCGCGGCAGATTTCGAACGAAAGCGGGTTTATCAAACTCCAACTCTCCGCAGTGGCCGCACATCGCAGGGCGGGCATCGATCCGGACCTGGCGCGGAACGACATCCGCACGATCCGGCCCGTGGATTTGCCCGTAGATTTGTAGGACCGACGGGCAGGCGATGGAATACGCGGCATGTCGCGCGGCCCGCATAAAAGCGGTCCGGCCCCCATGAAACGCTCCCTCATGTCGAAACCAAACTATTCCGCGACGCAAACATTCGGGTGAATGGCGAATGGGGACGGACATGATGTCCCTGCTGGCCTTCCGCCAGTCAGCGAGGGAGTTATAGCTGGATGCCCAGAAGCATCGTCGGCCGGGTCGCCGCTCTGTTCGCAGCGATCGATCTTATCGCCATGCCTCTTCTTGCCATGCCTGCCGTGGCGGCCTGGATGCCCGGCGATCCGGCGGCCTGCGTGCCCATCCGCCTGTCCAATGTGGGCTGGACGGATGCCGAGGCCGTGACGGCGGTCACCGCGACGCTGTTCGACGCGCTGGGCTATGCCCCCCAGACGCCGCTGTTGCCGCTGGTCATGACCTATGTGGCGATGCGCGACCGGCGGGTGGATGCGTTTCTGAGCAACTGGGAGCCCACCGGCAGCACGCCGATCGCGCCGTTCCTGGCCGACGGCTCGGTGGAGCGGCTGGCGACCAACCTGTCGGGTGCGCACTACACGCTGGCCGTGCCCGACTATACGTGGAAGGCGGGCCTGCGCGACTATGGCGACATCGCAGCCTGGGGGGGACGCCTGGGCCATATGATCTTCGGCCTGGAAGCCGGCAATGACGGCAACGGGCTGGTGCTGGAGATGATCCGCCGGGACCAGTTCCATCTCGGCCGTTTCCGCCTGGTCGAAAGCAGCGAACAGGGCATGCTCAGCCAGGTCGACCGCAGCATCCTGAGCCACCGGCCGATCCTGTTCCTGGCGTGGGAGCCGCATCCCATGAACCTGCGCTTCGCGATCCGCTACCTGACCGGCGGCGACAAGGTCTTCGGCCCCGATGGCGGGACGAGCGTCAATACCGTGATCCGCCGCGGCTACCGCACCGACTGCCCCAACGCGGCGCGGCTGCTGGCGCAGATCCGCTTCACGATCCCGGACGAGAACATGATGATGCTGGCGATCCAGCGCGACCACGTGCCGCCGCCGCTGGTCGCCCGACGCTGGCTGCGGACGCACCCCGACGCCTGGCATGGCTGGCTGGAGGGCGTCGCCACGCACGACGGCGCCCCGGCGCTGCCCGCCGTGCAGGCACGCCTGTCCCTGCCGGCCGGCGACTGACCGCCATGGCGGAATAAATGAAATTTATGTCGTATCCCGGACAGTTCACGACCGTGGCCGTCCCGTAGTCTCATTGCGGATGAGAAATCAAGTGCCGGGAGAGCGATCATGTCAGAAGGGGCATCGGGCGGCATCAGGCCGCGCCTGCGCGTCGGCTTCATCCTTGCCGATCATTTCACGTTGTCCGCCTTTTCCCTGTTCGTCGACCATCTGCGCCTTGCCGCCGACAAGGACGACCGCAGCCGCCCGATCCATTGCGCGTGGCAGGTGCTGTCGGCCTCGGTCCATCCGGTGCGTTCCAGTTGCGGCGTGGCGATCGCGCGCGACGCGCCGCTGGGCGATCCCCGGGCCTTCGACTATATCGTCGTGGTCGGCGGGCTGCTGCACGGACAGGAGCAGATCGACCATGTCACCACCGTCTGGCTGCGCCGGGCGGCGGAGATGGGCATTACCCTGATCGGCGTCTGCACCGGCACCTTCGCCCTGTGCCGCGCCGGGCTGATGAATGATCGCCGCGTCTGCGTGAGCTGGTATCATCGCCAGGATTTCCTGGAGGCGTTTCCCGCGCACGAGGCGGTCAGCGACCAGATGTTCGTCGATGACGGCGACCGCATCACGTGCTCGGGCGGGGGGGCGGCGGCCGACGTGGCGCTGCACCTGATCGAACGCAGCATCGGCCGCCCGGCCGGGCTGAAGGCCAGCCATATCCTGCTGATGGAACGCGCCGGCACGAGCGGCAGCCAGATCCGGCTGCAGCCGCAGCCCCCCACCCTGGCCTCGGCGACCCGGCTTGCCGACCCCCGGGTACGGCGCGCCATCCTGCATATGGAGCAGAACATGGCGCGGCCGCTGCCGATCGCGCAGCTCGCCGCCCGGCTGGGCATTTCCAGCCGGCAACTGGAGCGCCTGTTCCAGAGCACGCTGGGCCGCAAGCCGCAGGATTTCTATCGCATGCTGCGGCTGCGCCACGCCCGCGCCCTGCTGGAAGCGGGCGAAATGAGCGTGACGGAGATCGCCATCGAAATGGGGTTTTCCGACTGCTCGCACTTCTCGCGCCATTTCAAGACGGCGTTCGGCATCAGCCCCAGCGCCTGCCACCGCACCGCCGCCCCCGACCTGGCCGCGCGCCGCGCCGCGCCCGACGTGCTGTCCCATGCCGGCATCCGGCTGTTCTCCGACCGATGAAGATGTCCTGACCCATGGCCCATGCCGACGCCCATGTCCTGATCGTTACCTGCGCCAGCCGGCCGGGCCTGGTCGCCGCCTGGTCGGGTTGCCTGTTCCAGGCCGGCGCGAACATCGTCGAAATCGACCAGCATGCCGACCTGGCGGAAGACCGGTTCTTCATGCGCATCGCCTTTACCGCCGCGGCGCCGCCCGACCGCGCCGGGCTGGCGGCGGTGGCCGCGCGGTTCGACGCGCACTGGCGGCTTTACCCGCCGCGCGGACGGCAGCGCGTGGTGATCATGGTCTCGAAATTCGACCATTGCCTGGCCGACCTGCTGTATCGCTGGCGGATCGGCGAACTGGCGATGGACCCGATCGCCATCGTATCGAACCATCCGCGCGAAGCGACGCAGGCCGTCGATACCGGCGACATCCCGTTCCATCACCTGCCGGTCACCCGCGAGACCAAACCCGCGCAGGAGGCGCGTCTGCGCGCGCTGATCGAGGAAACCGGCGCGGAGCTGGTCGTTCTGGCGCGCTATATGCAGGTGCTGTCGGACGACATGTCCGGCTGGCTGGCGGGACGGTGCATCAACATCCACCATTCCTTCCTGCCGGGGTTCAAGGGCGCGCGCCCGTATCACCAGGCGCACGCAAGGGGCGTGAAACTGATCGGGGCGACCGCCCATTACGTCACGGGCGACCTCGACGAGGGCCCGATCATCGAGCAGGATGTCGAGCGCATTTCCCATGCGGATACGCCCGACGACCTGATCCGCAAGGGCCGGGACGTGGAGCGCCGTGTCCTGTCGCGCGCGGTGAATTACCATCTTCAGCATCGCGTCATTCTCGACGGGCACCGGACCGTCGTTTTCCCCGACTGACAGGGCGCCGCTGACCGCCGGGGCGCGAACGGTCACGCGTTCCCGGCGGTGGCCTTACCCAACGGCGCCCTTGAGGGAAAACACGATCGGCTCGACGCCGAGAGCGGCCAGGATCCGCTTGAATTCGCCCTGCGGGATCACCCAGGTTTTTCGGCCGGAAGGCCAGGCGGTCCAGCAGAGCATGCAAATCGTCACGCATCGGCGGAGGGCCCGCGCGGCGATTTGAGCACGCCCAGCGCCCGGAGGTGGTCCCGCAGCGCATGCGCGGCTTCGGCGACGTCCGGGTGGTCCAGCACCGTTCCCGCGCCGGCCTGGGCGGCCGCGCCGATGAGGCGCGGCCGCGCGCGATATGGGCGCTCGGTCCCCTCCGGCGCAATCGAGGCGGGGGCGGTCGAAACGGGGGTGGGCACGGCCCGTAGTTCGGCGCGGCGCGCGCGGTCGAAGACGAAGGGGGGCGCCGGGGCGGCATCATGGGCGCACAGGATGCAGGGCAGGCGGATCCGGGCCTGGCGCCGCGCGCCCTGCGGCAGGCCGATCGTGACCGGCAGCCAGCCTTCGGCCGCCGCGCCGACCGCGATCACGCCGGAGAGCAGCGGCCAGCCGAGTTGTTCGGCCAGCAGATAGGGCAGCATGCCGCTATCCTCGCCGCCGCATGCCTGCCGGCCGGCCAGCACCAGGTCCGGCGGGTCGGCGGCCAGATGCGCGGCCAGCGCCTCGACCGCGTCGCCCCCGCCACCGAGGCAGTCCACATGGTCCAGCCCGTACCCTGCCGCCCGCCGCAGGGCCGGCGACGGGGGGCCCGCGTGCAGGCCGCCGGCCGGATCGTCGCCAATCGGATCGCCGCCAATCGGATCGCCGACCGACAGCGCCAGCCCGATCGCCGCGATCTCGCCCGGCGGGGGGGCCGGACGGCCGGATACCGGATCGATCCCGTTCGAAAGAAGGACGATGCGCCGCATCATGCCCCGCCCCCCTGCAACAGGGCCAGCAGGGCCGGCATCACCGCCTGTGCGTCGGCGATGATCGACAGCCCGGCACGGGCGACGATCGCGGCATGCAGGTCGGTATTCACCGCCACCACGTGCTCGACCTTGCCCAGCCCCTGCAGATGCTGCGGCGCGCCGGCGATGCCGAATGCCAGGTAGCAGCGCGCGTCCAGCACCGTACCGGAGGCGCCGACCTGTGCCGCGCGCGGCATCGATCCGGCATCGCAGACCACGCGGCTGGCCCCCTCGGTCGCGCCAAGCGCGCGGGCTAGCGCATGAAATGTCTCGAAATCCGTGACGCCCTGCCCTGCCGACACGACAAACGGCGCCTCGGACAACGGGATTGCGCCCGCCGGCGCGGGCACGATCGGCCCGAACACCAATCGTCCGGCCGGGTTCGAAGGCGGGATGGGCGCCGCCAATATCCGTCCTTCGCACGCGTGCCCGGCATAGGGGGCCACCCGGTCGCACGGCAGGGTGATGATCCGGGCCACGGCCGCGACGCGCTCGGACCGGCCGCCCCGGCATGGCCGGACGCCCTGGCGGACGCTCAGCGCCTCGATGCCCGGCTGTATCGGCCAGCCGCTGCGCGCCGCGAGCCGGCGCGCGAGATCGCCGCCTGTCCGGTCCTCGGCAAAGATCACGTGCCGTGGCGCGAAGGGGGCGACCAGTTCCAGCAACAGGTACGGCGCGGCTTCGGGATCGTCCAGCGCGCCGATCGCCAGGATGCGGTCCGCGCCGGCCTCGCCCGCCTGTCGGGAGGCGATGTCGCCGAGGCCGACCAGAACGACCCCGCCATCGGTCCCGGCAAGCATCCGCGCGGCCCCGAGAAGCTGGCGGCCCCACCGGTCCAGGCCGCCATCGACGGCCTGGATGACGACGGCGACCCAGAAAGCCGGTGCCTCGATACGCCGGACGGGTGCCTCGCGCGGCCGGCGCGACACGGCCATGCCCGCGACGTTCCCGTCATGGACCAGGCGCGGCCTGTCGCCGCCGGGCACGAGGCGCCGCGACCGTTCGGCGCGCGGGTCCCGCCTGATCCGCCCGGTCATGGTACCACCAGTCATGGCACCACCGCCGCGAGCACGAGTTCCGCCACGTCCTTCACCTCGGGGCGCGGCCCGGTCACGCCTTCGAGCATCGCCGTGCATCCGGGACACGCCACCGCGACGACGGACGCCCCGCCCTGCCGCATCTGCTCCATCCGGAGGTCGGGAATACGGGTGGCCGCGTCGACGTCGCTTGCCGGGCTTCCGCCGCCGCCGCCGCAGCACATGGCGCGCATGCCGTGGCGTTCGACCTCCACGCGGGTGCGGCAGGCCGCGTCGAGCAGGCGGCGGGGCGCATCGATCACGCCGTTATAGCGCCCCAGATAGCAGGGATCGTGATAGGCGACGGCGGGCCCGTCACGCCGCGCGAGGGTGAGCCGCCCGTCCTGTACCAGCGCGTCCAGCAGGGTCGTATGGTGCTCGACGGTCCATGTGCCGCCCAAGGTGGCGCCAAGGGCGGGATATTCGTTTTTCAGGACGTGATAGGCATGCGGGTCCGCGGTGACGATCTTGGTGAAGCGCCGCGTTCCCAGCGTTTCGATCACCTCGCGCGCGAGGGCCTGGAACGTCGCCTCGTCGCCCAGGCGCCGGGCGACGTCGCCGCAATCGACTTCGTCCGCGCCCAGGGTGGCGAACCGGAGACCCGCCTTGCGCATGAGCGTCACCAGGGCCCGCAACGATCGGCCGTACCGCAGGTCGTACGCGCCCTCGCCCAGCCAGAGCAGGATGTCGGTCTCCTCGCCCGGCGGCAGGACCGGGACGTCGAGGGCCGCGATCCCGTCCGTCCGCGCGTCCAGGGCGCGGCCGCCCGGCTCGGCCCGGTCCCGCGACGCGCGCAGCACCTGCCCGGCGCCCGCGGGCACGGCGCCCTTCATGAGGGTCTGACCGCGCCGCAGCGCGATGACCGCGTCCACGTGTTCGATCAGCATCGGACATTCCTCGACGCAGGCGCGGCAGGTGGTGCACGCCCACAGCGTATCGGGGGCCAGCACGGTTCCGACGATCTCGGTCCCCATGCCGCCACCGCCGGGCATGGCCGGCGCATGGGGCGACGGGCTGCCGAAATACGGGGCGGGCTTCGCGCGCATCGCGCCGGAGAGGCCCTGTATCAGTGCCTTCGGATTCAGGCGCTGGCCCGCCGCGAAGGCCGGGCAGGCTTCCTCGCAACGCCCGCATTGCACGCAGGCATCGAAGCTCGCCAGTTCCGGACCCGTGAAATCGCCCGGGGTCAGCACGCCCAGCCGCTCATGCACAAGATCGAGCGGCCATAGCGCCGTATCGAGCGGGCGCGGCACGCCCGGGCGGGCGAAACGGCCCGGCCGCGTGTGCCCGGCGAGCCAGGCCACACCCGCCAGCCCATGACGCATGGGCCCACGCCCGACGGCGACGAGCAGCGCGACGGCCCCGGCCAGGGCGATGGCCAGGGCGACGGCCAGGGCGGCGGCAACCCCGCCGGCAATCGCCGCGGGCGCGGCGCGGTTCGCGAGACAGGCCGCGACGAGCGCATTTCCGGCGCACCACGCGAGCAGGGCCGCGGGGAGCCAGAGGAACGGGCCACCCGAAAGCTGCGATGGCGTGCGCGGCCGCCGCCGGGCGCGATCGATCAGGGCGCCCCACGCGCCCAGCGCGAAGAGAACGATCGCGACGATCCGGAATACGCCCCAGACCCCCGGCAGCGTCCCCAGCAGCAACGCCAGCGCGCCGCCCAGCGCGCCGCCGGCGGCCAGCGCGTGCATGCGCGCGTGCCGCGGGCGCCGGGCGACGACGTGATGGACGTCCACGAGATAACGGCGCGGCACCGACGCCAGGCCGGCCAGCCAGGACCGGCCGGCGGGGCGCCCCTTCAGCCAGCGCGCCAGCAGGACCATCCAGACGAGGGCGACAGCGCCCGCGGCACATCCCATTTCCGCAAGGACCAGCCAGCGCATGGTGTCAGAGATCCTTGCACAGCCGCAGCGCGTCATAGAGCGCGGCATGAATGTTGCGCGCCGCCACCGCGTCGCCGATGCGGAACAGCGCGTAGTCGCCGGCCCCGAGCCGCGCCATCACCGGCTGGGGCCGTCCGGCGACCAGCGCATGCGCGTCGGTCTGGCCGGCATTGGCCGAGCCCGCCTTCAGCGCCGCATAGAGCGTGGTGTCGGGCGCGCCGCCGCGATCGACCACGATGTGGTCGACCACCCGTTCTTCTTCCGCGCCGGTCATGGTGTTGCGCAGCACGGCGACCAGGCGGTTGCCCTCGCGCCAGGTCTCGGTCAGTTCCATGTTCGGCGTCGTCACCACACCCAGCCTGTAGAATTCGCGCAGATGCACCGGCTGGTTGGTGGTCCCGACCTCTTGCGCCACCAGCCGGTCGTGGGTCGCCAGCTCGACCAGGCAGCCGCGCGTGGCCAGCAATTCGGCCACCGAGGCGGCGTTGTGCTGCCCCATCTCGTCGAACAGCAGCACGCTGCCCGCGGGCGCGGCGCGGCCGGCCAGGACGTCGCGCGTCGTATGGTGCAGGTCGCTGCCCGGATCGTCGCCCAGGATCGCCTCGCCCCCCGTCGCCACGATCACCACGTCCGGCGCGCAGAGCAGGATATCGGCCGCCGTCGCCTCCACCCCCAGGCGCAGATCGACGTCCAGCTTGCGCACCTGCCCGTCCAGCCAGCGCACGATGCCCGACAGGGCCTCGCGCCATGTCGCGCGGGCGGCGAGGTTGACCTGTCCGCCGGTGCGCGCGTCGCGTTCGAACAGCGTCACCGTATGGCCGCGCAGGGCGCAGACCCGCGCCGCCTCGAGCCCCGCCACCCCGGCCCCGACGACGACGACGCGCCGCGCGGTTTCGGCGGGCGCGATCTCGTGCGGCATCGTCGCCTCGCGCCCCGTCGCCGCGTTCTGCAGGCACAGCGCGTCGCCGCCGACATAGATCCGGTCGATGCAGTAGCCCGCCCCCACGCATTGCCGGATATCGTCCGCGCGCCCGTCGGCCAGTTTGCGGACCAGATGCGGGTCGGCGATGTGCGCGCGGGTCATCGCCACCATGTCGACATGCCCCTCTGCCACCGCGCGCGCCGCCGTCGCCAGATCGGTGATGCGCTGGGCGTGGAAGACCGGGATATCGACCGCCCGCTTGATCGCGCTGGCCAGGCCGAGAAAGGGCGCGACCGGAAAAGCCATGTTGGGCAGGGACACCGCGTGCGCCATCTCGTCGCGCGCCTGGCCGCCGATGACGTTGACGAAATCGATCAGCCCCCGGCGCGCATAGTCTTCGGCGATGGCGATGCAGTCGTCCTGCGTCAGGCCGCCATTCAGCAATTCGTCGCCCGACATGCGCATGCCGATGACGTAATCGTCGCCGGTCGCCTCGCGGATCGCGGTCAGCACCTCGATGCCGAAGCGCATCCGGTGTTCCAGGCTGCCGCCATAGGCATCGTGCCGGTGATTGACCGACGGGCTCCAGAACTGGTCCAGCAGGTGGCCATGCGCGCCGGAGATCTCCAGCCCGTCCAGCCCGCCTTCGCGGCAGCGGCGGGCGGCGGCGGCGAAGGCACGGACGACCCGCGCGATGTCCTCGGGCTCCATCTCCTTGGGGATCGACCGCGAGGCCGGCTCGCGCCGGACCGAGGGCGCGATCACCGGCAGCCAGGCATCGGTGTCCCAGCGGGTGCGGCGGCCCATATGGGTCAACTGGATCATCAGCCGGGCGCCGTGCGCGTGTACCCGGTCGGCGAACTGGCGGAAATACGGGATCACGCTGTCGTCGGAGACCGCGATCTGGCTCCACGGCGTAGCCGGGCTGTCCAGTTCGACGGACGATGATCCGCCGAACATGGTCAGGCCGATGCCGCCCTTGGCCTTTTCGGCGTGATAGAGCTGGTAGCGTTCCTGCGGCTTGCCGTCGACGCCGTAGCCGGGGGCGTGGCTGGTGCTCATCACCCGGTTGCGGATGACCAGCGACTTGATGCGCAACGGCTTCAGCAGGGCATCGGCATGGGGGATCATGGGCGTTGGCGTTCCTTTAACGTGCCTGCCGCTGGCGTTCCTGGCGCGGGGCGTAGCCGAACCGGTTGCGGAAGGCGGTCGAAAAATGGGTCAGGGACATGAAGCCGCAGGCGATGCCGACATCGGTGACGGACATGCCGGTCTGGCGCAGCAGGCGCCGCGCGCGTTCCAGCCGCGTTGCGGCCAGGTAGGCGGCGGGCGTCGCGCCGGTATGCGTCCGGAACAGCCGTTCCAACTGGCGTTCCGAGAGACCGGCGGCGTCGGCGATTTCGCCCACGCTCAGTTTCTGGTCGATGCGGCTTTCCATCAATTGCACCGCGCGGCCCAGTGACGGCGGCAGGGGATCCAGCGCGGCGAGGGGCTGGATCTCGCTGCCCGCCCGATCGCGTTCCAGCAGGAACTGAGTCGCGATTTCCCGTGCGCGCGCCGGGCCGACACGGGCGGCGACGATCCGCAGCATCATGTCCAGCGGCACCGCGCCGCCGGTGCAGGTGATGCGGTCGCGATCGATCACGAACATCTCGTCCACGATATCGATCTCGGGGAATTCCTCGCGGATCGCGCCCAGATTTTCCCAATGGATCGCACAGCGATAGCCGCGCAGCAGCCCGGCATCGGCCAGGGCGAAGGTACCGGTACACAATGCCCCGACCACGATCCGCTGCCGCGCCAGCCGGCGCAGCGCCACCCGCAATTCCTGGCTGGTGGCGGCACGGACGTCGATCCCGCCGCAGACGAACAGCACGTCCATTCCATCGGCATCACCCAGGGCCTCGGTCGGATGCAGCGACAGCCCGTTGCTGGCGGCGATCGGCGACCCGTCCAGGCTCAGCACCCGCCATGTGTACTCGTCCCGCTCGGCCACCCGATTGGCCATGCGCAGCGCCTCGATCGCGTTGCTGACGGCGATCAGCGAATAATTCCTCAGCGTCAGGAACCCGAAGCGGCGCAGGCTGGCGAGGTCGGCGGCGCGCGGAGCCATCGTCTAACGCTCGATCACGAGGTCGCTGGTGGGCCGGGCGCAGCAGATCAGGATCATGCCCTGATCGATCTCGCGCTGGCGGATGCCGCCATCGTGTTTCATTTCCACCGTGCCCGACACCAGCCTGCATTTGCAGGTTCCGCACATGCCTTTGGCGCAGGATGCCGGCAGGCGCATCCCCGCCGCCCGCGCGGCGGCGAGGACCGGCGTGTCGGTTCCACATTCGATCTCGCGCCGGCTACGCGTGAAACTGACCTTGTGACGTGCCGCGTCCAGTGCCTCAATCTTCGCGGGGATTTCGGGATCCTGCGTCGCCAGCGTGCCGAAATCGAAACTTTCCTCGTGGAAACGGGCCATGTCCAGGCCGGCCTGCTCGGCCAGGGCGCGCGCCGACGCGCGGTAGCCGTCCGGTCCGCAGACGAAGAGGCGGCGTTCGCGCAGGTCCGGCACCTCGCGCGCCAGCAATGCCGCGTCGAGCCGGCCCATCGCGCCCGGCCAGCGATTCTGCGGCGTGTCGCGCTCGCAGATCGAGCGTACGCGCAGGGACGGCGCCTGTTCGGCCATCCAGGCCAGTTCGCGCGCGAAGATCAGGTCTTCGGGCGAGCGGGCGGAATGAAGGAAGACCGCGTCCGCATCGAAGCGCGTGTCGACCAGGTGCCGCGCCATCGACATGACCGGCGTGATCCCGCTGCCTGCTGAAAGGAAAAGATATTTCTCCGGCGCGGCGTCATGGGACAGGTCGAGCGTGAAATCGCCCGTCGGGCCGAGCGCCGCGATTTCCATGCCCGGGCGCAGATGGTCGTGCAGCCAGTTCGAGACCGGGCCGCCGGGAACGCGCTTGACCGTGATCGCCAGCGAATCCGGGCGGCTCGGCGAGGAGGACAGCGTATAGCAGCGATGGATTTCCACGCCGTCGATCGTGACGGTGAACGTCATGAACTGACCGGGCCGGTAGCGGAACCGCCTGGGCTGGGCCGCCGTCAGGACGAAGGTCGCGACGTCATGGGTCTGCCGCCGCACGGCGCGGCAGACCAGCACGTCGTCGCTTTCGGGATCCCAGAAGGGGGGCAGGTCGATGTCGGTCATCCGTGTCCCGGCCTTTCGCCCGTCAACCCAGGTGCGCCTTGAGGCGCGCGAGGTACCATTCCATGAATTTCTCCACGAGTCCTTCGGTATGCGGCGAATAGGGCCCGGGGACATAGGCCGGATCGGCCACCCCGCGCTGCGTCATCTCCACCAGGTCGGCGTCCTGCCGGTTGGTGGCGTTCCAGACGCTGGTCAGGTTTTCCAGATCGTAATCCCGGCCCTCGACCGCGTCCTTGTGGACCAGCCACTTGGTGCGTACCAGCGTGCGCCCTTCGTCAAGCGGGATCACCGAGAAGGTCACGACATGGTCGCCCATGAAATGATGCCACGCATTGGGCTGGGTCCAGAAATGCAGGCCGCCCGCCGCCTTGTCGCGGAGCGTGCCCAGCGGCACGCGGCAGGCCGCCATCGTGTCCATCGTCTGGCTTTCGCCCGAGCCGTCGAGCGGCAGGCGTTCGGTGCGGAAGCCGGTGGGGCGGTCGTCCAGATGCTCGATCAGGCGCGAGGGCAGGCCCGCTGCCTCCCACCGGTCATGGGACGTCCGGCGCAGCGTCTCGTAGCGTTCGGCCTGCGCCAGGTCCTCGGCGCTCAGTTCCTCGGGCGCGAAGCCGAAGCCGTAGGCGAAGAGCGGAATCGTCAGTTCCGGGTGGTTGGGCATGCAATGGTAGCACTCGCGATTATTCTCCAGCACGAGCTTCCAGTTGCCGTATTCGATCAGGTCCGCCGTATGGGCGACGCGCGTGTTCTTCAGGTCGTGCGGCGCGAGATAGGGTTCCATCTGGCGCACGACGTCGTCGATGTCGTCCGGCGGGTCGTCGGAGAGGCAGACGAACAGCAGCCCCGCCATCGAACGCAGCGCGACGGGACGCAGGCCCAGGCATGCGCGGTCGAACCCGTCGCCCATGTGCTCGGCGAATTTCAGCGCGCCGTCCAGCCCGTAGGTCCAGGCATGATAGGGACAGACCAGGTTGCCGACGAGGGCCGGCCCCGGCGGCAGCAGGCGCGCGCCGCGATGGCGGCAGACATTGTGGAAGGCCCGGACCTGCGCGTCGTCGCCACGCACGATGATGACCGAGGATTTGCCGATATCGACGGCCAGGGCGTCTCCGGGTTCGGGCACCTCGCATTCCACGGCGACGTAGAGCCAGTGACGATTGAAGATCGCGTCCATGTCCGCCGCGAAGATTTCGGGCGACGTGTAGAACGCGCTCTCCAGCGCATGGCGCGGCCGGCGGCGGGCGACCAGGTCGCGGATGGCGGCGATGTCGTAGTTCGTCATGGCACAACGGTCTCCGATGGAGGGAGAGGCTTTTTCATGGAGCAGGGGCGGCCCGTTCGACCGTGCCGGGTCCGACGGTGACGTTACGAAATCGAGACGCTATGCCACTTGCCAATTCGCGCCATGAATTTCTTCTATATCGCCAGACTCGCAAATGTTACGCCGCGCGCCACCTCGCGGATCGCGTCCTCGGCATACAGACCGAAGGACCGCCAGACTTCGAGATGAAAGCAGTCCGGCGCCGTCCGCCAGAACACGGCGTCGGCCTTTTCGAGCGGCGCGCGCGTGGCCATTCCCACGGGGAAGACGCGTTCCATGAAGTCCAGCGGGCAGAGTCCGGAGAGAATGCGCGCCGCCCACGGCCCCCGCAGCGTCAGCGTCACGTTGCGGTCGGACACGCCGACCAGGCTGTGCGGAATCGGCCCCAGCGCCTCCTGGAGCGCCGCCGGATCGTCCGCGCCCGGCAGGAGGAGCAGCTCGAACGGGCCCAGCCGCAAGGCCGTCCCGCCCGTTCCGGTGGCGGCGCGCAGCATCGCGGGCACGTCCTTGAGCCCCAGCGCCCTGGCGGCCGCCTGCAGCGCGGGCGCGCGGCCCTGCAGCACGTAACGCGGCGATCGCGGTTCGCGAACCAGCACCGTATCGGGGGCGATCGTCGCCTCTGCCATGGACCTAGCCATTCACGCGCACTCCCTCGGGATCGTAGAAGACAGGATTGACGATGCTTGCCTTGATCGCGGCCCCGTCGATGGCGGGCGCATACAATGTCTCGCCCAGGCGGTCGCGCCCGCCTTTGACCATGGCGATGGCGATCGACCGGCCCAGCGCCGGGCTGTAATAGGAGGACGTGACGTGCCCGTCCGCCGAGACCGGGGCCGGGGTGCCCGGCGTGCGGACGAGCTGCATGCCTTCCTCCAGCACCGTCTGCGGATCGTCGGTCAGCAGGCCGACCATCTGCGGCCGGTCCGGCGCGTTGAGGGCCGGCAGGGCCAGGGCGCGCTTGCCGATGAAATCGGGCTTGGCCTTGCTGACCGCCCAGCCGCAGCCGACATCGCCGGGAGTCATGGTGCCGTCGGTTTCCTGGCCCACGATCAGGTAGCCCTTCTCGGCGCGCAGCACGTGCATGGCCTCGGTGCCGTACGGGGTCAGGCCGTGCGGCCGGCCCGCCTGCCAGATCCGGTCCCATACCGCGCGCATCCGCCCCGAGGGGACGTTGATCTCGAAGCCGACCTCGCCGGTGAAGCTGACGCGGAACAGCCGCATCGGCACGCCGCCGATCGTGCCTTCCTTGAGCGCCATATGGGGCAGCGCCTCGGCCGAGATGTCCATGCCGTCGACCAGCGGCGCCAGGATCGCGCGTGCCTTCGGCCCCTGGAGGGCGATGACGCCCCATTCCTCGGTGATCGAGGTCAGCCAGACATCGAGGTCGGGCCATTCGGTCTGGAGATAGTCCTCCATCATGTTCAGCACGCCCGCCGCGCCGCCGGTGGTGGTGGTGACATGGAACCGGTCGGCGGCGATGCGCCCGACCACGCCGTCGTCATAGACGAAGCCGCTGTCGCGGCAGACCAGGCCGTAGCGGCATTTGCCGACGCCGAGCTTGGTCCAGGCATTGATGTAGAAGCGGTTCATGAACTCGGCGGCATCGGGGCCGACGACCTCGATCTTGCCCAGGGTCGAGGCATCGAAGACCCCAGCCGCCGTGCGGACCGCGCTGCATTCGCGCGCCACCGCCGCATGCATGTCCTCGCCGCCGCGCGGGAAATACCGGGCGCGGCGCCACAGCCCGACATCCTCGAACACCGCGCCCTGGTCCCGTGCCCAGCCGTCGGCCGGCGCCAGGCGCAGCGGGTCGAACTGGTCGCCCCGCGCATGGCCGGCGAAGGCGCCGAAGGTGACCGGCGTATAAGGCGGGCGGAAGGTGGTCAGCCCCACCCGCTGCGGCGCGCGCCCCAGCGCCTGCGAGGCGATGCCCAGCGCGTTGACGTTCGAACTCTTGCCCTGGTCGGTCGCCATGCCGGTGGTGGTGTAGCGCTTGATATGCTCGATGGACTGGAAGCCCTCGCGCACCGCCAGCTTCACGTCCTTGGCGGTGACGTCGTTCTGGAAATCGACGAAGGCCAGCGCCAGGCTGCCCAGGCCGCGGCGCGGCAGCGCGCCGGCGAACCCGCCGGTTCCCGGTGCGTCGGCCTCGGTCACAAAGAGAACCGAGGCGTCCGCATCGCCGCCGCCGGCCGCCCTGGCCGCCGCGAGACCCGCCGCCGCGCCGTCATCCAGCACGTCCTGCAGGGCGAAGAGGCCCCGGCACGCCCCGGCGGACCGGAGGCGCTCGATGGACTGGTCCGGCACGTAGACGCCCAGCGCCTCGTCGAAGCGCATCGTGCCGCGCGCCTGGCTGTGGATGTGCAGGCTGGGGGTGAAGCCGCCCGCCATCAGCACGCAGTCGCAGGCGACATTCCGCCCCTTGCCGACACTGCCGTTGGCGGCGACCGGCGCCAGTTCGACGCCGCGGACCCGCAGGCGGCCGTTCGCCTTCTGGATGGTGGTGGACGGCAGGACGGGGATGCCCCGGGCCTTCGCCTCGGCCACCACCGGCGCGTCGGGATCGGCCCGCAGATCGGCGATCGCGGCGATTGCCACCCCGGCAGCGGCCAGTTCGATGGCCACGCGATAGGCGGAATCGTCGGCGGTCACGATCACCGCGCGCCGGCCGGGGATCACGCCGTAGCGGTTGAGATAGGTGCGCGCCGCGGTGGCCAGCAGGATGCCGGGCCGGTCATTGCCCTCGAACACCAGCGGCCGTTCCAGCGCGCCCGCCGTGACCACCACTTCGGCGGCGCGCACCTGCCAGATGCGCTCACGCGGCATGTCGGCCGGCGGCGTTGCCAGATGCTCGGTCAGGCGCTGGTTGAGCGCCACCATGTTGTGCGGGCCGTAATTGAAGGCCGTGCAGCGGGTCATCACCTGCACGTTGGGCAATGCCTGCAGTTCGGTGACGATCTTTTCCACCCAGGCGGCGGCCGACAGCCCGTCGATCCGGCTATGGGCGTCGGACAGCAATGTGCCGCCCAGTTCCGCCGTCTCGTCGCACAGGATGACGCGCACGCCCGTCCGGCCCGCCGCCAATGCCGCCGCCAGGCCCGCCGGGCCGCCGCCGATCACCAGTACCTCGCAATGGGCGTAGTGCAGCGCGTAATGATCGGGGTCCGGCGCGGTCGCGACCTTGCCCAGCCCTGCGGCACGGCGGATGACGGGTTCGTAGACCTTGTCCCAGAAACCGCGCGGCCACATGAAGGTCTTGTAGTAGAACCCGGCGGGAAAGAGCGGCGCCAGCAGGGTGTTGATCGCCCCCACGTCGAAATTCAGGCGGGGCCCACGGTTCTGGCTGACGGTGACGAGACCCTTGTGGATCTCGACCTGAGTGGCGCGCAGATTGGGCGTGTGCCGCGCGCCCTCGCCCACGCCGATCAGCGCGTTCGGCTCGTCGGAGCCGGCCGAGATCGGGCCGCGCGGGCGATGATACTTGAACGACCGCCCCATGAGGTGCCGGCCCTGCGCCAGCAGGGCGGAGGCGACGGTATCGCCCTCATAGCCCCGGACGGTCCGGCCGTCGAAACGGAAGGAGACCGGACGCGCGGGATTGACGCGCCCGCGCCCGGATACGCGGAACGCGCCGCTCATGCCGCTTCTCCCTGTTTGGCGTCGGGACGGGCGGCGCCCATCTCGTAGGTTTCCAGGATCCGGTCCGTCCGCGTGTCGCGCAGCGCGTTGAAGAAACGGCCGCAGCCATGGGCGTGGCGCCAGCGTTCGGCCAGCACGCCCTTGGTGTTGTCGCGCAGATACAGGAAGGCGGCCCATTCCTCTTCACTCACCTCGGGGCCGGGGCGGGCGATGTGCGCCTCGCCGCCATAGGCGAACTCGATCTCGGCGCGCGGGCCGCAATAGGGACATGCGATCAGCAGCATGATCTTTCTCCGTCTCGCGGTGCGTCAGTGCGCGACCGCCGCCGCGGCGGCTTCGTCGATGAGGGTGCCCTCGCGGAAACGTTCGAGGGTGAAGGGCGCGTTGATCGGATGCGGCTCGTCGCGCGCGATCGTCCAGGCGAACAGGTTGGCCGCCCCCGGCGTCGCCTTGAAGCCGCCCGTGCCCCAGCCGCAATTGACGTACAGGCCCGGCACCGAGGTCTTTGCCGTGATCGGCGAGCGGTCGGGGGTGTTGTCGGTAATCCCGCCCCATGAGCGCAGCATGCGCAGGCGGCGGAAATCCGGCACCAGTTCGCAGATCGCCTCCAGCGTATGGGCCGGAATGTGCAGGCCGCCGCGCTGGGTGTACGAGACATAGGAATCGGTGCCGGCGCCGATCACCATCTCGCCCTTGTCGGACTGGCTGATATAGGCGTGGATGGTGTTGGACATCACCACGCAGGGAAAGGCCGGCTTCACCGGCTCGGACACCAGCGCCTGCAGGGGGTTGATCTGCAGCGGCAGACGGATGCCCGCCATGGCCATGACGACGGAACTGTGCCCCGCCGCCGACACGCCGATTTTTTTCGCCCGGATCGGCCCGCGCGTGGTCTGCACGCCCGTCACCCGGCCCGAGGCGTCGCGGTCGATGCCCGTGACCTCGCAATTCTCGATGATGTCCACGCCGAGATCGCTCGCCGCGCGGGCATAGCCCCAGGCCACCGCGTCATGCCGGGCGGTGCCGGCGCGGCGCTGGAGCGCGCCGCCCAGGACGGGATAGCGGATATTCGGCGAGATATTCAGCGGCGGACAGAATACCTTGACCTGCTCGGGCGTCAGCCATTCATTGTCGATGCCGTTCAGCCGGTTGGCGTGGACATGCCGCTTGAACACCTGCACGTCGTGGACGTTGTGCGCGATCATCAGGCAGCCGCGCTGGCTGAACATGACATTGTAGTTCAGTTCGTCCGAGAGATTCTCCCATAGTTTCAGCGCGTGCTCGTAATAGGAGGAACTCTGTTCGAACAGGTAGTTCGAGCGGATGATGGTGGTGTTGCGCGCGGTATTGCCGCCCGCCAGCCATCCGCGCTCGACCACCGCGATGTTGCGCAATCCGTGCTGCCTGGCCAGGTAATAGGCGGCACCCAGCCCATGGCCGCCGCCGCCGACGATGATGATGTCATAGCTCGGCTTCGGCGCCACCGAACGCCATTGGGGCTGCCAGCCGAGATGACGGCCGAGCGCCTGCCGGGCCAAGGAAAACGCGGAAAATTTCTGCATGACGACCTGTGTCAACCTCCGCACCGACGCGCGAAACCGGTATGGATCATGGAGGGCGATCGGGGCGAAATCTTTCACAAAAAAGACACCCCACTTGCATGTTTGCGACACGCCCGGCGATCCCATGCGTACCTCGGGCCGCAGGGCGATTCCAGGGTGGCCGCTTGCATCCGCGACGGCATGTCAATATACTGCCCCCCAGTATGAGGGCGAGGATGCCGTGCCGCATAGTCCGGAAGACAAGAAGCGCGCCCTGACCCGCGTCCGCCGCGTGCGTGGCCAACTGGACGCGCTGGAGCAGGCGCTGGCGGAGGGAGCGGCGTGCGGCCCGGTCCTGCAGCAACTCGCCGCCGTTCGCGGCGCGATCAACGGACTGATGGCGACCGTCCTGGAAAGTCACCTGCGCGAGGAATTTCTTCATGCGAAGGACAGGGACGCGGGCCGGGAACCGATCGACGAGACGATTGCCATCATTCGGTCCTATCTGCGTTGATTGCGGATGCTTTGCCGAAGGTTCATGCAATTTTCAATTCAGCTTCGAGGAATGAAGAAATGAAATCACGTGCTGCCGTCGCCTTCGAGGCTGGCAAGCCTCTGCAGATCGTCGAGATCGACGTCGCGCCGCCGCGAGCCGGCGAGGTACTGGTAAAGATTACCCACACGGGTGTCTGTCACACGGACGCGTTCACATTGTCGGGCGACGATCCCGAAGGCATTTTTCCCGCCGTTCTCGGTCATGAGGGTGCCGGCGTCGTGGTCGCGGTCGGCGAAGGCGTCACGAGCGTCACGCCTGGCGACCACGTGATCCCTCTCTATACCGCCGAATGCGGGGAGTGCCTGTTCTGCAAGTCCGGCAAGACCAATCTCTGCACCGCGGTCCGCGCGACGCAGGGCAAGGGGCTGATGCCGGACGGGACCACGCGCTTTTCCTATCAGGGGCAGCCTGTCTATCATTATATGGGGTGCTCGACCTTCAGCGAATATACCGTCGTCGCCGAGGTCTCGCTGGCCAAGATCAATCCGCATGCCAATCCGGGACATGTCTGCCTGCTCGGCTGCGGTGTGACCACGGGCATCGGCGCGGTTCATAATACCGCCAGGGTCCAGCCGGGCGATTCGGTTGCGGTGTTCGGCCTGGGCGGCATTGGCCTTGCCGTTATCCAGGGCGCGCGCCAGGCCAAGGCCGGACGGATTTTCGCCATCGATACCAACCCGGCGAAATTCGCGCTGGCCGGCACGTTCGGGGCGACGGATTTCATCAATCCCAAGGATCACGACAAGCCCATCCAGCAGGTCCTGATCGAGATGACCGGCTGGGGCGTGGATCATACCTTCGAGTGCATCGGCAACGTCCAGGTCATGCGGGCCGCGCTGGAGGCGGCGCATCGTGGCTGGGGGCAGTCGATCATCATCGGCGTCGCGGGCGCGGGCCAGGAAATTTCCACCCGGCCGTTCCAGCTTGTGACAGGCCGCACGTGGAAAGGTTCGGCCTTCGGCGGCGTCAAGGGCCGCACGCAGCTTCCCGGAATGGTGGAGGATGCCATGAAGGGCGAGATCGACCTGGCGCCGTTCGTAACCCATACCATGGGGCTTGAGGACATCAACCGCGCCTTCGACCTGATGCACGAGGGCAAGTCGATCCGGTCGGTCATTCATTACTGAACCGAACCACGACCCCGGTCCATTCCTGCCGTCCCTGTCGAGAGGAACATAAAGTGGAACGAATCGAACGCCATGCCTGTTTTGGCGGATGGCAGGATGTCTATCAGCACGCGTCCGAGACGCTGGGCTGCACCATGAAGGTCGGCGTCTATCTTCCGCCTCAGGCGCAGTTCGGCGACGTGCCGGTGCTGTACTGGCTCTCGGGACTGACCTGCACCGAGCAGAATTTTATCACCAAGGCCGGGGCCCAGCGTTATGCCGCCGAGCACGGCGTCATTCTTGTGGCCCCCGATACGAGCCCGCGTGGTGAAACCGTCGCGAACGATCCCGCGTATGATCTCGGGCAAGGTGCGGGCTTCTATGTCAATGCGACGCAGGATCCGTGGTCCGCGCATTATCGCATGTATGACTACATCGTCGATGAACTCCCGCGCCTGATCGCGGCGAATTTCCCGGCAACGGGCGCCCGGAGCATCTTCGGTCACTCGATGGGCGGCTTCGGCGCCATCATGATCGCATTGCGCAATCCCGGACGCTTCCGAAGCGTATCGGCGTTTTCCCCGATCGTCGCGATCACCCGGGTTCCGTGGGGACAAAAGGCGTTACGCGCCTATCTCGGCGAGGATCCCGCGGCGTGGAAAGCCTGTGACCCGCTTGAGCTTCTGAAATCCGCGACGGAACGTCTTCCGATTCTTGTCGATCAGGGACTCGGAGATGAATTTATCGCGTCACAATTGAAGCCGGACATTCTGCAGGCTGCGTGCGCGGAGGCCGGTCATCCGCTGATGCTCAATCTCCGTCCGCATTACGACCATAGCTATTACTTCATTTCGAGCTTCATCGGCGACCATATCCTGCATCACGCGACCGCGCTGAAACTGGAGAGGTCTCCATCCTGAGGGCCATTTCACCATAGGGTGGACCGCCTTTCCAGGTGGGTCAGGTCGCCGCCGGGGGGTGGGAGATGTCGCCGACGACCCGGACCCTGACCCGGCGGGCGTCGCCGGGAATGTACGTCAGGGGAATATCCTCGATTTCCACCGTCTCGAGCGTCGCGGGGGCGGCGCCGTCGGCCACGGCCTGGTCCCGGGCCATGGTCAGGGCGGTGTCGATCGCGGTGTCGCGCGTGACGCCGGTGAAGATGCGGTCGACCTCGCCGGAGATCTGGGCGATGGCCGCGCCGACCGCGTTGGCCACGGCATGGTGGGGCACGCGCACGATCTGATGCACGCCATCGATCCGGTCGGGCACGAGAAAGGCGCCGCCGCCGACGGCCACCAGGGTGACGTCGCCGGCCTCGCTCTTCGTACGGTCGATCGCTTCGGCCAGCATGGCGGCCATGCGGGCCTGTGCGCGATGCAGCAGGCCGGGAGAGAGGTCCGCGACGCGGGTCGCGTCACCCAGGGACACCCGGCCCGCCGCGACCGCGACGTCCGTGGCGCTGAGGGTCGTGCCGCCGAAGATGCGGCCCTCTTGCAGCAGGCGGAAGCCCAGGCTTTGCGGACCGATCGCGGTGCCGTCATCGCTGACGATCGAGCCGCCGCCCAGGCCGATCGACAGGAGTTCGGGCATGCGGAAGAGGGTGCGGACGCCGCCGATCTCGACGGCCGCATTCGCCTCACGCGGGAAGCCGGCCCGCAGGGTACCGAAATCAGACGTGGTTCCGCCGACATCGACCACCATCGCATCGGCCATGCCGGACAGGAAGGCGGCGCCACGCATCGAGTTGGTCGGGCCGGAGGCAAAGCAGTAGACCGGAACGGCGTACACGCCGGCGGCGTGCGCGACCGTGCCGTCATTGCGGGTCAGGAACAGGGGGGCGGCGATGCCGCTGGCGCGCAGCGCCGCGATGAACGCATCGATCGTCCGGCGCGCGAGCGGTTGCAGCGTGGCGTTCAGCAGCGCGACATTTTCCCGCTCGAGCAGGCCGATCCGGCCAAGCCGGTGGGACAGCGTGACCGAAACATCGGGGATTTCCTCGGCCAGAATCCGTTCCGCCTCCAGCTCGTCATCCGCCACCAGGGGGGAGAAAACGGCGCTGACGGCGATGTGGCGCAGCCCGGCCGACGCCATGTCGCGGGCGGCGCGGCGGATGGCGTCGCGGTCCAGTGCGACGATACGCCTGCCGTCATATTCATGGCCGCCCTCGACCATGTGCACCTGGCCGCGCACCAGCGGGACGAGATCATCGGGCCAATCGGAAAAGGGCGGAAGAGAGGCGCTGGCCGGCAGGCCGATGCGCAGGGCGCCCACCGGGCAGAGTTCGCGCCGCTGGACCACGGCATTGACGAAATGGGTGGTCCCGATCATGACCGCGTCGATCGCATCGTCCGTCGTGGCGCCGGGCTGTTCGAGCAGCCGGGCCAGCGCGGTTTGGATGCCGCCGGCGATGTCGGGCGTGGTGCCGGTTTTGACGGCGGCGCGCACGCCCCCCGACCCGATCAGGACCGCATCGGTGTTGGTACCACCGACATCGATGCCGATACGGCTCATTGGACTGTTCCTTTCGCGCTTTCGTCGCTGAACAGGCTGACATGGTCGAAATCGTGGCCGAAGGCGCGCGGCCCCACATTCTCGATCCCCCGGGGCGTGCGCATGATCGGCGCGCAGGGAAGGGCAAGGACGGAAATGCGCTGTCCGTAGCGCAGGCTTTCGGTGCCGATGGCGTCGCCCGAGACGCTGTCGAGCAGGCAGATGAGGTCCGGAGTGCTGGCCAGCACCGCGCCGTCCCGCCATGCCGCGGAATATTCGTTGCGAAAGGCGACGTCGAGGCGCGATCCGCGATCGGCGTCCAGGCCGGCCAGCCTGACGCGACCCTTGAGGAAACCGCCGGAGGTTTCGCGCTCGACGTCCGTGATCCGGCCGCGGAACAGCATCTTGCCGCCCGCCGTGTCGAGCGCCGCGGCAACGGGGTCGTCGTGCCGGGCACGAGCATCGCGCACCGCGCGGCCGAGGGCGATGGCGCGGGTCGTGGTGTGGTGAATGCCGAATTGCTTGACCTCGCGCCCGGTACGCGGCGCCTTGCACGTGGCCGCGATCGAGCCCATCTGCACGCAGATGCTGCGGGTGATCCGTTCGACCCAGGGCCAGCTTGCGGCGCGGGTGACGAGCGCATCGTTGTCGCGGATGTCGGAGACGGCGCAGGGAAACATCTGCAATCCGGCGATGGCGAAGCTGGTCATCTGGGCTTCGGGGTAGGCGCGGCCCATGGAGTCCGCATCCACCACGGGCAGGCCGGACATCGCGGCCACCATCAAGGGCTGGAAGGCATTGCCGCCGCCGATTTCCAGCGCCATGACCGCGCGGAAACGCCTGCCGAGATATGCCTCCATCATCCGAACGGGCTTGAGCGCGAAGTCGGGGCTGGACAGTCGTTCCTGGCCGATCAGGGGGGCGCCCATGTTCGAGACCACGGCCACCAGGTCGTCATCGGCCAGTTCGTCGGGCGACATCAGGCTGACGCTGGCGCCTTCGGCATACAGCCTGCGCATGTTGAGCCAGGAGAGATAGGGCGAACCGCCGCCGCCGGTGCCCAGAATCCACGCTCCGACGGCCAGCGGCTCGAGATCGTCCTTGCCTATGGCGTGCATCGTCGTTTCTCCGGCATTCTCTTCAGGTTTATGGGGGTGGCGGGGCGATCGTCCCGCCGCGTGTCGTCTACCAGGACATGCCGAAGCGCGCGCCGCAGAAGCGCGGCGGGGCCGGCACGGCAAAATATTCGACGATGCCGGTCGCGCGCGTGATATCGTAATGCCGGTTGGCGATATTCGAGGAATAGGCGCTGACATACCACCGGTGCGATCGCGGACGGAAGGTGATGCCGGCATTGGCGATGAAATAGGCTGGGATCTGCGTCTGGTCGGGGGCGTAGGCGCCGGTCGGCTTGTACGGATCGCTGTAGCTGTAATCGGCCTCGATATCGAGATCGTAGCGTTTCGAGAGGGGAATCGCATAATCGGCCATGCCGTTGAGCGTGACCTTGGGCGTGCCCTGGTCCTGGCCGTTCGCGCTCTGGTAGATCGGGCTCCAGATATTGGTGCGGGCGAATTGCGCCGTGGTCGCCGTCTGGTTGACGGTCTGCATGACGTCGAAATAGGCCCGCATATAGGCGAAGCGCTGCGACAGGGTCAGATGCGGGATGGGATGGGCCTCGAACTGCGTTTCGATCCCCCACATGTGGGAATCCGGCGCGTTCTGGTACAGGACCAGATAGCCTTTGGACGGATCGACATAGAATCCCTGAAAAACCTGGTCCTTGAAAAGATAATAGAAGAAATCGGCATTCAGGCGGTAGCGGTGGTCGCCGGTTTCGAACTTGGAGCCGAGTTCGAACGCCCACAGGGTCGGCGCCTTGTAGGGCTTGAGCTGCGTTGCCGATACCGTCGAATTGGCGGTGAAGCCGCCCGGCTGAAAGCCGCGCTTGACGCTGACATAGCCCAGCCAGTTCTGCTGGAGCTGGTAATGGAGCGTGACGCCGCCCGCGAACTGGGTACTGAGCAGGCCGCTGGTGGGAAACCGCGTCATGGTATTGCGCGGCGGGTTGAAATACCAGTTGCCGGATGTCAGGTCCTCCAGCCGGCGGCTGTCGGATTCATGCGTGATGCCGAAATCGATGCCGAAGCGGCCGGTCACCCGGTAGGACGCGTGGGCGTAGGCGTTCAGCGTGTTCATGGTCTGGATATAGCGCGTCTGTCCGATATAGCCGCGTCCGGGCATGTCGATATAGTCGTAATTGAAGTTCTCGTTGGTGATGTTGCGATTATAGTAGAGTCCGGCCCCCCAGTCGAGCCGCGCGGGGCGGCTGGCCGCGATGCCGACCTGCTGCGTGAAGGTGCTGGTATTGTCGTTCTGGTAGGTTTCCTGGAGCCCGAGATTGGTCGAATCCCAGTCCATATATTCATGACGGTACAAGGCATTGTAGGCGCTGAGGCTGGAGATCCTGACCGGCCCGATCACGCGCGACATGTTGAGATCCACCCCCCAGGCGGTATTGTCGCGGAAGGGTTTGACGTCCTTGCCGGGCAGGCCGATGAAATTTGCCCAGGTCTGGGACGCGCCCCAGCCCGTGCGGTTGACGTCCCGCCCGACCACGAACAGCGAGGCATAGGCGGGGGATTCCAGACCGACGATGTAATCGCCGACATTCTGCGAATTATCCTGACTCCAGCGGCCCGTGAGGCCGACATGCGTGTTTTCGTCCGGATCCCAGAACAGTTTCGCGCGCAGGGCCCCCATGTCGGCGTTGCCTAGGGTACTGCCGTTATAGCGACTGAACGTATAGCCGCCGCCCTGCTGCGTCATGCCGGCGAGGCGGAATGTCAGGCCGCGTGCGAGCGGACCGGACACATAGAGCGCGGTACGGTCGTGCCAGTAGCTGGCGATTTCCTCGTCGAAGCCGGCGTGAAAGCTACTGGTCGGATCGGCGGTGCGGATTGAGACATTGCCGCCGACCGAGGTCTGGCCATAGTCCCAGCCCTGCGGCCCGGGGGTGACGGAAATGCCGTCGAGATCGAAGAATTGCGCGCCGGTCATGACGGTGGAGGGGAACGCCACGCCGTCGACATAGGTCATGACCATCGGCGTGTTATTGCCGGTGAAATCCATCAATCCCACGCCGCGCAGGCGGAAATTGGTGTTGGAGCCGCCTGTCGAACTCTGGATCTGCAGGCCCGGGGCGACTTTCCCGAGGTCGCTGACCGTATGCACGTTGCGGGTGATCAGCTCGTCCGGGGAGAGATAGACCGCGGCGGCCGGCCTGTGCTGTTCTTTTTCGAAATTGAGGGGGCGCCGCTCGCCCTGGACGGCGAGTTCTTCCGCCTTGGGGGCGGGGCGGGGCGGGTGCGATGTCGGGGCGGCCATCGTCCGCGCAGTTGTTGTCCGCGCGGACGGCACGGAAGCGGGTGGCGATTTCGTTTTGCGCGCCGGACGATGTGCCGGGGCCGCCATGCCGGCGCGCGATGCCAGCACCGGGATACAGGTGCTGCCGATGAAGAGAAGCAGCCCGAGATGGCCCAAGCGGACGAGGACGGGGACGGGGCCGGAGCGTGACGGGAGGTGAAACATGCGAAGCATCCTGTGCCGTGCCGGACCAGCATTCCGGGGGATAAGAAAAAGGCGGACGGGAGGCGTGGGCTATTGCGCGATCAGGTCGATCGCCGCGGCGATGACGCGGCGGGGGATCAGGACCGGACATCCGTACCGGCGATGCAGGGCCGCGCGCATCGGCTCGTCGAACCCCACGCAATGCATGACGATCAGATCGGCCCCGGTCAGGGCGGCATCCAGGCGCCGGTATCGTTCGGGGTCCTGGCTTGCCGGGACGTAGGGGGAAACCCAGCTTCTGATCGTCTCGACGCCGTCATAGGGCGCATGCATGGCGGCCTGTGCGGCATTGGGCACGACCAGCGCGACCGTCCTGAGTCCGGACAGCAGGCCCGTGGCCAGACGATCCATCAGGCGCTGGGGTTCGATGAGCGGCGTACGGAGGGCGAGCGCGTGCAATTCCGGGAAGTTTCCGGTACACAGGGGAACGATCAGGTCGAATTCCTGCCGGTCGATGCGATGGATGAGTGCGATGAGGCTTCGGGTCGCAAGCGCCTTGTCCAGATGCACCTCGCGACCGCAACGAAGGCGCGACACCAGCATCGGCGCGGTGTCGGCCGGTGCCATCGCGGCGATCCCGGCATCGTCCAGAGCATCGAGAACGCCGAACCCTGTGGCGACGACATCCGCGTGCACGAGGTCCAGGATGGCGGGGACGAGGTCGTCGCGCGGGGTCTGGCCGATGGTCACGAAGGCGATTTTCGTTGGCATGCGACCTCATGTTCGTATCGATATTGCAACTTGCAATATCATCGCCTTTGCCGCACGCGCCGCGCCATAAGGGGGACTACGTACCCCTGGCCAGGGGGCGAGGCCGGTTCACTGCCTGTGGATCCGGATATTCGCCTTCATGGACGAGAAGAACGAGAACAGCGCATCGCCGGCAATGACGCCTCCGGCGAAGATTTCCATCGGCGAGCGGCCGGATTCTCCGCGGCAGGCCAGCCAGACGGCGCGGGCCGCCAGACCGGCCAGGACGGCCCATCCGGCCTTGAGATTGACGATCAGCAGGCCGGTGGCCAGCAGGACGCCCATCTGGCGGCGCTGGCCGCCGAGCATCTGCAGGATGGCCCCGGGGATCGCCCAGAACGCCAGGGTCCAGGCGACCGATCCATGCGCGCTGCCGCGAATGGCCGCGGCATAGACGCGATCGGGTGGCGGAAACAGGTCGTGCGTAAAATAGCCGCGCCAACTGAAGGCGACGACGCATGTTGCGATCACGAAAGCGGCGAAGGCCGTGTAAAGCTGCTGACGGCGGCCATCCTGTTCGAAGGCGGGATTGGCGCCGCCGCCGCGCAGCAGGAATCCGGCCTTGAGATCGTAGCCCATATCGGCGAATGCCGGACCGGTGGCGCTGGTCAGGCCCGCGAGCAGGGCCAGCGCCGGCATGGGGAACCCGCACAGGCTGCCGATCAGGAGGGTGATCAGCGCGATCGCGAAGGCGGGAAACCACCCCGAATGCATGGCCGCCAGCCCGACGATCAATTCATGCAGGAATGCCGCGAAGGCGGCATAAGCGACGAAGGCGACCAGCATGCGCGGCGTGAGGCCGTAGGCGACGCCGCTGAGGAGGGCCACCAGGCCGGCGATGCCGAGGAAGCCCCCGCCCCCCAAAGCCAGGGCGCCGACGATGCGGCCGTCCCGGCCGCGTTTCACGTCTGGTCCGTGCCGCATCAATGTCGATCCGACCTGGATCAATGCGACCAGGCCCGCGCCGACCATGACGCCATGGGGCACCAGCGCGGGGTCGAGATGGGCGGCGGGACGCAGGGCCGCGGCGCTGGCGCCGAGACGATCGGCGATTCCCTGACCGCGCACCAGCAATCCGATGCCGAACATCGACAATGCCCAGGCATTGCCGATCAGGGCCGTGCCGAACGCGGCCATGGGAACGCCGCACAGGCCGCCCGCCACGCCGAGGGCGAGTCCGCCCGCCATCACCGCCGCCTTTGCGCCGCCGCGGTCGCCGGCCTGGATCGCCTCGGCCGCCGCGACGCCGGCGGGCCAGGCGCCATCGGCGGGAAAGACGCGCGTGCCGAACAGGCGATAGAGCAGGAAGGCATCGAGAAAGGTCGCAAGCGTGACCCCGGCGAACAGCGGGAATACAAGGCTGGGCATGCCCAGGAGAAACGGAATGCCGATCGGCAGCAGCATGGCGTTCGCGGCGCCGAAGCATGCGGCGGACACCGCGCTCTGGGCCAGGTTCTGGACATGCACCGACCGATAGCGGCGGAACCCCGGCAGGCGCAGCCGCCCCAGCGTCATGGCCACCAGCGCGCCGATCAGGCCGGTATTGGGCGTGACGCCGAGCGTGACCAGAAGCTGGAGCCCCACGACCGCCCCGCCGATCGACAGGACGAGGATCATCAGCAGGATCGCCGGTTCCTGGATACGCGGATGGGTCGGCGTATCGGGTGCGTCGGCAGCGGGGCCGCGGTCGGTCATGTCGCGGCAGGAGGCGCGCGGCGCGCCGGGCGCGGGCTGCGGGTCATGGGCCGGCACCCTGTCTGCCGTCGGGTACCGGGATCAGGGCACCCCGACGGGACCCATGGCGAAGATGGATTCGATATCATGACGATCGCCAATAGAGAAAATAACCGGCGGCGAAACGCAACCTCTGGCGTGGCCATAAGGGTTCGTACGTATCACCGTTAACCGTATTGGCGACCGAATTCGGATTCTATTGATGAATGAATGGTTTCCAAAGGCATCGCCTTTGGTGGGGTCCGGGGCGAAGCCCCGGAAAGGAGACCGCGGAACGGCCAGCCAGTCCACCCATTGCTGGACAAGGCGTGCGCCCCCGAACGATCAGCCCGCGCGTTCTGTCGCCAGGCGGGCGCCGATCCCCATGAAGGTCATTCCCGCCACCCGGTCGATCCAGTGGCGCGCCCGGGAAAACGGCCCTGCGAAACGGCGCAGGCTGAGCATCAGCGCCACGACCGAAAACCATCCCGCCGCGATGGCCCACATGGCCGCCACGCAGGTCAGGCCGAGTCCGACCGGAACATGCTGTGGCAACGCGGCGGCAAACAGGCTTGAAACGAAGACGGGCGCCTTGGGATTGGCCAGGTTGGTCAGCAGCCCCATGCGAAACGCCCGGACATCGCGCCGATCCAGATCGGCCGGCGCGGGGGCGGGGGATTGCGGTTGCCAGCTTGCCCTGTACAGCCGCACGCCGACGACGAACAGATACAGTCCGCCGCCGATCTTCAGGGCCCTGTACAGCCAGGGCGACGCCACGAACAGCGCGTGGATGCCGAAGAAACCCGCCAGTCCCCAGAGGGCGACACCCAGCGCGATCCCGAAGGCCGCGCGCAGCGCCGCCGCACGCCCCCGCATCATCGCCAGCCGCGTCACCAGCAGGAAATCCAGCCCCGGAACGACCATGGCCACCAGCCACAGCGCCGAGACCGCGCCGATGATGGAAAGATCCTGCACCAAGGTCATGGTTCGTCACGTCCTTCTGAAACACGCCGCACGGGACTGCAACTGTGCGCCGCACGCCGCGTCGCGGCAAGCCCTTCCCTTGAAGAGTCCTTTCTTTCAGGGCAACGGCGCTGTTCAGCTTCAGCGTCGTTGCCTCTTTACCACCGCAGGATTTCTTTTGATGCCGTGGCGGATAAGGATACTGCGATTGCCTGCCACGCGGATCACGGGCGGGTGGGCGCTCCGCGCCGCCGCCACCCGGCCGGATATCGCGGCAGGCCCCCGAAATAGGTCTTGTGTTATATCTTACGATATGTCTATCGTAGGACATGATCGGACATCACCCCCCCCATCATCGCTTTCACGACATCCTTCATGCCATCGGCCGCCGCCATGGTCGTCGCGGGTTCGGCCGCGGCTTTCCCGGTGGGTTCGGCCAGGGATTCGGCGGCGGCGATTTCCCAGCCGGACGCAAGCTGAGCGCGGAGGATCTCCAGCTCGTGCTGCTGGCCCTGCTCGCCGAGCAGTCCGCTCATGGCTATGAACTGATCCGCCGGATCGAGGAGCGCTCGGGCGGATTCTATGCGCCCAGTCCCGGCATGGTCTATCCGGCCCTGACCTTCCTTGAGGAAATCGGTCATGCCGGCGTCACGCAGGACGGCAACCGCAAACTGTACAGCCTGACGGATGCGGGCAGGGCCCATCTGGACACGCACCGTGGCCGGGCGGAAACCATCCTGGACGCGCTGGCGCGCATCGGCGGCCGCATGGCCGAGGTCCGTGAAGCCTTCGCCGGCGTCGACGCCGCCGACCCCCAGGCCGCGGACGAACTGCATCAGGCGCGCTATGCGCTCAAGCACGCGCTGATCCGCAAGCGCGACTGCTCTCCGGCCGAAGCCCGCCGCATCGCCCGGATCCTCGACCGCGCCACCGCCGAGATTCTCGGCAAGTCCGACTGATCCCGGACGGGACCCTGTCTGAATCGAGGATGGAATGAAATACTCCGACCGCGCGCCGCTGCGCCCCGTCCGGGTGGCGCGCACCGACGCCCTTACCCCGCGCATGCGCCGCATCACCCTGGCCGGCGATGCACTGGAGGGGTTCGCGACCGCCGCCGCGGGCGATCATGTCACGTTGTTCTTTCCGCATCCCGATGGGCGGGGCTGGCATGAGCCGCCCGCGATCGGCCCGGACGGCCATCCGGTCATGCCCGGCGGACAGGCGCCGATCGGCCGGGACTACACGCCGCGCCGCTTCGACCCCGCGACCCGGGAACTGACGATCGATTTCGTCCTGCATGGCGACGGCCCGGCATCGCGCTGGGCCGCCCGGGCCCGGCCGGGACAATGGCTGTGCGTGGGGCTGTGCGTGGGCGGACGACGCCCGGGCGGGGTGGGCAGCGGCCGGGTTCCCGATGATTACGCGGCCTATCTGCTGATCGGCGACGAAACCGCCCTGCCGTCCATTGCCCGATATCTGGAGGACATGCCGCCCGGCGTGCCCGTCCAGGCGCTGATCGAAATCGCCGACGCGCGGGAGGAACGCCGCCTGCCCACGGCGTCCGATGCCGCCATCACCTGGCTGCATCGCGACGGCACCCCGGCGGGCCTTTCGACCCGGCTGGACCAGGCGCTGCGCCACCTTACCCTGCCCTCGACCGATATCCATGCCTGGATCGGCGCGGAACGCGACGTGGCCCGCCGGCTGGAAGCCTACCTGCGCACCGAAGAAGCCATCCCCCGGCACCAGATCCGCGCCGCCGGCTATTGGCGGCGCGGCATCCCGGCCGGCGGATAGGGCCTCGACACGACCGAAACTCCTTCGCCGTCAGTTGGGGGGCTTGGGTCAATGGGCGACAGAATTTTGTAAATACTTTTTGAAAAATAATATCGACGAGTTTAAGATCTACTTTTGAAAATAGAAAATATCTCGATATTACAAGAAAAATATCCACACATCAGCCTCGAAAATTGTCCACTCTCACCATAATTTCTTTCAGATGTTGTTCGAGCGTTATGACACGATCGCCCGCACCAGTGCGGCCAATACGGCACAGCCCAGCGCCGTCAGCACTATCGTCAGGGCGCGCTCCATCGCCGGGCCCGCGCTCCGTAGTTCGGCCTCAGCCGAGATGGCGTCGCGCGTAACGCGAAACCGGCGACAGGCCGCCACCAGCCTGAGGAACAGATCGAATTTCGTCAGCACACCGCCAAAAGCAAGGATCGCGAGCGCGGTGCGCATCCACGCCAGAAACGTGCGTTCATTGGCTGCGTGACCGGTATAGCGCGAGATCATGGCGCGTTTCCATTCACAAGCATCTCCGCAACCTCTTTCGCCTGGCAACGAATTTCTGGAATCGCGATCGACTCCAGCAGGACGCCCTGCCGTGCTGGCCCCACGACGAACAGATCGTCAGCAATCTTGCCCGCATGGTCGATCAACGCGCCGTCCGGCGTGCAGGACAGGCCTGCGCCCCCGAAACCCGGCATGATCTCGCCCTGTTCGAACAGATCGTGCAGAAGCGGCGCATCGACACGTTTGTATTTCAGGCTCGGACCGGTGCAATTGATGACATGTGCCGCACGAAGGCTGAACGCTTCTTCACCCGCCACAGCCGTAATCGTCAGGCCATCGTTATCGGGCGCGATCGCGGTGACCCGGCCGTCCAGAACGCGCAACGATCCGGCGCGACGCTCCTGATCCAGGATGTCGGCGATATGCGCCGCCATACGGTGCCGCACGACTTCCCAGCGCCGCAGCAGATGCCGCTGAAAGCGGATTTTTTCCACGTCCGGCAACATAAGCCAGAGCGCATTGGTGACGGAGCGCATGCTGTCCACAGCCGCCCGCCAGTCCGCGCCGCGCTTCAGCGCCCCATGGAACGCGCGCAGATAGGCGCGCGCGGTGGGCTCTACACCGCCAGGCGTAAAGACCGGCGCAGGCAGAGGCGTGTAGTCAGCATGACGTTCAGGGAACAACCCGCGTCGCGACAGCGCCGTCACCCGGCCACGATGACCGTTTTCCCGCAGGCGCAACAGCACGTCGACCGTGGTCAGACCTGTCCCGATCACCGCCACCTCGTCATAAACGGCGATCCCGGCAAAAACCCGCTCGGCCCAGGCGTTGTGGCGATAACGCCCCGTCACGTCGAGTTCCGGCGGGATTCCAGGCAGGCGCGCCGGATCGAAATGCCCGCAGCCAAGCACCACCCTGCCCGCGTGGATCTTCCGCCCGTCGGCGAGCGTGATCTCGAACCCGCGGTCCAGCCTGCGACAAGCCACGGCCGCCTGTCGTTCGTGTTCCGGCGCTGCGATGGAATAGAGATTGCGCAGGTAAAGGCCATAGATCGCACGCGGCACGAACTCCCCCGGCGCAACGGAACCGGGCGCGTTGTCATGCAACCACCTCAGGAAATGGTCTGGATCGTCTGGATCGGCGCTCATGCCCTTCGCCGCCACATTCAGCAGATTCTGGAGTGACGGCGTTGAATAGGCCAACCCGAACCCCGGCCGTTCGGAAGGATCGATCACGGTGCAGGTTACGCCATGACGTACGGCCAGGTTCCACGCCGTCAGCGCGCCGCTCGCCCCCCCACCGATGATGACGATGTCGCGTATGTCTGTCTTGGTCATAGTGCCCATGTTCCTGCGACGTTGTTGCGCGCAGAATGATCCGCAGCGATCATGCGATCCAGAAGATTGTATCGATCGGATCGTTCATATAAAATGAACGATTTGGCGCATTTACCCCCGCGTACTCCGGCATCCGCGTCAGAAGCGTGGGGGGAGCTCTAACTTAAATTTGGCCACCACCTGACGGCGGGCCGCCAACGTCCAGCCAGGATGCCGGCGGGAATGACCTCGCTTTCGGCCTTGTCCCGAACGGTCCATCTTATGGCCGAAAAATTCAATCGCCATTTCCCGCGCCGTGAAATCCTTTCGCAATCGCTCGGAGCCTGGCCGGAACGTGGGCTGAGGGGCGAGAGTGCCGCGCGGCGGCATGTTCGGCGTCTGTTTTCGCGTATCGGATCGCCGCCGGCGGACCGTTCCCGGGAACGATGTTTGCGGAGTTTCATTCGTATCGCACATTAACAGCTCTGGTATCGTTCAGGCTTAATATTTCATATTCGGAATATTCTATTATCGACACCATCGCGACATTGCCGAAATGTCGTGTTCACCGGCAGAGAGGACAAAATGAACGATCACCCTGTTTTCATTCGCCACCGTTCTCGAACATCGTTTCTTTGTTTCGGTACGGCCATCGCCGGGTGCTTGTTCGCCGTGTCCTCGCCCCTTGGCGCGTCCGCGGAGACGACGGAAACGACGCAGCACCCCATGGTTCGAAAAGCCGACATGGCCAGGACGGCCTCCGCGCCGCGCGCGACGGTGGCGCGCGGCGGGAATGCCGCCGCCCCCAAGGTGGGCGAGACGCTTCAGGTCAGCGGGGAGCGCGTGCGCAGCGCCGGGGCGGCGGTCGCGGTGACGCGCGCCGTCATGGACCGGTTCGTCGCCGGTACCAATCCGATGCAGATTCTCGCCTTGACGACGCCGGGGGCCAATTTCACCTCCGACGACGCCTTCGGCCTCGATACCTATGCCAACACATTTTATGTGCGCGGCTATAACCAGATGCAACTGGGCGCGACGCTGGACGGCATCCCTCTGGGCACCCAGGGATTCGTCAATACCAACGGCGTGTCGATTACCCAGGCCATCATCCAGGACGACCTGTCCGGCATGACGATGTCGCAGGGTGCTGGTGCGCTGGATATTTTTTCGGCGCAGACCCTTGGCGGGGCCATGACCTATGTCAGCTCCGATCCCAGGGATAAGGCGGGGGGCAAGGTCAGCCAGACATTCGGAAGCTTCGACGCCTATCGAACGTACGGCCGCGTCGATAGCGGCATCCTCAATCGCTCCGGAACGAAATTCTATGCGTCATTCGCGCGGACGACGTCCAATCTGTGGAAAGGAGCGGGGTATCAGAGCGAATTGCAGGCCGACGCGAAAATCGTGCAGCCCGTCGGCCCGCGCGGACAGGTCACGGCGTTCTTCGGCTATGGAAATTTCACCCAGGCCAATTACCTGACCGTTACGAAAAACATGTGGCGCCGGGAAGGACGCGATACCACCTACCTGAAGCCCGACTACGAAAAGGCCAAGCTCTGGGCGTATTATGCCCAGTACACGGCCGACGTCCCGCCCGGCTATCAGGGCGTTCTGTCCAACGACGAGATCGGCGATTATGCCTGGGACGGCGAGCAGATCCAGCGCACCTATCTGTCGTCGATCGCCGGGCATTTCGATCTATCCGACATGCTGCATTCGGATACGCTCGCCTACGGCAACGTCAACAGCGGCGTTTATGGCGGCACGAATAATTTCCTGACCTCGCCGAGCTATGGTCCTGTCACGCTTCTTCCGAACGGGACCGTGACCGGCGTGCCGATGGCCCTGCAGATGTCCCATGCGGGCATGCGGAGGATCGGTTTTACGCAGAAATTCACCATCGAGGCTCCGCGCAACAACCATATCGACACCGGGCTCTGGTACGAAAACAACGCCTATACCTATGACCAGCGTCTTTATGAAGACTATCCGAACGCGGCGCATAATTCGCTCTCGGATTTCAAGGCCAGCCAGGCTCATACATGGTTCGAGGACAGCTTCAATACCAACAGTTTTCAGTTTTTCCTGCAGGATCGCTGGACCATCATCCCCGGCATGACCCTGCTGGGCGGTTTCAAGTCGCTGATCCAGACGACGCATGGCGGAACCAAGCGGGACTTCACGCAGGCCTTGGACCAAGCGGGCTGGGATACCTATTATCGTCATGCGGCGAACGGTTCGCTGACCGCCGCTGCCGCCTTCCTGCCGCATTTCGAATTCGACTATCATTTCCTTCAGCATCACGAAGTCTACTGGGATATCGCCGAAAACATGCGGGCCTATGATTATTCGTCCCAACAGGTCAGCGGCCAGGCCTGGGGCGGACTGGGAAAGAACGCGCCCGGCGCGACGGCGCAGGATGTGTTCGACGCGAGCAGGTCGACGCTGCGCCCCGAGACGACGTGGAATTATGTCGTCGGGTACAGGTATAATTCCAATCTCTTTTCAGGATCGGTCGATTTCTATCATACCGACTACTACAACAGGCTTGCCGCCATCACGGAAGGCAGTTCGAACAACGCGAACAGCGCCTTCATGAACGTGGGACGCGAATCCATGAACGGTGTGGATGTGCTCGGCACCATTCGTCCGTTCAAGGGGCTGGAGATCACCAACAGCTTTAGCTGGAACGACGCCACCTATCTGAGTCGCGCGATCAATTATGGCGGCACGAATTATGACCTTGCGGGAAAGCACCAGGTTTATTATCCGAAGTTCATGTACAAGGCGAATTTGAACTACACCTGGCGCCGTGCGATGTTCAATTTCAACGTGAATTATGTCGGTGCCCGCCCGATGACATACCTGAACGACGAATATATCCCCGCCTATTGGCTGGCGAACCTGAATCTGGGCTATGATTTCGGAACCATCGGCTTCGCGCATCACTTACGTGCGACTCTCGGGATCACCAATCTGTTCGACGCGAATTATATCGGCGGCGTCTATGGGGCCGCTTCGGTGTCCGGGGATGACAACGCCAATCTGTTCATCGCCGCGCCGCGCGAAGCCTTCGGCACGATTGCTGCAGAATTCTGAGGACGGAGGCCAGGGACGGGCCGTGCGCCCGTCCTTCAGGACGCGCCCGTGCCCAGGGGATCGGCAAGCCTGGGCCAGTAATCGGGCGACCGGCGGGTATAGGGAATATCGCCGTACCGCACCGACGTCGTGCCGGGCGTGGCGACGTGGATGATGTCCCCGGCCACGGGCGCGAAGAGAGCGGCGAAATGGTTGAGGGATTTGACCACGACGGCTCTTTGCGTTCCAAGATCGAGCCCCAGCGCCGTCATGCAGACCGGATCGAAGACCTGCGTCCGCAGGTCGTTGACGATCAGGTTGAGTCCATGCGCCTCGAGCCATACGGCGTTGCCCATCGGGAGTTCGACCGACCCGAAGCGTTGCCTCATCGCGGTGCCGATGGCCCTGACGCGGGCGCCCGCGAGATCGACGGGGTACCCCGATTGCGGGCCGCACTTGCCGCCCAGGCGCATGTCGAGACGTGCCCCGACGCCGGCCGCCATGCAGATCTCGACCACGACCGGGTCCCAGAACATCGCGAAGGCGATATTTTCCAGGCCCCGCGCCAGGGCGGCATGCACCATGAACGTCGCATCGCCCGCGGCCCCGCCGCCGGGATTGTCGCCCGTGTCCGCGAGTACGAGGGGGGACCTGCCGCCGGGATGGGCCGCAATCCGCTCCATCGCGGCCTCGAGATCGAGAAAGCGGGGCGTGACCTGGTTGCGCAGCGCATAGAATCGGCGCCCGAAATGCTCCGCCGTCGCGCGGGCGACCGTCCGGCTCTTATCCGCGATCACCAGCATCTTCGCTCCGACATCGGGGACGTCGGCGTGGGCAAAGCCATGCGCGAGCGAAACGGACAGCACGCCCGGCGTGTCGCGCTCGGCCGCGCGCATGGCGTCCACGAACCCGCGCATCGGTTGATTCTGCGTCGGGTACGAGGCGATCATCCGGCAGTCCCAGGTCGCCATGACCGGCCGTGCCGTGCCCCGCAGGGTCCTGATGCCGATCGCGAACAGGTCCGCCGCGGTGTCGTCGATGTCGGTATGGGGATATTCCTTGTAGAGTACCAGGGCATCGGCGGCCCCGACCATGCGATCGGTAAGATGGCAGTGCGGATCGAGCGTTGCGCCGAGAAACGTATCCGGGCCGGCCAGTGTTCTTGCGCGTTCGAGAAGATCGCCCTCCACGTCGTCATAGCCGTGCGCCAGGGCCGCGCCGTGCAGCGCGAGCAGGATCATCGCCGGGCGCGCCCGCGCGATGCCGTCGAGCAGACGGTCGCGCAGGTCCTCATAGACCGCGCGCGGGATGAAGCCCCCCGGTTCGGCGACCGCGCACAGGCCTTCATGCACCATGAGCCCTTGCGCCCCGGCCATCCGGCGCCAGACCGCGAGTTGCGCGGAGCAACTGTTCAAGGGACGCGACGTGCCGTCCCCGAACGCAAGGGCGAACTGGGCGCGGCCGGTCGGAAGAGGCGAGAAACTGTTCGTTTCCGTGTCCATGCCGCCGATGAAGAGAGTTTTCATGAGCACCTCGCCGGGGATGCGCTCGCCGGGGACGCGTCGGACACTATCCGCCCGTCGGCGACGGTGCAGGCGCGTGCGGCCAGCCGGAACAGGCCCATGCCCATCAGGGCGGCGGGAAGGGCGACCGTCGTGATCGACGCGGCCAATCCCGAGGGGCCGAGATAGACATGGTCGGCCAGCATGGCGGTCGCGGTGGTGCCGAAGCTGAGGCCGACGCTCATGTTGAAGACGGATATCAGGGCGAGTGCGACCCCCCGGGCCGCGTCGGGCGCCAGTTCCTGCACGGCGGTGATGCCGATCGCGCCGGCCGCGTTGGACATGACGATCCAGAGCATGAACAGGCCGATGGCCCAACCGGCGGCCGGCGCGAACAGGATTGCCGCGCCGGGGGCCGCCAGCCCTGCCGCGACGATGGCGATCGGAAGGCGCGATACGGCGCCGCCGCGCGCCGCGCGCCGGTCGCTCAGCAGGCCCGCCGAAACCGTGCCGATCATGGCGCCGGCGATGGCGGCGGTGCCGAGATCCGCCCCGATCTGCCCGGGCGTCATGCCGAACTGCCGCGCAAGCAGGGTCGGGAACCAGTTCTGGAGGGAGAAATCGCCGACCGACAGCATCGCCATGGCGCCATAGAGCGGCACGAGGCGGCGGCGCCGCGCCATCAGCAGGCGCGCGGCCTCTCCGGCTGCCACCTTGGCCGCCACCTTGGCCGCATCCGCCGGCGCGCGCCGTGGCGGCTCCTGGATCGCCATCAGCAGGCAGGCCACGACGATGCCGGGGCAGCCCAGGATCATGAGCGTGACGCGCCATGCGGGCAGGCCGCCGATCAGCGGCAGCGCGGCGAAGGCGCGGGAACCGGCGAGCGAGAGGATCGCCCCGCCGAGGGCTATGGCGAGGCCGCCGCCCACGACCTGACCCATCAGGAAGAGGCTGGTCGCCGTGCCGCGCTGTCTGGCCGAGAAATAATCCGCGATCATGGCGGTCGCGGCGGGAGCCAGCGCCGCCTCGCCGATGCCGACGACGCTCCGCGCGGCGAACAGTTCGGCGAAGGAGTGCGCGAATCCGCAGCAGATCGTGGCCACGCTCCACAGGAGCACGCCGCCGACCAGCACGTGCCGGCGCGGCAGGATATCCGCCATGCGCCCCAGCGGCAGCCCTGCCGCGGCGTAGATCAGGGCGAAGGCGACGCCCTGGAGCAGGCTGACCTGCGTGTCGGACAGCCGCATCGCCATGCGCAGCGGATCGACCAGCAGGCTGAGGATCTGTCTGTCCGTGTAGGACAGGATGGCGGCGACGCAGAACGCGAAGAGCGCGTACCAGGCCGAGAGCGGCGCCGATGCCGCTGGCGCCTCTTGCCCGAAGGGGCTGGGCGCCGGCCGCGGGGCGATAGGGGCGCGCTGCATGTCGTTCATTGGTGTCTCATCGGGCGTGTCTCATCGGGGCGTCCGAGGTCCTCCGGGCCGTGGCGGCTTGGGCTTCGCAGCGATGGATCGCGGGGTTTTATCCCCATAATTCGGGGATCAGGGGGTGCGCCACGCAACCGTTCGCATAGGCGAAGCCCGGCCGGATATCGTCCGCCTGCAGCAGGGGCCCGTCCAGATCGACGAAATCGCAGAGCTGGGCGAGGACCATGGCGGGCGCCATGGACAGGGACGATCCGCCCATGCAGCCGACCATCAGGCCGAACCCTTCCGCCCTGGCCTGCCGCGCGAGGGCCAGGCCCGCCGTCAGGCCACCGGATTTGTCGAGCTTGATGTTGATCGCCTGGAAGCGGGCCCGTGCCTTCGGCAGGTCGGCGGCCTGGTCGATCAATTCGTCCGCGCAGAGCGGCACCGGGGACACCCAGCCATCCAGTCCGGCTTCGTCGCCGACCGCGATGGGCTGTTCGATCAGCACCGTCCCCAGATCCGCCAGCCGCGGGGCCAGGTCCCGTAGCTGAGCGACGGACCAGCTCTGATTGGGATCGACGATCAGCCGGGCGGCCGGCGCGCCCGCCCGCACGGCCTTCAGGGCCGCCAGGGGGTTTTCGGCGCCGACTTTCACCTTCAGCAGCGGCCAGGATGCCAGCCGTGCCGCGGCTTCGCGATAGGCGGCCAGAGGGCGAATCCCGATCGTCCGCGCGGAAAGAACGGGCCGGGCGGCGACGCCGGCGAGGGCGAACGCCGTGGTACCGCCGCGTTTGGCCTCGAGATCCCAGAGCGCCGCGTCGACGGCCTGGCGCGCGGCGCCGGCCGGCATCGCGCCCAGCAGTCCCATGCGATCCAGCCCCGCCGCCAGGGCCGGGCGCGCCTGCCGTACCCCGGCCGCCATCGCCGCCACGGTCTCGCCACGGTAATAGACGGGGCAGGCTTCGCCGCGTCCCATATATCCGGCTGCGTCGCGCAGGGTGACGCGCAGGGTCGGCTGGACCGTCTGCGTGCCGCGCGAGACGGTGAAGGGTTCCGCCAGGCGCCAATCGACCGTCTCGACGGTGATGTCCCTCATGCCAGCAACCGGTCGACCACCGCCTCCAGCCCGAAGCGCAGCGGGTCGCACACCGGCAGGCCGAGCGGCGCCAGGGCCTGCGCGGCCTGCACGGCGTCGGCCTCGGCCATTCCGCCCGTATTCAGGCTGATCCCGACGAAGCGGGCCCGGGGATTGGTGCGGCGGGCGAGAGGCAGGTAGGCCGCCATCGCCTCTTCGACGCCGGGTACGGGATAGTCCGGATACCAGTTCGTCGTCCTGCGGCGCGGGTCATGGCAGAGGATCAGCGCGTCCGGCTGGCTGCCATGGAGCAGGCCGAGCGTCACGCCCGCATAGGCGGGATGAAAGAGCGCGCCCTGGCCTTCGATCACGTCCCAATGCCCGGGGGGCGCAGCGGGGCTGAGGGATTCCGCCGCGCCGGCGATGAAATCCGCCACCACCGCGTCGATGGCGACGCCCTCGCCGGCGATCATGATCCCCGTCTGGCCCGTCGCGCGAAAATCGGCGTCGATGCCGCGTCCACGCAGGGCGCGGGTCACGGCGAGCGCCGTATATTTCTTGCCCAGCGCGCAGTCGGTGCCGACCGTCAGAACGCGCTTCCCCGCGCGCTTGCGGCCCGTGGCCACGGTGAACGCCCGGTCCGCATGGCGCACATCGTGCAAGACGCGCCCCAGGCGACGCGCCGCCGCGCCGATCACCGGATGGTCGGACAGACGCTGGTGCAGGCCGCTGACGATATCGAGCCCGGCCTCGAGAGCGTCGAGCAGATGGGGAATCCAGCCATCGGGCAGGGCGCCGCCGACAGGAGACACGCCGATCAGAAGGCTGCGCGCACCGGCGGCGCGGGCTTCGCCGGGACGCATCGCGGGCAGTCCGAGGGTAACGATGGTGCCGGTGCGCCATTCCGCCAGGCAATCCGCACCCGCCCATTCATGGACGCCGATGCCCGTCTTGGCCTCGGCCGCGCCGGCCGCGTCGCCCAGAAAGACCAGGTAAGGCTTGGCAATGGACCGAGGACCCGAGGCGGTCGGGGCGCTGTTCCCATGCAAGGCCGGACGATGAGGGGTCATGGCGTTCTCTGGACTCTGAAACGGTGGCCGGAATTGGCCGATGGCTTCAGCATTTCATGCGGCGGGACCCGGCTATTGAACGTTCAGGCCATAACCTTGTCTGATCTGGCCCTGGCCTCGCGTACGGCGCCCGGTGTCGTATCGAATTCCTGGCGGAACGTACGGATGAAGTGCGCGCAGTCCGAAAATCCCAGCCGAAGGGCGATCTCCGTGACGCTTTCGCTGGAGTTCTGAAGGAGCCAGCGTCCGTAGCGCAGGCGCGTCGTCCGGATGAACGCGCCAGGCGATTGGCCGAATTCCTCGGCGAACAGCCGGGAGAGCTGGCGGCGGCTTACATGGACCTGATCCGCCAGCCATTGCGGAGAAATGGGCCGGACCAGCGATTGCTCGATCAGCAGGACCGCCCGGCGCAGGCGCGGATCGGCGACCCGTGTGTAGCCGAGCGCCTGCGTCACCGTCAGCGGCGTGGCATCCGCCCGGTTGGCGACCGACATCTGGTGGATCGTCTTGGTCGCGCGATCGGGCCCGCAATGGCGACGGATCAGTTCGCTGGCCAGGCTGATGATCGAAATCCCTCCGGCGCAGGTCAGGACGTCACCGTCGTCGATATAGTCGAGATTCGCTTCCGCGCGGACATGGGGAAAAGACTCGCGGAATTCCTCCAGATGATAAGCGTGCAGGCAGGCCCGCCGCCCATCGAGCAGCCCTTCCTCCGCCAGGATGAAACTGCCTGTGCAGATGCCGATGACCGGCACGCCGGCTTCTGCCGCGCGCCGCAGATAGGCGCGCGCGCCCTCGGGCGCCGAGGACAGGCTCCGCAGCAGGCCGCCGATCACCGCCACGTAATCGAAATCGGCCGGGTCCTGATAGGAACGGTCGGGGCGAACCGTGACGCCGGCGCTGGAACGGACCGATAAACTCGGATCATGGGCCATGATCGTCCAGTCGCAACGGCGCCTCTGGCTGTTGTCGCCGAAGTCCGCGGCATGACGCAGCGCCTCGACGAGACCGGCCAGCGACATCAGGGGAAACTCGGGCCAGAGCACGACACCGATCTTGAGATCGGGGCGGAGGATGGGTCGCGCGTCCAGCCCGTCGATGTCATCGACGAGCTTACGCCCGTGCGAGCGATCGGCACTGCCCGCGGGTTTTCGCCCGGGATGTCGGTTCGCTGCTTTCATCGGGTGGTCGCGGTCCATCTGCGTTCCATTCCGTTACGGACGCAATATTAAGTGCCCGTGGCCGTTCTGAACAGCGGCGGGATCGCCCCGTGCGGGACGCCCGGGATTCCGGCGGCCCGGCATTGCCGGATCGGGGGTGGCGCGATTGCGGCTGGGCATGGCGTGACGCGGTGGCGCGGCCTGGAAACCTGCCTGTGCATCGGAGAAGCCATGCATTATCACCAGCCCCGAAACCGTTCCAGCCGGCCTCGTTAATTGCCCACGTGAACCATAATTTCTTTCAGTTTTCGTTCCAAATTTTCCACAAAATATACCTTCAAATCAAACTTACCTATGTTTGTTAGATATTTATGTGATTTATATTCTCCTGTACCTGATATATAATTCAGAAGCGTGTGAAAAATAATCGCAGCCTCTTTTTTATTTAGATTAATTTCGATATTTTCACTCATACACGATGAATATATGTTGTCCATTTTCTTTATGACGTCCAGAACCTCTCCTGTCTGATAGCCAGTGATCGTTTCGAACTCCCTGCTTGCCCCCAGGATGAGGACGGAAATAAGCAAAGCAGCACGGATCGAAAGGAATGCATCGGTTGGGAGTTCTAATTTATTCATATTACTGACCAATTTTGAAGTTTTTTACAAAATGCCCATATCCGTCGTCCGGGCAGAACGCCGTTCTAAAATCGTTAATCGTCGGATTTATAATCGTAACGACTCCATTTTGCTTACCGTGCCGACCCAGCGTCGTCGATCCGAGCGCCGGATGCGCAGAGGTGGCCCCCGTCTGTTCCTTTATTATCCTAATGGCTCGATTCGTGTCCCTTCTATCAATTCTGCGAAACCACTAAGCTGGATAAAATAAAGATAAAATTCTCCACCATCATCCAGTGATTCCATCGTATTTTTTTCAGGCCAATCTTTTAAAATTTTGTCGACAACATCATCTGGAGATTTTCCGCTGAATATTGGAGTATTATTGATTTCATCAAATTCTACGATTTTCCCCCTCTTGAATCCATAAACAAGAAAATCATGAAATCGTCTCTTTTTTTCCATGGAACTTATATGTTCTTTATTTATGCCGGATCTAAAAAAAAGAGATCTTGCGGAGGCGCCGCCGAACCCCTCCAAAGCGTTGTCCCATAATAGATTCTCGCTCATCTGAATTGCGGGTGGGCCAGGGAGGTTCGCTGGACCAGTTCGGTTGCCAGGGTCGTGGATCGGCCGGTGGTGTCGAACAGCGTCCGCAGGGCCGCAGCGCCTTTTTCGGTGAAGGGTTGGCGGATCGTCGTCAGCCCGGTCGCGGCGGCTTGTGGGATGTCGTCGAAGCCGGTGACGGAGAGGTCGTGGGGGATGCGCAGTTTCCGGCGCGCCGCGTCCGCCATGACGCCGAGGGCCAGGCGGTCGCTCATGGCCAGGATGGCGGTCGGGCGGGTCTTCTTGCGCGCGAGCATGTCGCGGGCGGCCTGTTCGCCGTTATGCTCGGTGTTTTCCCAGCTTTCCCAGACGGGGATGGTATCGGGGCCAATCCCGGCCTCGTCGAATGCCGCGTAGAAGCCGCGCAGGCGCTGGGCGGCGGTGCTTTCGCCGATGGTGGCGCGGCGTTCCGGGTCCATGAACCCGCTATAGCCGTCGCGGCGGGTGCGGAGCGAGACGATGCCGACACTGCGGTGGCCGGCCCGGACGACGTGGCGCGCCATGTCGCGCGCGGCGGCGAAATCGTCGATCCTCACGACGGGGATATCGGTCCGCCTGGGCTGGTCGATGATGACCAGCGGCACCTGGCGGCGCGACGCGGCCGTCACGACGTCGTCATAGCCCGACAGGGCATAGAGAATGAGGCCGTCGACCGCCGCCGAGGCCAGGACGTCCATCACCGGCTGTCTGGGGGCGGCCGGGCCGGCCTTGGCGCGCACCGGCAGCAGCATCAGGCTGATGCCCTTGCGTTCGCATTCCGTGGCGACGCCCCGGAGCAGGGCCAGGACGGCGGAATCGGAAAACGCATAGGGCATGTCTTCGCTGAAGACGAAGGCGACCGTGCCGGTGCGGCCGATGCTGAGATGGCGCGCCAGCGGGTCCGGGCCGGGATAGCCCAGATCTTCCGCGATGCGGAGGACGCGCCGGCGCAGGTCGCCGGACAATTGGTCGGGGCGCGCATAGGCGTTGGAGACCGTGGCCGTCGAGACGCCGGCGGCGCGGGCGACGTCCTTGAGCGTCAGGCGGCCCGATGAGCGTGAGCGTGAGCGTCCTGGCATGGAGGGTCTGGGTCGGCCCGTTTTGGAGGAGGGAGGGATTCTTCTTCTTTCGTCTTCCGAAAAAGAAGCAAAAAGACTTTTATTCGGTAGGGGACTTCGTGCGCACCGGCAAAAAATCCCCAAACGTCCAAAAGTTTTTTGGTTCTTTTTTTCAAAAAAGAACGGATGGTTTGCGCAAGCGGAGGCAACAGGCGCCTCCCCTTCCACCGGGTCAGGCGGCGGTTTCGAGCGGTTTGTGGGGGATGCTGACGTCGCGGCCGGTCAGCATCATGTTCCAGTAGAGGTTCGGGAACACCGTGGTCTTGAGGAACCAGGCGAAGCGGCTGGGCTTGCGCTGGTCGTAGCCGAAGCTGGGGGCCGGGACGCCGCCATAGAGGAATTCGGCCAGGATCACCCGGCCGTACGAGACGGTCAGCGGGCAGGCACCGTAGCCGTCATACCGGCTGTCCAGCGGCCGTCCGTCGAGCGAGGCCAGCAGGTTGGCGACCACCACGGGGGCCTGGGCCCGCGCGGCGGCGGCGGTCTTGGCGTTGGCGGTGCCGATGACGTCGCCCAGGCCGAAGATGGTGTCGTAGTGCGTGTGGCGCAGGGTCGCGGGGTCGACATCCAGCCAGCCGCCGCCATTGGCGAGGGGGCTGGACTTGACGAAGTCCGGCGCGCTTTGCGGCGGGGTGACGTGCAGCATGTCGAAGCTGCGGGTGATTTTGGTCGTCGTGCCGTCGGGGGCGGTCACGGCAAAGGTGGCCAGGCGCGCGGGCCCGTCGACGGCCACCAGGTCGTGCTTGTACCGCAGGTCGATGCCGTAGTAATCGACCATGTCCTGCAAGGCGGGGACGAAATATTTCACGCCGAACAGCGCGTCGCCCGCCAGGCAGAATTCGACCTTCATGCGCGGCAGGACGCCTTCCTTGCGCCAGTGGTCGGCGGCGAGATAGGCGATCTTCTGCGGGGCGCCGGCGCATTTGATCGGCATGGGGGGCTGGGTGAACAGGGCGGTGCCGCCCTTGAGCGACTGGATGCAGGCCCAGGTATATTCGACCGTGTCGCGCGAATAATTGCTGCATACGCCGTTGCGGCCCAGCGTGTCCTGCAGCCCTTCGATCTTGTGCCAGTCCAGTTGCAGGCCGGGGCAGACCACCAGCCGGCGATACCCGATGCGCCGTCCGTCGGCGAGGGTGACGCTATGCGCGTCGGGCGAGAAGGAGGCCACGGCGGCGCGCAGCCAGCGCACGCCCTTGGGGATCAGCCCGCCTTCCTGGCGCAGCGTGTCGCGCAGCCGCATCACGCCGGCGCCGACCAGGGTCCAGCCGGGCTGGTAGGCGTGGATGGTCGCGGGATCGATGATCGCGACCGACATGTTGGGCCGCGCGCGCCGCAGGCGGGCCGCGACGGTGATGCCCGCCGCGCCGCCGCCGACGATGACCACGGTGAAGCGGTCGCTTTCCGGGATGTCCGGCTGTGTCGGAACCATGGGACATACTCCTGTTGCCTGATGTCCGTATGGTCCGATCCTAACACCAATCCCGGTCAGGGCGAGGGGGTGAGCGCCCGTGCGGGTGCCGACGCGGATGCCAAGGCGGGCTTTGCGCCGGCGGTCAGGACTTGAACCAGACTTCGACCGGGCCCTGGAGCTTCATGGTCATGGGGTTGCCGCGGCGGTCCAGCGTCTTGCCGACCGCGAGGCGGACCCAGCCCTCGCTGATGCAATATTCCTCGACATTCGTCTTCTCGACGCCCTTGAAGCGCACGCCGATGCCGCGTTCCAGCAGGGCGGCGTCATGATGGGGGCTGTCGGGGTTGACGGAGAGGCGGTCCGGCGGGGTGTCGGCCGAAGGGGTGGCTTGGATGCCGCTGGGGATGTCGCCCTGGTTGTCGCCCTGGTTGTCGCTGGGGTTATCGTTCATGAGGATGGCCTTTGCGGGTGATGGATCGTGGAGGCTGACATAACCGCTCTGGCGGGCCAATCCAACCACCGCCGGGCCATCGCGGCGCGATGGCGGCGGCGCGGGAGGGCATGCGCACAGGGACGTGCAGGGCTGCGGAACGGGCCGGCCCGCAGAATAGGATGGACAACAGGCCGTGAAAGATCGACATACGCCCCTGCTGGAGCGCGTGCATGTCGTATTCCTCTTCTCCCTCATCGTCGTCCGTGGCCTGGCGCCACCGTATTCCCGTCGGGGCCATGCCGGTCTGGATGACCATATTGCTGGGCCTGATCACCGCCATCGGGCCGCTGGCGACGGATATGTACCTGCCGGCCTTTCCGGCGGTGGATCGCGACCTGGGCGGGGGGCCGGGTTCGGCGCAGATCACGCTGGCGGCGTGGTTCGCGGGGCTGGCGGTGGGCCAGTTCTCGCAGGGGCCGCTGTCGGACCGGCTGGGGCGGCGGGTGCCGCTGCTGGGGGGGATGGCGCTGTTCAGCGCGGCGTCGGCGGGGTGCGCGCTGTCGGACGATTACCAGATGTTCTGCGTCTGGCGGTTTCTGGCGGCGCTGGGCGGGTCGGCGGGCATCGTGGTGCCGCGCGCCATCGTGCGCGACATCGCCACCGGGGCGCAGGGCGCGCGGATCATGGCGCAACTGACGCTGGTGTTCGGGTTGATGCCGATCCTGGCGCCCAGCCTGGGCAGCCTGGTGCTGTCGGTCGGGCATTGGCGCTGGATCTTCTGGTTCGCGGTGATCTATGGCGCGCTGGGGGTGGTCGCCATTGCCTGGACGCTGCCGGACACGATGCCGCGCGAGCGGCGGGTGACATTGTCGTTTTCGGCGGTGCTGTGGCGCTATGTCGGGATCGCGCGGGAGCCGATGTTCCTGTCGGCGGCGCTGTTGCAGAGTTTCGCGAGCTTTGTCGTGTTTGCCTATCTGGCCGGGGCGCCGATCCTGTTCGAGCGGATCCTGGGCTTTACGCCCGGGCAGTTCGGCGCGTTCTTCGGCGTGAATGCCGCGCTGTTCATCGCCGGGGCACAGATCAACAGCCGGCTGGTGCATCGGGTGGCGCTGCATGTGCTGCTGCGGCGCGGGGTGATCGTGGGGGCCGTGGCGGCGGGGACGTTCCTGCTGTCGGCGCTGGCCGGGGTGGCGGGGCCGGCGCATCCGGTGCTGGTCTGCTGCCTGATCGGGGTGACGACCGGGTCGCTGGGGTTCGTGAACCCGAACGCCACCGTGCTGGCCTTTACGCGGCATGGGCACCAGGCGGGGAGTGCCTCGGCACTGATGGGGACGCTGCAATTCACCATCGGGTCGCTGAGCGGCGTGCTGCTGGGCAGCGTGTCGCTGGCGACGCCCGTGCCGATGGCCGCGACCATGGCGGCGGGGGTGGCCGGGATGGCGCTGTGCACCGCGTGGCATTGGCGGCATGCGGCGGGTAGCGGCCAGGAATAGCCGGTAACGGGAATCGCCGCTAACCGCTTGCGGCGGGGGGCAGGAGGGGGGAGCCGTCATGGGCAGGGATGGGTCGCCGGAAGGACAATCTCCGTCCCGGATGATCGACGAGAAGATCGGGGCGTTGGACGACTGGCGGGGCGGGATGCTGTCGCGGCTGCGCGCGCTGATCCTGGAGGCCGATCCCGAAATCGTCGAGGAGTGGAAATGGCGGGGCGTTCCGGTGTGGTCGCATGACGGGATGGTCTGCACCGGCGAGACCTACAGGAGCGTCGTGAAGATGACGTTTGCCAGGGGGGCCGCGCTTGACGACCCGTCCGGCCTGTTCAATGCGAGCCTGGACGGCAACACCAGAGCCATATCCGTTCACATTGGTTCACGGATATGGCTCTGGCTCATTGTTTTATAGAGCATCTTTATCCGACCGAATGGGTCCATCCGGTCAGATGATGCTCTAGGCGCGCCATCGATTTCCACGAGGGCGATGCGATCGACGCGGCGGCGCTGAAGGCGCTGATCCGCGCGGCCGTGATGCTGAATGCGTCACGTACCCGCAAGGGGTCGCGCTGAGGGGACGGCCCCTGGGTCAGACCATCGATTCGCGCTGCATGACCTTTTGCAGGGGATAGAGCGCCAGCGCGTCGATCGTGGCGCCCGCGCCGCTGGCCTCCAGGCGCAGGAAATCGAGCGGGCCGGCCGGGAAGATCAGCGCCGTGCCGACCGACAGGCCGCCATTGGCGAAGATTTCCAGCGTGCAGGCATCCAGCACGATATGGATGTCGAAATGCCGATCGTCCGGGTTCAGCACGGTGGAGAACTGGCCGGTGAAGAAGGGCTGTGCGAAGCCCCTGAGATTGTTGCGGTCGAGCCAGAGCTGGCCGGAGAAGGCGTCGAAGCCGATGGTGAGGGATTCGCCTTGCTCGTTACCGAAGACGATGACGAAGCGGCCGGTGCGTCCCTTGTCGCCCAGGGGCAGGTCGTGCGGGCGCTCGTCGACGGTGACGCTGAGGGAGAGGTCCAGCGCGGTGCCGGGCGGCAGGGCGACCTGCGCGCTGGACCCGGCGGCGAGGCGCCGGGCCGCGAAGGGAATGGCCGGGCCGCGCAGGGCCTCCAGCCCGCGCGGGTTCTGCGCCAGGCGGATCCAGCCGGCGAAATCGCGCCGCAGCGTCATGGTGCGCGGGAGGGTCATGATGCCGCGCCAGCTTTGCGTCGGCAGTTCCTGGCAATATTGCCAGTTGCCGAGCCAGGCGATGGACACGGCCTCGTCGCGCGGCATGTTGCCGTAGACCTGCATCGCATAGGCGTCCTTGGCGAAATCGGTCAGGCCGATCACGGTGTCGTCGGGGACGAAGCGCGTGCCGTCGAACTGCCCCACGAAATATTGCGTGATGCTGCCGCCGGTCGGGCCGCCCGGGTTGACCGAGACGAACAGCACCCAGCGCGTGCCGCCGCCTTCGAGCGCCATTTCGATCAGGTTCGGGCATTCATAATCGACGCCGAACAGGCCGGACGGGCCGAAATCGCTGAGATGCACCCAATGGATCAGGTCGATCGAGGCGTAGAACGCGATCTGGTGCAGGCGTGACTTCGCGACGACCATGACCCATTGATTGGTGGGCTTGTGGAACATCACCTGCGGATCGCGGAACGAGTTGCTGCCGATATCCAGGATCGGATTATGGGCGTATTCCGTGAAGCTCTGTCCGTTATCGCGGCTGATGGCGAGATATTGCGCCTGCCGGTGCGGGCTGGCGCGCGTATAGATCGCGGCCATGCCGCCCTGGCCGGCATCGAACAGGCCCGAGGCGTTTTTCGCGTCCAGCACCGTGCAGCCGCTATAGGCCTCGCCGTCCCTGGTTTCGGGGATGGCGATGGGCTGGTCCTGCCAGTGCAGCAGGTCGGTGCTGGTGGCATGGCCCCAATGGACCCGGCCGGCATAGGGCGCGAACGGATCATATTGATAATAGAGATGATAGTACGTGCCGTCGAAGATCAGCCCGTTCGGATCGTTCATGAAGCCGGTGACGGGGGAAAAATGGATCGTCGGGCGATAGAAGACGTCGCTTTGCGTCTTCACGACGGGACGGGAGACGACGCCCGGCTGGTCGGCGGGCGAGGGATGCGATGCGTTGGGCTCGGCCTTGCGGGTGTGGTCGGGCGCCTGCGGGGGTGTCGGGGCGGTAGGGGTGGCGGGCGGCGACGTGCCGGCGCGCGCGGCGGCGCCCAGTCCGATCGTGCCCAGTCCGATCGTGCCCAGGGTGGCCAGGGACGACAGCGCGGCGCGGCGGTTCAGGCGGGGGGTGGTCTTATCCGTCATGCCGGGCAGTGTACAGAGATACGGGATGGGTGAACACCGGCCCAACGCCGGCCACTTCGGACCAAGGCATGAAGGCACGGCGCGGGTTCAGTGTCCGTGTTGAGCCGGCGCGTGCCGGCCGGGGCGCGGAATGTGCCGACACGGCCGGGGGACTGGGTGGACGGCGGGCGTGGGTCCGCTTTTGCGCTTGTGGTCGAGATAGCACGGGCAACGGCTTTATCCGTGGGGAATATTGCGGACCGGCCTACCGGGTAGACGGTGTCTTGAGGCTCGAATGAGCCGGGACCCGAAAAGCTTCAAGCGGAAGTCGAACATGCGCATCATCCTTCGATTTTCCGACTTGCACTTCGCCCGCGCAGATCGGCTGCGGTGTCGGCGTCAGGAGTGTCAGGTCGATATGCTCGGCCATGACACGATAGCCGAGGTTGTTCATGTGTATATGATCACCTTGGTCATAGTCCGGCCTGATGCGGTCAGCATGGCTCGGGTCCCGGACCGCAGCGTCGAAGTCTATGATGCCGTCGAACGCGCCACTGGAACGGATCCATTGATTGACCGCGCGCCGTTTGGCTTCTCCTGCCGCGCTGTAAAAGCCGGGTTCGGCGCCTCCGAATGGCGTGAGCGTGGCGCCGAAGATGCGGATGCCATGTGCATGCGCTCGTGTGATCAACTGGCGCATTCCGGTTTCGATATCTTGGGCGGAGACGATTTGTTCCGGCGGTCCTTTGTCGTCCGAAAATCCGATATCGTTGATGGATTCGAGCAGGATAATGGTCCTGACATTCGGAACGGACAAGGCGTCTCGGTCGAAGCGCGCCAAGGCCGAGGGACCCAGGGCGGCCGCTTGCCCGTCGCGCAGCATCCGGTTTCCGGCAAGGCCTGCATTCACGACGCCTATCCGTAGATTAGCCTTCGTCAAGCGGTTGACGAGAATATCCGGCCAGCGGAATTGGCGATCGACGGTAAGGCCGTAGCCATCGGTGATGGAGTCTCCGAAAGCCACAAGAGTCACGGCATCCGGTATGTCCGTTTCAGCCTCACTGATGAAGAAACGCATCTGCGATTGTGTCGGTTCAGGCAGCATGTCTCGGCCGACGCTATTCCCGTCTTTCGAAATCCAGGTAGTGGCCACGCCGAACGGATGCGTCGCCGTTATGCCTGTGGCGCGCGGAACGAAGAGGTCAACGGCCACGATTTGCAGAGATTTTGTGTCAATTTTGACCGGATCCGTCAGGACGCTTTGGCCAGGTTTGATGATGATGGACGCGTGACTGCTGAACGTGAGCGGATGTATGGAGTGCGGCATGATGCTTCCCGGCTGTCTGCCGGGAGCCGCAAGGGCGGCAGATCCGATGATGAGCGGTCTAGTACCGAGGTCGTTGCTCAACCGCAGGCGCAGCCGGTACCCGCCAAGGGAAAGGCGGAGATATTGCCGGATGGTCGCGTTGCTGATGTTCGGCCCGTTGGGAAAGGCCGGGCTGGCAGCCCACACGCCGACCCAGTTTTCTCTGGTCGCACACGTCGCGGGGGTGGCGACAACCGGGACCAGAAGGCCGACGATGACAAGCAGGAACGCGTAGCGGGTGGAGTTGGACATTATCGTGCTCGCCCTTCGTCGATTGCCCGCCGAAACATAAAATCGACCTGAACCGCAGAGGCGCTGACTCCGATTCAAGAGAGTGGCGGAGCGGGGCGTAGCTCCAGACATTGAAGGTCGCGAACGCGTCGAGCCAGATGAGGGCACGTGCCGGGAACGGGGTGAGCCGTCCCCCTGCCCTGCGGAGCATAGCGTGAGTCAGCAGAGCCATGCCGCCATTTGCCAGGCCGGGTCCCGCGAAGGCGATCAGGGCGGCATCCAGCCCGTGATGCGTGGCGAAGATCGGCGCATAATCGACGTTTTCATCGATCTGCTGTTGCAGCAGGATGTTATCGAGAGTGGCGCTGCCGTAATGGAGTGCGAACGGGTTCGATTTCCAGCCAAGCAACCAGGCCATCAGGGCATGGGCATATTCATGCGTGAAGAAATCGACCGCGTGCGCGACGAGAACCCACAACAGGGTCGTCACGCCGAAGCGCCATGGGGAGATGGTCATCCAGACTTCCGAGTTCAGAAACAAGATTTGAACGTCGCATGCGGTCAGGCATGTTTTGATTAAAAATTTCTTTTATTGTACGTTTTCTCTTCCGGGTTATGGGCGAGGCGCGCATGGCTGAGGGAGCGTTGGTACCGACCGAAGACGTTATCGCCTGCGTGACCGGCATTATAGGATGGCGGCCCGACGCATGGTTGCCCGTCCGCGGCGGCTATACTCCGGCGGCCCGGTATGTGATCGTATCCGGTCAGCGGCGGGCATTCGTGAAAATCGCGACCAATGACGTCACGGCGCGTGCCCTGCGGGCGGAGGCTGGGGCCTATATGGCTGTCGCGGCGCGGTTCCGGCCGGCGTTCTATGGCTGGGCGGATCACGGCGCACGGCCAGTTCTGGTCATCGAGGCATTGCAGGATGCCCGGTGGCCGCCGCCGTGGCGGGACGGTGATGTTGAGCAGGTCCGCGAGATGCTTGGTGCCCTGCATCGTTCGGAGGCGGCATTGCCTGCCCATGCGCAGGTGCATGGGGGACAGCATGCGGGCTGGAACAGCGTCGCGCATGATCCGTCTGCATTCCTTTCCCTTGGGCTGGCCGATCAGGCCTGGCTTGACCGTGCGCTTCCCCTTCTGGTCGCGGCCGAGGCGCAATGTTCCACCGTTGGCAATGCGGTCACCCATTGGGATGTCAGGAGCGATAATATCGCCCTGCTGAACGATGGACCCAGGCTGGTGGACTGGTCGGAGGCTTGTCTTTCGAACCCGCGACTCGATCTGGGATTCTGGCTGCCCAGCCTGCATTTTGAAGGCGGCCCCCCACCCGAGCACATCTTGCCTGACGCACCGGATGTCGCCGCATGGGTCTCGGGTTATTTCGCCGCACGGGCAGGGCTGCCGATCATACCGCATGCGCCTTTCGTGCGCCGCATTCAGCGGCAGCAGCTTGCAACAGCCTTGTCCTGGGCACAGCGCGCGCTGGGGTTGCCCCCCTTGCGGGACTGATGCACGCCTGACATTCGGACTGTGTAAAGACGGCCATTGCGCGATCGTGACCGACCGTGCCTTGCACGCGGTCCGAGAGGTTATTTAACTGTCTGCATGATCGTTCAAGCCTGCCTGAATGGCGCACGTGCCCGGAACTATCATCCGGCGCTTCCCGTCACGCCGGAAATGCTGGCGCGCGATGCAATTGCGTGCATCATGGTTGGTGCAGCCGAAATTCACATGCACCCCCGGCGCGTGGATGGCCGTGAAAGTCTGGCCGATGACGTGATCTCGCCTGCGGTTCTGGCGGTACGGCGCGCCTGTCCGGGAACCTTGATCGGGCTTTCGACCGGCGCATGGATCGAGGGTAGCCTGTCGGCGACCACCGCCTGTATCGCGGGCTGGCGGTATAAGCCCGATTATGCATCGGTCAATTTGTCGGAAGATGGTGCGGAGACCGTCATCCGGTTGTTGATGGATAGAGGGATCGGTGTCGAAGCGGGCGTGTCGCGGCAAGAAGATCTCGACCGATTGATCGCGCTGGAGTGTGCTGATTGCGTTTTGAGAATCCTTGTTGAAATCGAGGATCAGGACGAGGCGGCCGCACGTCGCCAGGCAACGGCGCTGTTGGATCGGATCTGCCGCTTGCCCCGCGCAAAGCCGATTTTGCTGCATGGGCAGGACGCGACGATGTGGCCGTTGCTCGCCTATGCGGCCGCGAACGCATTATCGTTCCGTGTCGGCCTGGAGGATGGCATGTACCTGCGCGACGGGTGTCTTGCCGCGAATAATGCCGAACTGGTTGCGGATGCCGTATCGCTGCTGAACGAAATCCGGCACCCACGCCATGATTGATTTTCGCCCCGCCCGTGCCGACGAAGCAGCCGTTCTGACAGCGCTGTGCCTGCGTTCGAAGGCTGTGTGGGGCTATGATCAAGCATTCTTGGACGCGTGCCTGCCTGAACTGTCGATGACTCCGGAAAATATTACGGCATCTCATGTGCGGGTTGCTGAGTCTGGTGGGCGGGTCGTCGGTGTCGCGTGTCTTGAGATCCATGGCCGGGATGCCGAGTTGGACAAATTGTTCGTCGAACCCAGCCAGTTGGGAAAGGGTGTGGGACGGGCGCTTTTCACGTGGGCGGTGGAGACGGCCCGGCGATCCGGGGCCCGTGCCCTGCGGATCGATTGTGATCCGGGTGCGGTTCCGTTCTATTCCCGGATGGGAGCGGAGGAGGACGGGCTTGTCCCGTCCGGGTCGATCGCTGGACGGATGCTGCCGCGCATGAAAGTGCGGCTGTAGCCTTGTGGTGACGGTCTTCCTGTGGAGGAAGAGATTCTTCTTTTGAGGAAGAGATTCTTCTTTTTCTGAAGAAAAAGAAGCAAAAAGACTTTCCTGATTACGCACTAATTTCAGCCAATTTGAGCAGGCGATAGGGCATGGGCGGGGTTCTGACGGCGGCGTATCCGAGGCGAGGGATCATGGAGGCGAGGTCGAAGCGGCGATTGAAGCGATAAACGAACTCGGCGAGATAGCGCGGCGCATGCTTGTCACGGATAGCACGGTAAGTACCGGTCATGGCATTCTTGATGTTGGCGAGAGCGGTATTGACCCATTTGAAAGCAGGGTTGCGGCCTGCCTTTGGTCCCGAACCGGTCAGGATGGGATGATGGACGCACCCTGCTTCGGTGACGGCGGCGAAACAGCGTAGACCGTCACTGACCACGCTGCTGGCGGGGTCGAAGCTGTTTTTTGCCATCTTTGCGATCTCGGCCCTACTGAACCCGGCCACCCGGCGGAGTTTCAGGCGGATTGGCTTGCCTTGCGGTGTGGTTTCAACAGCGGCCACGATCGGCGTCTTGCCCGCTGATCCTCGCCCGCGCTTGCCGCCGCCGCGTTCTCCGCCGAGATAGGCGTCGTCCAGTTCGATCCGTCCCTTCAGTCGCTTGCCGGCCTCGCGTTCCATCATTACCTGCGCGAGTTTATGCTTGATCTTCCAGGCCGTGGTCTGCGTCACGCCGAGCCTGCGCCCCAGTTCGATGCTGGAGATGCCGCCTTTGCTCTGGGTCAGATGGTGCACAGGGCACGAAACCAGGTCCGTAACGGCACCTTGGTTGCCGCGAAGATCGTTCCGGCGATCAGCGACGTCTGCTTCCGACAGGCGCTGCATTGATACTGCCCACGGCTCTGAATGACGCTGTGCTCACGCCCGCCGCAGGCCGGGCATTCAAAACCAGATGGCCAACGCCAGCCAAAGATCACCGCTCGGCACTTCTCTTCGCTTCCGTAAAGTTCGTCAAATTGGGCTTCGCTTAGCCCTTTCTGAAACTGGACCTTGTTGCGAGCCATCGATCAAGCCTCTCGAAAACAACAAATGTTCTCGTTTTGTATCATAAATCCCTGGCTGAAAATAGTGCGTAATCAGGAAGACTTTTATTCGTTATGCGGTCTGTCCTGATCTGGCGTATTTATAAAAATCTTGGAAATACAAGTATTTTTTAAAATGATGTGTGGAGTGGACGCGACAATTTGTTTCGTTGCAACTGTTGGTAGACGCCGAGGCGATCGGTGACTTGCCAATGTCCGGTCAGCCTGTCGGACCTGTCGAACCCATAGGCGGTGGCGCCGGACATTTCGATCGTGTGTCCGGTTGCCGGAAAATCCGGCAGGTCGCCCAGGTGGGTCGCGTTCCACAGCCAGGTCATCACGACCGTGTCGCCGTCGGCGTAGAGGCCCTGAATGTCGAAATGCTGATCCGGAAAGGCGGCGCGCAGCCGGATGACTCGCGCCTTGAACCCTGCGAGGTCGAGCGTCATGCCGTTCCACGGGTCCCCTGGGTCATGGCGGATCCGGTAGGTGGGCGCGAGATAGGCGGCTGCGCTGTCCGCATCGCCCCGATTCCAGACCTGGTGGATGAAATGACGCAGGCGAGTCTTGCGTGGCCGTTCATTCACGAGACTGATCCTGGGGCTGTTCCTGGGGCTGTGCGAGCTTGACGGCGTAGTCTCTGACGTCCTGGGGCCAGGGTGCGGCGGCGCGGGCCAAGGCGTCGATGTCGTCGGCGAACAGGGCGCGGGCCGCGTCTTCGAAGCCGGGATAATCGCCGGCCAGCGCCGCCATGACGCGATAGGCGCGTTCATGCGCCAGGCGCCTTGCCGTTTGGCCGCCATCGGCCTTGCGCGCCTGATCGACAAGGCGGCGCAGCGCCTGTGACGCGCCGCCCGGCTGCGCGGCCAGCCAGTCCCAGTGGCGGGGCAGCAACGTGACCTCACGCGCGATCACGCCCAGTTTCGGCCGGCCGCGGGGCTTGGCGGCTGCGGGAGGCTGAGGGGGCTGAGGGGCCTGGTATCGGGTGAGGCGGTACAGCATGTCGGCGGTACTGCCGCGGAGATCGATGTCGAGGACGGTACCCGTGTCGTCCGCGAAAATCAGAAGGGGATCCTTGGCCGTTTCGGCCAAGGGGTTCAACGCCAGGGCGACGTCCGCCAGCGATCCGGAGGCGATTTTTCGCGCGCCCGCGAACCCGGTGCAGGGAATGGCCAGTGTGTTGGCCGGAGTATCTGAAGACATTTCGCCTGGGTATATTGATTCTCTCACCCCGTCAATATATCCGGGTATAAAATTGACGCAGGGTCGCGGGCATTTACGCGATGCGGTGCATGTTTTTTTATCCAAGACCACCTTATTTCGCTTACATGATATACGCATAATGCGTATATAGAGAGGATCGACCCGGCTGATTGACGAGGATGAGCTGTTGCAAGGGCGGGAAAAAGTGCGCCGTGACGCCTGATCGGATGAGGGAATGTCTCGCTGTGCTGCACTGGTCACAGCGGGGTCTCGCTGCGATTTTAGGGCGCCAGGAAGGAACGGTTCGGCAATGGGCGCGGGGCGCTGTGAGGATTCCCGACGACGTGGCAGGATGGCTGGAGGCGAGAACCAGGAGCGCCGAAACGACACCGCCGCCTGTTCGGCGCGTCGTTAACATTGGCTGACCTTTGGGCCGAGGTTTGGCCGCATCACCCGAGTTTCCCGCCCCGCAACGCCTCGATGAAGACCGGAACACGATTGCAGCGCCCAAAGGAGAACATCGTCATGCCGATCAGCTACGATCAAGACATTGTCGCCTGGGCCACTGAACAGGCGCGTTTGATCCGTGCGGGACAGTTCGACCAGCTCGACATCGAGCATATCGCGGATGAGATCGAAGACGTGGGTAAAAGTGAAAAACGCGAGTTAACCAGCCGTATGGCAGTCCTGATTACCCACCTGCTCAAGTGGCTTTACCAGCCTTCGGCGAGGTCGTCGTCATGGTCCGGCTCAATTCGAGAGCAGAGAAAGCGCATCGCGCGCGCACTCGAAGAGACCCCCAGCCTGAAGACTTCCCTGGTTGACCCCAAATGGCTCGGTGACGCCTGGAGCGATGGCCTCGCAAGGGCCTTGGAGGAGACCGGTCTGGATACCCTCCCAGAGGCACCGATCTGGACCGCGGAACTCATGCTCACCGAAGGATGGCTCCCCGGCTGAACCGGCTGGCGCCCCGCTGCACTGACTGAATTTTCAGGACTGCAAGCTTGGGATACAAGCTGGCAGAACGTGGCGGCTCACCCGTTGAGGTGTCAGCCCCTATACCAACTGGACCTGTTCCGTCTGCAAGGCCGTGAATCCGGCGGGTTACGCCGATCAGGCGGAGAGCAGGCGCATGTCTTGCGGCGTGACCATTCCGGCACGCGGGTTCAGCGCGCCGGAATGGTCATCGCCAACTGGTCCCTGACGCTGGGGCGCGCCTGCATTCTTGCGTACCAGGCCTGAAGCGCCGTGCATTCCGCGGGAATCGGCAGGTCCACGAGTGCTGCGAATATCAGGCCGCCTATGATCGTGATGTCGGCCATCGAGAAGGCTTCCCCCGCGGCGAAGGGCTGTTTTTTGAGAACGGCATCGAAGTAATGCATCCCTCTGATGGCCTTGTCGCGCTGGCGGAGTCCCCATTCGGGGTTCTGATAGATCTCGACGGCAGGTCCGAGCCCCGGTGTCGCATGGTGGAAATAGACACTGACGGCGTCGAGCAATTCGATTTCGGCGCGTTTGCTCATCATGTGGATCACGCCCTTTTCGCGCGGCGTCCTGCCCGTCAGGACGGGAGGCCCCGCGAGCGTGTCGAGATATTCGGTGATGGCGGTGCATTCGGCGATGAACGTCCCATCGTCGAGTTCGAGCACCGGCAGCGTGCCCGAGTAGTTCTTTGCGCGGAAATCGGCCGTCTTGTGCTCGCCTTTCCAGAGATCGACCGTCACGAACCGGACGTGCGATCGCAGGTTCTTTTCGGCCAGGGCGATCCGGACGCGCGCCGGATAGGGGCCGGTGGGCCAATCGTAAATCGTCATCGGTGCGACCGCGCCGGCATCGGACCCGGCGGTGCCGGGATTCAGATCGGGATTCAGATTCGTGTTCTTCATATTCATTTTCGGAAACCTATCTGTCACTTGGTAGGTGACCGTAGGGCTTCAGATTTTCGTCGTCAACGGCTATCTGTCACTTGGTAGAGAGAGAGGTGAAGTCGTGAGCGAGGCAGTGGGCGAGAGAATGCGTGCGGGTTCCAGGGAGAGCATCCTGGCGGCGGCCAGGCGCGCCGCGCAGGCGCATGGCTATGGCGGCCTGAATTTCCGCGATCTTGCGGAGGATGTCGGCATCAAGGCCGCGAGCGTCTATTATCACTTTCCCAGCAAGGCCGATCTCGGCGCGGCGGTCGCGCGGCGCTATCGGGAGGATACCGCGGCCGCGCTGGAGGCCATGTGGGCGGAAACTGCCGACCCGGTTCTGTGCCTGCGCCGGTATCCGGACCTGTTCCGCAGGTCGCTGGAGAACGGTAACCGGCTGTGTCTCGGCAGCTTCATGAGCGCGGAGTACGATGACCTGCCGGAGGCGGTACGGCGCGAGGTCCAGGCTTTTGCCGACGCCAACGTGGCCTGGCTGAGCCGGGTCATCGCCGCGGCACATGGCGCCGCCCCGGAGGCGTGCGCACAGCGGGCGCGCGCCGTCTTTTCCGCCGTTGCCGGTGCCCAGCTCATGGCGCGGAGTCGTTCGGACATCGCGCTGTTCGATGACATCATCGAGAGCTATCGCAAGACGGGTCTTCTGGGACAGATCGGATGAAATCGACGAAGGCGCGCAGTGGCGCGGGAAGATGCCGGCGGCCGGGATAATAGAGAAAGGGGCCGCTGAATTCCTGCCACCAGGGCTGGAGCACCGGCACCAGGGCGCCGCTGTCCAGGTGGGGGCGCAGCCAGTCCTCGAAAAGATGGATGATGCCCAGGCCCTGGACGGCGGCGGAGACGGCGAGGTCCACCGCGGCGCCCAGGCGGACCAGCAGGGGGCCGGCGGGGTCGATGCGCACGATCTGTCCGTCGCGTTCGAATTCCCAGGCCGGGATGGCGCCGCTGGCGAACTGCCCGCGCAGGCAGGCATGCGCGAGGAGGTCGCGCGGATGCTCCGGCCGGCCCCGGGCGGCGAGATAGGCCGGTGACGCGGCGGTCGCGGCGCGTTGCGTGCGCGGACCGATGGGGATTGCGATCATGTCCTGTTCCAGCCGCTCGTCATAGCGGATGCCGGCGTCGCAGCCGGCCGCCAGGACGTCGACGAACCTGTCCTCGACGATGACCTCCAGCCTGATGTCGGGATAGCGTTTCAGGAACGGCGTGGCGATGGACGGCAGGACCAGGCGCGCGACGCTGGCGGGCACGTTGAGCCGGAGCGTGCCGGCCGGCCGGTCGCGGAAAATATTGACGACGTCCAGCGCCGCCTCGACCTCGCCCAGCGCGGGGGCGAGGCGTTCGGCGAGGCGCGCGCCGGCTTCGGTCGGGGCGATGCTGCGGGTCGTGCGGTGCAGCAATCGTATGCCCAGCCGCGTTTCGAGACGCCGCACGGCCTCGCTGAGGCCCGACGCCGAGACACCGTGGGCGCGGGCGCCGTCGCGGAAGCCGCCTGCCCGCACCACCGCCAGAAACGCGTGGAGATCCTGAAGATCCGCCGTCATTGTTCGGAATTCCGTACAGCCTGTGCCGATTTCAGCCGATTATCGCGCGTGCGGTCAACGCCCATAGTCATGCCGTCCTTATCCCTGGAGGCGGACATGACCGACCTTATGAAAGCAGGCACCTTTGTGCTGGGCGACCGGCGCGTGAATCGAATGGGTTATGGCGCCATGCAACTGGCGGGCCCCGGCGTATTCGGGCCGCCGCGCGACCGCGAGAGCGCGCTTGCCGTGCTGCGCGCGGCCGTCGCGGCCGGTGTCGACCATATCGATACCAGCGATTTCTACGGACCGCACGTCACCAACCGGCTGATCCGCGAGGCGCTGCATCCCTATGCGCCCGATCTGCGGATCGTGACCAAGGTGGGGGCGGTGCGCGGGGCCGACGGGTCGTGGAACCCGGCGCAGAGCCCCGACGCGCTGACCCGCGGCGTGCATGACAATCTGCGCAATCTGGGCGTCGATGTCCTGGATGTCGTGAACCTGCGGGTGATGGGGGATATCCATGCCCCCAGCGAGGGTTCGATCGCGGTGCAGGTCGCGGCGCTTGCGGCGCTGCAGCGGCAGGGGTTGATCCGCCATCTGGGCCTGAGCAACGCCACCGCGGCACAGGTGGCGGAGGCGCGCGGCATTGCCGAGATCGTCTGTGTGCAGAACCATTATAACCTTGCGCATCGGCGGGATGACCCGCTGATCGATGAACTGGGCCGGCTGGGCATCGCCTATGTGCCCTATTTTCCGCTCGGCGGCTTTGCGCCGTTGCAGTCCGCGACATTGTCCGGCGTGGCCGAGCGGCTGGGCGCCACGCCGATGCAGGTAGCGCTGGCATGGCTGCTGGCGCGCGCGCCCAATATCCTGCTGATCCCGGGCACGTCGTCGCTGGCCCATCTGAGGGAAAATCTGGCGGCGGCCGAACTTCGGCTGGCGGACGGCATTCTTTCCGAATTGGCGGAGATCGGGGCGGAAGGCGGGACCGGGGCGTGACCGGCCCGCGCGCATCGGCCGCCCGGCACGGCATTTAAGGCTTAAAATTTCTCCGGGGGCCTTTCCTTTTGCGTGGCTTGCGCCATACGTCATCCGTCCAGCAGAGAGGGGGACGTCATGGGTGACGAAGACGACATGATCGTCGGGTATCTGGTGGTCCGGGAGGTCGACGGCGGGGAAGTCGAGTTCTGGGGCCCGGAGAATGCGTGGAGCGACGATCCGGACGACGGCAGGCTGTACGAGACCGAGGACGAGGCCGAGCGCGACGCCGAGGCGCTGCGCGCCGGGAATGCCGACATCATAACGGTCGAACCGGTGTTCGAGGACGATGAGGAGGAGGATGAGGACGAAGAGGACGAGACACGTCCGTAAATCCTCCGGCGTGCGGCGTCCGGTCGGGCCCTGAGGGGGCGGGCCGGGCGTCGTGTCCGCGGGGAGGCGTTATTTCTTCTTTTGTCTTCCGAAAAAGAAGCAAAAAGACTTTGATTCGTTGTAAGAGTCGGGTTTACTCCGACATATATTTATAAAAAATTCAAAAGTTTTTTGGTTCTTTTTTTCAAAAAAGAACAGCCTGCCTTCAGATAGGACGGCCGACCGAGTGGTAATGGAAGCCGGCCGCGCGCATGGCGGCGGGGTCGAAGATGTTGCGCAAATCGACGATGACGCGGCCGCGCATGGCGGCGGCCAGGGCGTTTGGCGCGAGGGCGCGGAATTCGTTCCATTCGGTCAGCACGACCAGGGTGTCGGCGTCGCGGGCGGCGTCGAGGGCGCTGTCGCAATAGGTGATGCCGGGCGGCAGATGCGGACGGGCGGCCTGCATGCCGACCGGGTCGAAGGCGCGGAGTTCGGCGCCCTGCTCGGCCAGGCGGACCAGGATGGGGATGGAGGGGGATTCGCGCATGTCGTCGGTTTCGGGCTTGAAGGTCAGGCCCAGCACGGCGATGCGGCGGCCGCGCACCGAGCCGCCGCCGGCGGCGGCGATGCGGCCGGCCATGGCGACCTTGCGCGCGTCGTTGACGCCCACCGTGGCCTCGATCAGCCGGGTCGGGGCGCCGGCTTCCTGGGCGATGCGGGTGAGCGCCAGCGTGTCCTTGGGGAAGCAGGAGCCGCCATAGCCGGGGCCGGGATGGAGGAATTTGCGGCCGATGCGCCCGTCCAGCCCCATGCCGCGCGACAAATCGTGGACGTTGGCGCCCACCTTGTCGCACAGATCGGCCATTTCGTTGATGAAGGAGATCTTCATCGCCAGGAAGGAATTGGAGGCGTATTTGGTCAGTTCGGCGGTTTCCAGCGCCATGAACAGGACCGGGGCCTCGATCAGATAGAGGGGGCGGTAGAGCGCCGAGAGCACCGCGCGGGCACGGGCGCCGCCGTCGGGTGCCGTCTGATCGAGGCCGACGATCACGCGGTCGGGGCGCATGAAATCGCCGATCGCGCTGCCTTCGCGCAGGAATTCGGGGTTGGAGGCGACGTCGAAATCGAGGTCGGGCCGGGTTTCGCGCACGATTTCGGCGATGCGGCGGCTGGTGCCGACCGGGACCGTCGATTTGGTGACGATGACCGCATAGTCGCCCATCGCCCGGGCGATCTGGCGCGCGGCCTGGTGCACATAGGTCAGGTCGGCCTGGCCGTCGCCGTTGCGGGGCGGGGTGCCGACGGCGATGAAGATCGCCTCGGCCCCCGTGACGGCATCGGCGATATCGGACCCGAAGGACAGGCGGCCGGCGCGGGCATTGTCGGCCACCAGCGTATCGAGCCCGGGTTCGTAGATGGGGATACGCCCGTCACGCAGGGCGGCCAGGCGGTCGGGGTCGATTTCCACCACCGAGACCTGGTTGCCGAATTCGGCAAAGCACGCCGCCGAGACAAGGCCGACATAGCCGCCGCCGATCATTGCAATGCGCATGGCATCCCCTCCTTGTCCGTCATGGATGTTCGACGCGTGGGCGGACTATGCTTCGGCGGCGGCAGCTTGGCCAGAGGCCATGTGCGGTCCGGCGCGCGGCCCCCGGAACCTGGAACCTGGAACCCTGGAACCACGGCCCCCGGATAGGGCATTTTGTTGATTTTGCAGTGCACAATTTTCTTGACTCGGCGCGGTCCGGCCCGGCAATAATGGCGCATGAAGTGGCGTTATGCGCGCTTCATGGACGTTTCCTCCCTAAACTACGCGGCGCTTTACGGCGCCGTTTTTTTTTGGTGTGACATTCCGTATTTTGACGCGCCGGCCAAGCCGCGCTACGGCAGGGCCATGTCTGACAGCCTGACCGAACATGCGCACTGGCGACGACTTGCCGGATCGGCCCCTGCGGCCTGCGCGCGGTATTCCGCATGAACGCCCTGTTCGATTTCATCGCCGCCCTTGGACGGGCCGCCCTGAACCTGGTCCGGACGGCCGGGGCGCTGACGCTGTTCGGGGCCGCGGCGCTGTCGCACCTGGTGCGTCCGCCCTTCTACTGGCGGATCTTCCTGGGGTCGCTGGTGGAGATCGGCTTCTTCTCGCTGCCGGTGGTGGCGCTGACGGCGCTGTTTTCGGGCGGGGTGATCGCGCTGCAATCCTATACCGGCTTTGCCCAGTACCATGTGCAGAGCGCGATCGCCGGCATCGTGGTGCTGTCGGTGACGCGCGAGCTGGGGCCGGTGCTGGCCGGGCTGATGGTCGCGGGGCGCGTCGGGGCCGCGATGGCGGCCGAGATCGGCACCATGCGGGTGACCGACCAGATCGACGCGCTGCGCACCCTGTCGACCAACCCGATGAAATACCTGGTGACGCCGCGCCTGCTGGCCGGGACGCTGGCGCTGCCGTGCCTGGTGGTGGTGGCGGACATACTGGGCGTGCTGGGCGGCTTTACGGTGTCGATCGCCAAGCTGGATTTTTCGGCCCCCGTCTATATCGCCGCGACCTTTGCCGCCGTGAAGCCGATCGACGTGACGGTGGGGCTGGTGAAGGCGGGGGTGTTCGGGTTCCTGATCGCGCTGATGGGCTGTTACCATGGCTATAACAGCCGAGGCGGGGCCGAGGGCGTGGGGGCCGCCACCACGGCGGCGGTGGTCGCGGCGTCGATCCTGCTGCTGGCGTCCGATTATCTTCTGACCGACGTGTTCTTTTCGCAATGACGTCCGACATTCCCAAGATCCGCATTCGCGGCCTGTGCAAGGCGTTCGGCCCGAAGATCGTGCTGGACGGCATCGACCTGGATGTCATGCCGGGCACGTCGATGGTGGTGATCGGCGGGTCGGGCAGCGGCAAGTCGGTGCTGCTGCGCTGTATCCTGGGGCTGATCACCCCGGATGCGGGGTCGATCGAGATCGACGGGGTGGACGTGGTGCCGCTGTCGGCGCGGCGGCGCGAGGCGGTGATCGAGCGGATCGGCATGCTGTTCCAGAACGCGGCGCTGTTCGACAGCCTGCCGGTCTGGGAGAATGTCGCCTTCGGCCTGCTGGCCAGCGGGCGGCGCCACGGCGCGCGGATGAGCCGGGCCGAGGCGCGCGCCCATGCCGGGCGGATGCTGGAGCAGGTGGGGCTGGACCCGTCGGTGGGGGCGCTGTTCCCCGCCGAATTGTCGGGCGGCATGCAGAAGCGCGTGGGCCTGGCCCGCGCCATTGCCGGGCAGCCGGACATCCTGTTCTTCGACGAGCCGACGACCGGGCTGGACCCGATCATGGGGGCGGTGATCGACGGGCTGATCGTCGATTGCGTGCGGCGGCTGGGATCGACGGCGATCGCGATCACCCATGACATGGCGTCCGCCCAGCGGATCGGCGACCAGGCGGCGATGCTGTACCAGGGCCGGTTGATCTGGCAGGGGGCGGCGGGTGCGCTGCTGGACAGCGGCAACCCGATCGTGGACCAGTTTACCCACGGCCGGCGCGAGGGGCCGATCAGCATGGAATTGCGGCGCTAGTGGCCCGCCGGCCGGCCCAGCATTTCGTCTGCCAGTCCTGCGGGGCGGTGTTTCCCAAATGGGCGGGGCGGTGCGAATCCTGCGGCGCGTGGAACAGCATCGTCGAGGAATCCGCCGCGCCGTCGCCTGCCGGCGGGGCGGCGCCGCGCCGGGGGCGCGGTGCGAAGATCGCCTTCGTCAGCCTGGACGGGGTGGCCGAGCCGCCGCCGCGCGTCGGCACGCGCATCGCCGAGCTGGACCGGGTGCTGGGCGGCGGGCTGGTGCCGGCGTCGGTCGTGCTGGTGGGCGGCGATCCGGGCATCGGCAAATCGACCCTGCTGCTGCAGGCGGCGTGTGCGCTGGCGGGCAGCGGGCGGCGGGTGATGTATATCTCGGGCGAGGAGGCGGTGGACCAGATCCGCCTGCGCGCCCGGCGGCTGGGGCTGGATGCGCCGGGGCTGGACCTGGCGGCGGCGATCAACGTGACCGACATCGCCGGCACGCTGGAGGCCGAGCGCGACGTGGCGCTGGTGGTGATCGATTCGATCCAGACCATGTGGCTGGAAAGCGTGGAGAGCGCGCCGGGCACGGTGAGCCAGGTGCGCGCCACGGCGTTCGAGCTGATCCGGCTGGCCAAGCAGCGCGGGTTCAGCCTGATCCTGGTCGGGCACGTGACCAAGGAGGGCGCGCTGGCCGGCCCGCGCGTGCTGGAGCACATGGTCGACGCGGTGATGTATTTCGAGGGCGACCGGGGGCACCAGTTCCGCATCCTGCGCGCCGCCAAGAACCGTTTCGGCGCGACCGACGAGATCGGCGTGTTCGCCATGACCGACCAGGGGCTGGTCGAGGTGCCCAACCCGTCGGCGCTGTTCCTGGCCGAGCGGCGCGGCAATATCGCCGGGTCGGCGGTGTTTGCCGGGATCGAGGGCACGCGGCCGGTGCTGCTGGAGGTGCAGGCGCTGCTGTCGCCCAAATCGGGCGATTCCGCGCCGCGCCGGGCGGTGGTGGGGTGGGATTCGTCGCGCCTGAACATGCTGCTGGCGGTGCTGGAGACGCGGTGCGGGATGAAGCTGCACGGCATGGACGTGCATCTGAACATCGCGGGCGGGCTGCGGGTGCTGGAGCCGGCCGCCGACCTGGCGGTGGCGGCCGCCCTGGTGTCGGCCGCCACCGGCCGGCCGACCCATGCGGGCGCGGTCTATTTCGGCGAGGTGGGGCTGTCGGGCGAGGTGCGGCAGGTGGCGCAGGCCGATGCGCGGCTGAAGGAGGCGCAGAAGCTGGGATTCGATGCGGCGTTCCTGCCGCGGCGGGTCGCGCGGGGCAATACGCGGCTGAGCGCGCCCGAGGGGTTGCATCTGAACGAGATCGGCCATCTGGGCGACCTGGTGGCGCTGTTCGGCGGCGGGGACGCGGCCGGCGGCGACGCCTGAGCGGCGACGGGTGCGCGAGGCGGCGTGAGCGAGGGGGTTGGCGACGCGGCCGGCGGGGGGCGGGTCACGCTGTCCGAGCCGGCGCGGTTCGAGAAGGAGATCCGCAAGAGCCGGTTCCTGGCCCGGGCGGCGCCCTGTGCCGCGCCTGCCGAGGCGCTGGATTTCGTCCGCGCGGTGTCGGTGGCCGACGCCACGCATAATTGCTGGGCCTATCGCATCGGGCAGGATTATCGCAGCGACGATGACGGCGAGCCCGGGGGCACCGCCGGGCGGCCGATCCTGCAGGTGATCGACGGACAGGGATTCGACCGGGTCGCCGTGGTGGTGACGCGCTGGTTCGGGGGGATCAAGCTGGGGGCCGGGGGACTGGTCCGCGCCTATGGCGGCACGGCAGCGGAATGCCTGCGCCTGGCACCGCGCGTGCCGATCGTCGCCATGACGCGCCTGGCGTTTCATTGCGGGTTCGGCGATCTGGCGCTGCTGCGGGCACGGCTGCCGGGCATGGGGGCGGCGATCGAGGAGGAGCGGTTCGACGCGGCCGGCGCCGTGCTGGTGGTGGCGGTGCCGGTGGGGGCCTGCGATGCCGTGGTGGCGCGGATCGTGGATCTGACGCGTGGGCAGGCGATGCCGAGGGCGGTGGAGGATGGGCTTTCCTGATGGGACCATCCAAAGAGTTTATGGATGTTCGGGGGGGGCGGAGGCACGCAATGGCGTTTGTCATGGCGGGATCTTCTGTTGTTGATTTTTGCTGAGAACTGAGTTCTTCCGCAAACTATGTTCTGACTGCAGCGTCATGATGGCTGAAGAATCCAGGCCGCAGGAGCTGAAAGGGCGCAGATAGAGGTGGACGTCTTCCCGTTGCCGCTCAATTTCGCAGCCGGCGCCACTCCGAAATCGCCACAGTCCCATCGCCTGTGGATGAAGCCGGTACCTGATAGCTGAGTCGATCACCTTCTAACATATAGTCCCGCACCTGCCGCTTTCCTTCCCAATTCGGGAATACCGCGTGCTCGACGTCAAAAATGATATGATGATGCACCGTGTCGAGCATGACATGCCCATAATGCACGCTGTTCCGCATCATCGCGTCGCGAAATTCGGCCTCTGTACCGGTCGCCTTGTTGCCTGATACGAAGTTCATGCCGGGGACACGGTAGATTTCGATGACATAGCGTCCCTCGCCATCCACCATCATGCGACCTTGCGGATGGTCGCCGAAACCGTGAACCCGATGTCCGTCAGCATAAAGCGTGTCGGCTTCTGTCAATTCCCAAGTACCGGTGAGTGATGGCATGGGCATGGCCAGCGCGCTTCCGGGCGGTAGAGACATAGCCAGCAGAACAGCCAAACGACAATGCAGGTACTTTTTCATTCCGATATTCCTTCAAAAGACATTAATTCGCGATACGCAGCAGAACCTTGCCGACGGTGCGCCGCGCTTCGAGATCGCGATGAGCCTGCACCGCGTCCGCGAGCAAGTATTTGTGGGTAATCAGGGGGCGCAGGCTACCGTCGCGAACCCATCCGAACAGGCGGTCCGCTCGTTCCTGCAAAGCGTCCGCCGTGGGAATGAAATCGCCGATCAGAGGGCGCGTCAGAGTAAGCGAGCCGTACCGCGCCAACAGCATTGGATCGACGGGCGCGACCGTGCCGCTGGTATGGCCGTATAAGACAATTGTGCCGCGACGGCGCAGCGATGCCAGGCTTGCCGCCCATGTCGCCTGCCCGACGGAATCATAAACGACGTTCACGCCGTCCGGGTACGCGTCTCGCACCGCCGCAGAGACATCCTCGTGATCGTAACGAATGATCTGATGCGCTCCGGCATCGCGAGCCAGAGCGGCCTTTGCGTCGGACGATACAGTCCCGATCACCGCCACGCCCTTCGCGGCCAGCAATTGCGTCAATAGCAGCCCGACGCCACCGGCGGCCGCATGCACGAGCGCCGCATCTCCTGCCCGCGCGCAATAGCTGTCTTCGGCCAGATAGTGTGCGGTTATGCCCTGCAACAGGAGAGCGGCCGCCACATCGTCCGAAATGTCGTCCGGCACCTCGACAAGCCGGTGATCGGGCACGACGGCCAATTCCGCGTAGGCACCAGGATATCCGGCCCAAGCCACCCGCGTTCCGACGGAAAACCGTGCCGAGCGTTCGATCTCGCCGAAACCTTCCGAGCCTGGCGTGAAAGGCAACTGCACCTTCGTCACGCCGCTCCGCTGATAGATCTCCGTGTAATTGAGCCCCGCGTAATGCAAGCGGACGAACGACTCTCCCTCGCCTGGTTCCGGAGTCGATACATCTTCGAGAACGAGCGCGTCCGGACCGCCAAATTCATGAATCCGAATGGCACGCATGGGAATTCTCCGTGTTGACGAGACCGATTCCTACCTCTTATGGACAGTTTCGAATAACGCGTTTTTTCGAATTGCCACTGAAGGAAATACGAACGATGGCGCGCATCAATCTTGATATGGACGTGCTCCGTACTTTCGTCACCGCCCAGGATCTCGGCGGCTTCAACCGTGCTGCCGCCCATCTCGGCCGCTCGCAATCCGCCATCAGCCAGCAGATGCGCAAGTTGGAGGACCAAGCCGGCCAGCCGGTCTTCCAACGCGAGGGACGCGGCACCATCCTGACCGAGCAGGGCGAGCGCCTGCTGTCCTATGCGCGGCGAATCCTGGAGTTGAACGACGAAACGCTGGAAGCCGTGAACGGCTTTTCGGTCTCGGGCAGCGTACGTTTCGGCCTGCCCGGGGATTTTTCGGAATCCTGGCTGCCGACGCTGCTGGGCATCTTCAAGCGCGCCCACCCCGGAGTGCTGATCGAAGTCTTTGTCGAGCGCAATGGGCTGCTGTTCGAGCAACTGGATCAGGGAGCGTTGGATTTCGTGCTGGCCTTCGGCGGCGGTGGGCGGCCGGATGCGTTATCACTGGGAACCCTTCCGACCGTCTGGATCGGTCCCTCTCCCGATATAACTTTGCCGTTGGCACCAAAAGTTCCGATCGACCTCGCCCTTTATGGCAATCCATGCCGCTTTCGACGCATCGGACTGGAACTGCTCGACAAGGCGGGAACGCCATGGCGCCTGACTTTTACCAGCCGAAGCCTTCAAGGCTTATGGGCAGCGGCAGGTGCGGGGTTGGGAGTGACCTTCCGTACTCCGGTTGGACTTCCCAATCATTTATCCGTTCTACCGGATCGACCTGGACTGCCTCGTGGGCCTGGGATTGAAGTTTGCCTGCATGACGGTTGCCGCCCCTTGTCTCCGGCTCGAAAGGAGTTCCGAGATGCCGTTATGGAAACCACACGGGAACATTTACGCCCGATCCGTCTCTGATCGAGGTGACGGCTTTCATGCAGAAACTCATGACCGCAGAGAGAGAGCATGACAGAAGCCCGCCATGTCGGGCGATATCCTGTTTGCGAGCAAGCCGTCCCTCTGGCGACCATGATGATCGGCCGGAGCGCGCCCTTGGTGCAATCGCCCAGATCGAGGCCAATTGTTTAGCTCCGGGACTAAACACCTAGAAGATCAAAATTGGTGAAAGTCGATAGGGCCTTCGTGTCGTCAGGGTGGATCTGCCGACACCTGTTTGACGGCAATGCCGGGATAGCCTCGGAGCGGATTTCTGGAGAATTTATGGAAAGCTGACATTATATCGTGGGAAAATTTTCATTAGATGCTGGTGAGCATCTAACACAGGATGCATAGATGCATTAGAATGCGGTGACAGTTTTATTTCATTGAATAAAGGGGATTTTATATGCTTGAATTTACACAATCCAAAATGATACGCTTGAAGAAATTTTGCGTAATTTGGCATTTGACAGTTCATTTTATCCTGTTTTCATTTGTTGAAGGGGTGTTGTGGTGGAGAATGACCAAAGCGCCTCATATCAGTGATGCATTCCAGCATTTTTCAAAAATAACAACTTGGACAGGAATGTCAGCGATAGCTTTTATTTACTTATCATCTCTTATAATTTTTGCTTTTATCCCCCCAGAAAGTTGTATAGCGCCCTACCAATCTTTATTTCTATTTATTGGAAATTACGCCGTCTAGGGAAAGCAATCGACAAAGTTGAAAAATTTACAGGAAAATTAATACCTGAAAATCAAAAGCTACCTAAGATGCCACTCTTAGACAACTCCAAAAAAATTATTAGAGATTTCAATGATAAAACCGTTTTGAACGCGGAAGAAATTTTGAGGAACGACGAAAATAAAAACCGTAAGTAATAACATTTACTTCTGATTCTTAAATATATACACGTCACATGGATTTGATAGAAGACCAGTGATGGCCGTTTTTATGTTGGAAGGTCTGGCTCAGTTTACCTCTCTGTTCAGGCGGCCGTCAGATCGGTCTGGAGGTGCTGAGGCTGTGGAGATGTGGGCGATGTGCCAGCGTTGTCCATCATGCCACAGTCCTGGCTTTGGCTCGGTTGATACAGGAAACCCGGTCAATCCGATCCTTCCAGCAGCACTCCGACTGATACCAATCCGGAACATTGTCTATTTCCGCCGGACCTGAGTTCGCGCGATCGACACCAAACGAATAAAAGTCTTTTTGCTTCTTTTTCTTCAGAAAAAGAAGAAAGCCTCCCTGCCCGCTTCAGGTATCGTGCACCAGGTCGAGGTCGCCGAAGCGGGTGAATTCGCCTTCGAAGAACAGGTGCACGGTGCCGGTGGGGCCGTGGCGTTGTTTTTCCAGGATCAGTTCGGCGCGGTTGTGGGCGAGGTCCATCTTGCGCTGCCAGTCTTCGAGCGCGGTCTGGTATTTTTCGGTCGAGTCGTAGGCGGTTTCCTTGGGCTGGCGCTGCTGGAGGTAATACTGGTCGCGGTAGACGAACATCACCGCGTCGGCGTCCTGTTCGATCGAGCCGGATTCGCGCAGGTCGGACAGCATGGGGCGCTTGTCCTCGCGGCTTTCGACCTGGCGGGAGAGCTGGGACAGGGCGATCACCGGGACGTTCAGTTCCTTGGCGATCGCCTTGAGCCCCTGGGTGATCATGGAGATTTCCAGCACGCGGCTTTCGGGGCGGGTGCCGACCGAGGGGCGCATGAGCTGGAGATAATCGACCACCACCAGGCTGAGCCCCTTGGTGCGGGCCAGGCGGCGGCAGCGGGTGCGCATGGCCGAGAGCGAGATGGCCGGGGTGTCGTCGATATGCAGGGGCAGTTGCGCCAGTTCGCGCGTGACCTGGACGAAGCGGTCGAATTCCTTCTGCCCGATTTCGCCCCGGCGGATGCGCTCGCCCGAGACGCTGGCCTGTTCGGACAGGATACGGGTGGCGAGCTGTTCGGCCGACATTTCCAGCGAGAAGATCGCGACCGAGCCCTTGGCCTGGGTACCGGGCGGGGCCTCCTGCGCCTCACGCAGCAGGGCGCGGGCGGCGCTGAAGGCGATCTTGGTGGCGAGCGCGGTCTTGCCCATGGCCGGGCGGCCGGCGAGGATCAGCAGGTCGGAGGGGTGCAGGCCGCCGGTCTTCTTGTCCATGTCGCGCAGGCCGGTGGTGAGGCCGACCACGTCGCCGGTGCGGTGGAAGGCTTTTTCGGCCACGTCCAGCGCGCCGGCCAGGGCGCGGTCGAAGCTGGTGAAGCCGCCTTCCTGTCCCTTGTCGGTGGCGAGGCGGAACAGGGCCTCTTCCCCCGCGGCGATCTGGTCGACGCCGTCGAGGTCCGGGCGGGCGCCGAAGGCGTTGTTGACCACGGTTTCGCCGATATCGATCAACTGGCGGCGGACCCAGGCATCGTGGATCGCCCGGCCGTAATCGCCGGCATTGATGATGCCGACCATGGCGGTGAGCAGCCGGGCCAGGTAGGCGGTGCCGCCCACCGAATCCAGCACGCCGGAATGTTCGAATTCGGCGCGCAGGGTGACCGGGTCGGCCAGTTGCCCGGCTTCGATCCGCCGGGCGATGGAATCATAGATGCGGCCGTTGACCGGGTCGGCGAAATGCTCGCCTACCAGGAAGTCCGACACGCGGTCATAGGCGCGGTTGTTGGTCAGCAGCGCGCCCAGCAGCGCCTGTTCGGCCTGCATGTTGGCGGGGGGCGCGCGCCGGGTCAGGCCCAGCAGCGGGCCATCGTCCGCGGGGCGGGGGTCAGGATTGCGGGCGTCTTCGGGAGGGGGGGTGATCGTGTTCACGCGATCCTCATGGCCGATTCGCCGGCCGACCCGCCGGCCAGGCGGTCCAGCTCGGCATAGCCGGCGACGATGTGATAGAAGGAGCTGGCCGGGATCTTGTCGCCGGCCGGGCGGCAGGCCGGATCGAGCTGGTCGTTCCAGGTGCCGGGGGGGCAGTCGATGAAATAGCGGCCGAGCAGATTGTCGACGATCCGCGCGATCTGGACCGTATTGTCGGCATTGTCGGCGTGGGGGGGGGCCTGCGGGAGGCCGTGCATGGCGATTTCGGCGCGCAGCCCCTCGGTCTGGGCCCAGAGGCGCGCACCGCCCCGCACGATGTCGCCCTGGCGGGTCAGGACGTCGCGCACCAGCGCGGTGCGCGGATCGACGCCGTGGCGGCGGCCGAAGGCGAACAGGGACTGGGCGTGCGCACCCGTGGGCCGGCCGGTCAGGCGGGCATATTCGTGCAGCAGCCAGACCCATTCATATTGGTGGCCGGGTTCGACCAGCGCGCCCTGGGGGCCCACGACGGGCTGCCAGGAATCGGTGAAGAATTCGCCCAGCGTGCCGGTGGCCGGGTCGAACAGGCGGGTGCGGAACAGATCGACCAGATCATGCGCGAGGGCGGCGTCTGCTTCGTCGCCCGTGGTGTCGAACAGGGCCAGCGCGGCTTCGAGCAGGTGCATGTGCGGGTTCTGCTGCCGGGGGCCGGAAGCGGGCGGCCAGGTGTTGGCGAAGCCGCCATTGGCGTGGGCCATGGTGGCGCGCAGCCAGGCGACGGTGCGGCGCGCCAGGCGCACCGGCTCGCCGGACGGGTCGAGCCGGGCGTACCAGGACAGGGCGAAGATGATGAAGGCCAGGTCGTAGAGATCGGCCGTGGGGTCCAGCACCGCGCCGTCGGGCGTGAGCCGGCAGGCCCAGCCGCCGTCGGCGCGCAGCCCGCGCAGCATGAAGCGGTAGATGCCCTCGGCCCGCGCCGCGCCGCCCGGCCAGCCATAGAGGGCGGCGCGGGTGAAGGCGTAGAGCTGTCGCGCCTGGACGCGCATGCGCTTGAAGCCCGGGCGGGCCGGGGTGCCGTCGGGGGCGAGATGTTCCTGCGCGCCCCGCAGGGCGGGGGCGGCGGCGGTGCCGTCGCAGCCCACGTCGCCCCAGACGGGCAGCGCGCTGTCGAACAGCCAGGCGCGGAAGGCGGCGTGGGCGCGGCGGATTGCGTCGGGCATTGCGTCGGGCGCGGCCGTCATGCGTCCTGATCCCCGTTCGCGGCCCCGTTCGTAGCCTCGTTCGCGGCGCGGATGCGGCCGATGGTGCGGGTGGTGGACTGGCCCTGTTCCAGTGTGGCCAGCACCAGGCGGCCGCCGGCCTGGCGCACCACGTCGGCGCCGACCACCTGGTCGGGGCGGTAATCCGCGCCCTTGACCAGCACGTCGGGCAGCAGCAGGCGGATCAGGTCCAGGGGCGTGTCCTCGTGAAACGGGACCACGGCATCGACGTGGCGGATCGCGGCCATGACCCGGGCGCGGTCCTCGAGCCGGTTGATCGGGCGTTCGGGGCCCTTGAGCCGGGCGACGCTGGCATCGTCGTTGAGCGCGACCACCAGCCGGTCGCAGGCGGCGCGGGCGGCGGCCAGCAGGGCGACATGGCCGGGGTGAAGGATGTCGAAGCAGCCGTTGGTGAAGCCGACGCGCAGGCCCTGGGCCTTCCACCGCGCGACCTGCTCGGCGGCGCGGGCGCGCGGCAGCAGGGCGGGCATGTCGCCCGCGGCCAGGCCCTGGGCGTGGTCCTGGGCGTCGAGTTCGGCCAGGACCTCGTCCAGTGCGACGGTGGCGGTGCCGAGCTTGCCCACCACCACGCCGGCGGCGGCGTTGGCGACGTGCATCGCCTGGGCCAGGGTCATGCCCGAGCCGGCGGCGAGCGCCAGGGTGGCGATGACCGTGTCGCCCGCGCCGGAGACGTCGAACACTTCGCGCGCGCGGGCGGGGACGATGTGCGTGGGGGCATCGCGTTCGACCAGGGCCATGCCTTTTTCGGAACGGGTGGCCAGGATGGCGCCGGCGCCGGCCTGCGCCATGGCGGCGCGGGCGGCGGATTCGATTTCCGTGTCGGTGTCGACGGGCAGACCGGTGGCCTGGGCGAGTTCGCGCGCGTTGGGGGTGATGCAGGCGGCGCCCCGGTAGCGTGCGAAATCACGGGATTTCGGGTCGACGAACACCGCGATGCCGCGCGCGCGGGCGGCGGCGATCGCGTGGGCGACGACCGGGTCGGCACAGGTGCCCTTGGCGTAGTCGGACAGCACCACGATGTCGGCGGCGCCGACATGGGCGTCGATCGCGGCGCGGAGCAGCGTGGCCTCGGCGGGCTGCAGCGGCAGGCGGCTTTCCTGGTCCGCGCGGACGACCTGCTGGTTGGCGGCGATGAAGCGCGTCTTGCAGATGGTGGGACGGGCGTCGGTGGCGACGAGCGCGTCGGTCAGGCCGGGGCGGCCGCCCAGCAGGGCGCGCAGCGCGTCGCCGGGCGCGTCGGCGCCGACCAGCCCGACCAGGATCGCCCGGCCGCCCAGCGAAAGGATGTTGTTGGCTACGTTGCCGACGCCGCCCGGCATTTCGCGGGTGCGGCCCAGCCGCAGCACCGGGACCGGGGCCTCGGGCGAGATGCGCTCCATTTCGCCATAGACGAAGCGGTCGAGCATGACGTCGCCGATGCAGAGTACCGTGATCGCGGAGAAATCCATGGTTACGCGCCGAATCCGGCGATTATACCCGCCAGGCCGGTCTGGCGGCGGGTCTGGAGCCGGGCCGAGACCAGGATCGACCGGGCCTCGGCGATCGCCTGGTCGAGGTCGGCATTGATGATCACGTGGTCGAATTCCTGCCAATGGGCGATTTCGTCGCGCGCGGCCTGCATGCGCCGGGCGATTTCCTCCGGGTCGTCGGAGGCGCGGTTGCACAGGCGGCGTTCCAGCTCGGCCAGCGAGGGGGGCAGCACGAAGAGGCTGACCACGTCGGCCGGCAGGGCGGCGCGGATCTGGCGGTGGCCCTGCCAGTCGATGTCGAACACCATGTCGCGGCCTTCGGCCAGGGCGGCCTCGACCGGGGCGCGGGGGGTGCCGTAGCCCCGGCCGAACACGGTGGCCCATTCCAGCAATTCGCCGGATTCGGCCATCTGCTGGAACCGGTCCATGGTGCGGAAATGATAATGCACGCCGTCGGTTTCGCCCGGGCGGGGCTGGCGGGTGGTGACGGAGACGGAATGCAGCAGCCTCGGCTCGGCCGCGCGCAGGGCGTTGGCGATGGTGGATTTGCCCGCCCCGGATGGCGCCGAGATCACCAGGCAGACCCCGCGCCGCGCCACCGTCGGGCGGGGTGTCGGGCCGTGTCGTTCGCTGCTGGGTGTCATCGGCGTATCCTTGGAGCGTCGCGGAAGATCGTCGCGGGGCAACCCCGGGGCGGACCCGGGGCGGCAGGGTTTGCGGTCTTTTATCAGGCGGTCTCTGATCTGCGAACATCAAACGCGATGTGATTCGGATCACCGGTGCCTCGTCGGGCATCGGCCGGGCCCTGGCGCTGCTGCCGGCGCGGCCGGGGGCGACTTGCCAGGGGCCGCCCGATGACGCAACGATTGCACCCGCGCATGCGCCCCGCAGAACCGTAAGGACCCCCGAACCGTGCCGCTTGCCTTTCCGCGTCCGCCGGCCATGGAGGAACTGAGCGCCGCCGCGGTGTCGTGCCCGGTTCCGCCGGAGCGCAAGACCATGCGGATCGACCGCGTGTTCTGGAGCCATTTCTCGCCCAATCTGGGGCCGGGCGGCTGGGTGACGGGGGCGCTGCTGGTGTCGCTGGGGCTGGATCTGCGCACCGGGCTGCTGGCGATCCTGCTGGGCAACCTGGTCGGCGCGCTGCCGGTGGCGCTGGCCGCGTCGATCGGGCCGGCCACCGGGCTGACGCAGATGGAGGCGTCGCGCCGGGCGCTGGGGCGGCTGGGCGTGCGGCCGCCCGCCCTGCTGAACTGGATCTATTGCGTGGGCTGGGACGCGGTGAACAACGTGCCGGCGGCCACCGCGCTGATCGCATTCCTGTCGGTCGCGGCGGGGGTGAGCCCGCCCTTCTGGCTGGCGCTGGGGGGGCTGGCGGCGGTGCAGATGCTGGCCAGCATCTATGGCCACGACATGGTGCAGGCGCTGCAGAAATATCTGGGCGCGGCGCTGCTGGCGGCCTTTGCGGTGATCGGGGCCCTGTGCCTGCGCCAGGGGGTGGAACAGGGGACGCTGACGATCGCGGGGGCCCACCATCCGCCCGGGGTGGCGACGATTCTGCTGGCGGTGGCGATCCTGGCCAGTTTCAACCTGTCCTGGGCGTCCTATTCGTCGGATTACACGCGCTATCTGCCGGCGGATGCCGACCCGCGCCGGGTGGTGTGGCTGGCGCTGGCCGGGCTGCTGGGATCGGCGGTGCCGTTCCAGGTGCTGGGGCTGCTGACGGCGTCCAGCGTCGCCGAGCCGTCGCCCACCGCGGTGATCGCCAGCCTGCAGCACGCGGCGGGGCCATTGGGGCCGATGGTGCTGGCGGTGATCGCGCTGTCATCGGTCACGGGCAATTCGTTCAACGACAATACCGCCAGCTATAGCCTGATTTCGGCGGGCATCCACGTGCCGCGCGTGCTGGCGGCGGTGATCACCGCGTCGCTGGGCTATGTCCTGGCGGTGGCGGGAGCGGGGCGGTATGCGGCGCTGTATACCGATTACCTGGTGGTGACGATGTACTGGATCGCGCCGTGGATCGGCATCGTGCTGGCCGACTGGTACCTGGGCGACAGGATGCCGCGCCCGGTGCCGCCGGGCTGGACGCGGGGGGCGACGATCTTCGTCGTCATGTCGGTGGCGACCATTCTGCTGTTTTCGACCAGCCAGCTTTATACCGGCCCCGTCGCGCGGTGGCTGGGCGGGGCGGATATCGGCTATTATGTCGGCTTCGCCGGGGCGGCGCTGTGGTACGGGCGGGGGGCCGCGCGCCGGTCCGCCGCGCGGGTGGGCGCGCGAACCGACGCATGAATCCCTGTCGCCCCTTCATCACGCGGCCGGTGATGACGACGCTGCTGTCGATGGCGCTGGTGATCGCCGGGCTGTTCGGCTATCGCGCGCTGCCGGTGGGGGACCTGCCGAACATATCGGTGCCGATCATCTATGTGGTCGCGACCCAGCCCGGGGCGTCGCCGCAGCAGATGGCGTCGTCGGTCACCACGCCGCTGGAGCGGCGGCTGGGGCAGATTTCGGGCATCAGCAGCATCGAGTCCGATTCGACCGACAGCACGGCGTTCATCCTGCTGACCTTCGACGACAGCCGGAACATCGACGGCGCGGCCAACGACGTGCAGGCGGCGCTGCGCGCGGCGATGCAGGACATGCCGGCCACCTTGGACATGGTGCCGCAATATTGGAAGGCCAATCCGGCCGACAGCCCGATCATGGTGATGGCGCTGACGTCGGACACGCGGCCGATCGCCGAGCTGTACGACATCATGCAGACCCACCTGCAGCCGATGCTGTCGCAGGTGAAGGGCGTGGGGTGGATCCAGATCACCGGCAGTTCGGCGCCCGCCGTGCGGGTGGAGATGGACCCGTATCCGCTGTTCAAATACGGGATCGGGTTCGAGGATATCCGATCGGCCCTGGCGTCGGCCAATGCCAACACGCCCAAGGGCTTCATCGACGTGGGCACCCAGCGCTACACGCTGGCGACCAACGACCAGGCGCGGCATGCGGCGCAGTATCGCGACCTGGTGGTGGGGTACCGCAACGGCCGCCCGGTGCGGCTGGCGGACCTGGCCGAGGTGCATGACGGGGTGCAGGACGAGCGGCAGACCGGCTATTTCAACAATCATCGCGCGGTGATGGCCATCGTCCGGCCGCAGCCCGGGGCGAATGTCATCCGCGTGATGGACGCGATCCGCGCCCGCACGCCGGCGATGATCGCCGCCCTGCCGGCGGGCGTGACCCTGACCCCGGCGATGGACCGGTCGATCACCATCCGCGCATCGCTGGGCGATACGCAGTTGACGCTGCTGATTTCGGTGCTGCTGGTGGTGGCGGTGGTGCTGGTGTTCCTGCGGGCGCCGCGATCGACGCTGATCCCCGCGATCACGGTGCCGATCTCGCTGGCCGGGACGCTGGCGGCGATGTACCTGCTGGGATTCTCGCTGGATACGCTGTCGCTGATGGCGCTGACGATCGCAACCGGGTTCGTGGTCGACGACGCGATCGTGGTGGTGGAGAACATCGCGCGCCACATGGAGGCCGGGCAGTCGCGCGCCGACGCCGCGATGCGGGGGGCGGGCGAGATCGCGTTTACCGTGCTGTCGATCACCATCGCGCTGGTCGCGGTGTTCCTGCCGCTGCTGCTGATGCCGGGGACGCCGGGCAAGATCTTCTATGAATTCGCGATGACGCTGGCGGTGACGGTGACGGTGTCGCTGTTCCTGTCGATCAGCCTGACGCCGATGATGTGCGGCCTGCTGCTGGACGTGGCGCACGGCGCGCCGCTGCCGGCGGGAGCGTCGGCGCTGCGCCGGGGGCTGCGCCGGCTGTCGGACGGGATCGAATGGACGTTCGAGGCGGTGCTGCGCGCCTATGTCCGTTCGCTGGACCATGCGCTGCGCCGGCGCCGGCTGGTGCTGGCGACCCTGCCGCTGAGCCTGGTAGTGACGGTGGCGGTGATCACGGTCATGCCCAAGGACATCATCCCCAAGCAGGACGTGGCGATGATCGTGGGCTATTTCCGGGGGGACGAGACGGCGTCGTTCCAGAAGATGGACGCCAAGATCCGCGCCGTGAGCGCCGCCATGCTGGCCGACCGCGACGCGGAATCGGTGGCGGCCTTTACCGGCGACACGCGGGTGGAGGGCCAGGCCTTCGCGCAGATGACCGGCAAGCGCGACCGCGACGACGGGCCGGACGAGATGATCGCGCGCGTGCACAAGCGGCTGGAGGCGACGGGGCTGACGGGCGTGCGGCTGTCGCTGTTTTCGGCCGGGGACGTCAATGGCGGGGGCGGCCGCCAGCAGCAGGGGGCCTATCGCTTTGTCCTGCGCAGCGACAATGCCGAGGATATCTATAGCTGGACCCCGCGCATCACTCAGGCGCTGCAGGGCAGCAAGGTGATGACCGACATTTCCACCAACCTGACGGACCGTGCCACGGCGGTGCATGTGGACATCGCGCGCGACACCGCCGCGCGCTACCTGGTCACGCCGCAACTGATCAGCGGCGCGCTGTTCGACGCCTATGGCCAGCGCAGCGCGTCCAACATCTCGACCCCGCTTGCGACCTATCACGTGGTGATGGAGGTGGCGCCGCGCTATCGCGACTCGCCGGACGTGCTGGGGGCGTTCCGGGTCTCGACGTCGGGCGGGACGGCAGGCGGCGGCACGGCGTCGAACACCGTGCGGGTCACGCTGCCGCCGCAGCCGCAGGGAACGGACTCCTCGCAGGCCGCGGCGCTGAGCCAGCAATCCTTTCGCAACGCGGTGGCCAACAAGCTGGCTGGGGGGGTGGGCGCGTCCAACGGGTCGGCCGTGTCGTCCAGCGCCGAGACGATGGTGCCGCTGCCGGTGGTGGCGCGGCTGGCGCGGCGGCCGACCTCGATCATGGTCAGCCATCGCGACGGGTTCGTATCGGGAGCGATTTCGTTCAACCTGGCCAAGGGCCAGTCGCTGGACGCGGCGGAGGCGGAGATCCGCGCCACCATGGTGCGGCTGCATGTGCCCGCGACGATCGAGGGGGGCTTTACCGGCCAGGCGGAGCAGTTCCAGACCGCGCTGATCAACGAATTGCTGGTCTTCCTGGCCGCGCTGGCGACGATGTACGTCACGCTGGGCATCCTGTACGAGAGCTATGTCCATCCGATCACCATCATGTCCACCCTGCCGTCGGCGACGGTGGGGGCGGTGCTGGCGTTGTGGGCGACGGGGCAGGAATTCTCGCTGATCGCGATGATCGGGATGATCCTGCTGGTGGGCATCGTGAAGAAGAACGCGATCCTGATGGTGGATTTTGCCCTGCATGCCGAGCGCGACGGCGCGATGTCGCCCGAGGCGGCGATCCGCGAGGCCTGCGCCAGGCGGTTCCGGCCGATCCTGATGACGACGCTGGCCGCCGCGTTCGGGGCCATTCCGCTGATCCTGAGCGGGGGGTACGGAATCGAACTGCGGCGGCCGCTGGGCATTGCGGTGGTGGGCGGATTGCTGATGAGCCAGTTGCTGACCCTGTACACCACGCCGGTCGTCTATCTGCTGCTGGAGCGGATCCGGTCGTGGACGGTGCGGCGGGTGGCGGGGCGCTGGCGCGGGCGGACGGCCCGTGCCGGGGGGGCCGCCGTCTGATTTGAGCCGTCTGATGTGAAGAGAGCCCTTGCGAAGGGGGCCGGTCGGGGAGAGAGCGTTTGGAGATATCGGTCGAGGGCCGCGAAGCCGGCCGTAGCGGAGCGCGCGCGTGTTCGCCGCGCACCTGACCCGGGAACTGGCCGGCGTGCTGGAGCGCCCGGACCTGCGGGTGATCGCGGACGGGCGGCGGATCCGGCTGGACCCGGCGCTGGCGGCGCCGTTCCGGGTGGGGCCCCAAAGTGGGGTGACGCCGGGCGAAGTGACTCTGGGCGCGCCCAGCCTGGCCGGCCCGGCGCAGGCCGCCATCATCCTGCGCCATGCGCTGGAACTGGCGCGCCTGCTGCCCCTGGCCCCGGCCGAGCCGGTGCTGGCCGGGCTGTGCGCGGCGCGGGTCGCCGCGCTGTTCCGTGGGTTGGACGGGCCGGCCGGGGGGGCGATGCCGGACCTGCCCTGGCTGGACGCCATGGCGGCGGAACAGCCGCCGGACGCGGCATGTCTGGCGGCGCTGTGGCCGTGCCTGGCGCCGTTGCAGCCGGCGGTCTCGGCAGCGGGGCCAGATGGGTTTGCGGCCCCGGCGGCGCGGCTGGCGGCATTATGGCCGCTGCTGGGGCCGGCGGAGGCGCTGATGGCCGAGGGGGGCGATGCGCGGCTGGCGGTCGATCCGGCCACCGGCCTGAACCATTATGGCTGTTCGCACCGACCGCGGCCCTGGGCGGTCACCTTTGCCTCGTCCACCGCGTCGTCGCTGTCGGAGCGGGGGTTCGCGGGGGCCGAGGCGGCGCGGCTGCGCCTGGTCGGCGGGGCGCTGACGGGCGGCGGCACGGCGGGGGACGGGGCTGCGGTCCGAGCCGGGATGGTGGCGGACCTGCGCCGGCGGATCGGCCGCCATTACCGCCTGGCCGCGGGCGAGAGCGTGGTGCTGGCGCCGTCGGGCACGGATTGCGAGCTGCATGCCCTGGCGCTGGCGGCGCTGGCGCCGGGCGGGCGGGCGGTCAGCAATATCCTGCTGGCCCCCGAGGAGACCGGCAGCGGCGTGCCGCTGGCGGCCAGAGGCTGCCATTTCGCGCATGACACCGCGCTGGGCGCGGCGGTGCCGAAGGGCGGGCTGATCGACGGTTTCGCGCGGGAGACGCTGCTGCTGTCGGTGCCGCTGCGCGGGCCGGACGGCGCGCTGCGCCCGGAGGACGCGGTGGATGCGGACTGCGCCGCGCTGGTGCGCCAGGCCGTGGCGGCGGGGCGGCATGTGCTGCTGCACCGGCTGGACCTGTCGAAGACCGGGCTGCTGGCGCCGGGGATGGCGATGCTGGACGGGCTGGCGCGGGGCGGGCCGGATGGCAGGGCGCCGGACGTGGTGGTCGATGCCTGCCAGGCGCGGCTGGATCCGGAGCGGGTGCGCGCCTATCTGGACCGGGGCTGGATGGTGATGGTCACCGGGTCGAAATTCTTTACCGGGCCGCCCTTCTGCGGCGCGCTGCTGCTGCCGGCGGGGGTGGCGGCGCGGCTGGAGGGGGGCATGCTGCCCGCCGGGCTGGCGGCGTACAGCCACCGGAGCGAATGGCCGGACGCGCCGGGCACGGCGCACCTGGCGGCGGGGGAGAATGTCGGGCTGATGCTGCGCTGGCACGCGGCGCTGGCGGAGATGGCGGCGCTGCATGCGATTCCCCGGCCGGTGGTGCGCGCGCGGCTGGCGCGGTTTCTGGATGCGGTGGAAGGCGCGATCGACGCGTCGGGCGACCTGCGCCGCCTGTCGGGGCCGGCGCCCGCGCGGGCGCCGCTGGCCGATGCGTGGGACGACCGCGCGACCATCCTGAGCTTTTTCGTGCGCGACCCGATGGCGGATGACGGGGCGGACGGGGGGCGGTTCGTGCCGCTGGGGCTCGAGGATGCGCGGGCGCTGTATCGCTGGCTGAATGCCGACCTGTCGCGCCTGCTGTCCGCGCCGGCCGACCGGGCGCTGGGGGGCGTGCTGTGCCATGTCGGCCAGCCGGTGCCGCTGCCGCACCCGTCCCGCCCCGGCATGGCGGGGGCGCTGCGCCTGTCGGCGGGGGCGCGGCTGGTGTCGGGCGAGCCGTCGCATGACGGGCTGGTGCCCGACCGGCGCATGGATCGCGAGATCGGCGATGCGCGGCTGGTGCTGGACAAGATCGGGCTGATCCTGCGGCATTGGGCGATCCTGCGGGCCGCCGATCCGGTGCAGACCTATGCGCCGGTTCGGGCTATGGATGGGGGCATGGGCCCCTCACGCTGACCGGATCCGATTTCATGAACCAGAATCACGGCAATTTCCTCGACACCCCCAAGCTGCAATCCGGGATCACCCGTTTCTGGATGATCCGCCATGCGCTGGTCGAGGAAAATGCCCGCATGCGGCTGTACGGATCGCTGGACGTACCGCTGTGTCCGGACAGCCTGATCGCGCAGCGGCCGATGTACGAGGCGCTGGCGGCGCGCCTGCCGCGCGAGGCGTTGTGGTTCACCTCGCCCCTGAGCCGCACGCAGCGGACCGCCCAGGCGATCCAGGAGGCCGGGTACGGGGCGGCGGACTGGAGCGTCGAGCCCGGCTTTACCGAGCAGTCGATGGGGGAATGGCATGGGCTGCGCCACCATGAGCTGCCGGACCAGTTGACCCTGTCGCCGCATCTGTTCTGGTCGGTCGCGGCCACCGAATGCCCGCCCGGCGGCGAGAGCATGCTGGATGTCTGCGCGCGGGTCGGCGCGACCATGGACCGCATGGCCCGTGCGCACGAGGGGCGGGACATGGTGGTGGTGAGCCATGGCGGCGCGATCCGCGCGGCGCTGGCCCATGCGCTGCGCATCCATGCCGACACCGCGCTGCATTTCTCGATCCAGAACCTGTCGCTGACGGTCGTCGAGCGCTTTCCCGAGGCGTGGCGGATCGTGGCCGTCAACGAGTTGCCGGGAGTCTGATGGGGGGCCGGCGCGCCCTGCCCCGCTTGGCCCGCGCCGTTTCGTGGCGCCGTATAGCCGTATCGTGGAACCGTTTCAGGGGAGAACGTGACCGATGAACAAACCTGCCCGGCCGGGCCTGCTTGGCGCGGCGCTGTTGAACGATCCGGCGCGGAACCGCGACACCGCCTTTACCGAGGCCGAGCGGCGGGCCTGGGGGCTGGAGGGGCTGCTGCCGACGCAGGTCGAGACGCTGGAGCGGCAGGTCGAGCGGGTGGGGCGGCACCTGGATGCCAAGCCGGACGACCTGGAGCGCTATATCTATCTGGCCGCGCTGGGGGACCGGAACGAGACGCTGTTCTACAAGGTGCTGATGTCCGATCCGGCGCGCTATGTGCCGATCGTCTATGCCCCCACGCTGGGCGAGGCGTGCAAATCCTTCAGCCATATCTATCGCCGGCCCCGGGGCATGTATGTGAGCCTGGAGATGCGCGGGCGGATCGCCCGGGTGCTGCGCAACTGGCCGGTGGCGGATGTGCGGGTGATCTGCGTGACCACGGGCGGGCGCATCCTGGGGCTGGGCGATATCGGGGTGAACGGGATGGGCATCCCGATCGGCAAGCTGCAGCTTTATACCGCCTGCGCCGCCGTGCCGCCGCAGGCGACGCTGCCGGTGCAACTGGATATCGGCACCACCAATGCGGCGCTGCGCGCCGACCCGCTATATCTGGGCCTGCGGCGCGAGCCGCCGCCGCAGGCGGATCTGGACGATTTCGTCGAGGAATTCGTGGCGGCGGTGCAGGCGGTGTTTCCGGCCTGCTGCATCCATTTCGAGGATTGGAAGGGCACGGACGCGATCCGCTATCTGGCGCGCTATCGCGACCGGGTGCTGTGCTATAACGACGATATCCAGGGCACGGCGGCGGTGACGCTGGCCGGGCTGATCACCGCGCTGCGGATCAGGGAGGCGCCGCTGTCGGAGCAGCGGGTGCTGTTCCTGGGCGCCGGGTCGTCGGCGCTGGGCACGTCGGACCTGCTGGTGCGGGCGATGCAGGCCGAAGGGCTGTCGGAGGCCGAGGCGCGCGGGCGCATCACGATGATGGACGCGGACGGGCTGGTCGAGCCCACGCGTGCCGACCTGTCGGCCGAGCAACGCGTCTATGCCCACCCGGCGGCGCCGACGCGGGACCTGGCGGCCACCATCCGCCGGGTGCGGCCCAGCATCCTGATCGGCGTGTCCACCGCCGGCGGGGCCTTTACCCGCGAGATCGTGGCGCTGATGGCCGAGATCAACGAGCGGCCGGTCATCTTTCCGCTGTCGATCCCGCATGCGGAATGCACCGCCGAGCAGGCCTATGCGTGGTCGGACGGGCGGGCGCTGTATGCGGCGGGGGTGCAGTTCCCCGAGGTCGCGCGGGGCGGCGCGGTGTTCCGGCCCGGGCAGGCCAATAATTTCTATATCTTCCCCGGGCTGGGGCTGGCGGTCTATGCGGCGCGGCCGCGCCTGATCACCGACGCGCTGATCATCGAGGCCGCGCACGCCCTGGCCGACCAGGTGGACGCGGCGGCGCAGGCGCGCGGCATGCTGTACCCGCCGCAGAGCCAGATCCTGGCGGTGCAGATCACCTCGGCCTGCCGGTTGGCGGAATATATGTTCGACCACGGCATGGCGACCGTGCCGCGGCCGGAGAATATCCGCGCCTGGATCGAGGGCATGACCTATGAGCCGGCTTATGACGAGGATGCGCCGCCGGAGCCGTGAGGGGCGGCGGCCGGCGGGACCGGCGTACGTCTCAGACCATTATCGACACCAGCTTCCGCGCTTTCCACGCGAGTCGGCTTCCCCTGTCACGGGGCTTCATCCGCCAGAAGTGCGTCGAGCAAGGGATGCCGTGACGTGACGAACGGATTGACCACCGTCACGCCGCCCCAGGTGAAGCCGTCCTGCAAATCCTCCGACAACAGCAATCGGCATCCGGCATGCGACGCCGCCGAGAGGACAACCGACTCCCATATCCCCAGCCGGTGATCCGTGGCGAGATCGGCCGCCGTCAGCATGATTTCCGGCGAGGTTTCCACCACCGGGAAGGTATCGCGCCAACTCAACATGGCGTCACGGGCCTCGGCGCGCGACCGGCCGCCCTTACGGACCAGGACGTTGAAAAGCTCGCCCAGCACCTGCGCGGGGACAACGCCCCCCTCTCGTGGCAGGCGCCGGACAAGGTCCAGCGCCGTATCCCGACGCTCGGCCCCGTTCATGCCTTCGGCGTAGGCCAGCACGTTCGTATCGAGAACAACCCTCATTGGTCGTCCTCGTAAAGCTCGTCCCGCGTCCAACGACCGGCGTTCATGACCGGCTGCCTTTCCAGCCGCGACAGCAACGCCGCCCGTGCGCTGTCCGCCACGTTATCGTGTCCGCCCGCGGGAACCAGACGCGCCACGGGCTTGCCGTGGCTGGTCACGACATAGCTGTGCCCCGCCCGCACGCCTCGCAGCAGGAAGGAAAACCGGCGATTGGCATCGGCGGCTGAAACGGCTTCCTCCATATCGCGCTCCACGAAGTAGTTATATTGCCTACTATAAGGCAAGGAGCATTCATTGCAAGTTTTTCGGTCGAGGCGGGGTCAACGATACCAGGCCGTGTCGGCGCGGCAGGACCATCCAGCATGAAGGAGAATGCGCCGAGCGGGCCGCGGCGACGGGCGGCTTCGAGGTGGCGGAGCTGATGAGCACCCTGGACCGATGCGCACCCTCGGCGGCCAGCCTCTTCCGGGCGGGTCGCCTGGTCTGCGCCGAGTGCTGGGCCGCCGGACCGCTGGGCCGTGTCAGCGTCTGGCCTTGCGCCGCTTTTCGCGCGACGCGGCCTGGGACGGGGCCGCGGTGCCGCCCCGCGCGCGATCCAGGACGAAGCGGGCGTAATCGTCCATGTCGCCGTCGAACGGCGCCACCGTGTTGTCGGCGGCAAGCCAGAGCCGGTCCGCCACCAGTTCCATCAGCGACCGGTCGTGGGTGATCAGGATCACCGCGCCCTCGTACTCGTTCAGCGCGTCCAACAGGGCGCGGCGGCTGTCGATGTCCAGATGGTTCGTCGGTTCGTCCAGGATCAGCAGATGCGGGGCGGCCATCGCCACCATGTTCAGCAGCAGCCGCGCGCGCTCGCCGCCCGACAGGGCCTCGACCGTCGTGCCCTGTTTTTCGAAATGGATGCCGAACTGCGCCAGGCGCGCGCGATGGGATTGCTCGCTGTCGGCCGGGCGGGCGGCGCGGATGATGTCCAGCGGCGTATCGGAGGGGTTCAGGGCCTCGATCTGGTGCTGGTGGAACCAGCCGACCTCCATCCGCGCTGATCGGGTCACCCGTCCGGACCGCGCGGCCAGCGCGCCGGCGGCCATCTTGGCGAAGGTCGATTTGCCGGCGCCGTTCACCCCCAGCAGCCCGATCCGGTCGTCGACGTCCAGCCGCAAATCCAGTCCGGCCAGGACGGGCGCGTCGTCGCCATAGCCGATCTCCACCCCCTCCAGCCGCATCAGCGGCGGCGCCAGCGGGCGCTGCGGCGAGGGGAGGATGAAGGGGGAGACCCGGGCCTCGATCGTGGTGGCGACGGGTTCCAGCTTGGTCAAGCGCTTCATGCGGCTCTGCGCCTGCGCGGCCTTGCTGGCCTTGGCCTTGAAGCGATCGACGAAGGATTGCAGGTGCGCGCGTTCGGCCTCCTGCTTGGCGCGGGTGGCGTTCTGCAGGCGGATCTTCTCGGCGCGCTGGCGCTCGAATTCGTCGTAGCCGCCGGTGTACAGCTCCAGCTTGCCTTCGGTGACGTGCAGGGTGAAATCGACCGAGTTGTTCAGCAGGTCCCGGTCGTGGCTGATGATCAGGGCGGAATGCGGATAGCGCGCCAGCCGGGCCTCGAGCCACAAGGCGCCTTCGAGATCCAGGTAGTTCGTCGGTTCGTCGAGCAGCAGCAGCTCGGGTTGCGCGAACAGGGCGGCGGCCAGCGCCACGCGCATCCGCCAGCCGCCCGAGAATTCGGCCATCGGCCGGTCGATGTCGGTGGTGGAGAAGCCCAGCCCGTTCAGGATCTCGGCCGCGCGGGCGGGGGCGCTGTCGGCGTCGATTTCGATCAGGCGCGACCAGATGTCGCCCATGCGTTCGGGTTCGGCGGTCTCGAGTTCGGCCATCAGCGCCGCGCGTTCGGTGTCGGCGGCCAGGATCGTGTCGAGCACGCTGACGGGCGTCGCGGGGTGTTCCTGGTCCACGGCGGCGACGCGGGCGGCCCTGGGAATCGCGATCTCGCCCCTGTCGGGCTGAAGCTCGCCCTTGATCAGCTTGAACAGGGTCGATTTTCCGACCCCGTTGCGTCCGACCAGGCTGACCTTCGACGGGTTGGGCAAGGTCACCGAGGCACGGTCGAAGAAGCGCCGCCCCCAGGCGTTGAAGACGAGTTGATCGATCTGAAGCATGAGCGGGCCGTACCGTTTGGAACATGGGGGACGAAACGGGACAGGGCGTGCGCTGTAACGCTCCGCAGTTCCGACGCCCGGCTGTTCTAGGGCATGGTCCGGGGATTGGCGAGGTGCATTCTTTCCGGGGCAGAGATCCGAAGAACCGGAGCATTTCACCGCGCCGCAATCGACGGCGAACCAGGAGCGTGCCCTGACAATCGACCTCTCCGCGCTCGACCGCTATACGCTCCAGGACATGATTACCTTCAGCGAGCGTAACCATCTTCTGACGTCGTTCCATGCATGCATGTCGGCGGAGACGAACGCCACATCGTGATCGGGCGCGCGACGACTCTCCCTATACATTATGATTGATTCACGACGGGTTGGCCAACTGAAATCCGTTTCATCTGATTTGCGAGATATGCACGAATACGCGGCAGAAAAGCCGACGTATTGCCCCCGAGATGGGGCGTCAGGAGGAAATTAGGTGCGTTCCATAGCAGGTGGTTCGCAGGCAGTGGCTCCGGATCGGTCACATCCACCGCGGCGGAAAGGCGGCCGGAATAAAGTTCGGCCACCAGGGCCTCTTGATCAACGACGCTGCCGCGCCCGACATTGACGAACAGGGTACCGTCCTTCATCGCGGCCAGGACCGATCGATCGATCAGGCGTGTCGTCCGCGGCGTCATGGGCAGGCTACAGATCAGGACATCAATGGCCGGAAGAAGCTGGACGAGATCGTCTATACCGTGAATGTGGCCGTGTTCGTCCTGACGGGCAACCTGGCCGACTCGAACGGTCTCGACGTCGAACGCAGCGAGTTTGCGATGAAGCTCCTGCCCGATGCTGCCGTAACCCAGAAGAGCCACCCTTCGATCGGTCAGGGTGACGCGGCGTTCCTCCTGCCAAACTTGTCGGGCCATGTTACGTGCGGCGACATCGATGCCGCGCAGTGAGGCAATGACCAGGCCGATGGCCAGTTCGGCGGTCGACGACGCATGCACCCCCCGCGCGCTGCACAATACCACCCCCGGCGGTACTTTGCCGGCCACGTTGTCCACCCCCGTGCTCTGCGTCTGCACCAGCTTGAGATTCGGCAGCGACGCCAGCCGTTCGACCGTCAGGCTGGAATGCGCATAGGGAGTTATAACGGCGTCGATGGCGGGCAGGTCGTCTTCGGAAGGGGGATCGTCATCGGGCCATAAGATGAAATCGAGGCCTGGACAGCATTCTTCCAGATAGATCTTCAGTGCCCTGTCCGGAACCGAAACCGTCCTGATCCCAAAGGTTGTCACGTTCGCCGTCCTTTTTTCGTGTGGGGACCATTGTGCCAGAACATTTCGGTTGACGAAAGATAATATGCTGTCCATGATACAGCATATTGACGATCTGCGATTATATGGTCATTTTCTGGCCTAGTCTGTGTGATGGCTATCCGTTCTCCTCATGCGTGAACCGGAGGCACGCCGAATGACGAATCTGCAAGATAAGTTATTGATTATATTAAAGAGCAATGGACATCATGCTCTACTGGCGGCGCTGTGCTGCTCGGCCGCCACGAGCGCGGGTGCCCCGGCGCGTGCCGACACCACGATGTCGAACCATCCGGCGCGAGTGGGACCTCATGCACCTGCGCGGCGCGCTGCGCATCCAAGGATCGTGGCGGACGAGGCGATTACCGTCGATGGCGTACGCAATTCTCCGCTGAGCCTGCGCAAGTCGCAGCATATCGGCGAAGTGGTCACGCATATCAGTTCCGCGGACTTGGCGACACATCATGTCGAGACGCTGCAGAACATCCAGAATCTGGTTCCGAACCTGACGATCCAGCCTCAGGGTGCAACGGCGAACAACAATTTCAGCCTGCGCGGCGTCGGATTCAAGGATTTCACGTCGAACAACACACCTTCGGTGATGACGTATGTGGACGGGGTCGCCTATCCAATCGGTTTCATGACCTCCGGCCTCATGTACGATCTGGCTGGCGTGGACGTGATGCCCGGACCGGTGGGATATACCCATGGCCAGGCCGTGACCGCCGGCGAGGTCAATATCACCACCAACGGCCCGACGGATACGTTCCACGCCGGCGTGTCGGAGGACATCGCCAGCTACGCTCGAAGCCGCACCGCCCTTTACGTGTCCGGGCCGATTTCGGACCGGTTGCGTTATCGGGTATCGGGCTATACCGCCCATGGCGGCGGATATCAGATCAATCGCTATGATGGCCAGCACCTGGGCGACGCTAACGAAGGCGCATTGCGGGGCAAGCTGGACTGGGACGTCGATTCCCGCACCAGCATCAACGTGACGGGGCATTGGGCGCAGGACGATTCCGATACGCCGGGTGTGTTCAACGTCAAGGATCTGGTCACGCCCTTCCTGGCGCCGGACAATAATAACCTGATGACAGGATGGGGGTTTCGTCCGGCCTTCACGGAGATGATCGGCGTGTCCGCCAATACCAAGCCGTTTCGCAACGACACGACCTGGGGCATCGACCTGACGGGACGTCATGATTTCGGATGGGGGGAATTCACGTCGATCAGCGCCTATGAGGCGATGTACGTTCACAACCTCCTGGATCTCGATTCCACCAACATCGCGACCGACGACCAGTATTTCACCAACAACTCGAACGTCTTCTCGCAGGAGGTGCGGCTGTCGAACGAGAATCGGCCGCGTCGCTTCCAATGGACGATCGGCGCCTATTATGCGCGAACGGCGACCAAGGCAAGATTTTTCTACGATTTTTCGGGATCGGGGCCGAGTCTGCGCCCGTATATCGAAGCGACCAGCTATAATCAGGATATCCAGGCATTCAACCAGTACGCGACCGCATCCTACCGGCTGGCGCCACGGTGGAAGATCTCGGCCTCGGTCAATCATGAAGCCGACGACCGGCATCTCTCAAACCTGGAAACCATCCAGTATGGTTTCAGCGATGTTCACTTTCCGACCCATGGGGCATTGACGAACGAGTTCGGTGGCAAGGGCGAAATCGACTTTCAGGCAGCACCGAATTTTCTCGTCTTCGCCGACGTCCGCAAGGGGTTCAAGCCAGGCGGATTCACGGCCAACAACACCGTCATTTCCCAGCAGCTTAATCCCTACAAGCCAGAATCTCTGCTGGCCTATGAAGGCGGAATCAAGAGCGACTGGCTGAATCACCGTCTGAGGGTAAATTTCGACGGTTTCTATTACGATTATCATGACCAGCAGATCCTGAGCCTGGAGCTGGTGCAGGGCTACGGTCTGGTGGGCGATTTCGTGAATATTCCTAAATCGACGATCTGGGGGCTGGAAGGCGAACTCGACGCGAACCCCATCCCCGGCCTGTTCCTGGAACAACATTTCGGATATCAGCGCGGCCGCTACGACGATTTGAAATTTCTCAACACGACTGCCGTCTATGCCAACTACGCCAAGACCGGTGTCTTTGCGCCGGCCTATAACAGCTATGACGGATATGATTCCGGCATTCCGAAACTGACGCTGAACGGCAGTGTCAGCTACGTGATGCACCCGACGCAGGCCTGGGACGTCACCTGGCAGGGCGATTATTCCTATCGCGGCTCGCAGCTCGACGTGCCAGGCAACGAGATCTATCGGCTACCAGCCTATTTCCTGATGGGCATGAGCCTGAACGTCGCACCGCACCACGGACGCTGGTCCGTCGGGGTCTATGTGTCAAATCTGCTCGACCGTCGCTACGTGATTACGAAGGATAACGGATATAATTCCTTCTACGGTATTCCCGGCGCGCCACGCTTCGTCGGCGCCACGATCCGCTGCGATTTCTGAAGGACGATCGGGTGAGAGAGAGGAACGAGGCAGCATGACCGGTCGTGTATGCGGTATATTCACCGCCGAAGTCGCCGCGCAGGAGATGATGGAAAGCCCGGAATGCCGCCTGCTGGCAAATATCGGAATCGCGGGCGATCGCTACGCCAAGCGTATCGGGCGGTGGTCCGACCGCCCCAAGACGGAACATCAGATTTCCTTTATCGAACTGGAGGTCTTGCATCAGATCTACGACGAAACCGGGGTGGTGCTGACCCCGCGCGAGACCAGAAGGAATATCGTGACCTATGGCGTGCGGCTGAACGATTTTCTGGGACAGACGATCCGGGTCGGCGAAAATGCCCTGGTCTATGTCGAGAAACTGAATCACCCCTGCAGATATCTCGAACGTCTGATCGACAAAAAAGTGATGGACAGGCTGCTCGGCCGGTCCGGCCTGAACTGCCAGGTCATCTCGGGCGGCATCGTACACCTGGGCGACCGTATCGAGAGGATTCTCTAGGATGGCGGTGCGGCTGTTGATGAAGGCGAGCATCGATCAGATCGTCGACGAGGGGGGCGACATCCGATCTTTCTATTTCAAGCCTGAGGATCGCGGGCATTTCCCGCCCGTACCGGCCGGCGCGCATACGTTGCTGCGAGTGGCGAAGGGCATGATGCGCCAGTATTCGCTCTGCACGCCACCAGGCGACAGCCGCTATCGTGTCGCGATCCGCCTGGATGCGTTCGGGCGTGGGGGGTCGCGTGTCATGCATGAAGCCGCGCGGGTCGGCGACGTCTTCTACCTGTCCTATCCCCAGCCCGATTTTCCGCTGGACCCGGACCGGCCATCGTACAGTTTCTTCGCAGGCGGTGTCGGGATCACCCCGATCCTGTCCTTTCTCTATGCGCTGCGGGGCCGGGCGTGCCGGATCCGGCTGTGTTATTTCGCGCGTGCCGACGGCGCCGTTCCGTTCGAACAGGAGGTCCGCACCCTATGTCCCCAGGTCGAGATTTTCAATCCGACCAAGAACAGGCCGGTGAATTTCAAGGATCTGTTGCGCGGGTCGCGGGACGACGCGATCTATTGCTGCGGTGGGACGCGGTTCGTCGCCGGGATGCAGCAGGCGGCGGAAGTCCTGGGCCTAGGGGACATCCACGTGGAATCCTTCGTATCGGTAGTCAAGGCCGGGTATCTCGGCGAGCCGTTCGTGGTGGACCTGCCGCGCAGCCGCCATGTGCTGCAGGTTCCCTCGGACCGGACCATGCTGGAGGTCTTGCTCGAGGACGGCGTCGACATCGACTATGCCTGCGAGGCCGGCGTCTGTCGGAGCTGTATCGTCGACGTGATCGAAGGCGAGATCATCCATCGCGACCAATGCCTGACCGACGAGGAGCGCAGGACATTGATGACGCCCTGTGTCTCGCGCGGGCGGGGCCGGACCGTCATCAATTCCCTATGAAAACCGATTATATTACAAGCAAGGAGAGAATTATCGTGGACAGCAGGATCCATATCATCGCTCCCCCGAACGTTCTCGCCGGAAGCGGCTGGAGCCACATCGTAGCAGCCTCGGGGACGTTCGTCGCCATTTCGGGCCAGGTCTCGGTGGATACCGAAGGTCGCCTGGTGGGAAAGGACGATGTCGAGGCGCAGATCCATCAGGTCTATCAAAACCTGATCGCCTGTTTGCGGGCGATCAATGCCGGGTTCGAGCATGTCGTCAAGCTGACCTATTACGCCACCGACATCAAGACCGCGCTGCCGCTGATGCGCCGGATCCGGCCGACCTATATCGGGATGGACAAGCCGCCGGCCAATACGTTCGTCGAGGTGACTGCCTTGGCAAGGCCCGACTTTCTCTTCGAGGCAGAGGCATTCGCAATACTGTAATTCATCCGAGGAAGCGACATGCCGCGTATCGGGAAAGAGACCGCTATCGTCAGCCTGCTGTTCGTCCTGTATACAGTCAACGGGGTCGACCGGGTCTGTCTGTCGGTCGCCATGCCGCTTCTTGCCGGCCATTATCATTTTTCGCCGATGCAGGAAGGCATCCTGTTCAGCAGTTTCTTCTGGACCTATTGCCTGTTCCAGTTACCCTGCGGCCTGTTGCTGGACATGATGTTGCCGTCGGTGGTGATCGTGGCGGCCATGGCGTGCTGGGGCGTTGCCGCCGCACTTTCCGGTGCGGCGGCAGGGTTCGGAACCCTGCTGGCCACGCGCCTGATGCTAGGTCTGTTCGAGGCCCCGTTCATGCCCGCGGCCAATATTATCGTCGAACAGACGGTGCGGGGCACCGGCCGGCAGGGGCGGATCACGATCATCGACAGTGGGGCTGCATTCGGCGCTGCATTCGGTTCGTATGCGACGTCGGCGATCATCGCCGCCACCGGGTCGTGGCGACTCGCTTTCCTCATCACCGGTGGCGCGGCGGTCTGTCTAGCGCCGCTGGCATGGCGGCGACTGGTCGCCCGCCGGCCGGCCGGCCGCGCGGGCGCCGTCTCGCCCGACCGGCGGAAGACCCCCGGGGGATTTCGCGGCGTACTGACGCGGGACGTTCTGTATATGTGTATGGGCCGGGTCGCTTTTGCCAATGTGTTCTTCGGCTTCGCCTCCTGGGCGCCGTCGCTGCTGATCGCGCGTCGCCATGTCAGTCTGGAGGTCGCCGGGATCATCACGGCCCTGATGTTCGTTGCCGCCGGCGCGGGTGAGATCGTCGGCGGCGTCGTCTTCGGTCGCCTGCGCCGCCATCTGGCGTTCGATTCCGCGCTGCGAATGACGATCGGCCTGTCGGGTCCGGTCGGGCTGGCGGCGCTGGTGGCCGCGAACGGCCTCGGCAACCTTGTAGCCTGCGTGGCGACGCTGGTGGTGGGCTTGTTCTTCTATATGTTCGGGGGGATCTACTGGGTCATTCCGGCCGCGATCGCGCGGGAAGGGCACTTGGGGCTGGTCGGGGGGATCCTAAACTTCTCGGGAACGTTCGGCGGAATCGCAGTCGGTATCATATCCGGCTGGATTGTGAAAAACTGGGGCTATAGCGCGTTGTATGGGTATTTTCTGGCCTGCATGGCGCTGTATATCCTGTTTTCGATGTGCCTGCGCCCGGAGGGGCGCGCGAGTAGCGCGCCGGCGCGCGACGGCGGTCCGGCGCTGGCGGTCGCGTCGGACGTGCCCGACTGACGGGGTCGGTTTCCTCGTCGCTGGAACTCCGCTATCCTGACCGGCATGGTTGTCTATATTCTGTACGATATAGATGCAACCGACCGGCAATACGGAGCGACAGGACCGTCATGGCGCCACCAGGGCAGAAATCGACCAGATTTTCCGCGGAAAGGCCATCTGCGGAGCCGCTTCCCCGTCGGACGGACGAAACGGCCGCGGGCTCGAAATCAAAGTCGCCCGCCATCAACCGCTCCTACGACATTCTTGACCTGCTGGCCAACGCGCGCGCACCGGTATTGTCGCGGGCGGACATCACGCAGCAGATGGGCCTGCCGCGTTCCTCGACCGCGAACCTGCTGAGCGCGCTGGAGGAATGCGGCCTGGTCGAGCGAACGGGAAACGACTATTCGCTGGGTCGCAAGATCGTTACGCTGGCCAGCGCTTATCTGCGGAAATTTGATCCCGTCCAGGAATTCTACCGGTTCTGTTCTAATTCGGACGTCCTGAAAGACGAAACCGTCCGGATTGCCATCCTCGATCGCAATGAAATCATCTATATCGCCCGGTACGAAGGGCATCCCGCCATTCATCTGACGTCGAATATCGGGGACCACATGCCGGTGTCGCTATGCGCGGTCGGCAAGGCTATCGTCTCGCGCCTCGACGACGAGGATGTGCAGAAGATGTTTGCCGGAATCAAGATTCTTCCGGTCATGACGGAACATTCTATCCGGACCGTCACCCAACTCCGCAAGGATTTGAAGGAAACGCGCCTGCGCGGCTACGCGATCGAAGATGAGGAAGCCACGCCCGGCGTCGTATGCCTGGGGATCGCGGTGCCCACCCGTGGCGTGAATGGTCCCAAGATGGGCGTGTCCGTCAGTTCGGTGAAGGTCACGTTCGACCAGCAGCGCCATGCGCGATTGCTGGAAGGCTTGCAAAGCCTGGTGCGAGCGATTGGCAGTCCCTTGGACGGGCTAGGTTAGGATCATCCATGACGGTTGTTAAGATCTGACCACCTTCGTTTTGAAGGAATCAGACGGCTCATTACCCATCAGTTTTTAGGGAGAGCGATACCGCACGGCGCGGCGCGCTGCATCTCTCGATGCGCGTGTCCGCAACCGGGCGCGCGCGCAGCCTTCAGGCCTGGCGGTTTTCGAGGAGGCTGCGGCGGATGCGGCGGCCGCGTTCGATGCGGTCGACGATGAAGGCTTCGTCGCCCCAGCGGATCGCCCTGGCCATGGCCTGTGCGTCCTCCGTGAAGCGGGCGAGCATTTCCAGCAGGGCGTCGCGGTTGTTGAGGAAGATGTCGCGCCACATGACCGGGTCGGAGGCGGCGATGCGCGTGAAGTCGCGGAAGCCCGAAGCGGCAAAATCCAGCACTTCGGAGCGGGTTTCGTCGGCCAAATCGTCGGCGGTGCCGCAGATGGTGAAGGCCAGCAGGTGCGGCAGGTGGCTGACGATGGCGCAGACCCGGTCGTGGTGCGCCGCGTCCATGATGCGGGTGCGCGCGCCCATGCGGTGCCACAGCGTTTCGATGACCGAGACGGCCGCCGGGTCGGTGTCGGGCAGCGGGGTCAGCAGGCACCAGCGGTCGTCGAACAGGGTGGCGAAGCCGGCGTCGGGGCCGGAATATTCGGTGCCGGCCATCGGGTGGGTCGGCACGAAGGGGACGTCCGGCCGCAGGAACGGCGTGATGGCGCCGATGATCGACTGCTTGGTCGATCCGACCTCGGTCAGGATCGCGCCGGGCTTCATGGCCGGGAGGATCGCCGCACCCACTTCGGCCACCGCGCCGACCGGCACGCAGAGGATGACGCAGTCGGCATCGGCCACCGCGCGCAGGGGATCGGCCTCGACCCTGTCGGCCAGGCCGAGTTCGGCCACGCGGGCGCGGACGGCGGGGCTGGCGTCACAGGCGACGAGGCGGGCGGCGATGGTGCCGTCCTGCCGGGCGCGGCGCAGGATGGACGAGCCGATCAGCCCCGGGCCGATGACGGCGAGCGTGCCGAACAGGGGGCTGTTGCCGGTGGTGTCGTGATGGCCGGTCATGGCCGTACCCCCTTCTGGGCGCCGGCGTCGCGGGCGGGTGCCGCGTCGCGGCGGCGCAGGCGGCGCATTTCGGCGCCCTGCCACAGCAGCAGCACCGGAATGCCGATCGCAAGGTCGCGGCCGCGGCGCAGCAGCGACAGGCCCAGCGCGACCGACGGGTCGATGCCGAAGGCCGAGCCCAGCGCGATATAGGCGGCTTCCTGCACGCCGAGGCCGGCGGGCACCAGGAACGAGACCGACATGATGCCGCAGGCCACGCCTTCGATCGCGATCACGCCGGGCAGGCCGAGATGCGCGCCCAGGAAATGGAAGGCCACCCACACCGCGCCCGCGCTGCCGATCCAGGCCACCAGGTGCATCAGCGCCGCCCCGGCGATGCGGCCGGGCCGCGACCACACCGCGTCCAGCCGCTGCTGCAGCGTGTCGGCGCCGGCGAGCATGGCGCTGCGCCATTGCGCGGTGATGTTGCGGCTGAGCCCGCGCGCCAGGCGCTTGAGGAGCGTGCCGCCCTGCCGCTGGGTCCAGATGAAGCCGCCGATGCCCGCCCCCAGCAGCAGCGTGCCGATCAGGACCGGCCGGGCGAACGGGCTGTGCTGCTGGTGCATGACCAGGCAGGCCAACGCCAGCAGGACGAACACGATCTGGCCGAGGACCTCGGTCGTCAGGTCCACGATGTTGGCGCTGGCGGCCTCGGGCCATTCAATGGCGTGGCGGCGGGGGGACGCGTCGGCCCCGGTGGCACGGATGCCGATCAGGATGCCGCCGAGCTGCGAGAAGGGCAGGCAGGTCGCCGCCGCGTCGCGCACCATGCGCGCCACGATGAGATGCGGCAGGGCGATCCGGGGGCATGCCACGTGCCAGGCGACGCCCAGGGTTGCGTCGACCGCAAGCTGTGCCGCCACGATGGCGACGAAGCCGACCGCGCCGATCGACAGGACGGCCTTGAGCACCGAGCCGACGCCGAGCCATGCCATGCAGAAGGTGATCAGGGCCAGCCCCAGGACGGCCAGGAGGATTGTAAGACTTTTCAAGGACGGACCGTATCTTGTCTGCCGCGCCGCGGCCCGTCCCCCTGGTACGTCCTGGCGGGCGGTCCGGCGCGTAATCGGGCCTGACTTACACCACGGCAGGGTCTGGCGCCACCATGAGCTGTCGGGATAAATGGGTCGCGCCTATCCTGGTTGCCTATCCTGGGTTGCCAACGACCCTGTCAGACGAATTTCGGAGCACCCGACCGGATCATGCCTGCCCCCACGCTTGTCACCGGCGCGACCGGTTTTGTCGGATCGGCCGTCGCCCGCGCCCTGCTGCGGCGGGGGCACGCGCTGCGCCTGATGGCGCGGCGGGGCGCGGATTTAAGCAATATCGACGACCTGCCGGCCGAGCGGGTGGAAGGCGACCTGTCCCAGCCCGCGACCTTTGCCGAGGCCGTGCGGGGCTGCCGCTACGTGTTCCACGTGGCGGCCGATTACCGGCTGTGGGTGCCGGACCCGGCGCCGATGATGACCGCGAATGTCGAGGGCACGCGCCGGCTGATGATGGCGGCCCAGGAGGCCGGGGTGGAGCGGATCGTCTATTGTTCGTCGGTGGCGGCGCTGGGGCTGATCGGCGACGGCAGCGTGGCGGACGAGGAGACGCCGGTCCACGAGCATGGGGTGATCGGGATTTATAAACGGTCGAAATACCGCGCCGAGCAGGAGGTGCTGGCGCTGGTGCGCGAGCGCGGCCTGCCGGCGGTGATCGTCAACCCGTCGACGCCGGTCGGGCCGCGCGACATCAAGCCCACCCCCACCGGGCAGATGATCCTGGATTGCGCGGCGGGGCGCATGCCGGCCTATGTCGATACCGGGGTGAATATCGTCCATGTCGACGACGTGGCCGAGGGCCACGTGCTGGCGCTGGAGCGCGGGCGGACCGGCGAGAAATACATCCTGGGCGGGCAGGATTACCTGCTGCGCGACCTGTTTGCCATGACGGCGGAGATCGCCGGGGTGCGGCCGCCGCGCGTCAGCCTGCCGCAGGGGGTGATCTGGCCGGTGGCGGTGGTGTCGGAATGGCTGTCGCGCGGGTTCGGCATCGCGCCGCGGGTGACGCGGGAGATGCTGGCGATGTCGAAGAAGAAGATGTTCTTCTCCTCGGCCAAGGCGGAGCGGGAGCTGGGCTATGCCCCGCGCCCGGCGCGGGACGCGGTGGCCGATGCCGTCGGCTGGTTCCGCCAGGCGGGGATGCTGGACGGGGCGCGGGGGCGGTGACGATGGTCTGGCTGGTCATGGCGGTGCTGTGCGCCGCGATCTGGGTCGGGCTGATCGGTTTTCACGGCCGGTTCTGGCAGGCGGGGCCGATTTTGCAGCCGGTGCGCCTGCCGCCGGACGGGTCGTATCCGCCGGTCTGCGTGGTGGTGCCGGCGCGCGACGAGGCGGAATCGGTGCAAGACTGCCTGTCGTCGCTGCTGGGGCAGGATTATCCCGGGACGCTGCATGTGGTGCTGGTGGACGACAACAGCACCGACGGGACCGGCGCGCTGGCGCGCGCGGTGCCCGATCCGCTGGGCCGGCTGACGATCGTGACCGGGCAGGAGCGGCCGGCGGGGTGGAGCGGCAAGCTGTGGGCGGTGGCGCAGGGCGTGGCGGAAACACGGCGGCTGATCCCGGCCGAGCAGGGTTACGTGTTTCTGACCGATGCCGACATCACCCATGATCCGGCCCATGTCGCCACCCTGGTGGCCAAGGCGGAAGGCGACGGGCTGGACATGGCGTCGGAGATGGTGGCGCTGAATTGCGAGAGCGCGGCGGAGCGGGCGCTGGTGCCGGCCTTCGTCTTCTTCTTCGCGCTGCTGTACCCGTTCGCGCTGGTGAATGATCCGCGCAGCCGGGTGGCCGGGGCGGCCGGGGGATCGATCCTGATCCGGCGCGCGGCGCTGAGCCGGATCGGGGGGATCGAATCGCTGCGCGGGGCGCTGATCGACGATTGCACGCTGGCGCTGCGCGTCAAGCGCAGCGGCGGGGGGCTGTATCTGGGCCATAGCCGGCTGGCGCGGTCGATCCGGCCCTATCCGCATCCGCGCGACGTGTGGCGCATGGTGGCGCGCACCGCCTATGTGCAACTGCGCTATTCGCCGCTGATCCTGCTGGGCACGGTCGTCGGCATGGTGCTGGTGTGGATCGCGCCGATGCTGCTGGCACTGTTCGGGCACGGGCCGGCGCGCCTGCTGGGGGCGGCGGCCTGGGTGGCGTCGATGGCGTCGTTCGTGCCGACGCTGCGCCGGTTCGGCCTGCCGGTCGCCTGGGCGCTGCTGCTGCCGGCGATCGCGAGCTTCTATAGCGCGGCGACGATCGGCTCGGCCATCGATCATCATCGGGGCCGGGGCGTGGTGTGGAAAAGCCGTGCCTATACCGAGGCGACCGGCGCCGGTGATGCGCCCGCGCCATGACATTCACGCCATGACATTTCAGCCCCATACGCCGCCCCAAACACTACTGACACCGCTCCAGGCCCGCCGCAAATGACCGGACGTTCCATGACCAGACGCGCCACGAAAACCCAGAAACGGAAGAAACGGGACGTGGACGCTCCGCGACCGGAGGGTGGGCCCAAGGACGGCCCCCGGCATGGTGAGGCGGCGCGCGAGGACGCGTCCGTCTGGGGGACCGAGGACGTGTCGTCGGGCAAAGGGGCGGGGGATGAGAATTTTCCCGTCGGTTCGCTGCTGATCAGCCGGCGGCTGCGCCCGCATGTGCATGCCTATTACGATTTCGCCCGGGTGATCGACGACATCGTCGATACCGACCGGCTGTCGGCCGAAGCCAAGATCGCGCGGCTGGACGCCATGGAGGACGTGGTGCTGGGCCGCCGCCAGGCGCCGTTGCGGCGCGACGCCCAGACCGCCGTGCGCGTCGGCCGCACACTGGCGGCGACCGGGGTGCCGGTGACGACCGCCACGGACCTGATCGTCGCCTTTCGCCGCGACGCGGTGAAGAGCCGCTACGAATCCTGGGAGGAGCTGGTCGCGTATTGCCGCTATTCGGCCAATCCGGTCGGGCGGTTCCTGCTGCTGCTGCATGGCGAGGATGCGGCGAGCCTGCCCCTGTCGGACGCGCTGTGCACGTCGCTGCAGGTGCTGAACCATCTGCAGGATTGCGCGTCAGACCTGCGGGTGCTGGATCGTTGCTACCTGCCGTTGCCGTGGCTGGCGCGCGAGGGGGCGGTGCTGGAGGATCTGGGGGCGTGTCGCGCATCGCCGGGGTTGCGCCGGGTGTTCGATGCGCTGCTGGACCGGGTGGACGAGCTGAATGCCGAGGCGGCGCGGTTGCCTTCGCTGGTGCGCGACCGGCGGATGCGGCTGGAGAGCGCGGTGATCGTCGGGCTGGCCCGCCGCCTGGCGGCGCGGCTGCGGCGCGAGGACCCGCTGGCCGGGCGCGTCAAGCTGACGCGGGGCGACGTGGCGGGCGCGGTGCTGGGCGCGCTGCGGGTGCTGCCGTGAGGGCGGGGCGTTTTTGTCATCGGCGCGGATTGGCCCTAGTGTCCTGATTCCGAAATTCGCAAGCGAATTTTGGAATCGAAAGGACACTAGAATCAATATTTTAGTGGCCTGCTGGTCCGAGAAATTCTCATAAGAATTTCTCGGGCAGGACACTAGAGAACCGTTGGATGGGATCGATGACGGAAACGGGAAGGCGGGCATGGCATTGACGCGGGGACGCACCACGGACGCACCGCCGCTGGGCTGCGATGCGGCCGACCTGGCGGCGGTCGAGGCCGTCGTGGCCGCGTCGGGGACGTCGTTCGGCAAGGGGATGCGCATCCTGCCGCCGGACCGGCGCTATGGGATGTATGCGGTCTATGCCTTCTGCCGGGTGGTCGACGACATTGCCGACGAGATGGGCGAGCTGGACGGCAAGGCCGCGCGGCTGGCGGAATGGCGGGCGCGGGTGGCCGGGCTGTACGCCGGGCGGACGGCGGATGCGCTGGACCGGGTGCTGGCGGTGGTGATCGCGCGGTTCGGCCTGCGCCAGGCGGATTTCGAGGCGGTGATCGACGGCATGCTGATGGATGCGGCGGGGCCGGTGGTGGCGCCGGACGAAGCGACCTTCGACCTGTATTGCGACCGGGTGGCGTCGGCGGTCGGGCGGCTGTCGGTGCGGGTGTTCGGCGATTCGTCCGAGGCGGCCGACCGCGTGGCCTTTCACCTGGGCCGGGCGTTGCAGATCACCAATATTTTGCGCGACGTGGCCGAGGATGCGGCGCTGGGCCGGCTGTACCTGCCGCGCGAATTGCTGGAGCGGTTCGACGTGCCGGCCAACCCGGCCCGCGTGCTGCGCGCCCGGGGGCTGGAGGGGGTGGGCCGCGTGCTGGCCGGACGGGCGCGCGACCATTTCCGCGCCGCCTATCGCGCGATGGCGCGCTGCGACCGCGTGGCGATGCGCCCGGCCCGCCTGATGGGCGCGACCTATGCCGCGCTGCTGACGGCGCAGGAAAAGCAGGGCTGGCGCACGCCGGAGCGGCGGGTGTCGCTGTCGCGGCCGCGCAAATTGCTGATCGCCGCGCGCGCCCTGGTCGGCTAGGCGCATGGCGGGGCATGTCCATATCGTCGGCGGCGGGCTGGCGGGCCTGTCGGCCGCGGTGGAGCTGGCCGGCAGCGGCGTGCGGGTGACGCTCTACGAGGCCGGGCCGGCCTGCGGCGGGCGGGCGCGGTCCTATTACGACCGGCACCTGGATTGCCGGATCGACAATGGCAACCATCTGCTGCTGTCGGCCAATGACGCGGTCTTCCGCTATCTGGGGTTGATCGGCGCGGAGCGCAGCCTGGTGGGGCCGGCGCGGCCGATATTCCCTTTCGTCGACCTGCGGGACGGCACGCGCTGGACGCTGGACCTGTCGCGCGGGCGGGTGCCGTTCTGGCTGCTGTCGCGCCGGCGCCGGGTGCCGGGGATGCGGCTGGGCGAGATCCGGTCGCTGGGCCGGCTGACCGAAGCGGCGAAGGCGGCGGGAGAGAAGACCGTGGCGGACTGCCTGCTGCCGGGCATGCTGTCGGCGCGGCTGCTGGAACCGTTCGCGGTGTCGGCGCTGAACACGCCGTGCGCGACCGGCAGCGCCGCCCTGCTGGGCGCGGTGATCCGCGAGAGCCTGGCCAAAGGCGGGGCGGCCTGCCTGCCGCGTTTTCCGGCCGAGGGGCTGTCGGAGAGTTTCGTCGATCCGGCGATCGACCACCTGGCCCTGCTGAAGGCGGACATCCGCACCGGGTGCCGGGTGTCCGCCGTGCGGGCGGAAGGCGGGCGCGTGGTCGCGCTGCGCCTGCCCGAGGGCGACGTGGCGCTGGGCCCGGACGACGCGGCGATCCTGGCCGTGCCGCCGCCGGTGGCCGCCGGCCTGCTGTCCGGCATCCTGCCGGGACTGACGGTGCCGGACGCGTTCGAGAGCATCCTGAACGTGCATTTCCGCCTGCCGACGGCGCCGGCGGCGCTGGGCACGCTGGGGCGGGCGCGGTTCATCGGCGTGGTGGGCGGCGTGGCCGAATGGGTGTTCGTGAAGGGCGACGTGCTGTCGGTCACGGTCAGCGCAGCCAACCGGTATGCCGACGCCGAGCCGGACGCGCTGGCGGCACGGATCTGGCACGAGGTGCGCGCCGCGCTGGACCCCGCCCTGGCCGCCCCGCTGCCGGCCGCCATGCCGCGCATGCGCGTGGTGCGCGAGCGGCGCGCGACCTTTGCCGCCACGCCGGCGCAGGAGCGGCTGCGTCCTGGCGCGCGGACGGCGCTGGACAACCTGTTCCTGGCCGGGGACTGGACGGCGACGGGATTGCCCGCGACGATCGAAGGTGCCATGAGGTCGGGGGCCACGGCCGCGCAGGCGTTGCGCGCGCGCAGGTAATTGGCCCAATATCCAGGATCTTAGCTCGGAACAGGTCCCGCATGGCGGCGGGGAACAGGGAATGATGGCGAACGCGACCGAGATGCTCGACACCTTACTCGATGCCGATGCCCGTGCCGATGCCAGTGCCGGTGCCAGTGCCGATGCCGGTACGGCCGTGCCGATGGACGCGCCGATGGCGGCGATCGATCGGGCGGTCGAGGCGGCGCATGGCGCGCTGGGCCGCCGCCAGAACGCGGACGGGCACTGGGTGTTCGAGCTGGAGGCCGACGCGACCATCCCGGCGGAATATGTGCTGCTGGAACATTACCTGGACCGGATCGACCCGGCGCTGCAGGCGCGGATCGGCGTCTATCTGCGCCGCATCCAGGGCGCGCATGGCGGCTGGCCGCTCTATCACGGCGGCAGGTTCGACATTTCGGCGTCGGTGAAGGCGTATTTCGCGCTGAAGGCGATCGGCGACGATATCGACGCGCCACACATGGCCCGCGCCCGCGCCGCCATCCTGGACCATGGCGGGGCCGAGCGCAGCAACGTCTTTACCCGCTTCCAACTGGCGCTGTTCGGCGAGGTGCCGTGGCATGCCACCCCGGCGATGCCGGTCGAGCTGATGCTGCTGCCGCGCAAGGCGCTGTTTTCGGTCTGGAACATGTCGTACTGGTCGCGCACCGTGGTCGCGCCGCTGCTGGTGCTGGCGGCGCTGCGGCCGCGGGCGGTCAATCCGCGCGGCGTGCATGTGCCCGAATTGTTCGTCACCCCGCCGGAGCGCATCCGCGACTGGATCCGCGGGCCGTACCGCTCGCCGCTGGGGCGGGTGTTCAAATATGTGGACAAGGTGCTGCGTCCGGCCGAGCGGATGATCCCGGAGAAGACCCGGCGCCGCGCGATCGCGGCGGCGGTGGATTTCATCGAGCCGCGCCTGAACGGCGTGGACGGGCTGGGGGCGATCTATCCCGCCATGGCCAATACGGTGATGATGTACCGCGCGCTGGGCGTGCCCGACAGCGACCCGCGCGCGGCCACCGCGTGGGAGTCGGTACGCGGGCTGCTGGTGGAGCATGGGGACGAGGCCTATTGCCAGCCCTGCGTTTCGCCGATCTGGGATACCGGGCTGGCCGGCCATGCGATGATCGAGGCCGCGTCGGGCCCCCAGGGCGTCCGCCCCGCCGAGACGAAGCGGACGCTGGCCGCCGCCGCCGCCTGGCTGCGCGACCGGCAGATCCTGGACGTGAAGGGCGACTGGGCGATCAACTGCCCGGACGTGCCGCCGGGGGGCTGGGCCTTCCAGTACCGCAACGACCACTACCCCGACGTCGACGACACGGCGGTGGTCGGCATGCTGCTGCATCGCGAGGGCGACCCGGCCAGCGAAGAGGCGATCGCGCGCGCGCGGCTGTGGATCATCGGCATGCAGAGCAGCAATGGCGGCTGGGGCGCGTTCGATATCGACAACAACATGGATTTCCTGAACCACATTCCCTTCGCCGACCATGGGGCGCTGCTGGACCCGCCGACCGCCGACGTGACCGCGCGGTGCATTTCGTTCCTGGCGCAGCTTGGTCACGCCGAGGACCGGCCGGTGATCGAGCGCGGCCTTGCCTTCCTGCGGTCGGACCAGGAGCCGGAAGGCTGCTGGTTCGGCCGGTGGGGCACCAACTACATCTATGGTACCTGGTCGGTGCTGTGCGCCTATAACGCCGCCGGCGTGTCGCGGGACGATCCGTCGGTGCGGCGCGCGGTCGACTGGCTGCGCGCCGTGCAGCGCGAGGATGGCGGCTGGGGCGAGGATTGCGCGTCGTACGAAGGTGCTGCGCCCGGCCGCTATACCGAGAGCCTGCCGTCGCAGACCGCCTGGGCGGTGCTGGGGTTGATGGCGGCCGGCCTGCGCGACGATCCGGCGGTGGCGCGGGGCATGGCCTATCTGACCCGGACGCAGAAGCCGGACGGAGAATGGGACGAGGACCCGTACAACGCGGTCGGTTTTCCCAAGGTATTCTATCTGCGCTACCACGGCTATCGCCAGTTCTTCCCGCTGCTGGCGCTGGCGCGCTATCGCAACCTGGCGTCGAGCAACACGCGCCAGGTGGCGTACGGGTTCTGACCGTTGGCCTGTCCCGGCCGGCTGGGCGTCGTGGTGGGGATGGAGGCCGAGGCGGTGCTGATCCGCGCCGTGGCCCCCGAAGCTGCGGTCGGCATCAGCGGCGCGACGGCGGACGGCGCGCGCGCGGCGGTGGATGCGCTGCTGCGCGGGGGGGCGGAGGCGCTGCTGTCCTTCGGGCTGGCGGCGGGGCTGGACCCGGTGCTGCGGCCCGGGGCGGTGCTGGTGCCGGCGCATGTGCGCCTGCCCGACGGGCGGAGGCTGGCCGCCGATCCGGGCCTGGTCGCCTGGCTGGGCGGCGGGCGGCCGGACATCGTGACGGACGATCTGCTGCATAGCGACGCGGTCATCGTCACCGCCGGGCGCAAGGGAGCATGTTTCCGCCGTACAGGCTGTGCCGGGCTGGACATGGAAAGCGGCTTCGTCGCCGCGGGGGCGGTGGCGGCCGGCGTGCCCTTCGCCGTGCTGCGCGTCGTCTGCGATCCGGCCGGGCGCACCCTGCCGCCGGCGGCGGTACTGGCGCTGCGGCCCGATGGCGGGATCGGGCTGGGGGGAATCCTGGTCAGCGTGCTGCGCCGGCCGACGCAGATTCCCGCGCTGATCGCGTTGGGCCGCGACGCCGCGCGGGCCCGGGCGGCGGCGCGCCGGGTGCTGGGCACGCTTTTCGCGCCCGCCGGGTAGGCTGAGAGGCTTTATCACGCGCCCTGGGACGAGGGCGCTGCCCTCGACCCGCAAGGGGGCGCGGACCCCTTGACCCCAATTCGTTGATAAATAAGGCCCTCTGCCTTTGGTCTGGTTGGGGGCGGTGTCGTGGGATATGCCCGCCCCGTCGGCGGAAATGTCGCGCAGCTTTGATGCGCGTCAATGCCTGTCCTTGTGCCGGAGCACTACGTTGTCGTGGTTATCGCGGACAGCGGAGGGCGGTCTTTCATGGCGACGGCGATCCTTGCGCTCAATGCCGGTTCGTCCAGCGTCAAGTTCGCGCTGTTCCGGCAGGAGAGCGCGTCGGCGGCGGACCGTGTCGCGCATGGCGCGGTGGAGGGACTGGGCGGTGCCCATCCGCAGTTCCGGGCCGTGGGCGCCGATGGGCGCGTGCTGGCCGAGCGGCGCTGGGACGCGGCCGGCGCGGGGGACGACCCGCATCACGGGCCGGTATCCACCCTGATCGACTGGGTGGGGGGACATCTGGGGGATGTCCCGCTGCTGGGGATAGGGCACCGGGTGGTGCATGGCGGCGCGGATTTCATCGCGCCGGTGCGCGTGACGCCGGAGGTCATGGCGCGGCTGGAGGCGCTGACCCCGTTCGATCCGCTGCATCAGCCCGCCAGCCTGGGGCCGATCCGCGCGCTGGGCGCGTTGCGGCCGGACCTGCCGCAGGTGGCCTGTTTCGATACCGCGTTCCACCACACCATGCCCGAGACGGCGCGGCTGCTGGCGCTGCCGCGCCGCTATGAGGAAGGCGGGGTGCGGCGCTATGGGTTTCATGGCCTGTCCTATGACTATATCGCCGGCCGTCTGCCGGACCTGTCGCCCCGGCTGGCGGCGGGGCGGACGGTGGTCGCGCATCTGGGCAACGGAGCCAGCCTGTGCGCGCTGGCGGCGGGACGCAGCATCGAGACCACGATGGGGTTTTCGGTGCTGGACGGGCTGGTGATGGGCACGCGCTGCGGCCAGATCGACCCCGGCGTATTGCTGTACATGATGCGCGCCGAGGGGCTGGACGCCGCCGGGATCGAGGATGTGCTGTACCGGCGGGCCGGGCTGCTGGGCGTATCCGACCTGTCCGCCGACATGCGCGACCTGCATGCGCGGGCCGGATCCGACGGGCGGGCGGCGCAGGCGCTGGCGCTGTTCGTCTACCGGCTGACGCAGCAGGTCGGCGCCATGGCGGCATCGCTGGGCGGGGTGGACGGGTTGGTCTTCACCGCCGGGATCGGCGAGCACGACGCCGCGATCCGGGCCGCCGCCTGCGCGCGCCTGGGCTGGCTGGGGCTGCGGCTGGACGGCGCGGCCAACGCGGCGCACGCCCCGCTGATCAGCAGCCCGGACAGCGCGGTCGAGGTGCGCGTCATCCCCACCGACGAGGAAAGCGTGATCCGTCGCGATGTCGCGGATTGCCTGGGCGGGGTGTCCGGCCACGTCGCGGACGAGGTCCCTGCCCCCGGTTTCCAAAGGCCCGGTTTCGAAGGGCCCGATGCCGAAAGGCCCATTGCCGAAAGGCCTAGTTTCGAAAGGAACGATGATGAGTGAGACAACGATGCGTGACGCGAAGGCGAGCGAGACGGGGACGGGCGGTCCCCTGTCGGCGGCGGAGATCGCGCTGTTCGACCGCTGGTGGCGGGCGGCGAACTACCTGTCGGTCGGGCAGATCTATCTGCTGGCCAATCCGCTGCTGCGCGAGCCGCTGACGCTGGACCATACCAAGCCGCGCCTGCTGGGCCATTGGGGCACCACGCCGGGACTGAATTTCCTGTATCTGCACCTGAACCGGATCATCCGCCAGCGCGACAGCAGCGTGCTGTTCATCGCCGGGCCCGGCCATGGTGCGCCCGGCGTGGTGGCCAGCACCTATCTGGAAGGTACGTACAGCGAATATTTCCCCGAAGTGTCGCAGGACCTGGCCGGGCTGGGGCGGCTGCTGAAGCAGTTTTCCTTCCCCGGGGGGATTCCCAGCCATGCGGCGGCGACCACGCCCGGCTCGATCCATGAAGGGGGGGAGCTGGGCTATTCCCTGTCGCATGCCTATGGCGCGGCGTTCGACAATCCGGACCTGGTCGTCGCCTGCGTGATCGGCGACGGCGAGGCCGAGACGGGGCCGCTGGCGACGTCGTGGCACGGCAACAAGTTCCTGGACCCGCGGACCGACGGCGCGGTGCTGCCGATCCTGCACCTGAACGGCTACAAGATCGCCAACCCGACCGTGCTGGCGCGCATTCCGCACGAGGAGCTGGATGCGCTGCTGCGCGGCTATGGCTATGCGCCGATCTTCGTCGAGGGGCACGAGCCCGCGCCGATGCACCAGAAGATGGCGGCGGCGATGGACCTGGCGTTCGACCGGATCGCCGCCATCCAGAAGGCGGCGCGCCAGCAGGGCCGGACCGAGCGCCCGGCCTGGCCGATGATCGTGCTGCGCAGCCCCAAGGGCTGGACCGGGCCCAAGGAAATCGACGGGCTGCGCACCGAGGGGTATTGGCGGTCGCACCAGGTGCCGTTTTCGGACCTGACCAAGCCCGGGCACCTGGAGGCGCTGGAGCGCTGGCTGCGCGGTTACCGGCCCGAGGAGCTGTTCGACGAGAACGGCCGGCTGTTCGCCGACATCGCGGCGCTGGCACCCGTCGGCGAGCGGCGGATGAGCGCCAACCCGCACGCCAATGGCGGGCAGTTGAAGCGCCCGCTGAAACTGCCGGACATCACCCGCTATGCCGTGCCGGTGACGGTGCCGGGCGGGGATGTCGGCGAGGCCACGCGCGTACTGGGCGACTGGTTGCGCGACGTGATGCGCGAGAACCTGCCGGCACGGAATTTCCGCGTGCTGTCGCCGGACGAGAACAATTCCAACCGGCTGAACGCGGTGCTGGACGCGACCGGCCGCGCCTGGAACGCCGAGCGGTACGACTACGACGACCATCTGGCCCCGGACGGGCATGTGATGGAAATCCTGAGCGAGCATACCTGCCAGGGCTGGCTGGAAGGCTATCTGCTGACCGGGCGCCATGGGTTCATGTCGTGCTACGAGGCGTTCATCCACATCGTCGATTCGATGGTGAACCAGCATGCGAAATGGCTGAAATCGGCCAAGGAGGTGCCGTGGCGCCGCGCGATCGCGTCGCTGAACTATCTGCTGACGTCGCATGTCTGGCGGCAGGACCATAACGGGTTCAGCCACCAGGACCCTGGCTTCATCGACCATGTCATCAACAAGAAGGCGGACATCGTGCGGGTCTATCTGCCGCCCGATGCCAATACGCTGCTGTGCACCGCGGCGCATTGCCTGCAGAGCTGGGACCGCATCAACGTCATCGTGGCCGGCAAGCAGCCCGAGCCGCAATGGCTGAGCATGGAGGAGGCGATCCGCCATTGCAGCGCGGGGATCGGCATCTGGGAATGGGCCAGCAACGACAAGGGCAGCGTGCCCGACGTGGTGATGGCCTGTGCCGGGGACGTGCCGACCCTGGAGACGCTGGCCGCCGTCAAGCTGCTGCGGGAGCACGCGCCGGACCTGAAGGTGCGGGTGGTCAATGTCGTGGACCTGATGACCCTGGAATCGGACGGCCAGCACCCGCATGGGCTGTCGGATTCCGCCTTCGACGCGCTGTTCACGCCGGACAGGCCGGTGGTCTTCGCCTTCCATGGTTATCCGCAACTGATTCACAAGCTGATCTACCGGCGCGCGAATGCCCGCAATTTCCATGTCCACGGCTTTCGCGAGGAAGGATCGACGACCACGCCGTTCGACATGGTGGTGCGCAACCGGCTGGACCGGTTCCACCTGGTGTCCAACGTCATCGACCGCGTGCCGGGCTTGGCAACCAGGGCGGCCTATGCCAAGCAGGCGATCCGCGACAAGCTGGTCGATCATGAGCGCTATATCGCCGAATATGGCCGCGACATGCCCGAGATCGAGGGCTGGCGCTGGGCATAGCAGGCCCTGACCAGCCCGCGCGGCGCCGCCGTTAACCGCAGGACGGCGGCATGCGGTGCGAGGGTGGAAAAGGCCGTGATGTTCTTCGTTCTGAAGGCGGTGATGTCCGGGATTCTGATCGCGGCGGTCTCGACGATCGCGCGGCGTTATCCTGGGCTGGGGGCGCTGGTGGCGTCCCTGCCGCTGATTTCCGTGTTCGGCATGATCTGGCTGTGGCTGGAGACGCATGACCCGGCGCGGATGGAGGCGCATGTCGGCGCGACCTTCTGGTATGTCATTCCGTCCCTGCCGATGTTCCTGCTGATTCCGTGGATGATGCGCCACGGCGTGTCCTTCGCCCTGTCGCTGGGCGCCGGCTGCGGCCTGACGGTCGGGCTGTATCTGGTGATGGTGTGGTTCAGCCAGCGGATGGGCGTGAGCCTGTAGAGTGGAGCATCTTCACACGATCGGGTGACCGATCGTCCCGTCATTTCCTGTTCGGAACTTTGCCTCCAAGCCATATCCGTTCACACTGGTTCACGGATATGGCTCTAGCTCGTTGTTTTAGCGAGCATCTTTATCCGACCGGATGCGCCCGTCCGGTCGGATGATGCTCTATGCGTCAAGATAGGGATTGTTTTGGGTAAGGGGCGGCATGAGGCCGGCCGAACGATCGAGCTTGAAGACGAGCCAGGCCATACCAGGAATCCACCGAAAAACCGGCAGCCAAAATGGACCAGTTTTACAGAGGCAAATCATATGTACAATTGTCCGAGGCGAGATACTGAGGACTGTAACATGGGTGTTAGACGGCAACCTGAATTCAGTCGAAGATACTCGTCAAACTCTCCTGTGACCCCAAACAGATGTCCTGGCGCGAACCCGATCCCTTCCTCTCTTGCGGGTGCAAAGAGCGCTCTCGAAGTCACTTTCATCCCATCGCGTTGTGGGAGGCGAACCCAGAGTACGAAACCGCCAGCTGGCTCGGAGATTTCAGTACCTTTTGGAAAACTCTCTAATACCCACTCCCTCAGCATCTTCTGGTGCCCCAATAGATCTCTTCTAAGCACTCTCAGGTGCTTTGTGTAACTTCCACTGGAAAGCATTTCTTTAACTACTGCTTGCTGCAATTCCGCCGTCGCCATGCTGGTAGTGTATTTAAGAAGCTTAATGCGTTCCGCATATTTTCCCCCGGCAACCCAACCGACACGCAGTCCGGGACATAGACTCTTCGAGTAGCCACTGCATAAAATAACGCCACCGGTTCTATCAAACGACTTAACAGGTCGGGGTCGGCCCTCCTGAAAGCAAACGTCTCCAAATATATCATCTTCTATAAGCGGAATATTAAGGTCAGAAAGTAGCCGCACGAGACCGCGTTTATTTTCATCCGAAGCAACAGTTCCGACAGGATTATTACCATTTGCGATGGTAACGACGGCCTTGATTGGAACGAACTTAATCTTTTTTCGGAGAATTTCGATATCCATGCCATTTGGAGCGGCACACGGTATCGGAAGCGGAATAAGTTCGAGCGCCCTCAGCATCTGCAGAAGAGCAAAGTATGTCGGAGTCTCTACCGCTATGATATCCCCCGGTTTCGTTACTGCGCGTAAGGCCAGATTAAGTGCCTCAACGCAGCCGTTCGTAACCACGAGTTCATCCGGATCGAGTTCGCAAGCATATTGTAACGCCTGCTGGGCCACTGTCAGACGCAGCCCCAGATTCCCCATTCCCCGGGTATGCTCACTCACTAAAGATGGTTGTTGATAAGCCAGCCGCCGCAGAATAACATTGAAGCGCTTCACTGGATACAGTTCCGGCTCCCCAACAGCGAGATCCAGCCGGGCCGCACATGGCGCACCGACCATTGCCAAGTGGTCTCTGGCCTGCGGGTCGAGCTCAGGTAGCGGATTTGGCCAAATAACTTTAACGCGTCTTTTTGGCCCCTGCAACTCCGGAGTCGCAACATAGTAACCCGAGCGAGGGCGAGCAAAAATCAAGCCCTCACTCTCGAGTGACTGAAGCGCCTGCACCGCAGTCAAATGACTCACGTTGTACTGCTTAGCCAAAGTCCGGACGGACGGGAGGCGAGCGCCCGGATTTAAGCCGGCTTGCTTGATCCCCTCTGACAAACGCCTAGCCACACTCCGATAAAGCGGCAGATCCATCTCTCCACCTCTCCACGACAGTTCCGATCTGTTATGCAACATATGGGCTGCAACTGTATATAGCCGACCGGTACGTATCCTGTCAGCGTTTGCTAGACGAAGATAGAGATTCACGAAGCCTAAGTTCGTTTCTCTTCAGGCAACATTGCGAAAAAAGAGCGAAAAGTTCCTTTTCAGGCAACATGGCGGCATTATGAATAGAGACATTTCGGCAACCGACCTCGAACGAGGGTTCACCTCCATCCATGCGGGCTATATAAGCAAAATATCTTCCTATCTGACAGATACGCAGTTAGCCGGAGCCAAGAGCGCGGCCATAAAGATGCGCACATCGTTAGATGGCAATGATAGACCATTAAAACTACTTGTCGCTTATGGGGGAGGAAAAGACAGCTCCTACACTGTGGCGTTCATCCGGCTTGTTCAGCTATTGATATTGAGAGACACGGGACGAACATTTTTCCTCCGCGTCGCGACGAACAGACATGCCGGGATGCCGCCCGCCGTAATGCAAAATATCGACCGGTGCTACCAGGCGCTCGGAATCGACCATGACAGCCTGTGCGAAGCATTCCTCATCGACGGGTCGGTTATCAGGCCCTTCAGCGTTGCCCTCGCTCTTCCTGGCGAACTGGCGGCGAGAAACCGCCAGGACATTCTGATGACGGCTCACCGAACACGAGCTGATGCCCGCCCAACATTTTGTAACGCCTGCAATCTCAGCATGGTAAGCTCATTTGGTCTTGCCGCAGCGCATGAAGGTGGCGTCGATATCATCGTTACGGGCGACTCGCGGTACGAGCAGAGGTCGTATCTCCTCTGGGTGAACCGACTATCAAAAGAGCTCGGGCTTCCAGTTGCCAGAGACAGCGGGTTTCGAGGCATTCTCAAGACAATTGACCAGATATCGAGCCGATATTTTGCATCCATACATGACAATCAGAAGGACTTGGAGGAGCGCGTCGTATACACCGCGGTCTCATCCAAACTGAAATTTTTTTCGATTTACGAAGACACCTCATATGATGCCGGGAGTCACTGGGCTCTTCTTACAGATTGCCTAAAATTCGAGTTCGACGAATTGGCTTTTAGTTTTACCGAATCGGATTGTGCCAATCCCCTTCTTATGGCTCACCTTCGTGGCCTGAAGTGTGAACATGTTTACGCACGCTCATATGACGAGGGAATTGTTGAATATGTGAACTTCGCTATAAATCTTATGCATGAGAAGAAGTTCCCGGATTCCCTAATTTGTCTAGTTCGCGACCGCTACGCGACCCGCGTCGGGCGCGAGTATATGAGAAAGCTGGCAACTGCTTACGCATGGTCCGCATATGGATTGAGCGAAACGCATCTTATCTGCATGACCTATTCCCCGTTCGTGAAACAGGGCGAAAATCTGAGGCTATTTCTTGAGCGGGAATATCCTGATTATCTTCGATTTGAATCCGACCTGCGCCGCCTGCTATCCGGTAGACGGTCACAAGCCGGCAACTTGACTGACCCAAACCTAATCGACACCTTAGAACGGATGAGCGGACTGAAGCTCGACCAAATGCAGCATCTTTATGCCGACACGGCGGCCAAGGAATGTCTATCACAAGGGAAAATAGACATCATCCAGCATGTTCTGGAACGAGATCCTCATAAATCCCTGATCGAGACCCGTCATCATCCAGATGGGCCGGTCGTCGTCGAAATGATTTCAGGACGTTGAAAGCGCCATGTGTTCTAGCGAAATATTGCCTGATTTCATTCAAATCGAGGCAACTAGAGACGGGCTGGACCCTTATCGGGACGTTGCCACAAGCGTTGTACAGGAAATTACCCGCGCCTTTAGCTACACACATGGCCCCTTCCTTCTCGATCTCATAAAAAACGCGGAACGTTGGTACTTCGCGGAGGCGGATTCAGGTTGTCTGGCGCAAGCCTTGAGACTGCGGTGACGTCGGTATCCGGTACCTCGTGGAGCGAGGCGGTCTTTAAGCTCTTTCTTGGCCGGAGGTCGCTCGGTCCCTTCGTCATGTCAAAACTACCGAGACGACCTATTGTCCAGGTGCTCACCACCCATCAGTTTTTATGGAGTCTGGATTGACGTGCTGAATCTGGCTGTGATTCAAGGATTCTGCCCTTGTGAGGAGCGGATTTGGCATGACCCCGGCTATTGTGGAAATGGCGGCTGGCATTGCGGCGGATTTGCAGCGTCGGTTGCCTGGACAGCGCAAGACCCAGCGTGACAAACTCGCGCTGCTTGTCGCCACCATGCTGGACGTTCGCAGCGCCAATCTGATGGTGTTGGCGGCTTCGTTGCCGCGCGCGGCAGAACGAGCGGACATGCGTTACCAGTGGATCGCTCGGTTCATCGACAACCCCCTCGTGGTCTGTGATGAAGTCATGGAACCGTTTGCGCGCGAGGTGCTCACCAAGGCCGCCGAAGACGGGCGTGTGGTGCTGATCATGGACCAGACCAAGGCCAATGACCGCCATCAGATCCTGATGCTCTCGCTGCGTTTTGGCGAGCGCGCGTTGCCGCTGGCCTGGCGGGTCGAGGCGACGGAAGGGGCGATCGGGTTCGCTGTTCAGAAGGACCTGCTCCAAGCGGTTGCCGGCTGGCTGCCTTCCCAGGCCGAGATTTGCCTGATGGCGGATCGGTTCTACGGCACGCCGGATCTGATCGCGTTCGCCATCGCCCGAGGCTGGGGTTATCGGCTGCGCGTGAGGTCCAATCTGCGGGTCGCCGCGGGCGGCCACAAAACCTCCCTGGCCGAACATGTCACTGACAAGCGTCCCTATCTGACCGACGTCGCGCTCACCCATCGGCGTATTGTCACCAATATCGGCATCATCAACGCGCCCGGCCATGCCGAGCCGTGGATCATTGCGATGTCCGACACCCCCAGCTACCTGACAACACTGGATTACAGCGCACGATGGGGCATCGAGCCCATGTTCTCCGACTTCAAATCGCGCGGCTTCGGTCTCGAACACAGTCAGTTGCGTTCCCCCGAACGTCTCGGCCGGTTGGTGCTGGTGATGAGTATCGCTTTGTATTTCGCCGTCTCCACCGGCCTGTGCGACGCACAAACCAATCCATCAGCGGACGAAAAAAAAGCCCCAGACGTCAACCCGCGAACATGAGCCGCAGCAGGCTCTCCTGGTTCACGCGCGGCGTCCGGCGCATTGTCAGGCTCCTCCAGTTCCGCAAACCAATGCCGCCATTATGGGCATCCGGATGAAACTGATGGGTGGTGAGGTCCAGGTGTCCTGTATGTCTGCCGAAGAACTCGAACGTGGTGACACGCTCGGTAAACGCGGCCATAACGTCGTCGCTTCGAGTTCAGCATTACCCGCTGTCATTTCGAATCTCGCCCTCGCAAAGCCATATCCGACTTTAGGAGCCGATCTCACGCGCCACGGCTCTGCAGTTGGTCGCATCACTTTGACGCATGACAACCCAGCCGAAATTCGAAACCTTCTTCTTTCGTGCATTCGACCCCGCGTGGAGAATTCTTTATGTGCCGGATGATACTCGCCGTCGGGAACATCACAGTCCGCGACATTTTCGACGCAGCTGTTGCGATGAGTAGCGGCCTCACAGCTGATCACGATGGACCGATCACCTGTCATCCGAATGGTTGGGGGGCAGTGTGGGTAAACAAAGAAGATTCGAATACGTTCCATTATTTCAGGTCAACATTCCCACTTTTCAAGGCAGATTTCGAGACTACGCCCCTGGCAGGGAGCGCCCCACACATGATTGCAATACATGCGCGTCACGCAACCGTTCCGACCAAGATTGGATTGAGGTTCGCCCATCCACTGGTTCGAACTTCCGGTGCTCCATCGAAAGAATGGCATTTTATGCATAACGGGTTCACCCCAACGGTCCACAAATTGATTGGACTTGAGGACTCCTCATTCGACAGCGACGAATATTTTAGTTACCTCCTTGGATCTGATGACGGGAACCTATCCATAAATACACTCATGACAAAACTTGATTTAATACCAGATGGAAATTCGTCTGGAAATGCGTTTCTGCTAACGCAGGACCGTGCCTTTATCATTCATTACGTGTTCCCCGGCTGCAGGTATGAATCCTATTTCCAAATGCATCAATTGGTCGGTGCAGGATTCAAGATCTTCTCATCTGAACCCATTCCAAGTCTTGCAGCAATGAGCGCTTGGAAAGCGTTGAAGAAAAATTCAGTTATTGAACTATCTTTGGAGATCCGACATGATTACCGCTAGTACTCCGCCATGGGAAATGAAAGTTCACGATCTGCAGTGCCAGTCAAAGATCGAATACGATGCGCTTAAGGCCCTGGCGCAAGGAACGGTCGGCCTCGTCGTCCTGAGAGGTTTAATCGACCAACGGGAGCTTGAAAGTCAATTGTCTAGTCTTAAGTGTGCCCTCAAGTATAGACGAACGACGCATTACGTAAATGGGACACTAACAACCCTAGGACCTTACCTGGCGAAGCACATTGAAAATCCCGATATTTACTTCGACGACGCTAAGAAAACGAAGAAGATACTTTCCGAGGCTGGCTTTTCACTCGACATTATCGTCAAGAGGAAGTTGGAAGAAGTATTTGGCCCGAAGTCAATTTTTCTTGCAGCGGAACGTCCAGAGTTACAGTACGCGTCATGCGTTATTAGGATCCACGGAGATGGTGTTGCGAATCCCCTGCACAACGATAATATCATGCGTGACGCAGTTATGACGCCGCTTTTGGTGAAGAACTTCAGCCATCAATTGAGCTGTGTCGTATGCTTGCAGGAATGTGATCATGGCGGAGAGCTGCTTCATTATCAAAGGCAATGGTGTCCAGCTGACGAGAAATATAAAATTCGCAATGGACTTGGCTATGACGCGGCAGTCGTAACCACATTTCCCCCTATTAGATACAAGCCAAAAGTCGGTGACGTATATCTACTCAACCCGGCGTATTATCACGAGATTTCACCTGTTTCTGGCAACGACCGAATAACATTAGGATTTTTCCTGGGCATCTCGGAAAACAATTTTTCGAAGGTAGCAACCTGGAGCTGAGCCGCAATTCTGCCGGTTGAGGCCGGCAGAATCTGCATTAAGGCCGACATTGTACGGGGGCAGAGATGGATCAGCATATCGACGATATTTTTCACCGGTTACTACTACTATTCGAAGAAAAGCAGGTACGTTTCAATCTGATGCGCCATGCGCCCGAAGGGCGCACTGATCTTGCAAGCGAAATCCGCGGACATAGGCTCGAGTGTGCAACAAAGGCGATGGTTGTAGCCGTACATCGGCCAAAGGCTGCTATTGCGTATTTCCTGGCTGTGGTCCCTGGCAACCGGCTGATTGATTTTAAGGCATTAAAACGGATTTACAATGGTGATGCTAAACTGGCGTCACCCGAGGCGGCTGGAGAATTGACCAGATGCGTGATGGGGGCCGTGCCTCCGCTGTCGTTCGATGCCCGGTTGAATGTCGTGTTCGACGAGCACTTGCTACATGAACCTGAATTCGTCTTTAATGCTGGCCGTCTCGACGCATCGATTTTTATCAATAGCGCCGATTTCCTGAAGATTACCCGCCCGGACACAGGCTCGATATCGAAGCCAATGCGGTAGGATCCATATCTATCTAATATAGGTCACGACGAAGGGCCGACGGTCTGCGTCGCACGTTTTGCAGTTTCGTCGTGATTGTGCATGCTCGTTGTAATTGACTGACGTGCTTGTTTTTTTGGATGGGGAGGAATATAAAATGAATAATATGAAATTCAGGCATATATTAGAAATTATACTTGTAGTTCTTATATGGGGATTTAACTTCGTCATAATCAAAATCGGCCTGAGCGGCTTCTCACCGTTGCTTTTGTGTTTCGCGAGATTCTTCTTAGCCGGCTTCCCAGCCGTTTTTTTTGTAAAGCGCCCCTCCGTTCCATTCGTAGGAATGGTCGCATACGGGCTGTTCAATTTTGTGGGACAGTTCGTGTTTCTATTTACAGGAATGTTTCTCGGAGTTTCTGCTGGACTGGCATCGATTATTTTGCAGATTCAAGTATTTATTACTCTGGCTTTAGCGGCTGTTTTTTTGCGGGAACAGCCCAATATGTTTCAGGTTGCAGGAGCCATTGTTTCTTCGGTCGGCATCGGGCTACTCGCTTTCCATGCAGGCGGCGATGTAACCCTTTCGGGCCTCTGCTTTGTCTTGATGGCGGCATTATCTTGGGCGTGTGGAAACATTGTCGCTAAAAGTTTTCGAGGTGTCGACGTGTTTGGACTCGTCGTATGGGGAAGTGCGCTCGCATCGGCTCCGCTTTTTGTTTTATGTGTGTATGTCGACGGTTGGACTAGCATCACCAATAGCGTAGAGAAGCTCGGGATTCATTCGATCCTAGCGCTGGCGTATCTCGTATATCCGACGACGCTCCTCGGCTATGCATTCTGGAATAAGCTACTAGGTCATTATCGGGCCGCACAGATTGTGCCTTTTACGCTGCTCGTGCCCGTTGTTGGGCTGGCTTCGTCGGTCTTGGTTTTGAGCGAGCCGCTTGAGGAGTGGAAGATCGCGTCATCGGTTCTTGTATTCTCTGGGCTATGCATCAACGTGCTTGCTCCGCGCCTGATGCAATTTTATCGCGTAAGCCGGCGAATCTCCATTCGATAGGAACGCGACGGTTTGTCAAGCGGATTGAACAAATAGAAGCCTTGCTATCGGTCATTTTGTTTCTAGACGTCGATACACCGGAGCGAACAATCCACTCGGACTGTGAGACCTTCCCAGCAATTGACGGGTCACGGCTTGCAGAAAAGGACTAGCAGCCGGTCGGCGCGGGCGAAGGTGACCAGGTTGCCCAGCAGGATCAGGGCGATGCCCAGGGTCATGTTGGCGGTCCAGCGCGTGCCCTCGCACACGACCGAGATGATGAGGGCGACGGCGGGAGAGAGGATCGTCGTATAGGCCGCGCGGTCGGCGCCGATGCGGTGCACCAGGTGCAGATAGGCCAGGAACGCGACCACCGACCCCGGCAAGGCGAGATAGAGCAGGGCCGCGATCCAGGCCGCATCGGCCGGGGCCGCGAAGCCGTGCCCCGTGGCCAGCAGGCGGACCGCCAGGAACAGGCAACCCCAGAGCATGCCGCGAAACACCGCGTTGGGCAGGTCGGTCCCCGCCGCCGCCGCGCGGCGCGACAGCATGTTGCCGCAGGAGAACAGGAAGGTGCCGAACAGCGCGAGCCCAGCCCCGCGCGCATCGATGCCCCCGTGGCCCGCGCCCCCGTGGCCCATGCCCCCTTGGCCCACGCCGGTCATGACGGCGACGCCCAGGATGGCGACGCAGCCGCCCGCCATGCCGCGGCCGTCGGGACGCCGGCGGAAGAACAGCCACTGGTTGAGCGTGTTGAACAGGGTGGCCATGCTGAAGATGACCGAGACCATGCCGCTGGACAGCAGGGTTTCGGCATCGTAGATCGCCAGGAAATTGCCCGAGAACATGCACGCCCCCATCGGGGCCAGCCAGCCATGCAGCCGCGCCGGCACCCGCCGCAGCCGCCCCGACAGCGCCAGCCAGGCCCCCATCGTCAGCGCGGCGATCAGGAAGCGCCAGAAGATCGCCACGTCCGGCCGGGTCGCGCCGACCTGGACATGGATGGCGAACCATGTCGTGCCCCAGATCAGCACCACCGCCAGGAATAATGCGGCCAGCATGTGGGTTTTCTCCTTGTCCGGATGGGGGGTCCGTTCTTTTTTGAAAAAAAGAACCAAAAAACTTTTGGACGTTTTCGGGGATTTTTGCAGAGTGAGAAAAAAATCTCATAAAGAATCAGGGTTTTTTCTTTCCTTTCGGAAGATGGAAGATAAAGGAAGAGGTCAATCCGTCTGGTCCAGAAGGGGCTGGATGTCGGCGGCCGGGCATGGGCGGCTGATGAAATAGCCCTGGATTTCCGGGCAATTCACCCGCCTGAGGTAATCGAACTGTTCGCGCGTTTCCACGCCTTCGGCGGTGGCGATCACGTTCAGGCTGCTGCACAGGCCGGTGATCGCCCGCACGATCGCCGCCCCGTCGCCGCTGCCGTCGCCCAGGTTGCGCACGAAGCTGCGGTCGATCTTGATGCGGGTGAAGGGCAGGCTGTTGAGGAAGCTGAGCGAGGAATAGCCGGTGCCGAAATCGTCGAGCGCGATCTGGACCCCCATGTCGCGCAGGCGGCGCAGGATGCGGGCCGCGCGGGGTACGTCGTCGATCATCGCGGTTTCGGTAACTTCCAGTTCCAGCCTGCAGGCATCGAGCCCCGAACGGCGCAGCGCGCCGGCCACGCTTTCGATCAGCCCGTCATGGCGGAACTGGGCGGCCGAGACATTCACCGACACGACGATATGCCGGGGCCAGGCGGTCGCCTGGCGGCAGGCGGCATCGAGCGTCCAGATGCCGATATCGTAGATCAGGCCCATGCTTTCGGCCGCCGGGATGAAAGCGCCGGGCGCCAGCAGGCCGCGGGTCGGATGCTGCCAGCGGATCAGGGCCTCGACCCCCACGATGCGGTTGCTGTCGACATTGAGAACCGGCTGGTAGAACAGCACGAATTCATGATGCGCCAGCGCGCGTTGCAGGTCGCGTTCGAGATCCATGCGCTGCTGGCGCAGGCGGTCCATGGCGGGTTCGTAGAAGCGGATGCCGTCGCCCGAACGATCCTTGGCGTGCTGCAGGGCGATGTCGGCGTTCCACATCAGCGTACCGCAATCGGTGCCGTCGCCGGGGAAGCGGACGATGCCGATGCCCACGCCGACCGTGACCTCGTGCCCCAGGACCGACATCGGGCGCGACAGCACCAGGCGCAGGTGCCGGGCCTGGTCCAGGAGGGCGGATTCGGACAGGTTCGCGATGAGCACGAGCGCGAACTTGTTGCCGCGGATATGGGCCGCGATGTCGGACGGGTTCATCACCCGGCGGACGCGGTCGGCGACGACGCGCAGCAGGTCGTCGCCGGCGGCGTGGCCCATCGTGTTGTTGATGCGCTTGAAGCCGAACAGGTCGAAATAGAAGATGGCGAAACCGTCGGGTTCGGTGTGGCACAATGTCCGCAGATGCGTCTGCAGACCCTGGAGATTGGCCAGGCCGGTGACGTCGTCATGATGTTCGAGAAAGCGGGCGCGGCTTTCGGCCCGGCGCAGGTCGGTCACGTCGTGGCAGTGCAGCATCACGCGCCCGTCGGAAAGCCCGGTCCAGGACAGGCGTACCGCCCGGCCGAGGCGCTGGATTTCGGCACCGCCCCGAAGCACTCCCCCCGGCGGGGCGTCATGCGGGAACGTGTCGTTTGCGGTCGCCTCGTCCAAAGGCGCCTTGTCCGGAATCGCCTGGCCCAGAGTCGCCTGCCCCGGGGACGCGCCGCCATGCAGCGTGCCGCCGCCGAGGCTGGAGAGCGAGGCCAGGATGGCATCGAGCGGCGTCCCGGGCCGAAGCACCATGTCCGTCAGGCCGAGGATCTCGGCGAAGCGCGGATTGCAATAATGCAGGCCGCGATCCGCCCCGAACAGGGCGACACCTTCGGAGACATGCGGCAGGATCGATTGTGCCGCCCCATCGGACAGGCCGTCGGATGCCGCGGACATGTCGAAGACCAGCGCGCAGGAGAACGGCGCGTCCGCCGTGCCGGGGACCATGCCGGAAAGGGGCCGGATTTCCACTCGGGCAGGAAAGCGCGCGCCGGTCTTGCGCGCCAGCAGGGTGGTCCGGATGTCGGCCGGCGACGGCGCGCCGTCCGACGAGAGGGGAAACAGCGCGGCGAACGGGCGACCGAGCATGTCGGACGCGCTGTAGCCCATCAGCCGTTCGGCGTCGGGGCCCCAACCGGCGACCTGGCCGGACGCATCAAGAACGCAGACGAAATGATCGAGCGACGGCGCGGCGTCCGGCCTGGAGCGGGACGCGCGCGGCGTGTCGGTCAGCGCCGCCATAAGCGGCCATCTGTCAGGACCCAGCCGGCCAGTGAAGACAATATTCCTGCTCCGCGATCCGCCGGCGCTGGACCGTCATGGTCCGGAACGATCCCTCCGCGGGACCGGACCGCCGCCGGTAAAGACCGAGCGCGAGTCTAGTGTCCTGATTCCGAAATTCGCAAGCGAATTTTGGAATCGAAAGGACACTAGAATCAATATTTTAGTGGCCTGCTGATCCGAGAAATTCTCATAAGAATTTCTCGGGCAGGACACTAGGGTCTGTGGGGATTTAGCGTGAGTTGATGACACCTGCGGCGAGATATATCATCGCCTCGAAGCTCCGGTCGGTTTTGCAGGCTCGCATGGCGATGCGCTTGAACTCCTTGAGTTTGCAGAAGAAGTTCTCGATCAGGTGACGCCATTTGTATATCTCTTCGTCAATGGCGCGCGGGTTCTTGCGCTGTGACCGTTGTGAGATGACGACTTTCGCGCCTCGCTGGTCGAGTTCTTCGATGATCCAGTTGGCATCAAAGGCCTTGTCGCCCAGCAGGGCTTCGAAGTTGATGCCATCGATCAAAGGGGCGACGCCGATCGTGTCGTAGCGGTTCCCCGGTAGCAGTTTGAAGCGAACAAGGTTGCCCAAGGCATCGGTCAGGGCCAGGATCTTGGTCGTTATCCCGCCTTTGGAACGACCAATGGCCTGGCTCTGAGTCCCCTTTTGCGCCTTGGCCGTGCCGGTGGACCTTGACGATAGTGGCATCAACCATGGCGTATTCCATGTCGGGGTCTCCCGACAAGGCATCAAAAATCCGCTTGAAAACATCGGCTTCGCGCCAATCACGAAACCGGCGGAATGCCGTATTCCAGTTGCCGAATGTGGCAGGAAGGTCCCGCCATGGGCTGCCTGTTCGGACAATCCAAAGAACCGCCTCAATGAATAGCCGGTTGTCGCGGCCACTGCGTCCGGGATCAGACAGCTTACCCAGGCAATGCGGTTCTATCTTCGCCCATTGGGCATCGGTCAGTACTAAGCGATCCATCCAGAGGGTGAATCACATCTCCGCTAAAATAGGAATCCCAAATCCCCACAGACCCTAGGAAGTCCATGCGCCAAGTCAATATGGCTTCATCCGGCACGGCGCAGGTCGGTGCGATAAAGAAACGTTGCCGGCGAGGGGTCAGTCGCCGAAGACCACGGTCTTGTGGCCGTTGAGGATCACCCGGTCATCGAGATGGTAGCGCACGGCGCGGGCCAGCACGCGGCGTTCGATGTCGCGGCCCTTGCGCACCAGGTCGTCGGGCGTGTCGAAATGGCTGACCCGTTCGACGTCCTGTTCGATGATCGGGCCTTCGTCCAGGTCGGCGGTGACGTAATGGGCGGTGGCGCCGATCAGCTTGACGCCCCTGGCATGGGCCTGGTGATAGGGGCGCGCGCCCTTGAAGCCCGGCAGGAAGGAATGGTGGATGTTGATGCACTGTCCCGACAGGCGCGCCGACAGCGAATCGGACAGGACCTGCATGTAGCGGGCCAGCACCACCAGTTCGGAATTGGTCTGCTGGACCAGGGACCACAGGCGTTCTTCCTGCGCGGCCTTGGTGTCCTGGGCGACGGGCAGGTAATGGAAGGGGATGTCGCCCATGTCGATATGGGCATAGGTGTCGCGCGGGTGGTTCGCGACGATGGCGGTGGGGGTCATCGGCAGTTCGCCGATGCGCCAGCGATAGAGCAGGTCGACCAGGCAATGGTCGAATTTCGACACCATCAGCAGGACCCGGCGGCGCTGGGCGCGGTCATGCAATGTCCAACTGATGCGGAAGCGCGCGGCCACCGCGTCCAGCCGGGCGCGCAGCCATTCGGTGCGTTCGGCGTCGGCGCGGCAGGAGAAGACGACGCGCATGAAGAACAGGCCGGTTTCGACGTCGTCGAACTGCTGGGCCTCGGTGATGTTGCCGTCGGCCTCGAAGAGCGTGGTGGCGATGGCCGCCACGATGCCCGGCCGATTGGGGCAGGACAGCGTCAGGGTATAGGTCGCCAGCATGCTGGCCGGGTCTTGGGTCATGTCGGGCAATCGTTTGAGCGAGTGAGGATACTCGATAAAATAATAACATAAAGCGTTTTCGCCGAACACCGGTTCGGCGAAAACGCCCTGTGTGGCGGACCGGGAACTCGACCCTGCCGGCAGCGCATTGACGGGTGGGGCCAGGATTGCATCATGCGGCTTTACCCGCCACGGAAAGACCCTGCCTTGTCCCCTTTTCCCGGATTGCTGCCCGATGAGCCGGTCGACAGCGTCGCGCACCTGATCCAGACCGCCCTGACCCCGATCTTCATGCTGTCGGGGATCGGGACGCTGTTGAATCTGTTCAACACGCGGCTGGCCCGCGTGTCGGACCATATCGAAAAGGCCACCGACGCCCTGAAGGCGGCCGCGAACCGGGCCGAGCGGCTGCATCTGCACCGGCACCTGACGCATCTGCACCGCCGGACGCTGCTGCTGGATGCGTCGATCCTGCTGGGGGCGGTCGGCGGCGCATCGACCTGTGGCGCGGCCTTCGTGCTGTTTCTGGGCAGTCTGCGCGATTCCGCGGTGGCGTCGTGGCTGGTGATGATGTTCGCGCTGGCGCTGGCCTGCACCGTGGGCGCGCTGGCGACCTTCCTGTGCGACAGCCTGGTGGCCTGGCACGGGCTGCGCGTCAGCACGTCGTGGGCACGCAAGGCACGATTTTCGGTTAAAACACCGAAAGGTCAATAAATGTGCAGATTGCATATTTATTGACCATCTTTATCCGATGATCGCCATGTCGGGGGAGCCGGCGCCCAAACGGTCATCAGCGGGACGTGCCGGGCCGCTTGTTCAGCAGGGAAAATAAAGTTGGTCCTGTTCAAAGAGTAATCAGACTATTCGTTTAGAGATTACTATGCGTTTTCCTGTTATCAGACCCCAAGTTCTTTTGTGTTGCGTGTAGACGGGATTCCGTGTTGGTTCCGCCCGCAATCAAATCCAAGGGAATTCGGATAATGTTTATTCAGGAAATCGGTAACCTGGTCGCCAGCTCGATGCATTTTGCGTCGTTCGTGCAACTGGTCGCCTTTCTGCCCGCCGTCGCCGCGCTGATGCTGGCCACCGCGATGTCGGACCGCGTGGCCTGAGGCGACGCGCCCCGAAGGGCGGCCGCCGGTGATTCAGGGGGTCGCCGGCCCGAACAGCCCGATATCGAGATGTTTGCCGGTCGAGTAGTTGAGACCGGCGACGCGGCCGAATTCGGTCACGTCCAGCCCGTCCTGGCGCAGCCGGGCGCGGAAGGCGGGTTCGTCCCGGCGATCGACCAGGGCGAGGCCGCAGGCGCGGTTGTCGCGCAGCAGGTCGGCCGCGCCGGCGGGGCCGACCAGGGCGGTATTCTGCCCGACCAGGAAGACCAGGCTGGGTTCGGAAAACGAGGCGGACGCCACGATCGTATCCGGGCATGGCCGGTAGTCGTCGACCAGGGCGGCGAGGCGGGGGCTGAGCCAGATCGCCTGCAGGTTGGGGATGACGGTCAGGAACAGGCCGACATGGATGATCGCCGCCGCCGCGATGGATGTCATGGCGGCGCGCAGCACGTGGCCGCCGATCACGAACCAGGCGGCGGCCACCACCAGCGGCAGCGCCCCCACCGGCACGATCAGCGCCGCCGGCACCACCTGGTGCTGCAGGCGCCACAGCAGGACGGGACCGGCCAGCGACAGGGCCACCCCGATGGCGAACCACAGCCCGCCATAGACCGCCAGCACGATTTTGCCCCAGCGCGCCGCCGGCCATGACCAGCGATGCGGCATGGCCATGATCGCGGCCGCCGTCAGCAGGGCGATGGCCGGATAGGTCGGCAGCACGTAATGCGGCAGCTTGGTCGCGATGGCTTCGAACACCAGCCAGTGCGGCACGATCCAGCAGAGCAGGAACCGCACGGAAGGCGTGCGCCGCCGCGCCCAGACATAAGGCAGCGCCATGGCCGCGAAGAGCGAACCTGGCCAGAAGGCGATGGCGAAGACGGCCAGATGATAGCCGGGCGGCAGGCCGTGCGCCTGCTGGCCCGAGGCGACCTTGCCCAGGAAATTGTTGCCCACCGCACGGGCGAAGAAATCGCCGTGGCTGACGACGCCGATGGCGATGCACCACGGCAGCACGATCGCCAGCATCAGCGCCCAGCCCCAGGCGGGGCGCAGGCGGCGCCACCAGTCGGTCCGCCGCTCGACCAGCGCCAGGGCCAGCGGCGTGCCGAAGCCGGGGATCAGCACCACCGGGCCCTTGAGCATGAGCCCCGCGCCCAGCGCGCCCCAATAGAGCAGCGCCGTGGCGAGCGGGGTCAGCCGGTCGCGGTCGCGATCCAGCCAGGCGCGCAGCAGCGCGGTTTCGGCCAGCAGCACCGCCAGCAGGAGCGTGGTGTCGATGGTCGCCATGCGGCCCTCGGCCGTCACCAGCACCGCGACGGCGAGCAGGCCCGCCGCCAGCAGGCCGCTGGCCGGGCCGAACAGCGTGGCGCCGATCCAGGCGGTGAGCGTGACGGCGGCGGTCACCGCGATCAGGGAGGGAATGCGATAGGCCCAGACGGCGTGCCGGCGCAGCGTGCCGGTGGCGGCGACCGAGGCGGCTTCGAGCCAGTAGATTCCGGCCGGCTGCAAATAGCGCGGACGGTCCTGGAAGCGGACATCGATGAAATCGCCGCTGCGCAGCATCTGGGCGCTGGCTTCCATGTAGCGGGGTTCGTCACGGTCCAGCGGCGGCAGGCTGGCGCGACCCGGCAGGAAGATCAGGAAGGTGCACAGCGCGAGCAGAACATAATGGCGCATGGTCAGCCGCGTCATCCGGCACGTGTCCTTAGGGCATCATCCGGCCGGATGGACTCCGACCGGATAAAGATGATCGCCAAAACAGTGAACTAGCGTTCGGTGACGCGACGTGGGAGCCTTGTGCGGTTGTTCAGCCACATCACGCCCATCAGGTCCCGGATGCCGACCAGCGCCCGGTTGAGGTTCGTGTATTTGGAATGCCCGTGCAGGCGGCTGCGGTGCCGCACCGGCAGGCAGACCAGCGGCACGCCGTAATGGCCCATCAGTGCCGGCAGGAAGCGGTGCAGCCCTTCGAATTGCGGCAGGCGCAGGAAATCGGCGCGCTGGAACAATTTCATCGGCGCGCCGGTATCGGGGCAGCCGTCGCGCAGCAGCCGGCGGCGCAGCCCGTTGGCCAGGCGCGTGGCGACGACGCGCGACAGCCGGTCCTGCCGGCGGAGGCGGACGCCGACCACCAGCGGGGGCCGGCCCGGAGCCTGCTGCGCCGCGTCGAGCATGGCGGCGATTTCCATGGGGTCGTCCTGCCCGTCACCGTCGATGGTGGCGATCCAGCGGCCGCGCGCGGCCTCGATGCCCGTGCGCAGCGCCGCGGACTTGCCCAGCCGCCGGTCGTGGCTGAGCACCCGCAGATTGGGCAGCACGCCGGCCTGCCGCGCCGCCAGCAGGGCGTCGACCGTGCCGTCGGTGCTGCCGTCATCGACGAAGATGAATTCGCAGGCCGGCAGGCGGGCGGCGGCTTGGGCCATTTCGGCGCAGACCGGACCGATATTCTCGGCCTCGTTCAGGACCGCCGCGACGATGCTGAGCACGATATCGTGCGCGGCGTCCGGGCGATCGGAAGGCGGGGGGGCGGTCAGAAACGCGGCCCCGGTCAGGCGGCGTGCCGGGCCAGGGCCGACGGCAGGTCGGCGATGGCCCGGTCGATGATCGCGGCGCCGGCCTCGACCGGCAGGGCGGCGGCCAGAACGTCGCGCGTGGCGGCGACGGCGACGTCGATCGCCGCCTGCCGGACCTCGCGCACCGCGCTGCGTTCGGTGGCCGCGATGCGGTCGCGGGCCATCTGTTCGCGTCGCAGGGCGACGGCCTCGGCCTCGCGCTTCGCGGCCTCGGCGATGCGGGCGGCCTCGGCGAGGGAATGTTCGACCAGGGCGCGGGCCTCGGCCAGCGCGGTCTCACGCTCGCGGGTCGCATCCTCGAGCATCTGCTCGGCCTCGCGCCGCAGGCGGGCGGCCTCATCAAGGTCGGCGCGGATGCGCGCGGCGCGGCCGTCCAGCGCGGCGGCCAGCGGGGCCCACAGCTTCCTGCCGAACAGGACGAAGAAGAGGACGAACGCGACAGCCGACCAGAAACGGGGTTCGTGCAGCATGAGGATGGACCTGTTCCTTTGCGTCCGCGGTCAGAAGCCGCGCGCGGCGGCGGCGTGATCCACCTGCCGGGCCAGCAGGTCGGCCGGCGCGGACGTGCCGGTCACCTGGTGGACCAGGGTCTGCGCCGTGTCGCCGGCGATCTGGCGCAGCGACCCGAGCGCTTCGGCGCGGGCGTGGGCCACGCGGGCCTCGGCGTCGCGGATTTCCTGCGCGAGGCGGGCATTCATGTCCTGCGTCTGGCGAAGGGCGGCGAGGCGCGCGTCCTCGATCACCTTTTCGACGTTCGCCTGCGCCTCGGCCATCGCGGAGCGGCGGGCCTGGTGCAGTTCGTCCACCGCGGCGTCGGCATCCTGCTTGGCGCGGCGGGCGATGTCCAGATCGTTGTCGATCGTCTGGCGCCGGCCGGCCAGCACCTTCTCGACCCTGGGCAGGGCCGAGCGGCTGAGCAGCAGGTAGAGCACCAGGAAGATCGCGCCGCCCCAGATCACCTGGCCGATGACCAGCGGGTTGGCGAAATCGAGCTGCGGCATGCCCACGGCGCGCGCGCCCGGCGCGGCCATGACCAGCAGCGGCAGGGCCAGCGCGCACGTCGCGAGAGACGACGCCGCCTTGCGGGTGATCGACACCGCGGAACGTGCCACGTCGGCCTCCGGACTTAGACGAACAGGATCAGGAAGGCGATCAGCAGGGCGTAGAGGGCCACGGCTTCGGTCAGGGCGAAGCCCAGCATGCCCAGGCCGAACACGTGCGGACGCGCGGCGGGGTTGCGGGCGATGCTGCTGACCAGCGTGGAGAAGATGTTACCCAGGCCGATGCCGACGCCGGCGAGGGCGATAACGGCGATACCGGCACCAATTTCCCGGGCTGCAGCGATGTCCATAGCGAGGCTTTCCTTGGTTGTTCAGGCGTTCAGGAGAGGCTGGGGATAGGCCGCGATCAGTGTGCGACCGCCTCCCGCAGGTAGATGCAGGTGAGGATCGCGAACACGTAGGCCTGGAGCGCGCCCACCAGCAGTTCGAGCGCCATCAGCGCGACATTGATGACCACCGGCCCGACGGCGAGGACATCGCCGAACAGGCCGAGCCCGGCCAGCATGATCGTGAAGGCGGCGAACATTTCGAACATCACGTGGCCCGCCACCATGTTGGCGAAAAGACGGATCGACAGGCTCACGGGACGGGAAAGGAAGGAGAGGATTTCGATCGGCACCAGCAGCGGGGCCAGGGCCAGCGGCGCGCCGGCCGGCATGAAATGCGCGAAGAATTTCGCGCCCTGGACCCTGAGCGACACGATGACCGACAGCACGAACACCAGCAGCGCCAGCGCGAGCGTGACCGCGATATGGCTGGTGAAGGCGAAGGAAAAGGGCAGCAGGCCGAGATAATTGCCGGCCAGGATGAAGAAGAACAGCGTGAAGACGAACGGGAAGAAGGCGCGGCCCTCGGCCCCGATCGTATCGACCGCCATGTCGTGGATGAAGTCGTAGCAGATTTCCGCCGCGGCCTGCAGGCGGCCCGGCACCACGGCGGCGGGGCGCATGCCCAGATAGAGGAAGCCCAGCACCAGGGCCGACGCCACGATCATCATCGCCGGCGACTGGCTGAAGCGCAGCGATTGACCCAGCCCACCCAGAACCGGATGGAGCGCGAACTGGCCCAGTGCGTCGATGGTGGATCCGGCCGCCAACTTCGTCTTCCCTCTACCGTTCCGGCCCTGCGGTTACAGGCCCGGCTTGTCCCCCGGCGTGTCCAGCGGCCTGACCAGACGCCAGACATTCAGCACGCCCGCAGCGCCGCCCAGGAACGCAAACAGGATCAGGAAGGCCGGGCGCGTGCCGAGCCACCGGTCGAGCCCCCAGCCGATCGCGACACCGACCGCGAGGGCCGATACCATCTCGGTGCCCGCCCTGAGAACCACGCCCAGGGCCGACATGTCGCTGGCGGACAAGCCGCTGCCCTGCGCCGCCGGCGCCGCCCGGTCCGGATTGTTCCGGTCCATGGCCTGCTTCAGGCGGGTATCGAAGGACTGGCGGGAGCTGTCCGTATCCTTACCCAATGTTCACACCTCCAGGCGGGTGCAGGCGCTAGCTAACGACGCGGCATGAGGCTGTCAAGCAACGCGCACCCCCCGATGCGCGGAAAACGGGGATATGCGCGGCCGCCGCGGGCATGACGGTTTCGAGATAGGTCCTAACGCGCGGCGGGCCGCCCGGCTGCGCGGGCGTCGCCGCCGGTCAGTGGCGGAAATGCCGCATGCCGGTGAAGACCATGGCGATGCCCGCGCGGTCGGCGGCGGCGATGACCTCGTCATCGCGGATCGAGCCGCCCGGCTGGATCACCGCGGTGGCGCCGGCGGCGATCGCGGCCTCGAGCCCGTCGGCGAAGGGGAAGAACGCGTCGGAGGCGACCACGCTGCCGGTGGTGAGCGGCTGGTCCAGCCCGGCGGCGCGGGCGGCGTCGGCGCCCTTGAGCGCGGCGATGCGCGCGGAGTCCACGCGGCTCATCTGTCCGGCGCCGATGCCGACCGTGGCCTGGCCGCGCGCATAGACGATGGCGTTGGACTTGACGTGCTTGCCGACGCGGAAGGCGAAGACCAGATCGGCCATCTCGGCCTCGGTCGGGGCGCGGCGCGTCACGACGCGCAGCGCGTCGGGCAGGATGCGGCCGTCGTCGCGCGTCTGGGCCAGGAAGCCGCCGGCCACGGAACGGACCACCACGCCGCCCTGGGCCGGGTCGGGCATGGCGCCGGTCAGCAGCAGGCGCAGGTTCTTCTTCCTGGCCAGGATGGCCTGGGCCTCGTCCGTCGCGTCGGGGGCGACGATGACTTCGGTGAAGATCGTGGCGATGCGCGACGCGGCGTCGGCGTCGAGCGTGCGGTTGAGCGCCACGATGCCGCCGAAGGCCGAGACCGGGTCGCAGCGCAGGGCCAGGTCCCATGCCGCCGACAGGCTGTCGGCGGTGGCGACGCCGCAGGGATTGGCGTGCTTGACGATGACCACGGCGGGGGCATCGAATTCGGCCACGGCCTCGAACGCGGCGTCGGTGTCGTTGAGGTTGTTGTAGGAGAGCGCCTTGCCCTGCACCTGGCGCGCGGTGGCGACGCCCGGGCGGGTGCTGCCGTCGGCGTAGAAGGCGGCCTGCTGGTGCGGGTTTTCGCCGTAGCGCAGGCTTTCGCGGCGGATGCCGGCGATGGTCAGCCGTTCGGGCAGCGCGTCGCCGCGCTGGCCGGCGAACCAGGACGCGATCGCGGAATCATAGGACGCGGTGCGGGCATAGGCCGCGCCGGCCAGGTCGCGCCGGGCGGCCAGGGTGGTGCCGCCGGCGGCCAGGGCGTCGATCACCGCGCCGTACTGGGACGGGTCGGTCAGCACCGCGACATGGCCGTGATTCTTGGCCGCCGCGCGGATCAGCGCCGGGCCGCCGATATCGATGTTCTCGATGCAGTCCTCGGGGCCGGCGCCGGAGGCCACCGTGGCCTCGAACGGATAGAGATTGACCGCCACCAGGTCGATCGGGGCGATGCCGTGTTCGTCCATCTGCGCCAGGTGCGCCGGCAGGTCGCGCCGGCCGAGAATGCCGCCATGGATCTGCGGCACCAGGGTCTTGACCCGTCCGTCCAGGATTTCGGGGAAGCCGGTATGGTCCGAGACCTCGGTCACCGGAAGGCCGGCATCGCGCAGGGCACGGGCCGAGCCGCCGGTCGAGAGGATTTCGGCGCCGTGGGCGAGCAGCGCGCGCGCGAGGTCGAGCAACCCCGTCTTGTCGGAAACGGAAATCAGCGCGCGGCGGACCGGCACTTGCGTCTGGGTCATCGCGGGGGCGACCTTTCACGGATGGAACGGACAGGAAGCCCGCGTCCTTATCCAACCCGGGCCGGTGGAGCAATGATCCTGTGCGCCGGTCAGTCCCGCAGGGCGGCGCGCACCCTGTCCGCCAGCCCGTCCGGGCAGGGCAGCGGGTCGCCGTCCAGGCTGGCGATGGGGCGCACCGACAGGCTGTTGACCAGCAGCGCGCCCCGGGCGGCGCGCACGTCGCCGGGGGTGAGCGGGGCCTCGGCCGCCAGGCCGCGCGCCAGCAGCACGGCGCGGGCGATGCCCGGCAGGGCGCCGTCATCGAGCGGCGGGGTCAGGAGCCCGTCGTCGCAACTGACCAGCAGGGTGCTGATCGTGCTTTCGGCGAGGCGGCCGGCAGCGTTGAGCAGCAGGGCGTCGTCGGCGCCGCGCTGTTCGGCTTCGAGCCGGGCGAGGATATTGGGCAGGTAATTGAGGCTTTTGACCCGCGACAGCGGCGAGGCGGCGTCACGCGTGATGCGGGTGCTGACGACCACGCGCGCCGGGGGCGGGACGGCGGCGCCGGACGCGGCGGCGGAAAAGGGGACGACCAGCAGGGTCGGCGCGGGGCGCGGGGGCGGCAGCAGGCCGCGCGGGCCGGCGCCGCGCGTGAGCGTCAGCCGCAGCGCGCCGTGGGCGACATCGTTGCGACGCAGCACCTGGCACAGCGCGTCCTCGATCCGGTCGAGGTCGGGCGGGGGGAAGCACAGGATGGCGGCCCCCTGGCGCAGCCGGTCGAGATGGCGGGACAGGTGGGCGATCCGGCCATCGGCCACGCGCATCGTCTCGAACAATCCGTCGCCCAGGGTCAGGCCGCGATCGGCGGGGTCGATCCGCGCCTGATCGGCCGGCACCAGCCCGTCATTCAGCCAGAGCCAGGTCATGTCCCGCCCCCTATGGGGCCGGGGGACCGGTCGGCCCCGAACAGGGCCAGCAGCGGTGCGATCTTGAGGCGCATTTCGGCATATTCCCGTTCGGGGTCGGACAGGATGGTGATCCCGCCCCCGGCGGCGGCGGTGATCGTCCGCCGGGTGGTGGCCAGGGCGCGGATGATGACCGAACTGTCCATCGCGCCATCGGTTCCGATGCGGAACACCGCGCCGCAATAGGCGCCGCGCGGCGAGGATTCGAGCCTGTCGATGGTCTGCATGGCGCGGTGTTTCGGCGCGCCGGTGACCGAGCCCGGCGGCAGGGCGGCGCGCAGCAGGTCGAGCGCGTCGTATCCCGGCGCCAGAGTGGCCGCGATTTCGGACACCAGGTGATGGACGTGCGCGAAACGTTCGACCGAAAACAGTTCGGGCACGCGCACGCTGCCCAATTGCGCGACGCGGCCGAGATCGTTGCGCATCAGGTCCACGATCATCAGGTTCTCGGCGCGCTCCTTCTCATCCATCGCCAGGGCGGCGCGCAGGGCGTCGTCCTGTTCGGGGGTGGCGCCGCGCGGGGCCGTGCCCTTGATCGGCCGGCTGCGCGCCACGCGGTCGGGGCCGAGCTGGATGAAGCGTTCGGGCGAGGCGGACAGCAGCCCGAAATCAGCCCCGCACGCCAGCCATGCGCCGAACGGCGCCGGGCTGGCGCGGCGCAGGGCGCGGTAAATGGCGTGATCGGCCAGCCCGCACGGGCGCGCGGCGCGCAGGCGGCCGGTGATGTTGACCTGGAAGATGTCGCCAGCCGCGATCCGGTCCACCGCGCGGGCCACGGCGGCGACATAACCGGCATGCGGCCGGTCCGGCACGAAATCGAGGCGCGGCAGGCCGGCCGGCAGCGGCGCGGGGGACAGCGCCGCCCATTCGGCCCGCATGGCGGCGAACAGGGCGTCGGGCGCGGGGGCGATGCCGGCGAGATGCACCTGGCGGCGCACCCGGTCGAACAGCAGCGCGTGGTCGTAGAGGCCGGCGGCGAAATCCGGCTGGCCGGATTCCGGGTCGGGCGCGTGGCGGGTGGCGAGTCCTTCGAGGGCCTGGCCGAGCGCGTAGCCGGCGAAGCCGATCGCGCCCCCGACGAAGGGCAGCGGATCATCACCCTGCCCCGTTTCGGCACTCGTTTCGGCGCCCGTTTCGGCAAGCGGCGCCGGGGCGGGCAGGAGGCGGCGCAGCACGGCCAGCGGGTCGGCGGCGAGCGGGTGGGTATCGGGCAGCGCCGTGCCGTCCAGCCGACAGGGGGCGCCGCGCCGCCAGTCCAGCGTGTGGCGCGGGCGGCGACACAGGATGGTCCAGCGGGCGCGGATCGCGGGGTCGCCGCCGCTGTCGAGGCAGGCCAGCCATGCCTCGTCCCGCCAGGCCCACAGCACGTCGTCGGGGTCGCGCCAGGGCAGGGTGAGCACACGGACGGGACCGGCCGGCATGGGCGCCGGCAGGGATGCCAGCATTCGGGTCAGGTCCCGGCGGCGAATGCGTCGACCAGGGACGTGACCTCGGCCACGTCGGGGGCTTCCATCACCCGGTGGGCCAGGCGGCGGCAATCCTCGAACGACACGGCACGCACGGCGCGCTTGACCCGAGGCACCGCCGAGGCGGTCATCGAGAAGGAGCGCAGGCCCAGCCCGACCAGCAGCGGCACCGCGCGCGGGTCGCCGGCGATTTCGCCGCAGATCGAGATCGGGCGATATTGGCGCAGCGCGGCCTCGGTCACCGTCTGGATCAGGCGCAGCACCGCCGGGTGCAGCGGGTGGTAGAGGGACGCGACCTCGGCCGAGGCGCGGTCGACGGCGAGGGTGTACATCGTCAGGTCGTTGGTGCCGATGGCCATGAATTCGGCCTCTTGCGCCAGGGCGTCGCCCATCAGGGCGGCGGCGGGGGTTTCGACCATGATGCCCAACGGCGGCAGATTGTCGTCCAGCCGTACGCCCTTGCGGCGCAGGCGGCGGGCAACGCGGTGATAGATGTCCCGGGCCTCGCGCAGTTCGGGGACGGTGGTGACCATCGGCAGCATGACGCGCACCGGCCCCGCCGACGATGCCTTGAGGATCGCCGCGAACTGGCTTTCCAGCACGGCGGGATGGCGCAGCAGCAGGCGCAGGCCGCGCATCCCCAGCGCCGGATTGACGCTTTCGCCCTCGCCGCGCAGCCCGGCGCGGTCCAGGGCCTCGCTGTGCTTTTCGCCGCCCCAGTCGACGACGCGGATGGTGGTGACGTCGCCCGCCATCGCGGTGACGATTTCGGAATAGATCGCCGCCTGCGCGTCCACGTCGGGCATCGCCTGGGCGTTCATGAACAGGAATTCGGTGCGCAGCAGCCCGATGCCCGCGGCGCCGGACTGGGCGATCAGGGGCAGTTCGGCCGGGAGTTCGAGATTGGCCTGGAGCTGGAGCTTCTCGCCGCTGGACAGGCGGGCCGCCAGGCGGCGCAGCCGGCCGAGCGCCTGGCGTTCGCGCGCATGGTCGGCCACCCCGAGCCGGGCGGCCGCCAGCGTGTCGGGCGCGGGATCGACCACCACCGTGCCGGCGGAGCCGTCCACCACCATGGTCGCCCCGTCACGCACCCGGGCCATCAGCCCATGCGCCGCCAGCACGGCGGGAATGCCCAGCGCGCGCAGCATGATGGCGGTATGGTCGGTCGCGCCGCCTTCCTCGGTCGCCACGGCGACGATGCGCGAGGGGTCGATCAGCGCGGCATCGGCCGGGCGAAGCTGTTCGGCGACCAGCACCGCGCCCTCGGGCACGGCGCTGAACGACCGGAAGGGCATGCGCCCCAGGTTGCGCAGCAGGCGGCGGCCGATTTCGCGGAATTCGCCGGCGCGGCGCTGGGCGGCGTCCTCGGCTTCGGACGAGGGCGTCTCGCCGCCGAGGGTGGCGGCGGCGAGCTGTTCGGTTTCCTGGCGGACGGCGGCCTCGGCGGTCAGCCCGTCCTGGGTGATGCGGCGGCGGATGCCGCGCAGCAGGCGCGACGGGCCGAGCATGCGGCGATAGACGTCGAGCAGCGAGCCGATTTCGATCTGGCTGTCCTCGGGCAGCAGGGCCAGCCGGTCGCGCAGCCGTTCGACCTGGCGCAGCGAGCGCGCCAGCGCCTCGGCCAGGCGGGCGAGTTCGGGGGCCGGGTCGTCGGCGCGGGCGGTGGGGTCGACCTGCGGCGCCGGGCTTTCGACCGCGATGGCGGCCGGGCCGATGGCGACGCCGCGCACCGTGGCGTCGCCGGCGAAACGGTGTTCCACGGGGCGATTCCGGGGGGGTTCCGGCGGGCGATTTTGCGCCGGACGGCGGGCCTGGCGTCGCGCGGGGCGCGTGGGGCGAGACGAGCCGTCCGCCCCGTCGATCGTCGTCATGGCTCGGAGCCTGAGCAGCCAAGCGGGCTGACGAACGCACGCGCCGCGCAGCGACACGGAAGGCGTGGGTTTTCGAGCATCGGAGCGGCGCGGCCTTGTTGGCCGGTCGCCGCGAAGCGTAGGAAACGCGCGTCGGATCGCCGCCAAAAGCGCTTTTGGAACCGACTCTTGGAGCCTGGCCGGACATGTGGGCTGGTGAGCGAGAGTGCCGCGCAGCGGCACGGCCGGCGTGGGTTTTCGAGCATCGGAGCGGAGCGGCCTTGTGGGCCGTGAGCACCGAAGCGCAGGAAACGCGCGTCGGATCGCCGCCAGCGCGCATGTCCGGCCAGGCTCTCAGTCATCTTCATGGAAGCCGGCTTCGATCAGGGCGGTCAGCGCCTCGATCGCCGCGTGGGCGTCCCAGCCGGCGGCCATGAGGGTGATGGATTCCCCCCGGCCGGCGCCAAGCATCATCAGCCCCATGATCGAGCGGGCCGAGACCGTCTGGTCGCCGCGCGCGACCTCGACATTCGCGTCGAACTGTTCGGCCACCGTGACCAGACGGGCCGCCGCACGGGCATGCAGGCCACGGCGGTTGACCATGGCAAGGGTGACGGACAGGACGTCCGGGTCCTGGGGATCGCGCCCGTCGGCGGACATGGAGCCTAGCCGGCGGCGACCCGGCGCGGCGCGGCGCGATACGCCGCCGACGGCGGGGCCGGCATGTCGGGGACGCGGTCGCCCAGCAGGCAACTGCGCGCGCCGCCCAGGCATTGCGGCGGCAGGTGCGAGGCGGTGGAGATATATTTGCGGCCCGCGCCCTCGGCCAGTGCTGCGCATTCGGCCAGCGTATGGCCATTGCGGATCTGCGCCAGCTTGACCAGCATGGGCACGTTGACGCCGGCCAGAACCTCGACCCGGTCCGGTTCCATGGTCGAGATGGCGAGATTGGAGGGGGTGCTGCCGAACATGTCGGTCAGCAGCAGCACGCCGTCGCCGGTATCGACACCGGCGATCACCGATTGCAGGTCGGCGCGGCGCAGCACCGGATCGTCCCCCGGTTCGACATTCAGCGCGGCGAGCTGCGCCTGGGGCCCGACCACGTGTTCCATCGCGCGTTTCAAGGTTTCGCCGAGCGCGCCATGGGTGACCAGAACCATACCGATCATGAGGAATACTGCCCTTCCGCGGCGTCCGCCGCGTGCTCTTTCGGCCGGCTGGCCCAGCGCCAGCTGCTGCGGCCCTGCCGGGCCAGTTCGCGGTGCATGACGATGACGGACCAGGCGCCCGTCATGTCCGCTCCGCCCTGCGCCCCGCCATCCGCCCCGCTATCGGCCATGTCGGACTCCACCGTGTCCGATTGCACATCGGACGGAGCGATCGCCTTGTCAATATGCGAGTCGTTGTGGGGGCGGGTCGCGAGGTGCGTGGCCAGGGCCTCGACCAGCGTGACCGAGCGGTGCCGGCCGCCGGAACAGCCGATTGCGATGGTGGCGTATTTCTTGCCCTCGCGCACGAAGCGGGGCAGCACCAGGTCCAGCATCGCGGCGATCTGGTCGAGGAAGCGCCGGTAGTCCGGATCGGCGGCGACATAGGCGGCCACGTCGGCTTCGAGCCCCGTCCGGACGGAGAGGTCGGGATCGTAGTAGGGATTGCGCAGGAAGCGCGCGTCGAACACCATGTCGGCTTCGCGCGGCAGGCCGGCCGGGAAGGCGAAGGACATCAGGGCGACGGTCAGCCCCTCGCCCACATGGCCGCGCCCGGGGCCGAAGCGCATTTCCACGACCTGGCGCAGTTCGGGCGGCGGCAGGTCGGAAGTGTCGATCACCATGTCGGCCGCCGCGCGCAGGCGCGCGGTCAGGTCGATTTCCGCCCGGATCCCTTCGGTGACGGTGCCGCGCATGGCCAACGGGTGGCGGCGGCGGGTGGCGGTGTAGCGGCGCAGCAGCACGCCTTCCTCGGCCGTGGCGTAGATCAGTTCGGCCTGGAGAGCCGGGTCGAGGCGCAGGCGTCCCAGTTCGGTCAGCACGGCGGCGGCGTCGAAGCCGCGGGTGCGGGAATCCACCCCGATGGCGACCGGCCGTTCGGCCCGGGTGACGATTTCGTCGAGCATGCGCAGGGGCGGGTTGTCGATGACCTCGTACCCCAGATCCTCGAGGATGCGGAGGATCGAGGATTTGCCCGCCCCGGACAGACCGGTGACCAGCAGGATCCGACGTGGCGCCGGTACTCCGTCATGTGAAGAATCCGTCACGGGAAATCCTGGCTGGATGACGGGCCGGAGGGTTCCGGACCCGCGAACTTATGCCGCGTCGCAGACGGGGCGCATGTCCGGGGAACAAAGACCACCGGACGGATCTGGCACCGGACGGTTCCCAGTGAAAGACGTGCCCCCGATCACATCTGCTCGGACGTTAAAAGTTTGCAACGTCCGTCCAGCCAGTCAAGGGCCAGATTGACCCGCGCCACCGCCGACGCCAGATCCGTGGTGAGGCGGATTTCGGGCAGGCCCGTCACCGGGTCGGCAAAGGCCGGCGGCAGGCGGGCGGGACCGTCGGCCGGACCGACCAGCCGGACGGCGAGCACCGGGCGGACCCTGGCCAGGTAGGGCAGGCGCGCGATGCCCATGCCGCGGATTTCGAGCAGGCCGGCCAGGGCGGCCGGCGGCGACGCCCAGCCGTCGGACAGCACCACCCGGTCGTCGGCCACCAGGGCATAGCCGGCATCGACCAGGCGCAGCAGCAGGTCGGACTTGCCGGCGCCGGGCGGGCCGAGCAGCAGGACCCCCTGCCCGGCGCGGGCGGCGCAGCCGGCATGGATCTGGCCGGTATAAGAAATGGGAGCCGTCATGCGTGCAGGATGACGCGGGCGGGGGCGGATGTCCCGGATTGAATTTTCCCAAGGCTGGATTTGTTCCGAGGGTTGAATTTATTCGTGAACGGAATATGACGATTCTGTTATTTTGACGTCGAACCGAGGAGCGGCACGCGCGGCATGCACGCAGAGGACATCCATGTGCGGCAGTTGACGGGCATCGACCCCACCGGCGGGCAGGCCGCGCCCAGCCTGGTCGAGCAGTGCCGCGCCGCCCTGGAGCAGGGCGCCCAACGGCTGGAGCAGGCGGGCCATACCATGGAGGATGTGACCCGCGTCGTGTTCCTGATGCGCGATACGGATGGGTTTCCGGCCTGTTTTCCGCTGCTGCGCGAGGCGTTCGGGGCCGGGCGGCCGGCGACGACCCTGCGGCTGGTGCCGGGATTCGCCGATCCGGCGACGCTGATCGAGATCGAACTGATGGTCGGGCCGGCGGAATAAAGCCGATCGCGATCGGGCGTCACCCGGTGCCGGCCCTGCGGTCGAAAGCCTGGCGAGCCTGTTCGACCTGCTCGAGATTCTCGGCGGCCCAGACCCAGACGCCGCAGAAGGCGGAGCCAAGGCTCAAGCCCAACCCGGTGAGCCTGTATTCGACCTTCGGGGGCACGACGGGATGCACCGTCCGGACGACCAACCCGTCACGTTCCATCTGTCGAAGGGTTTGGGTGAGCATCTTCTGACTGATGCCTTCGACCAGTTCGCTGAGACGTGTGAACCGCAACTCCCCGTGGCCGGCGAGGATGTCCAGGATCATCATGGTCCATTTATCGGCGACGCGCCCGATGAGTTCGTTGACCAAGGCGCCGATACGGGGATCGAGGTCGGCGGGAGGGATCGCGGTCGCATAGCGCCGCGCCCGCTCGATTTCCTCTGCCGTGAAGCGAGCCGACACGTCCATCTCATGCTCTCCGCCAGGTAAGTATAGCACTTTCAGGTGTCTTCTTCCGTTTGGAGAGCGTAGGGCACTACATGAGAGCCGCAAAGTCGAATTTCCGACCGAAGGCATGGCCATGCAGCTCAGACGAAGAACTATTCTCATCACCGGCGGCACAAGCGGCATCGGCCGGGAACTCGGACGTCAGCTTCTGGACCTCGGCAATACGGTCATCGTGACCGGCCGCGATCAGGAGCGGTTGGAACAGGCTGCTCGGGATTTGCCTGGGGTTCATACATTGCTGAGCGACGTCAGTGACCCCAGCGCTGTCGCGGCACTTTATGACGAAGTGGTCGAACTTTTCCCGAACCTCGACACGATCATCAACAATGCCGGCATCATGCGCAACTTGAAGCTCGATCAAGAGCGATCTCTCGCTGACGTCACGCGTGAAATAGAGATCGGCCTTAATGGGCCAATCCACATGGTGCAGCAATTTCTTCCGTTTCTGAAAAGGCGGAAACAAAGTCTCATCATCAACGTCTCTTCCGGGCTTGCCTTCGTGCCGTTTCCGGCGGCCCCCGTTTATTCGGCGGCAAAAGCAGGACTTCACGCCTATACGAGATGCCTGCGTGCGCAACTCGAGAGCACCGGAGTAACGGTCGTGGAGCTTGTCCCTCCGGGAACCGAGACCCCGTTGTTTCGTGGCGAATTCGCAAAAGAGATGAAGGGTGAGAAAGGGATGGATCCGAAAGTCCTTGTGCGACGGGCCATCGAGGGTATCGAAGCGGGGAAGACAGAAATTCGACCGGGCCCCAGCAATATCCTGAAGATCGCCAGTCGGCTTGCGCCAAACTTCATGTTCAGACAGATGATCCGGCTGAGCCAGCTTCGACCCGGCGTCGCATAGCTTCCGGGAGCAGCCCGCGGTCTCGGCGCCTGGTAGCCGTTCCAGCACGAGCGAATTGCATCCGGCCCTATCGGCCGGCCGGTCGGGGCGACCGTCCGCTTATCGATTGCGACCGATCGCATGGCGATGCGCGCCCGCCCCTAGTGTCCTGATTCCGAAATTCTCATAAGAATTTCTCGGGCAGGACACTAGGGTCTGTGGGGATTTAGCGTGAGTTGATGACACCTGCGGCGAGATATATCATCGCCTCGAAGCTCCGGTCGGTTTTGCAGGCTCGCATGGCGATGCGCTTGAACTCCTTGAGTTTGCAGAAGAAGTTCTCGATCAGGTGACGCCATTTGTATATCTCTTCGTCAATGGCGCGCGGGTTCTTGCGCTGTGACCGTTGTGAGATGACGACTTTCGCGCCTCGCTGGTCGAGTTCTTCGATGATCCAGTTGGCATCAAAGGCCTTGTCGCCCAGCAGGGCTTCGAAGTTGATGCCATCGATCAAAGGGGCGACGCCGATCGTGTCGTAGCGGTTCCCCGGTAGCAGTTTGAAGCGAACAAGGTTGCCCAAGGCATCGGTCAGGGCCAGGATCTTGGTCGTTATCCCGCCTTTGGAACGACCAATGGCCTGGCTCTGAGTCCCCCTTTTGCGCCTTGGCCGTGCCGGTGGACCTTGACGATAGTGGCATCAACCATGGCGTATTCCATGTCGGGGTCTCCCGACAAGGCATCAAAAATCCGCTTGAAAACATCGGCTTCGCGCCAATCACGAAACCGGCGGAATGCCGTATTCCAGTTGCCGAATGTGGCAGGAAGGTCCCGCCATGGGCTGCCTGTTCGGACAATCCAAAGAACCGCCTCAATGAATAGCCGGTTGTCGCGGCCACTGCGTCCGGGATCAGACAGCTTACCCAGGCAATGCGGTTCTATCTTCGCCCATTGGGCATCGGTCAGTACTAAGCGATCCATCCAGAGGGTGAATCACATCTCCGCTAAAATAGGAATCCCAAATCCCCACAGACCCTAGTGTCCCGATTCAGAAATTCGCAAGCGAATTTCTGAATCGAAAAGACACTAGAATCAATATTTTAGTGGCCTGCTGATCCGAGAAATTCTCATAAGAATTTCTCGGGCAGGACACTAGAGCATCACCCGACCGGATGGGGCGGGCGCGAGCGGTCAGACCACCGGGGTCAGCAGGGATTCCCCGGCGAACCAGGCCGCGAGGTTGCGGACGACCAGGTCGCCCATCGCCAGGCGGGTTTCGACCGTGGCGCTGGCGCGATGGGGCTGGAGGACGACGTTGTCCATGGTTTTCAGCGCGTCGGGGACCGAGGGCTCGTGCTGGAACACGTCCAGCCCCGCCCCGCCCAGCGTGCCGGCCTGCAGGGCGGCGACCAGGGCGTCTTCATCCACCACGCTGCCGCGGGCGACGTTGATCAGGATGCCATCGGGGCCCAGGGCCTGCAGCACCTGGGCGTTGACGATGTTGCGCGATTGCGGGCCGCCCGACGCCGCGACCACCAGCACGTCGTTGTCCCGCGCCAGCTCGGTCAGGTCGGCATAGAAGCGGTAGCCGGTATCGGGGAATTCGCGAATGTCGTGATAGGCGATCGGCATGTCGAAGGCGCGCGCGCGCGCGGCGATGGCGCGGCCGACCTGGCCGAGGCCGAGAATGCCCAGCCGGAGCCCCGTGGCCGTATGGCCCAGCGCGATCGGCGCCTTGCCCCACAGCCCGGCGCGGACGAAGCGGTCGCCCGTGCCCAGGCCCCGGCAGGCCATCAGCAGCAGGCCCAGCGCCATGTCCGCCACATCGGCGGTCAGCACGCCGGGGGTGGTGGTGACGCGGATATTGCGCCGGCGCGCGGCGTCGAGGTCGACCGCGTCGGTGCCGATGCCGTTGATCGCGATGATGCCCAGTTCGGGCAGCGCCGCCATGATGTCGGGCGGCACGCCGGTGCCGCCGCCGGTGGCGATGCCGCGGATCGAGGCGGCCACGGGCAGGAGCGCGGCCATGTCCGTGAAGCGATGCACGGTATAGGCGTTATCGAGGGCCGTCTCGATCTGGGGCATCATCGGTTCGAGCAGGAGGAGGTCGGGTTTCATGCATTGTCTCCGGTTGGGTTCCGGTTGGGGAAATCGGGGATGCGGCGGGTCAGCAGGTCAGCGACAGCGTGCCGAGATGCGCGAAGGTCGCGCTGACGCGGGTGCCGGGGGGGACGAAGAGCGTGCCGGTGGTCGAGCCGGTGGTCACCACCGTGCCGGCGGCCAGCCCGTCCGCATAGCGGGCGGCGTGGGCCGCCAGCCAGACCAGGGTGCGGATCGGGTCGCCGGCCGAGTTGCCGCCGGGATGGTCGGCCACCACCGCGCCGTCGATCGCCAAGGTCACGCGTTCCTGAACCGGGACCAGGCCGCGCCAGTCGGCGATGCCGGGGCCGACGAACAGCGCGCCGTGGCTTTGCTGGTCGGCCAGGTGGTCCAGCGCGGGCTGGCTGCCGGGCTCGACGAAGCGGGTGTCGATGATTTCGATTGCGGTGTGGACCGAGGCGATCGCGTCGCAGACTTCGTCGGTCGTATAGGGGATGGCGCGCGGCGGCAGGGCGCGGCCGAAGCGATAGGCGATTTCGGCCTCGACCCCGATATGGCGGCACAGGCCCTGCGGCAGGGTAGACGACCGGGTCGGGGCGCCGTCGTCGAACAGGGTGGCGTCCAGGATCGGGGCGGCGAAGGGCTCGGAATCCGGGGTGGCGGCCCCGACTTTCCACCCCGCGATGCGGCCGCCCAGCGCGCGGAGCGTGGCGTGCTGGACCTGGTAGGCGGCGTCCGGCGAGGGGACGTCGCACCCGTCGGGAACACGGGGAAGCGCCGGCGCGCCGGCGCGAACGCGAAGGAAGGATTCAGCCAGTCGGTCGACAGAGAACGTCACGAACATACTCCTGCAAGCCTGCCCGGCGGGACGGGACGCGGCGGGCCAGGTTACCGCTCCCGACGGGGAGCGGTCGATCCATGTCAGATATCGATTCAGGTATCGATCATGTCACGCCGATCGAGCAGGTCGCGGTTGCGCGGATCGGGGGTGAAGAAGGTGGCGACGATCGTCATCACGCTCAGCAGCATGACATAGCCGGCGAGCGGCAGCCAGGCCTGCTGCCCGGGGCGGGGGGCGCCGTGATGGGCGGTCGAGATCCAGGCGATCAGCAGCGAGCCGGCCAGCGGCGCCAGGCCGCCGGACAGCACGGCCGAGACCTCGCGCGTCATGGACACGCCCAGATAGCGGTGGCGGGCGCCGAACAATTCGGGCAGCAGCGCGCCCTGGGTGCCGAACATGCCCCAGGTGGCACAGCCCAGCGCGACCGACAGGGCGATGATGGTCAGCGGCAATATGCCCAGGCTGAGCACGTACCAGACCGGAATCGCGGCGACCAGTTGCAGGATGGCGAAGCCGCGATAGACGCGCACCCGGCCGAACCGGTCGCTGAGCAGCCCGGAGAGCGGCACGAAGATGGTGCCGACCAGGGCGGCGCACAGCAGCGACAGCGCGCCGGTGGCGTTGCGCATGCCGACGATGTTGACCGAATAGCTGACGGCCAGGACCTGGTAGATCGACGAACCGCCATTTTCGGCCATGCGCAGGCCCATGCCGAGCAGGATCGTCTTCCACGATTGCCGCACCACGTCGGGGAGCGAGGCGGACCGGGCGCGTTCCTCTTCCTCGATCTCGGCGAAGGCGGGGGATTCCTTGAGCGTGGCGCGCATATAGAGCGCCACGACCAGGATGACCGAGCTGATCAGGAAGGGCAGGCGCCACATCCAGCCCTGCAGCACGTCGGTGACGTGGAACAGGAGGGCGAAGTAGACGACGGCCGCGACCACGGTGCCGATCTGGATCCCGAGGAACGGCAGGGCCGCATAGAAGCCGCGCCGGCCCCGGGGCGCGTATTCGGTCATCAGGACCGCGGCCCCCGCCTGTTCCGCGCCGGCGCCCAGCCCCTGGAGCAGGCGCAGCAGGATCAGGATCGCGGGCGCCCCGATCCCGATGGATTGATAGGTCGGGATCAGGCCGATCGCGGTACTGGCGCCGCCCATCAGGGTGACCGTGATGAGCAGGACGAGCTTCCGCCCGTACCTGTCGCCGAGCATGCCGAACAGGATGCCGCCGACCGGCCGCACGGCGAAGCCGAGGAAATAGGTGCCGAAACTGGCAATCAGCGCCACGGTCGGCGATTGCCCCGGGAAGAAGAGCGGCCCGAAGATCAGCGCCGAGGCCAGGCTGTAGAGCGCGAAATCATAATATTCGAGCGCACTGCCCAGCGAACTGGTCCAGGCGGCGCGGCGCAGGTCGGCGGCGGTGATGACGTGGTGCGGGGCCTCGGCCTGCGATGCGGCGCGGGGCATCGACAGGCCGGCGCCGGCGGCATGGCCCGTGCCGGCGAATACTGGCTGTTTCATGGCAGCTTGATCCCGATTTCGCGCCCTGTACGGGCGGATTCACGCAAAGCCAGGGCGATGGCGAGGGAGGCGACGCCATCTTCGCCGGTGGCGGCGGGACGTCCCCCGCCATGGATCGCCGCGGTGAACAGTTCGAAGGCACGATGGTAAAGATTGTGGTGCTTCAACTGGATTTCGTGTTCGCCGTCCGACGTCCGGACCGCGACCGACCCGATGGGGCGCTGGCTCATGCAGTCGCGGCCGATGATCATGCCGCGTTCGCCCATGATTTCGATCCCGCCCGGGGCGTAGGGCACCGTATAGCCGCCATGGATCTGCACCAGGACGTCGCCGGGAAAGCGCAGCACGGCCATGATGCCGTCCGCGATCCCGTCGCGGGCGAGGCGTCCGCTTTGCGTCATGCAGAAAACGCTGGTGGGATCGGCATCGAACAGAAAACGCAGCGTGTCGATGTCGTGGATGGTGCTGTCGAGGATGACGCCGCCGCCCTGGTCGTTGACCCGCCAGCCCTGCAGCGCGGCGGCCAGGAAATTGGCATGAAAGACGCGGGCCGCGATCAGCCCGCCGATGCGCCCGTCCTCGATCATGCCGTGCATGGCGATATGGGTGGCGGCATTGCGCAAATGATGATTCGTCGCCAGAACGACACGGGCATGGTTGCAGGCTTGCACCATGTCCGTCGCGTCCTCGACGGACAGGGCCAGGGGTTTTTCGCACATCACGTGCTTGCCGGCGCGCGCGGCCGCGATGGTCTGTTCGCGATGCAGACTGTTGTTGGTGCTGATATAGACCGCGTCGATATCGGGCCTGGACAGCAGCGCCTGCAGGGAGGTGGTGTGGCTGGCGATGCCGTGCGCCTGGGCGAAGGCCGCGCCGCGCGCTTCGTCGCTGCTGAGCACGGCGCGGACTTCACCGCCCGGCTGGGCGCGGATCGCGTCGATGATCCATTCCCGCGCGACGTTGCTGGCGCCTATCAGACCCCATCCGGTCGGACGTGTCATTCAATCCCCCCTGGAGGCATCCGCCCCGGTCTTGTCGTTTTTGTGTTCCCGGACATGGTTTTTATTATCGATTATCGTTCGAGAGCAGAATGCGACCGGCAGAATACTGTAAGGCAGGGCAATTTCGGCACGGCCACCGACCGTGCCGCCGGTGTCGTTCCCTTGGGTGTCGTTCGCCCTGTCGGCCAGCAATCCTGACGATTCGACCCGACGGCGCCGTTCATCGGCCCGGCCGGGTATGAAGTCCCACCATAGACAACGGGAGTTCGTCGCGCGGCAAGAGGCCAGCGCCGCGCGACGGTTCACAAATTCGTATTTGTGCGCTGCAAAATTTTCTATCCGGATTTCCGTCTGGCCGGATGGCCATCCGGTTCACACGGGCGGGAGCTGGATCGGGTCCAGCGGGATGTCGGCGAAGCTGGCCAGGGCCTCGACGACCAGGCGGTGATCCTCGCGCTGCGGCAGGCCGGAGACGCAGAGCGTGCCGACGACCCCCACGCCGCGCACGCGCAGGGGAAAGGCCCCGCCGAACGGGGCATAGTCGGATTCGGGCAGGCCGAACCGCTGGGTGATCGTCTTGCCTTCCTGTTGCAGCAGCAGGCCGATCGCGTACGATGCCCGGTGGAAGCGCGCGGCGACCCGGGTCTTGCGGGCGATCCAGCCCACATTGTCCGGGGTCGCGCCGTCGAGGCTGGCGCTGAACAGGATGTGGTCGCCCCGCCTGATGTCGATGGCGATCGGATGGCGGCGGGCATTGGCGGTCTGGCGCAGCCAGCAGCCCAGGATCCAGGCATCTTCCTCGGTCAGGCCGGGCAGGACGAGTTCGCGCTCCTGCCGGGCGATGCGTTCGAGATCGCGCGCCAGCGATGAGGCGTCGGCCCCTGTGTCGCCCGTCCGGGCGTGATCGGTCATGGTGTCGTTCCCTTCGGCATGTGTCGCTCCGGCGACGTCGTCACGTCTGTTCGACGCCTGATGATGTGAACGATCTCGCGGGCAATACCATGTGGAACGACAATTACTTTATCGTGATTTCGATCCGGGGCCGTTTGGAACGATAGTCCGGGCGCCGCCGCCCATCCCGTTCTTCTGTCCGTTTCTTTTTCTGTTCAGGACGACGACATGACGGATATGGATTTTGCCCGGACCGACGCGCTGGTCATCCATGCCAGGGGCGATTTGCGGATGGAGCCGGCGGCGTCCCCGCCGCCCGGGCCGGGCGAGGTGCGGGTGCGGATCGCCTGGGGCGGGATCTGCGGGTCGGACCTGCATTACCTGCAGCATGGCGGGGTGGGCGCGTCGGTGCTGCGCGAGCCGATGATCCTGGGCCACGAGGTGTCGGGCTTCGTCGAAACCTGCGGCGACGGGGTGAAGGGCCTGCCGGCCGGGACGCCGGTGGCCATTCACCCGGCGCGGCCGTGCGGAACCTGCCCGGAATGCCGGCGGGGGCTGCGCAATCTGTGCCGCGACGTGCGCTTCCTTGGCAGCGCGGCCCGTGTGCCGCATACGCAGGGCGGGTTTCGCCGCGTCGTGAATGTGGCGGCGTCGCAACTGCACCGCCTGCCGCCGGGGCTGGATCCGCGCCGCGCCGCACTGGCCGAACCGCTTGCCGTGGCGCTGCATGCGGTGGGCCGCGCCGGACCCTGTGCCGGGCGGACGGTCCTGGTGCAGGGGGCGGGGCCGATCGGCGCGCTGATCGTCGCCGCCCTGGCGGTCCGTGGCGCGGCCCGCATCGTTGCCACCGATTTGCATGATTTTCCGCTGGCGGTCGCGCGCCGGCTGGGAGCGACCGAGACGTGGAATGCGCGCCATGGCGCGCCCGAGGAGGAATTCGACGTCGTGTTCGAGGCCACGGGCGTGGAAGGGGCGCTGCCATCCGCCGTCGCGCGGGCGCGGCGAGGCGGCATCCTGGTGCAGGTGGGGATGTTTCCGCCGGGCATGGTCGCGGTGCCGATGGCGCAGATCATCGCGCGGGAACTGGACCTGCGCGGGTCGTTCCGTTTCGATGGCGAATTCGCCGAGGCGCTGACGATGCTGGCGGCGCATCCGCGGATCGCGGACGGGCTGGTCACCCATGAAGTCGCGTTTGCCGCCTTTGCCGACGCATTCGCGGCCGCGGCGGACCGGCGATCGGCGGCCAAGGTGCTGCTGCGGATCGGCGCGCCGTAGAGCGGATCGCGACGCGGCGGAATCACCGCGTCATGTACCGCGTCATGTCAGGCTTTTCGTGACGGCTCTCCGGTCATGGCGTCATCCGTTCTGATATCATGGGCCGGCAGGCCGTTGAGGCGCGCGATATGGAGGAAGATGCCGCTGTGGTCGAGGCCGCCGTCGCCGGCGGCAACCATGGCGCGAAACAGCTCGGCGACCCGCTCGGTCGCCGGCAGCGTCAGGTGGTGTTCCTCGGCGATCCTAGCCGCCGCATCGAGGTCCTTGACCTGATTGATCGCGTCGCCGCCGGGGGTGAACCGGCGTTCGATCATCCGCAGCCCGTGCTGCTGCAGGATCACGCTGTCGGCGAAGCCGCCCGTCAGGGCCTGCCGCACGCGCGCCGGATCCGCGCCGCCGCGCTCGGCCAGCGTGAAGGCTTCGGCGATCAGGGTGATCGTCCCGGCGACGATGACCTGGTTGGCCAGCTTGGCCAGTTGCCCCGTCCCGACCGGACCGATATACGTCACGCGCCCCAGCACGCGCAGCAGGGGCGAGACCGCCGCAATGTCGTCCGGCGACCCGCCGGCCATGATCGCCAGCGTTTTGTCGATCGCCCCTTTCTCGCCGCCGGAAACGGGCGCGTCAACATAGCCGATCCCCAGCTCACGCAGGCGCGCGGCCTGTGTCCTGGCCACGTCCACGGCAATCGAACTCATCATGACGACGATGGCGCCGGCCTTGATGTGGGCGGCGGCCCGGCCGTCCTCGAACAGGATCTGGTTCGCGGCCTGGCCGGAGGTCACCATGACGATCACGACATCCGCGCCGGATACCGCCTGCACGGCGCTCGGGGCCACCTCGACGCCGAATGCCGCCAGCGGACGGGCCTTGTCGTCCGTGCGGTTCCAGGCCGAAATCCGATATCCCGCCTGGGCGATATGACGGGCCATGGGCGCGCCCATGATCCCGGTCCCGAGGAATGCGACGCGTGGCGCAGCGATTGTGCCGTCGTCGGTCATGTGTTGCTCCTGCTGCGGCCGCGCGGCCGGCGCCGACCGCGTTGCCGGGTGGGCGTCAGAGCATGGAGCGGGCGCGGTTCAGGACCATGGTGCAGATTTTCTGCGTCATCTGCTGCTTGATCCCCTGCCCCGCTCCGGCCAGAGAGAAGGTGTTGCCGCCCCCGGTGTCCAGCAGACCGTTCCGGCCCGCCTGGTATTGGCTGTCGGTCCGGGGGTCGATGCCGGCCTTGTGGCCCAGGGCGCTCATGACCGGAGAGGCGGTGCCGGTGCCGAGATAGTTGTTCTGCACGCAATAGCCCAGCAGGCCGGCGAGGTTGCCGGCGCCGGCCGAGGACAGGGACGGCAGGCCCATGGCGCCACCCATGGCCCCACTGCCCATCGCCCCCATGGCGCCGCCCATCATGCCGCCATTGCCGCCGCCCATGCCGGGCATCGCGGGCATGGCGCTGCCGCCCGACATTCCGGGCATTGCGGGCATCTGGGCGCGGGCGGGCGGCAGGCCGGCCACGGACAGGATGGCGACGACCGGCAGAATGAAGATGTGGCGCGTCATGGACGTGATCCCTTTGCGATGGTCATGCGTGTCCGGTCCGAGGCGCCCGGGATGGGCGCGGCCCGTTCAGAGAGGGTTGCTGAAAGCCAACGTATAATAAAGCTGCCGGATCAGCGGCGTCAGCACGTACTGGATCAGCAGCAGCAGGACCAGCGGGCTGAAATCCATGTTGCCCACCACAGGCAGGATGCGCCGCAACGGCCGCAGCGCCGGTTCCGTCAGGCGGTTGAGGAAATTGCCGATGGCCCAGACCGTGTGGTTGCGGGTGTCCAGCACGCCGAACGCGTAGAGGAAGCTGAATACGCAGGAAATAACGAGCACCCAGGTATAGAGCCGGACGGCTTCGAGCAGCAATGTGAAGACAAGCTGGAGCAACGTGTATGATCTCCAAGAGGCAGGGCGGAAATCCTATCGGAGGCGGGGAAGAGGCACAACACCGCGCCCCGCATAGCGCCGCGCGAGCCGCGGCAGGACCATTCGACAGGGCCTCTCGATGGGCGCTTGACAAACCCGGAACGGCCGGTATTTATGCCAGCCCATCAGGCAGTGGGGCTGTAGCTCAGTTGGGAGAGCGCCTCGTTCGCAATGAGGAGGTCAGGGGTTCGATTCCCCTCAGCTCCACCACTGGTCTGATATTTTCCCGAAAAATCAAATCCTGATGGCGATGTCATCCGTCGCGGCCCGTTGGCGGTCCATCCTGTCGCCGTTGGCATGTCGCCGCTTGTTCCCGCTTGTACGCCGGTGCGATTTGTCGGTATCGCGATCTGTTTTAAACATATGGACGGGATGATCGGCCGGGGGCGCATGGTGGAGCGGGGTGTGGGGTACGGCGCTGGCGTTGCAGGTCGAACCGTTGCGGATCGAGGCGATGCGGGTTGGGCGGCTGCGGGTCGACGCGCACGATGAATGAGCGGATTGCGCGGATTCTGGTGGTCTATAACCCCATGGCGGGGCGGCGGCGCATAACGCGTCTGCGTCGTTTCGTGCAGGGGCTGCGGGCCGGGGGGGCCGAGGTGACGGTGGCGGCCACGGGCCATGCCGGGCACGGGCGCATCCTGTCGCGCGATGCCGGGCCGGACGGGGCGTTCACCCATGTCGTGGCGGCCGGGGGCGACGGCACGATTTCCGAGGTCGCCGACGGGCTGCTGGAGGCCATGCGTCCTTCCTTTCCTCCCGCGTCCCTTTCGATGCCTGGGCCCGTCATGGGCGTGCTGCCGCTGGGCACCGCGAATGTGCTGGCGCACGAGCTGGGCGTGGCCTTCGCCCCCGGCGACAATGCGCGGGCGCTGCTGTCGGGCCGGTGGCGGACGATCTGGCCCGGCCGGATCGAGGCGGGCGGGCAGGCGCGCATTTTCGTGCAGATGGCCAGTGCGGGATTCGACGCGCAGGTCGTGAATCATCTGTCGCTGCGCGCCAAGCGCGTGCTGGGCCGCGGCGCCTATGCCGTGCAGGCGATCCGCGAGGCCGGGCGCTATGATTTTCCGCCGCTGCAGGTCGTGCTGGATGGGCAGGCCCATACGGCCTTCGGCATCGTCTGTTCCAAGGGACGGTTCTATGGCGGGCGCCATGTCCTGGCGCCCGAGGCAACGCCGCTGGCGCGCGGGTTTTCGGTCACGCTGCTGGACGAGCCGGGGGCCGGCCCGATCGCCAGGGTGGCGCTGGGACTGCTGTGCGACCGCCCCGACCGGGTGCGCGGTCTGCGGCGGGTGCGCGCGTCGCATATCGCGCTGACCGCGCCCGACGGGCTGGCGCTGCAGCATGACGGCGACCCATCGGGCGGCAGCGTGCCGTGCATCATCACGGATGCCGCGCACCCGCTGCGGATCGCCGTGTGACCCCGGCCCGGGCGCGCGGCACGATGCGGCGACGGGGCGAGTCGACACGGCGGCGCAATAATCGTATCTGACGGGCGCGCTAGTGTCCTGCCCGAGAAATTCTCATGAGAATTTCTCGGATCGGCAGGCCACTAAAATATTGATTCTCATGTCCGGCGGCGGGATCGTCCGAAAAAGGGGGCCGAACCGGTCCAGACATCCATCATGCCCATCGCATCGCTCTCTCCCGGCCCGTTCATCGCGCTTGTCTGTCTGCTGATCACCGTTCTTTGCCATGCGGCGCGGCAATATCATCCCGAACCCGCCCTGCGGCTGCTGGGGATGGGGACCTTTGCCGGGGCGATCGGCCTGCCGCTGGTGATGATGCGGCCGCCGGTGCCGGAATGGGTCGCCATCCCGATCGGCAACAGTATCGTGCTGCTGGCGCTGGCGCTGTTCTGGCAGGCAACGATGCGGTTGTACGGGCGGCCGCTCTTTCGCTGGGGGCTGGCCGCGCCGGTGCTGCTGTGGCTGGGGCTTTGCGCCTTCGGGTGGTTCCGCCATTCCCTTGCGCTGCGGGTGGAGATCGCGATGGCGATGGTGGCGGGGCTGGTCTTCCTGCCGCTTTGCCGGTTGGCGCGGCCGCCGAGAGAGACCCGGACGCAACTGGCGCTGCTGGTGATCGGCGGCGTTCATGTCGTGTGCAGCGCGGTGCGCGGCCTGTTGACCGCCATGCCGGGGCTGTTTCCCTGGGAAGGGCTGGTGAACGCGGCGATCCCGTTCGAGATGCTGTCCTATGTCGTGCTGTGGCCCGGGCTGATGCTGATCCTGGTCGCGGAGCGGGCGATGCGGCAGACCCGGACGATGGCGTTTCAGGACGACATGACCGGCGTGCTGAACCGACGCGGCTTCTGGCAGGCGGCGGAGGCCCTGCCGCGACGCGGCGTGCTGCTGTTCGACATCGATCATTTCAAGCATATCAACGATACGTTCGGCCATGCGGCGGGGGATCGGGTCATCCGGCATTTCAGCACGGTCGCGACGGACGCCCTGGGTCCGGACGTGCTGTTCGGCCGGATCGGCGGCGAGGAATTCGCCGCGGCGGTCAGCGGATTGTCGCATGAGGCGCTGTACGCCGTGGCCGAGCGGGTGCGTCTGACCTTCGCCGAAACCGTGACCCCGCCGGGCGTCCGGGCGACCGTCAGCATCGGCATCGCCGCGCCGGCCGCGCCCGGCCTGCCGCTGGGCGAGCAGATGGCGCTGGCGGATCGCGCGCTGTACCGTGCCAAGCACCAGGGCCGCAACCGGACCGAGGGCGACGGATCGGACCCCGTGCACTCCCCGGCCTCGACCCCGGTCCCGCCGCGCGAAGGCGTGACCCCGCGGGCGCCGGGATGGTGGCGGCGCCTTTACATCCGAGGCGCCGATCAGGACGCGTCCGGTGATGCCGCATTTTTGGGATGCCGTCGGGATCGTCATCCTGGCGCTGGGATCACGGATCATGCTGCTGATTTCGATCGGGTAGGACGGGCGGGAGGGTGAAGCCGCTTCATCAGATAAAGACACGAGGCGGAGGTGGACTGTTTACCGCGTAGTCGAAACGTTATAGGAAAATGACCCGTAATTTTTCCGCGAATGGAAATATTACGACATATTTGCGCCCCGTTCCATCCCCATCGCCGCCGAGACATCATCATCGATGACCAGATCCCCTGGGACCAGATCCTTTGGCCGACCGCGGCCGTCTGCTCGCCTTGCCTGCCTGTCGGCGATTCTGGGGCTGCTGGCCGGCCATCCGGCCCCGGCGGCGGCCCAGGTGATGGACAACGACATCGGTGCGGCGCCCATGCAGCGTGTCAGCACGCCGGAGCCCGCCCATGTGTCGCTGGCGCCGATCGTGCCGCCTTTTTCCCATCCCGAGGCAATATTTCCCAACCCGTTCGGGCTGACGAAATGGCTGCGGGATCGGGGCGTCAATGTCCTGTTGGACAACACCAACGAGTTCGCGGGCGCGATCACGCCGCCGACGCGCGGGACGACCAAAGGGTTCGTCAATTACCGGCAGGGTGCGAGCAATGCCGGGCAATATGCCGCCGAGCTGGACATCGACTGGAACAGGCTGGCCGGCCTGCGCGGTTTCGCCACCCACATGATCACGGTCGGCCGCTACGGCACCACGGCCAACCGCATGTTCGGCGACTGGCTGAACCACGCGTCCGAGGATTATGGCGGCGGCGGCAACGTGGTCGTCCATCTGGTCTATGCCTATGGCGAGGAGACGCTGTTCGGCGGGCGGCTGGCGATCGCGGCGGGGCGCATGGCGGAAATTTCTGATTTCGCGGCGAGCCCGCTGTTCTGCAATTTCCAGAACGGCAGTTTCTGCGGACGCCCCAAGGGCATTACCGACACGAATTATGCGGCGGGCTATCCGGCGTCGACCTGGGGCTTTCGCGTGCGCGGGCGGCCTACGCACACGATCTATGCGCAGACGGGCGTCTATCCGATCGAGAACGGGATCTATTCGGTGGCGCAGCACCGGACGGGTTTCAAGTTCAACGGCGCGAACATCATCGGCTATACCGCGCCCGTCGAAATGGGGTGGGAGCCGGTCTTCGCCCATGGCACGCTGCCGGGGCATTACAAGCTGGGCGGTTCGCTGTTCAGCACGCCGCAGAACGACAATCTCTTCGACATCGCCGGGCGCCCCTATGCGCTGACGCGTGCCAGGCCGCGCCAGCATGCCGCGTCATGGTCGAGCTGGGCGATGTTCGACCAGCGGCTGGTCCATTATGCCGACCCGGCATCCGGACTGACGGCGCTGTGGGGCGTGGTCTATAACGACCCGCATACGTCGCTGCGCGAATATGTGGCCTATGCCGGGTTGCTGAATCGCGGCTTCATCCAGTCGCGGCCGTTCGACACGCTGGGCGTCGCGCTGACCTATACCAAGATCGCCAACGGCGTGACGATGACCGAGGAAGATCTGTTGCGCCAGGGGGCCGCGCTGCCGAACCATGCGACGGGGGTGCAGCGCCATGCCATGGTGCTGGAGGCGAATTACGCCATCCACGTCATGCGCGGCGTCATCTTCACCCCTTTGTTCGAATATTATTTCCGTCCCAACGCCCAGGGCAATCTGCGCGATGCCGCGCTGCTGGGGTTCAAGAGCCACGTCGAGTTTCTGTAAGGCGCGGCCCAAAAACGGGAGATCGGAGGCCGGCCGGCAGAAGATTTTATATATCTCGGGCCTTTCGCCGGCGTTTCGACTGTAACCGGGAAGATTGCAGAGTGTAACGTGATCGGGATCGGCCATGTTTTGGCCGCTTCTTCTGGTAGGGTCTGGCCGCGCCGATGATGATGACCGGAGAAAGCCCGATGACCCTGCCGCAGAAAAGCGTTCTGGCCGCGCGCGACGCCTATACGCCACGCCGGACGCCGGATGCGGTGCCGCCGAAGACCCTGTTCGAGCGCCTGACGCGGCTGCTGGGGTTTCGCCTGCCGCCCGACCTGCATGAATGGACATCGGAAATCGGCCTGACGCTGCCGCTGGGTACCAAGCGCCATGAGCGGATGGCGCTGATCGCGCAGCGGGGCGTATTGTTTGTCCATGTGCCGAAGAATGCCGGGACGTCGATCGCGACCGCGCTGTACGGCCGCACCCTGTCGCATGAATCCATGCGCTATTACCTGGACGTGGTGCCGCATCTGGCCCACACGCTGCCCAGCGTCGCCATTCTGCGCGATCCGGTGGAGCGGTTCATTTCGGCCTATCGCTATGCGCGGGACGGGGGCAGCCGGCATCGCAGCGTGGTGCCGGCCTTTCGCGACCAGTATATGGCATTCTGTTCGGTCGACGATGCGCTGGACCATATCGAGCAGGCACGGTCGGTCTATCAGATGGATCACATCTTCCGGCCGCAATCCTGGTACGTCACGGACAAATCCGGCCGGCCGGCCGTGCGCTATCTGGTCCATCTGCGCGATATCGGGCGCCTGCCGGACCTGGTGCCGGAACTGAGCACGCTGCGGCTGCCGCACCTGAACGAAAGCCGGTCCTATGCGCTGAACCTGACCGGCCGGCAACTGGCACGGATCGAAGCGTTCTATCATCGGGATTTCGCGCTGTTCGATCATCTGACCATCCGGTGACCGCGACACCGGGCCGCGTCCGGAGCCGCACCATGCCCGCCCCCATTTCACTGACCAGGCGTGAGGCCCGGCGCATCTGGATGCGCGCGCAGGGACTGGATCGGGCGGCGCCGTTCGGCGGCGGGGCGGATGCGACGCGGCGGGCGGTCGAGCATCTGGGCTATGTGCAGATCGACACGATCAACGTGATCGAACGATGTCATCATCACATCCTGTGGTCGCGCATTCCGGAGTACCGGCGGGCGCATCTGCAGCAGGCGCAGAGCACGGACAAGAGCGTCTTCGAATATTGGACGCATGCCCTGGCCTATGTCCCCACGCGGGATCTGCGCTTTTTCATCGACGACATGCGGCGGCGGCGGGCAGCGCCGGGAAGCTGGTTCGACAGCGTGACGCCCGAGGAGGTGCGCAAGCTGCTGGGTCGCATCCGCGTGGAAGGCGCGCTGTCGATCCGCGATATCGAGGACGACGTGCTGGTCGAGAAGGACCACGCCTGGGCAAGCCGCAAGCCGTCGAAGCGGGCGTTGCAACTGGCCTTTCTGAGCGGGCAACTGACGATCAGCGCGCGCGAGGGGATGGTGAAACGTTATGAACTGATCGGGCGGCATTTCGGCTGGGACAGCCCGCCGCGCCCGGTTCCGGCGGCGCGGAAGCTGGATTACCTGCTGGACCGCGCGCTGCGGGCGCAGGGGATCGTCAGCCTGGATTCGGCCTGTCACCTGGACGCGTCGCGCAAGGCCGGTCTGCGCGAGCGGATCGAAGGGCGCGTGGCGCGCGGGCGGCTGGTGCCGGTTTCCGTCGCGGGGGCCGAGCGGGTCGGCCACTGGGCCTGTCCCGCCATGCTGGCGGCGGCCCGGGTCGAGGAATTTGCAGGCGAGGACACGGTTCATATCCTGTCGCCGTTCGACCCGCTGGTGATCCAGCGCAAGCGGCTGGAGCTGATGTTCGGCTATACGCACCGGTTCGAAGCCTATGTACCGAGGACGAAACGGGTATTCGGCTATTTCGCGCTGCCGGTGTTGGTCGGCGACCGGGTGGTGGCAGCGATCGACCTGAAGGCCGACCGGGCACGGAATATGCTTCAGGTGCAGCAATGGAACTGGATCGGACCGCAGCAGGCCACCCATAGCAGGCTGATCGAGGACGCACTGCACCGTTTCGAACAATTCCAGTTTGAAACCTGAAGGATCGAAACGACTCCGAAAAATGATCTGGTGGTCTGTCGGCGGGTGGAAGAGTTGACCGTTTTGCGGTCTCTTTTTCGGGGCTCTGCCCCGCACCCAGCCAGAGAACCATTTATTTATCGATAGATTGCGCCGGGTCGAGCAGGTGCGGTCCGTCGCGCGTTGGATCGTTCACCGCCGGGCCGACGGGGAAGAGGGTGACGTTGTCCGGATCGCATGGCATGAGAAATCTTGTGGCATTGTCAGGTGTTTCGTAGAGCCACTCACGCCGATCATCGGGGGCGATCAGCACCGGCATGCGGTCCTGGACCGGGCGGACCGAATCGCAGGATTCGGTGGTGATGATTGCGAAACTATGCAGGATATCGCCTTGATATTCCCAATTGTCCCAGATCGCGGCCAGGGTCATCGGCTGGCGGTCCGGTGTGGTGAGTGCCCAGGGGCAGCGCGCGAGGCGGCGCGACGTGCGGCCGGTGGGCCAGAGATAGCAGGCCGTGGCGGGCACCAGGCAACGCCGGGCGCGGAACGCGGCGCGAAACATGCCCGATGTGGCAATCGTTTCCGCGCGCGCGTTGATCGCCTGTCGCGTCATGTCGCGTGCCCAATGGGGGACCAGCCCCCACAACATCAGATCAAGCCGCGCGCCGGAACCGGACGGCACGCGGCAGAGCACCGGGGCAGGCTGGCCGGGGGCCACGTTCCACGAGGGCAGCCAGTCCGGCGCGGGGCCGGTGACGCCGAAATGCTGCCGCATGGCCTGGGTGGTCAGCGCGTTGGCGAAGCGGCGGCACATTCTCTAGCGGGGGTTCTCTTCTTTTTCTGAAGAAAAAGAAGAGAAAAGACTTTTATTCGTTAAGGGATTTCCCGTCTGCTCGGCAAAATGCCCAAAACTTCCAAAAGTTTTTTGGTTCTTTTTTTCAAAAAAGAACGAATCCCCCCGCCCACGCATCAAAGCAGCGCCACGGACCAGGACGCCGTCCAGTCCTGGAGCGGCGGAATGTGGAGGATTCCCGGCTTTTCCGAAAATTCGCCCGAGAAATCGACGGGGCTGGGCAGACCGCGCCAGGGTTCGATGCACAGGAACCCTGCGCCGGGCTTCATCCACAGGCCAAGTTCGTGAAATCCCTGCCATGCCATGGTCATTCCCGTGCCGTCGGGGGCACGGAACGCGACGCGGGTGCTGGTGAGCTGGTCGAGGATGACGACGTCGTCGATGAACAGATCGTCGGACAGGGCCAGGGTCCGGCCGGTGATCGGCGTGGGAAAATGCGTGGGCAGCAGCAGGCCATCGGCGATCCGGCGGATCGGGGCGGGTTCGGGATGTTCGAATTCCAACACGTAGTCCTGCCTGGCGGCGCCGGGGCGCTGGGGCCAGGAGAAGGCCGGATGGGCGCCGAGCGCGGCCAGCAGGACATGGTCCGGATCGGGGTTGTGCACCCGGTATCCGACATGCAGCGTCTGGCCGGTGATCTGGTAATCCATCGTCAGGACGAAGCGAAAGGGAAAGATCGCGCGGCTGTCGGCGTCGTCGGAGATCGACAGGGTGCAGCCGTCCGCGCGGCGGTCGACCCAATGGAAGACGCGGTCGCGGGCGAAGCCGTGCCGGGTCAGGCGATAGGGCCGGCCGTCGATCAGGGCGGTGTCGTCCTTCAGGGTGCCGACGATAGGGAAAAGCACCGGCGAGTGACGGGGCCAGGCGGCGCCCGACCAGACCCGGTCGAAGCCCGACGGGTCCTGAAGGGATTGCAGTTCGGCCCCGGCGGCCGCGACGCGGGACTGGAGTCCGTTGGCGCCGAAAACATGGTGGGCGGGAGCGTTGTCGGTCATTGCAGCCTCTCCACTTGCACCCTTTCGACGGGCCCGGCGCCCGGCGATATGAACAGGGTGTTTTTTCAGAACGGACGGACGATCACCATAATGACGACGACCATCATCAGCAGGGTCGGGATTTCGTTCGCCGCGCGGTAGAATCGTTCGGACCGGACATTGCGGTCCTCGGCGAAGGCGCGGCGCCAGGCGGCGCAGGCGCCGTGGAAGCCGGCCAGGCCGAGCACCGCCGCGATCTTGAGGTACCACCAGCCGGCATGCCAGTCGACCGTGCCGGGGGTCAACGCCAGCAGAATGCCGAAGAGGAACGTACAGATCATTGCGGGATTCATGATCTGCCGCAAAAGTTTACGTTCCATTACCTTGAAGCGCTCGCTCTCGCCCGAGCCCGGTGCGGCCTGGCAGTGATAGACGAAGAGGCGCGGCAGGTAGAACAGCCCGGCCATCCAGGCGATCAGGGCCATGACGTGCAGGGCCTTGAGCCAAGCCAGATAGGGCAGCAGGCCGGCGATCATGGCGTATTGCCGCCCTGTTCCGCCAGGATGGCTTCCAGCAGCGGCGCGAATTCCGACAAATGCGCGATGCGATACAGGCCGGGCCATTCGGGCGCCGGCAGGTGGAGCGGGCGCAGCAGCACGCAGGCCATGCCGGCCGCCCGCGCGGCAAGGGCGCCGGTATCGCTGTCCTCGAGCACGAGGCATTCGTCGGGGGCGACGCCCTCGGTTTCGGCGGCGTGCAGATAGACCCCGGGATCGGGCTTGGGGCAGCCCATGTCGCGCGCCGAATGGATGCGGTCGGCGACGAAACGGTCCAGGCCGGTGCGGGCGAATTTCACGTCCATTTCGGCGATCGAGGAATTGGAGCCGACCCGCACCGGAAGATCGAGCCCGACGACGGCGGTCAGCATCCCATGGGCGCCGTCGATCGCGCGGGCTTCGGCGCGCATCAGTTCGACCAGACGGTCCTGCACCATGGCGACCCAGTCGTCGGGCAGCGCACGGCCGGTTTCGGCCTCGGCTTCGGTCTTGATCAGGGTCAGGGCGCGGCCGGCGAAGCGATGCACCGCCGCGTCGTCGTCGTAATGCAGCCCGATCCGGCGCAGTTCCTGGGCGACGACGCGGCAGGACGGGCCTTCGCTGTCGACCAGCACGCCGTCGCAATCGAAGATCACCAGGCGCAGGCGCCCGTCCGGACGGACCGCGCGGGGCAGGGTCGGCGCGGGCGGCATCTATCCGACCTCGCGCACGGCGCGGACCAGGTCGCCGACATGCTCGGGCGGTGTCGCCGGAACGACGCCGTGGCCGAGATTGAAGATATGCGGCCGGCCTTTCATGACGTCGCGGATGGCGCGGGCCTCGGTCGTCATCGCGTCGCCGCCGGCCAGCAGCAGCAGCGGATCGAGATTGCCCTGCAGCGTGACGTCGGGCGGCACCAGTTCGGCCATCGCCGCCATGTCGGCGCCGGTATCGAGCGCCATGACGCGCACCCCGGTTTCGCGCGCATATTCGGCGGCCATCACGCCGGCCAGGCGGGGGAAGCCGATGACCGGCACGCCGGGACGACGGGTGCGGATCTCGTGGACGATCGCGCGGGTCGGCGCGATGACGTGGCGGCGGAACTGGGCGGGCGGCAGCAGGCCGGACCAGCTGTCGAACAGCATCACGGCCTCGGCCCCCGCGTCGATCTGCGCGCAGAGCATGTCGGCGGTCGCCCGGGCCAGCATGTCGATCAGCCGGTCGAACAGAGCGGGTTCGGCATAGGCCAGGCCGCGCGTGGCGTCGAATTCACGCGAGCCGTGGCCTTCGACCATGTAGCAGGCGACCGTGAAGGGGGATCCGGCGAAGCCGAGCAGCGTGACCTGCCCGCCCCGGGCCGCGCCGATCGGATCGGGGCCGTCGAGCGTCGCGCGCAGGCGGCGCAGGGTTTCCATCACCGGGGCGGTGGCGTCGGGCACGCGTTTGGGATCCAGCCGCGCGAGGTCGGATGCCGATCGGATGGCCCCCAGCACGGGGCCGGTGCCCGGGACGAATTCGAGAGACTGTCCCATCGCCCAAGGCAGGATCAGAATGTCCGAGAACAGGATCGCGCCGTCCATGGCGTAGCGGCGGATCGGCTGCAGGGTGATTTCGGTGGCCAGGTCCGGCGTCATGCAGCGGGTGATGAAATCGGCCTGGTCGCGCAGGGCGCGGAATTCCGGCAGGTAGCGGCCGGCCTGACGCATCAGCCAGAGCGGCGGCGGCCACAGGGCCTCGCCCTGGAGGACCCGCAAGAGTGGTTTGGCTGTGTCCGTCATCGCCGTGCCGATCATTCCTGTCCTGACGGGACGAGTATCCCGTACTTTCGCGGGCGACGACAGGACCGAAGGAAAGGTCCGGTACGGCGTCACCGGATTTCGGATCACACCTCTAAACATGAAATAAGAAGAAAGAAATGCTGAAGAGGGTGATAAGGGCTGTGGATGACGGGGTACCCACGTTTCCAAAAACGTACCCCGTCTTTCCCACAGGGTGTACAGATTTTGTCCGGCCGTTTCCCAAGGGGTTATGGGAGTTATCCCGAAAATGCCGACATGGGGCTGTGTACAACCCACCGTGACGGGGCGCGTGGGCGTTGTCCACGGTACTCGGTACGCTCAAGAAGCATACGGAGTACTGTCCCCATGTACCCCAGTACTCGCGCAGGTCGGGCACAGGGTTTGATTTTTCGAGTACGGAGAGGTGAAGCATGAGCGACTCGTCATTAGTACCGGCCGGCGGGTTTCTACAGGCCGAGTCGCCCCGGATAGTACTGGCCAGCCAGTCGGTGACGCGGCGTATGCTGTTGGAACAGGCCGGTTTATCGGTGGAATCGCGTCCGGCGCGGGTGGACGAGCAGAGCATCCGGGAATCGGCGCGGGCCGAGGGGATGGCGGCCGGATCCTGTGCGCTGCTGCTGGCGGAGATGAAGGCGGCACGGGTGCACGCGCCGGGCAGCGTGGTGGTGGGCGGCGACCAGATCCTGGCCTGCGAGGGGGAATGGTTCGAGAAACCGGCCGACCGGCCGGCGGCGCGGGCGCAATTGCTGCGCCTGCGGGGGCGGACGCACGTGCTGCACACCGCGGTCGCGGTGATGCGCGAGGGGCAGATCATATGGCGGCACGTGGCGCGGCCGGAATTGACGATGCGGCCATTTTCCGAGCGTTTTCTGGACGCGTATCTGGCGGCGGAGGGCGATGCGATCCTGTCCTCGGTCGGGGCGTACCGGCTGGAGGGGGCGGGGATCCATCTGTTCGACCGCGTCGTGGGCGAGCACGCGGCGATCCTGGGCCTGCCCCTGCTGCCGTTGCTGGGATTCCTGCGCCAGCATGGTGTGATCCTGTCGTAATTAGGGGCTTGCCAAGGCAGCGGACGACGGTTATACCCCGCCCACTCGCACGGCGTCGGATGGCGCCAGTGCCGGCGGGGCCATAGCTCAGTTGGGAGAGCGCCTGAATGGCATTCAGGAGGTCGTCGGTTCGATTCCGATTGGCTCCACCAGTTTCCCGCCTGCTTCAATAAGTCACGATGGTGCGCGGCGGTCGGGGGATGCCTCGGTCGGCCGCGTTTTGTCGTGTGCCGTTCGGCGTTTTTCCGCTTTATCCTCTTTTTTTCAGGCTCTGCAGCGCGTGGCGCCAGACCAGCATGCCGCACAGCGTGGTGGCGCAGAGCGTGACGGCCAGGGTACCCGCCAGGGCGGGCCAGTCGGCGTGCCAGGGCATGTGCAGGACCGCGCGGGCGATCAGCCAGGCATTGGCCGTGCCGATCGCCGCCGCCATCGCACCGGCAGTCAGTCCCAGTAGGGTGAATTCCAGCAGCCAGATCGCGCGGATCTGTCCCGCGTCGGCGCCGAGCGCGCGCAGGATGGCGGCGGTGGCGACCCGCTGCCGCCAGCCGGCCGAGAGGGTCGCCGCCAGCACCAGCCCGCCCGAGGCCAGCAGCAGGGCCGCCGCCGCGGTCAGCGCGCCGCCCAGGCGGCCGGCCAGGGTGGCCAGTTGGGCCAGCACGTCGGCGATGCGGATGCCGGTGATCCCGGGCAGCGCGTCGGTCAGCGCGGCCAGCACGCCGGCATCGTGATCTGCCCGGCCGTCGGTGGCCAGGGTGGCGATGAAGCTGTGCGGCGCGTGGGACAGCAGGCCCGGCGAGGCGATGAAGGCGAAATTGAGCTGCAGGGAGCGCCAGGCGACGTCGCGCAGGCTGGCGACGCGGAAATCGATCGCGCGGCCCAGCACGTTGAGCCGGATCGTCGTGCCGAGATGCACGCCCCAGCCCCGGGCCAGCCCGGCATCCAGCGACAGCAAAGGCGGCCCGGCATAATCGGCCGGCCACCATTGGCCGGCGGCCAGATGCGTTCCGGCCGGGGGCGTGGCCGACAGGGTCAGGCCGTGATCGCCGCGCAAGGCCCAGCGTGTCTGCGGTGTGGCGGCGACCCGTTCGGCCGGCACGCCGTCGACCGCGACGACGCGGGTGCGCATCGAGGGCAGTTGCGCGATGGAACGCACCGTGGGCTGGGCGCGGGCCAGGGCGTCGAACCGATCGAGATCGGCGGGCTGGATATCGACGAAATAGAAGGACGGCGCGTTGCGCGGCAACTGGTCCTGCAACTGGGCGGCGATCGTGCGTTCGACCAGGATGATGGTGGCCATGGCCGCGAGCCCGGCGCCCAGCGCCACCACCAGCCGGCCCGTCGCGGCGCCCGGGCGGGCGAACAGGACGAGCCCCAGCCGGAGGCGGCCGTGCCGCGTGCCCAGGCGCGGCAGGAGTGCCGCGACGGCCCGGGCCAATGCCGTGCCGGCGGCGGCGAGCAGGGCTGCGGCGAGCGCGACGGCGGCGAGGAAGCCGGCCAGGAACCGCCAGTCCGCCGTCAGGGCCAGCGCCAGCAGGCCCAGCAGCGCGGCGCAGGCCGCCATGGCGGCGAGGCTGCGCCGGCGGCCGGCGGCGCCGAGCGGGCGGCGACGATCCTGGTCGTGGAACAGGGCGGCCGGGGCGATGGCGCTGGCGCGCATCAGCGGCAGCAGCGTGACCAGCAGCGCGACCACCGCCCCGAACAGTCCGGCCAGCAGGGCGGGGCGCAGCGGCGGGACCAGGCCGGCGGCGTCCACCGGCAGCAGCCCGGCCAGGGCATGGACGGCCAGCGGTGGCAGTAGGAGGGCCGCCGCCATGCCGCCGGCGATGCCGATCGCGCACAGCCCCATGATCTGCAGCCCGAAGACCAGCCGGACCAGGCGGCCCGAGGCGCCGAGGCAGCGCAGGATGGCGATGGTGCGGCCGCGCCCGTCGAGCCAGGCGGTGACGCCGGCCGCGACCCCCAGCCCGCCCAGCAGCAGCGCGGCCAGGCCGATCAACTGGATGAACAGGGCGACCTGGTCGATGGTGCGGTCGAGCGCGGGGGCTGCGTCGGCAACGCCGCGCACATGCCAGCCCTGGTCGGGGAAGCGCACGGCGATCGCCCGCGCCAGGGCGGCGGCGCGGGCGGCGCGGCCGGCGGCCGGACCGTCCAGCACGGCGCGCAGCGCGCGGGTGGCCAGGGCGCCGGGCTGCAGCAGGCCCGCCGCGTCCAGCGCCGGGGCGGCGATCAGGATCGTGGGGGCCAGCATGATCGTGCCCGCGCTGTCGGGGCTGTGGGCCAGCGCGCCGGCCAGGCGGAAGCGGGCCGTGCCGATCCGCACGACGTCGCCCTGGCGGAGATGCAGCCGGTCGATCACCAGCGGGTCGGCCAGCAGGGCGGGCGTGCCGTCCGCCGCGGGGCGCAGCGCGCGGGCCAGGTCGGCCGGGGGCGCGATGGTAACGTGATCGACCAGCGGATAGGCGCCGTCGACCGCCTGGAGTTCGACCAGCATCCGGTCGCCCCCCGTTCCGTCGCCGGATTGGCTGGCATAGAGCATGGAGCGCAGGCGCACGACCTGCGAGACGCGGGCGCCGCTTGCCGCGAGAAAGGAGGCCAGGTCGGGGGGGAACGGGTCGCTGGATTCGATGGACAGGTCGCCGCCCAGCAGGCTGCGCTGCTGTTGGGCGATGCCGTCGCGGATCATGACCTGGAGTCCGCCGACCGCGCCGATCGCCGCCACCCCCAGCGCCAGGCAGGCCAGGACGATGCGCATGCCGCCGATCCCGCCGCGCATGTCGCGCCAGGCCAGGCGGATGGCCAGGCGCAGGGTGGCGAGGGGGCTCATGGCGCGGCCTGCCGCGCGGCGCCCCCGTGCAGCGGGCCGGGGAGCGAGCCAGGAAGCGGGCTGGAGACCGGGTGGGGGCCCCCTTCGGCCAGGCGGCCGTCGCGGACCGCGAGGCGGCGGTCGCAGCGCGCGGCCAGGGCCGGGTCGTGGGTGATCAGCAGCATCGTGGTGCCGTGGCGGCGTTGCAGGCCGAAAAGCAGGTCCATGATCGCGCTTCCGGTCTGGCTGTCGAGATTGCCGGTGGGTTCGTCGGCCAGCAGCAGGCGCGGCCGGGTCACGAAGGCGCGGGCCAAAGCCACGCGCTGCTGCTCGCCGCCCGAGAGTTCACCGGGCAGATGGTCCAGCCGGTGGTCGAGCCCGACGGCGGCGAGCGCCGCCCGGGCGTCGCGGGCCCCGTCGCGATGGCCGGCCAGTTCCAGCGGCACCAGCACGTTTTCCAGTGCCGTCATGGTCGGGATAAGCTGGAAGGACTGGAAGACGATGCCGGTGGTGCGGCGGCGGAAGCGGGCCAGCGCGTCCTCGTCGAGGTCGGCAAGGCGGGTGCCGGCGATCGTGACCGTGCCGCTTGTGGGCCGTTCGAGCCCGGCGAGGAGCATCAGCAGCGAGGTCTTGCCCGAGCCGGAGGGGCCGACGATGCCCACGGCCTCGGCTTCGGCCACGCGCAGGCTGATCCCGCGCAGGATGGCCAGGCCCCCAGCCCTTTCCCCGGTGTTCCCGCCAGGGTGTGCGCCAGGATGGGTGTGTGTGCCGTTCCGGGCCGGGTTGACCCTGCCGGAATGGGCCGGCACTGTCAGCCACAGGTCATCCGCCTGCACCAGGGTTGGCCGTCCGTTCAGGAATCCTTCGCTGTCCATGCGCTCTTCTTCCGACACAGGGTGGGTCCGCCGTCTCAACGCTACATGGCGCGGGCGAATCGTCCGAATGGTTTTTGTGCTCGTGCTGGGTATGGGCGGCATGCCGGCGGGCGCGGCCGAACGGCCGGTGCGGATCCTGGCGCTGGGGGATTCGCTGACCGCCGGGTACGGGCTGGCGCATCGCGATGCCTTCGTGCCGCGCCTGCAGGCGGCGCTGGCAGCGCGCGGCGATGCGATCACCATCCTGGACGGCGGCGTGTCGGGCGATACCAGCGCCGACGCGCTGGCGCGGCTGGATTGGGCGCTGGGCGACCAGCCGGACGCCGTGATCGTGGAACTGGGCGGCAATGACGGGCTGCGCGGGCTGGACCCGGCGCGGATGGAGCGGAACCTGACGGCGATCCTGGACCGGCTGGCCCAGGCGCATCTGCCGGTGCTGCTGTCGGGGATGTATGCCCCGCCGAACATGGGCACCGCCTATGCCGGCGCCTTTCGCGCGGTGTTCGACCGGCTGTCGCGCCGGCCGGGCATTCTGTGGGACCCGTTCTTCCTGGACGGGGTGGCCACGCATCCGGACCTGGTGCAGGCCGACCATATCCATCCCGACCCGGCCGGGGTCGCGGTGATCGTGCGGCGGCTGGTGCCGGTGGTGGAGCGGTTAGCGCAGCAGGCACGGGCGGGGCGGGCCCTGTCCGGCGGTCCGGGATAGATCGGTAATTTTTGGAAACTATAGATTTACTTTGTTTCTATTTATCGGTTTCGATGATGCCGATACGGTTTCGAACAGAAGGACGGGGGCGAGAGACCGGCGCGAGGGGCGGCGGGACATGGCCCGGGAAAACTGGAGAGACCTGCGATGTTCACGATCAATGCGACGATGCGCGATGTCGTTCTGCTGCTGGCCCGCCTGCTGCTGGCGGTGCTGTTCCTGGTGATGGGCTGGGGCAAGCTGACCGATTTTTCGGGCGCGGTTGCCTATATGGCACAGACCCATGCCCCGTTCCCGGCGATTTCCGCCGCGGTGGCGACGGTGACCGAACTGGGGGCTGGCCTTGCGCTGCTGGCCGGGGCGCTGACGACGGAAGTGGCGCTGGCGCTGGCGGTCTATACGCTGGTGACCGGGCTGATCGGCCATCCGTTCTGGTCGATGTCGGGCATGATGCGCTATGACAACATGATCCATTTCTACAAGAATATCAGCATCGTCGGCGGCCTGCTGGCGCTGGCGGCGGTGGGGGCGGGCCGGTTCGCCGTCACCCGGCCCCGCGCGGCGGCCTGAAATCCGGACGCCGCCGGACCCGGCAGGGGTCACGGACCCCTGCACCTCATGACAAAAGCCCCCGGCCTTTGGCGAGGTCCAGGGGTGGACCCCCCGGGCGAACCCGGCATCAATCCGCCCGCATGCCGCGCCGCGACGGATAGGCCCGGCTGCCGTAGAGCCCCTGCCAGACCAACTGGTTGAACGCGACGGCGGGGATGCGGTCTTCCTGCGACCAGTCATAGCCTGCGGTGGCAAGGGCCCACCAGGTGGCGTCATGCGTGCTGCGCGGGGTCAGCGCCGCCTGGCGGCGGGGCGGGAGCGGCAGGTGCGTGGCGTAGAGATAGGCGGAGGGAATGGCGGTGAAGCGCCAGTCCTTCTGCCGCAGGTCGAACAGGTCGGTCATCGGGCGCTGATAGGCGTCGTTCACGTTCAGATGGTCGATGCCCAGGATGTCCTCGATCGTGCGCAGCATGTTGACCGTGGTGTAGCGGGTCGAGATGACGGCGTGGTGCCGGACATAGGGACCGACGACATAGGCGGTGGAGCGGTGGCCGTCGACATGGTCCGGACCGTCCTGGGCGTCGTCTTCCAGCACGAAGATCAGGGTCGAGTCCCGGTAGCGGCTGCGCGCCACCGCCTGGACCAGCAATCCGACCGCGTAGTCATTGTCGGCCTGTTGCAGTTCGGGCGTATCGACCCCGTCGATGGCGGTGGCGAAGCTGCCCATATGGTCGTGCATCAGCCGCACCAGGCTGAGGGCCGGCAGGCGGCCGTTTGCGACATAGGCGTCGAATTCGCGCCGCCATTCGCGCACGCGCAGCGTATCGGGAAAGGCGTTGTCGAAGCCGCGGAAATACGGGTCGGTCAGCGGGGCGAGGCGCGGGTTGCTGGGGAAGGCGACCCGCAGATGATGAGCGTGCGGATCGGGGTCCTCGGGGATCGGCGCGGCGTTTCGATCGGCCTGGCCGTAGCGGGACAGGTCGAGATAGAAGCCGTAATTGCGCACGCCGAGCCCCTTGCGTAGCGCGGCGTCCCAAAGATAGCCGTGCTGGATGTCCTCGGGCGTGTCGTCGTCGCCGGGGCCGTCGACCGCGTCTTCGTCATGAGTGCCGGGCAGCAGGTCGGGATCGGCGGGCAGGGCCGGTTCGGCGGCGCGGCGTTCGGCCGGGGCGGCGATGCCGACATCGACGCCGCGATTCTGGCCTTCCGGGTCATAGACCATGTGGGTGGGGCGGCCGGCATAGGCGAGCGGGATCGTCTTCTCGTTGAAATCGCTTTCGCGGGCGGCGGTGCTCCATTGCCAGCCATTGCCGCTGACCTCGCCGGACGTCAAAAAATTGTCCAGCGTGACGAAATTGCCGGCCATGGCATGGAAGTTCGGCGTGATCGGCGCGCCGAATTCGGTGATTGCGGCATCGCCGTTGCCGGGCGACAGGTCGCCCAGGATCTGGTCGTAGGTGCGGTTTTCCTTGACGATATAGATGACGTGGCGGATGCGCGCGCGCAGGGCGGCCATCATCCGCTGGTCGGACTCCGGCGGACGGGCGGTGAAGCCGTCATTGGCGGCGACCTGGCGGGTCAGTTCGTCCTGGTCATGGTCGGAGGGGATGGGTTCGGCCAGCAGGCCGGCGGCTTCGAGCGCTAGCACGCCCTGGTTGCGGCGGCAGGCGGCGAGGAAGGACGGGGCGGGTTGGATGCGCTTTGCGGCGGTGGCGCAATTGCCCGGATTGGGGCCGGGGTCGCTTTTGCCGTTGATCGCGTAGAGCCAGCCATCGGCCAGCGCCACGTCATTGGGGTACCAGCCGGTGGGCAGCAGGGCCAGGGTGCGGCCCCGCCCCGTGCTTCCCTTGTCCGCCAGGGCCACCACGGCGATCGCGTTTTCGCCGCCCAGGCTGACATAGAGCCGGGTTTCGTCATCGGAGAGCGCCAGCGCATTGGGGGCGGCGCCGCGATAGCGTTCGCGCGCCGGCATCAATCCGGGCGGTGCCGCGACCGGGATGCGGCCGATGACGACATTGCGGGCGGTGTCGATGACATGGACGGAATCGTCGTTGTCGGCGGCGACATAGAGCCGGGTGCGCGCGTGGTTCATGACCATGCGGGTCGGATTGCCCATGACCGGAATCCGGGCGGCGACCCGGGCCGTATCCGGAGTGGCGCCGAAGGCGACCAGGTCGATTTCCCGGTCGCGCAGGCTGCCGACATAGGCGCTGGCGGCGTCGCGCGCCACCACCCAGAACGGGGTTTCGCCGCCCGGTACCCCGGTGCGGGCCGGGATTTCGGTGCCGGGGCGCAGGTCGCGCTCGGCGATGACCCGGTGCCGGGCGAGATCGACCAGCGACAGGCTGTCATTGAACAGATTGGCGACGAACAGGCGGGTGCCGTCGGGGCTGACCGCCAGCCCGGCGGTGCTGGGAGATTGTTTCAGGCCATGGGCCTGGACGCCGTGGCCGAGCGCGATCGGCGGGCCGGCAGCGACCCAGCCGCGGGCGGCGCGGGTAAAGGCGAGGACCGAATCCCCGCCGCCGGTGCCGACATAGAGCGATTGCCCGTCGGGCGCGAACGCCATGCCGGCATAGGCGGTGGGCACGCGCAGGACCTGCCGCTGGACGGGGACGTGGGCGGTGATGTCGTAGAGGAAGACATATTCGGACGACAGCGCCGGATCGGGCTTGCCGTCCGTGCCGTAGGTCGTGTTGTAGCCGCTGGTCAGCACCGCCAGCGTGCGGCGGTCGGGGCTGAGGGCGGTGGTGATGGCCTGGCCGGCCAGGATATGCGGGGCATCGGGCCGGTCGGCGGGCCTGCCCGGGTCGAGTGTCCGGAAAATGGCGCCGGTCGCGGCCGCCGGCGTGAGGAACTGGCCGGACGGCAGGCGGGGTGCTTGCGCCGCGTCGTCGTCATCGGCCCGCGCCGAGGCCGGCGGGACGAGCCAGATGGTAACGAGCAGAGCCGTCGTCAGGCGGCGCCATGCGGACATGCCGGTTTCCTTCCCTTTCATGTGGGCCCTTTCATGCGGGCGGGCGCGGCCCCGCCGATGCCCCATGGATAGGGAAGAACAGGGGACGTGTCGCCAGGTCCGGTGGGACCGACATGAATTCTTCATGGAAGGATGGGGCCGGATTGTCCGGAGACTCCATGGTGGGCGCACAAGGACTCGAACCTTGGACCCGCTGATTAAGAGTCAGCTGCTCTACCAACTGAGCTATGCGCCCATGGAGTGGTCCCTTTCGGGTGACGCGCTTCTAACAGCACGTCCCCGGGAGGGCAAGCGGTTTTATCGAAAAAAATGCCTGCCGTATCAGGTGTTCAGCCGGGCGAGGACCGAGTCGAACTGGTCGAGCGAATTATACTGGATGCGGATCGAGCCGCCCTTGCCGTCGAAGGCGATCTGGACCTTGAGCCCCAGGCGGGAGGACAGGTCGCGTTCCAGGACCTGGATTTCCGGATCCTTGCGTTCGGCCGGCTTGGCCGGGACGGCCTGGGCCTGGCGGACGGCTTTCTGGATCAGGGCCTCGGTCTGGCGGACATTCAGGCCCTGTTCCAGCACGATCTTCAGCGCCGCGACCGGGTCGGGATGGGCCAGCAGGGCACGGGCGTGGCCGGCCGTCAGCTTGCCGTCGCGCAGGGCCGCGCGCACCGGGGCAGGCAGGTTGAGCAGGCGGACCATGTTGGCGACGTGCGAGCGCGACTTGCCCAGCGCGCCGGCCAGTTCTTCCTGCGTCAGGCCGTGATCCCGCAGCAGGCGCTGCAGGCCCTCGGCCTCTTCGATCGCATTGAGGTCGGCGCGCTGGAGGTTCTCCACCAGGGCGGCGGCCATGGCGTCGCCGTCATCGAGGATGCGGATATGGACCGGGACCTCGTGCAGCGCGGCCATCTGGGCGGCGCGCCAGCGGCGTTCGCCGGCGATGATCTGGTAGGTGGTGTCGCGTTCGGGGTGCGGACGGACCAGGATCGGCTGGAGGATGCCGCGGGTGCGGATGGAATCGGCCAGTTCGGCCAGGGCCTCGGGCTCCATCGCCTGGCGCGGCTGGAAGGGGCCGGGCTCCAGCAAATCGACGGGCAGGGTGGCCGGGCGGTCGCGTTCGGGCCGGGGGGCGCCAGGGGGGGCGCCAGGGAGAGCACCGGAGGGCGTGCCAGGGAGAGCGCCTGGCGCGATGGCCGGCGGCTGTTCGCCCAGCAGGGCGGCAAGGCCGCGCCCCAGGCGCGGGCGGGCCTGGTCCTTCTTGGTGCTCATGCCCCGATCGCCTTCTTGCTGGTGAGGCCCAGGCGGGTGACCAATTCGTCGGCCATGGCCTGATAGGCCGCGGCGCCGCTGGATTTCGGGTCATAGGCCATGGCCGGGCGGCCGTGGCTCTGGGCCTCGGAGATGCGGATATTGCGCGGGATCAGCGTGTCCATCACCTGCGCGCCGAAGAAGCCGCGCGCGTCCTCGGCCACCAGTTCGGAGAGATTGTTGCGCCGGTCATACATGGTCAGCACGATGCCCGCGACATGCAGCCCGCCATTGAAGGCGCGGCGCACCCGATCGACCGTGCGCACCAATTGGCTGATGCCTTCCAGCGCGAAGAATTCGCATTGCAGAGGGACCACGACCCCGGTGGCGGCGACCAGCGCGTTCAGGGTCAGCAGGCCCAGGCTGGGCGGGCAATCGACCAGGATGACGTCGAAGCCGCCGCTGATGCGGGCGATCGCGTCGCGCAGGCAGAATTCGCGCCGGTCCTGGGCGACCAGTTCGAGTTCGGCGCCCGCCAGTTCGGTATCGGCGGCGATGATCGACAGGCCGGGGATTTCGGTGGCCTGGATCAGCGATGCGGATGCGGTGTCGTCGGTCAGCAGGGCATAGCTGCCGAGGCGGCGGGAATCATAGCCCACGCCGAGGCCCGTCGAGGCATTGCCCTGCGGGTCGAGATCGATCAGCAGGACGGAGAAACCCTGCGCCGCCAGGCCGGCGGCCAGGTTGATGGCTGTCGTCGTCTTGCCGACGCCGCCCTTCTGGTTGGCGAGGGCGAGAATATGAGGAGCGCGCACGCCGTCAGCCCTGTGCGCGTTCTGAGTGTCTGGCACGCCTGATGTTACCCAGTTTGAGAATGGTGCCGTCCGCGTTCGTGCGGCTCGGCAATCGGGATATGGTCATGTGCCAGCCGGCGGCGGCCGCGGTCAACTCATCGGTGACGTTTCTGCCCTTGAGGAACAGACAAAATCCGTCCGGAGCCAGGAAACGGGATGCCCAGTCGAGCAGTTGCGGCAGGGCGGCGAGCGCGCGGGCGGTGACGACCTGCACCTGGGGGATGTCGGCGTCCTCGATCCGGGAGGCCAGCACGGTGACGCTGGTGCCGGTGGCGCGCGCGGCCTCACGCAGGAAGGCGGCCTTGCGCTGGTCGGATTCGATCAGGGTAACGTCGGTCCCGGTCGCGATCGCGATGATAAGGCCCGGGAAGCCGCCGCCGGAGCCCAGGTCGGCCAGGCGCGCGCCGGGCGGGACCAGGTCGGCCAGTTGCAGGCTGTCGGCGATATGGCGGTCCCACAGGTGGGGCAGATCGCGCGGCGAGACGAGATTGATGCGGGCGTTCCAGCGGGTGAGGATGGCGGCGAACGCATCGAGCCGGCGGCGCAGATCGTCGGGCATCGCGTCCTGATGTTTCACGTGAAACGTCATGCCGCCTGCCGCAAATGAGAGAGCAGCGCCATCAGCGCCGAGGGGGTGATGCCGGGAATGCGCTGGGCTGCGCTGAAGCTGGCGGGGCGGGCGGCGGCCAGGCGTTCCTGCATTTCGATGCTGAGGCCGCCGATGCGGCGATAATCGAGATCGGGCGGCAGGGCGATGCGGGTTTCGGCCTCGAGCTGGCGGATTTCGCGCTGCTGGCGGAGCAGGTAGCCGCTATAGCGGGATTCGGTCTCCACATGGCGGCGGACGCGCGAGTCGAGGGCGGCGAACCAGGGCGCGATGCGGTCGATGGCGTCGGGAGTGGCGGTGGTGGCCAGCACGTCGCGCAGGCTGCGCCGCCTGCCGTCGGCCGAGACGGCGATTCCGGCCTGGTGCAGGGCGTCGGGCAGGTAGCTTTCCTGCCCCGCCCTGTCCATGGCCTGGGCGATGGCGGCCGCATCGGAATGGAACAGGGCGGCGCGGGCGGCACCGACACAGCCCCAGCCGATGCCGCGTCCGGTCAGGCGCAGGTCGGCATTGTCGGCGCGCAGGCTGAGCCGGTACTCGGCGCGTGAGGTGAACATGCGATAGGGTTCGGAGACGCCCTGGGTCGTCAGGTCGTCGATCATCACCCCCAGATAGGCGCTGCCGCGATCGATGGTGACGCAGTCGGCGCCACCGGCGCGGCGAGCGGCATTGATGCCGGCCAGCAGGCCCTGGGCGCCGGCTTCCTCATACCCCGTGGTGCCGTTGATCTGGCCGGCCAGGAACAGGCGGGGCAGCGCGAGCAGTTCCAGGGTCGGGGCCAGGGCGCGCGGATCGACATAATCATATTCCACGGCATAGCCCGGGCGGACGATGGTGCAGCGCTCCAGGCCGGGGATCGAATGGATCATCCGTTCCTGGATATCGGCCGGCAGGCTGGTGGAGATGCCGTTGGGATAGACCAGATCGCCGCCCGGATTGCCCGGCAGGGCCTCGGGTTCGAGGAAGATCTGGTGGCTGTCGCGTTCGGCGAAGCGGACCACCTTGTCCTCGATCGACGGGCAGTAGCGCGGGCCGCGTCCGGCGATTGCCCCGCCATAGACGGCCGAGAGATGCAGATGGTCGCGGATCAGTGCATGGGTCCGCGGCGTGGTGGCGGTGATCCGGCAGGCGATCTGCGGGTTGGCGATCCGGCCGGTCAGGCGGCTGAACGGTTCGGGGCATGCGTCGCCCCGATCCTCGGCCAGAGCGTCCCAGTCGATGGTGGCGCGATCCAGCCGGGCCGGCGTGCCGGTCTTGAGCCGGCCCATCGGCAGGCCGAGCGCCTGCAGCCGTTCGCCGAGCGCGTGGGCCGGGGCCTCGCCCACCCGGCCGGCGGGGCGGCTGTCATGGCCGATATGGATGACGCCGCGCAGGAAGGTGCCGGCGGTCAGCACCACCGCGCCGGCGGCGAAGCGGCGTCCGTCCTCGCACACCACGCCGGCGGCGTGTCCGGCCTGGTCCAGGATGAGGTCGCCGGCCGCGCCCTCGACGATGGCGAGACCGGGGGTCTCGGCCAGCAGGTCCTGGATCGCGCGGCGATAGAGCGAACGGTCGGCCTGGGCGCGCGGGCCGTGCACCGCCGGGCCCTTGGAGCGGTTGAGCAGCTTGAAATGGATGCCGGCGCGATCGGCGGCGCGGCCCATCAGCCCGTCCAGCGCATCGATTTCGCGCACCAGATGGCCCTTGCCGATGCCGCCGATGGCCGGGTTGCACGACATGGCGCCGATCGTGTCGCGGCGATGGGTCAGCAGCATCGTGCGCGCGCCGCAGCGCGCGGCGGCAGCGGCGGCCTCGCACCCCGCATGGCCGCCGCCGATCACGATGACGTCATATTCGCCGCTCACCCCTGCCCGCTCCTTCCTATTTGCCGATGCAGAACTGGCCGAACACGGTGTCGAGCAGATCCTCGACATCGACCCGGCCGGTCAGGCGCCCCAGGGCGCGCATCGCCAGGCGCAGTTCCTCGCCCCGCATCTCTGGCCAGTCCATATCGAGTGCATGGGCCAGATGGCCAGCGCTTTCTTCAATCGCGGCACGATGGCGGGCCCGCGTCAGCGGCGGCCCGGCCCGGGATGCGGTCAAGGCGCGGGCACGGTCGGCCAGGGCGGCGCGCAGAGCGTCCATGCCGGTACCCTGGCGGACGCTGACGGCCAGGGCGCCCTCGGGGGATTGGTGCCGGGCGTGTTCGGCGAGGTCGATCTTGTTGCGCACCAGGAGGGCGCCGGGCGGGAGGTCCGACGGAGGCGCCGTGCCGTCGGTCACGGCGATCACGCAATCGGCCTGTTTCACGTGAAACAGGGCGCGGCGGACGCCCTCGGCCTCGATCTCGTCTTCGGTCTCGCGCAGGCCGGCGGTGTCGATCAGGGTGACGGGCACGTCGCCCAGCACCACCCGGATTTCGATCGCATCGCGGGTGGTGCCGGCGATCGAGGAGACGATCGCGGCGTCGCGTTCGGCCAGCGCGTTCAGCAGGCTGGATTTGCCGACATTGGGCGGCCCGACAATGGTGAAGACCAGGCCGCGCCGCAGTTTCTCGCCCCGGCCGGCATCGTCCAGATGGGCCCGCATCGCGTCGCGCAAGGCGGCCAGTTCGGCCAGCAGGGCGGATTCGACTTCGGGCGGCAGGTCTTCGTCGGGGAAGTCGATCAGGGCTTCCTGATGGGCCAGCGCGGTGCGCAGGCGGTCGGCCCAGCCTTCATAGAGACGGCTGAGCGTGCCGTCGGCCTGGCCCAGGGCCTGGCGGCGCTGGGCCTCGGTTTCCGCGTCGATCAGGTCGGCGATGCCTTCGGCCTCGATCAGGTCGAGGCGGCCGTTGGCGAAGGCGCGGCGGGTGAATTCGCCCGGTTCGGCCGGACGGGCGCCCAGCGCCACCAGCGCGTCGGCGACCCCGGCGATGACCGCCGGGCCGGCATGCAGATGGAGTTCGGCGCTGTCCTCGCCGGTATAGGAGCGCGGGGCGGGAAACCACAGGACGAGGGCGCGGTCCAGCAGGACCGGTTCGGCACCTGCCGCACGGCGCCAGAGCCCGCGCAGCGATGCCTGGCGCGGTTCCGGCAGGGTGCCGCACAGGGCGCGCAGGATCGGGCCGGTGCCGGTGCCGCTGAGGCGCAGTACGGCGATGGCCGCGCGCCCTGCCCCGGTCGCCAGCGCGAAGATGGGCGCCTGGCCTGTCTGCGTCATGCTGCCTGGGTCCTTTCTGGTTGCGGCGCTTCGGTTGCGGGTGCTCGCACCCTGTTGCATGTCGCATCCGGCGGCGGAAGAGTACAAAATGCGCAGCCAGAACGATATTGGGACGGGCCGGGCCCGGGATCATACTATGCCGCAACTTTCGATGCATTCGCCGCTGGGCGATCTGACCCTGACCGAGGAAGACGGGGCGATCGTCGCCCTGGATTGGGGCTGGGGGCGCGACCAGGACGAGACGCACCTGCTCCGTGCGGCGTGCGACCGGCTGGATGCGTATTTCGACGGGGCGGCGGATGATTTCTCCGACCTGGTGCTGGCCCCGTACGGCACGCCCTATCGGCGTGCGGTGTGGCAGGCGCTGCGGGCGATCCCGCCGGGACAGACCCGGACCTATCGCGACATCGCGCAGGTGGCCGGCGGGTCGCCGCGTTCGGTCGGGCAGGCCAATGGCGCCAACCCGATTCCGATCCTGATCCCGTGCCATCGGGTGGTCGCCGCCCGGGGGCTGGGCGGCTATTCGGGCGATGGCGGGCTGGCGGACAAATTGTATCTGCTGGAATTGGAGCGGGCGCCGATCCCGGCGCATCCGGCCGATCTGTTTTAAGACAAATCTTTATCCGAACCTGAAATTCAAGGGAGAAATTGCGATGTACAGGGCAGTGCGCATCCATGATTACGGCGGACCCGAGGTCTTGACGCTGGACATGCTGCCCGACCCGGTGCCCGGACGGGGCGAGATCCTGCTGCGGCAGGAGGCGATCGGGGTCAATTTCATCGACATCTATTTTCGCAAGGGGATCTACAAGCTGCCGTCCCTGCCCGCCGTTCCGGGCATGGAGGGCGCGGGCGTGGTGGAGGCGGTGGGCGCGGACGTGACCGGCCTGGCGCCCGGCGATCGCGTGGCCTATCCCAGCGCGCTGGGCAGCTATGCCGAATTGCGCACCATCGCGGCGGACCGGGTGGTGACCCTGCCGCCGGATATCGGCTTCGATACGGCGGCGGCGGCGATGCTGCGTGGGCTGACGGTGCATATGCTGCTGCAAGAGGTGTACCAGGCCAAGGCCGGGGAGACGATCCTGGTGCATGCGGCGGCGGGGGGTGTCGGGCTGCTGATGTGCCAGTGGGCGCGGCATCTGGGGCTGCGGGTGATCGGCGTGGTCTCGTCCGAGGACAAGGGCGAGCTGGCGCGGCAGAACGGCGCCGCCGAGATTCTGGTCGGGCATGACAATCTGGCGGCGCGAGTGCGCAAGCTGACCGACGGCGCGATGGTGCCGGTGGTCTATGACAGCGTGGGCAAGGAGACGTTCGTCGCCAGCCTGGATTGCCTGGCGCCGCGCGGGCTGATGGTCAGTTACGGCAACGCCTCGGGCGAGGTGACGGGGATATCGGCGGGCATGCTGGCCACGCGCGGCAGCCTGTACCTGACCCGGCCGACGCTTGCGACCTATATCGCGCAACGCCCGGCCCTGCTGAAGGGCGCGGCCGCGTTGTTCGACATGATCGGACAGGGGGCGCTGGCGGTGAGGATCGGCCAGCGTTTCGCCCTGGCCGAGGCCGCCGCCGCCCAGCAGGCGCTGGAGGCGCGGGCGACGACGGGCAGCACGATCCTGGTGCCGTAGCCCGGCCGGGCTGCCCTGTCCGGCAGGTCAAGTCGGTCCGGCGTGCAGGCGGGGTGTGCCGAGCTTGAACCAGGCTTGATGGATTTTCGCGTCTTTCACTTGATAGATCGCGATCACGTCGATCTCGCCCGGACCTTCGGGGAAGGTTCGGGAGACGATTTCATGATCGAGGACCATGGCGACGACGCTGCGGTGCAGCAGCCTGCCGCACAGGTTCGGTTCCTGGAAGCGCGCGATGTGGCGGGCCCGGATTTCGGCGGCGCCGTCGGCCAGCAGGCGAGCGGAGAATTCGTAATATTTGCAGTCTGCGGCCCACCATTTCATGAAAGCGTCGATATCGCGGGCGTTATAGGCTTCGAGCTAATTTTTTACGGGAAGCGCGGTGTCGTGTATGTCTTCACTGGTCGTCATTTGCTCGTTTTGATCGCCAATTACGACGCACAGCCATGGTTGTCGCGATCCAAAATGCGCATGCGACGGAGAAGCCTGCAACGGCACCATATTTGTTGGTACACCAAGAAAAAAACTTGCGAGCGCAGCAAAGAACTTTTTATAAAGTAATCGTAATGATACGGTATTTCCATAAATTTTTTATAAAGAGGTAATCATGCGCTACGTTGCTCCCGCTCTCCTTGCAATGCTGCTCGCCACCGCATCGCAGGCCGCGACAAAGGTTAAGCATTTTGCGCCCGAGGGAGTGCCGGCGAGTCTGACCAATGCTCCGCCATTTAGCGGCGCCGTTTTAGCCGGTAATACCCTCTATATCGCCGGTACTACCGACCATGACCCTGCTACAGGTAAACCGGGTGCCGACGCGACAATTGGCGCTAAAATGGTGCTTGATAGCATCAAAAAGACTGTCGAAAATGCCGGCCTCACCATGGACGACCTCGTATGGGTACAGATCTTTGCTTCTGATATTAAAGATTTCGCGGCGTTCAACGCCGTCTATCGGACCTATTTCAAAGGATCAATGCCGGCTCGCGCTTTCATCGGAGCGCGCAGCCTGCTGGGTGGCGCGCATTTTGAGGTGATGGGTATCGCCGTCAAATCGAAGTAATCATCAAGTACTAAGGCCATTTATATAGAGATGGTGGAGCGTTTTATTCCGTCGCTTCGACGCAACTGATGGCCTTGGTCAGCCTCAAGCGTCAGCGCCTTACCAAGAATTTGGAAAGAGCGTAATGCGGCGGCGGAAGTCCGCTTCTGGAGAAAAATTTGAAAAAGCGGGCTTTAAAACTGGCGGGCGAACGACGAGCGAATAAAAAGACTCCCTCGGCGATCGCCCCCCAAGTCAGATAATGCGATAGCCTGTCAGTTGGGCTTGGACATACCGTCATGTGATGGCGCCATCATCATGCCGTCATGGCTCATCGAATCCTTGGACATCGAATTTTTCGCCATGCCGTGATGGGTGATGTCCGCGTGTTTCCCCATGCCGTCTTTCGACATGGTGTTCGACGCCATCCTGTCGTGCGACATGGCATTTCTGGACATGCTGTTATGCATCATCGCGTCATGCGACATGCTATCCTGCGCAACCGCGGCGCCCACGACGGCGATATTGGAACAAAATGCGGCGGCGACCATGAGACGGCGAATGACCATGAAGCTTCTCCTCAATTGAAAAACAGTTCTGCGGGATAGGCCATTCCATCCCACTGTCCTGTTCTTCGCTTGCAGGAGGACGGAGGTTACAGAGGGCGGATTATTTTACGATCCGCAAGCGGCACGCCGGACCAGCAGCCGATCGCGCTCCTGCCCTTCACGCAGATGCCAGGCGATCCCGCGGGCAAGCCGTCCCCCCAAGGTCATCCACAGCGGAAAGGTGAACGGCAGGATGGGCGAGGCATTGTAGATCTGCCACCCGCTACCAATCATGGCGAGCATCGACGGCGCGCCGATCCGGTGGGTGATCCTGATGACAAGCGCGGGCGTGCGGCGCGGTCGGGGCATCTGCGGGGCCTCCTGGGAATGAGGTCGGTCCGTTCGTCCCGTGCCCGCGAATGGTTACAGGCTCATGCGAAAAGATAGTCCGCCGCCGTCCGTAACCGATGGCCCCGGCACGCCGAAGAACCGGGCACCCTGTCACCGTGAAGGAGCGGTTCCATGACCTCCCGCCGCCAGTTCTGCCTTGCCTCGGTCGCGTTCCTGCTGGCCGCGCGCCCCGGCCGCGCCGCGCCGTCCTATGCCGTCTCGCATTCGGACGCGGAATGGCGCCGCCTGCTGACGCCCGCGCAATACGAGGTGCTGCGCGAAGCGGGCACCGAAGCGCCGTGGTCGAGCCCCCTTCTGAACGAACATCGACCTGGCCGCTTCGCCTGCGCCGGCTGCGACACCGCCGCGTTCGACGCCGCCACGAAATTCGAAAGCGGCACCGGCTGGCCGAGTTTCTACCGCGCCCTGCCGCATGCCGTGCAGGAGCGCGCCGACAACACGCTCGGTATGGATCGGACCGAGGTGCTGTGCGCGACCTGCGGCAGCCATCTCGGCCATGTTTTCGACGACGGCCCGCCGCCTACGGGCCTGCGCTACTGCATGAACGGCGTCGCCCTGTCGTTCCACCCGGCCTGAGAGGATCCAATCATGACACGGTCAGGAATACTCTGCATCTCCCTCATTGTCATGGGTGCGCTCGGCATGGCGTGCCAGGCCGCGGAAACGCCGTTCGCAACGCGTCTGCCGCCGCCGGCAGCCGCCCAAGCGCCCGCGACGATCCATCATGCCACCGCCGTCTTCGCCGGAGGATGTTTCTGGGGCGTCCAGAGCGTCTTCCAGCACGTACGCGGCGTCACCGCGACGCGTGCGGGATATGACGGCGGGACGAAGGACACCGCCGAATACGAGACGGTCGAAGGCGGCGATACGGGGCACGCGGAATCGGTTGTGGTCGAGTACGATCCGACGCAGGTCAGCTACGGCACGCTGATGCGTATCTTCTTCTCCGTCGCGCTGGACCCCACACAGGTGAACAGGCAATTTCCGGACGTCGGCAGCCAGTACCGCTCGGTCCTGTTCACGCGCACTCCGGAGCAGGAGACGGAGGCGCGCGCCTATATCCGGCAACTGAACGCCGCGCATGTCTTCGCGCGTCCGATCGCGACGCAGGTCGTCCCGGACCATGGCTTCTATCCGGCCGAGGATTATCACCAGAATTTCGCGGCGCGTTATCCGGAAAATTCCTATATCGCAACGTATGATGCCCCTCGGATCGAGGCGCTGAAGATGGTATACGGCGCGTACTATCGCGATCGCCCGATCCTGACGCTTGCCGCGCCCGGCGGACCGTAAGGGCAGGGGCGGCAGGAACAGGAGCGAGAGTGACGGAAGCCGAATGGAGTCACTGGATGGCGGCAGCCCAGCAGGGCGACGCCAATGCCTATCGGCTTGTGCTCGCCGAGGCCGCTGCGTGGCTGAGGCGTTTCTTCCTCCGGCGGCTGCCGCCCCCCATGGTCGATGACGCCGTGCAGGACACGCTGCTCGCGGTGCATGAAAAACGCCACACGTTCGATCCCTCGCAGGGATTCGGGCCGTGGCTGGCCGCGATCGCGCGCCATAAATGGATCGACCGGCTGCGGGCCGAGAACCGGGCGGACATGGTGCCGATCGAAGACGATCTGGCGATTTCCGATCACGAGGAACGAGTCACCACGACCCATGCGCTGGAACGTCTGCTCGGCATGCTGAAGCCGGCGCAGGCCGAGGTCATCCGGCTGGTGAAGCTGCAGGGATTCAGCATCGAGGAGGCAGCGCGGCGCACCGGACAATCCGCTGCCCTGGTCAAGGTCAATATTCACCGCGGGCTGGGACGGATGAACGACATGGTGATACGAGGTGGTGATGTCGACTGATCCCCTGATCGACCGGCTCGCGACCGATCTGCGTCCGGTCAGGCGGCGGACGCCCTGGCGTGACGCGGCCATACTTCTGGTCCTCGGCATCAGCGAGGTCGCCTGGGTGATAATGACGGGCTTGATGCGCCCGGATATGCCGCATGCGATGCATATGCCCAGCTTCTGGTGGAAAACCGCCGGTCTTGCGGCGCTCGCTTCCATCAGCGGCGTCACCGCGCTGCTCTCGCTCAGCCCGACGCACTCGCCGCGGCGCGGTCTGCGCGTCGTCGGCGGCGTGGCGTTCGTCATGCTGGGTCTGGGGTGGCTGGTCGATGCCCTGCAGGCTGGTCCGGCCGTTCTGTGGCACCGGCTGGACCCGGCGCACGGCCTGGTCTGCGCGCGCAAGATCGTCGAGCTTTCCCTGCCCGTCGCCCTGGCGCTCGGCCTGCTGGCAAGGCGTGGCGCACCGACCGATTCCCGCGGCACGGCATGGGCCGCGGGAATCGCCGCGTCCGCCTTCGGTGCGCTGACCTTCGCATTGGCCTGCCCGTTCGACGATCCGCTCTATCTGGCGGTATGGTACCTGTCGGCCGGCGTCGTCGTCACCCTTGCGACACGTCTTATCCTGCCATTGCTGACGCGGTGGTAGAAGGCAGGCCGTGATGGACGCGCATCAAGGCGCGTCCGTGATCCTATCCTGCGTTTTCGTATCGAAATCGCTGGCGTCGTGCCGCTCATGAAGCTGGTCCGATAACGCCCCGCTGGTACGGTTGACCTTGCGACCGCGCCGGACCGCTGGACGGGCGAAGACCTGATCGGCCCAGCGCAGCACGTCCCTGTAATCCTGTACCGAGAGAAACTCCGCCGCGCCGTACTGCCAGCCCTTCACCAGGCCGCCATACCACGGCCAGATCGCCATATCGGCGATCGTATATTCGGCACCGGCGACGAATTCGTTTTCCGCCAGCCGGCGGTCGAGAACGTCGAGCTGACGTTTGACTTCCATCGCATAGCGATTGATCGGATATTCCAGCTTCGTCGGCGCATAGGCGTAGAAATGGCCGAACCCGCCGCCCAGGAACGGTGCCGACCCCATCTGCCAGAACAGCCAGGACAGCGTCTCGGCACGCGCGGGCTGCTCCTTCGGCAGGAAGGCGTCGAACTTCTCCGCGAGATAGAGCAGGATCGCCCCGGATTCGAAGACGCGAACCGGCGTCGCGCCGCTGCGATCCATCAGTGCCGGAATCTTGGAATTGGGATTGATATCGACGAAACCTGACCCGAACTGATCGCCCTCGCCGATCCGGATCAGCCACGCATCATATTCGGCGCCTGCATGCCCGAGCGCCAGCAACTCCTCGAGCATGATGGTGACTTTCTGTCCGTTCGGCGTGCCGAGCGAATAGAGCTGCAGCGGATGCCGGCCGACGGGAAGCGCCTTCTCATGGGTCGGCCCGGCGATCGGGCGGTTGATGCTGGCGAAGGTACCGCCGCTGGCCTTGTCCCAGGTCCAGACCCTGGGCGGGATGTAATCGGTATCGTCGGTCATCAGATGCTCTCCAGAACGTCGGTTATATGGGCGGCGGATAGTTGGATGGAAACAGCGCGCGCCGGCTTTTTTCGTCATAGCCGCTCTTGAGACTGTACTCCGTACCGATTTGCCGGGCACGGACGGCGGCAGGCCGTGGATCTACAGTCTCGAACAGCCGGAACTGGGTTAATGCCCAGGCCCGCCTGCCTTGTTTTTCGGAAATAGCGATCCGCCTCAGACGGTAACAGTCGAGGCCTTGCGCAAGGCCGGAAGCATGTCTTCAGGCTCCGGACGGCGCGTGTAATCCGGGTTCACCTCGGCATAGAGGATCACGCCGTCCCGGCCGATGACGAAGCGGCCCGGCATCGGCAGCGTCCAGCTATCGTCGCCATTGAAGCCCGGCAGATCGTTCTTCAGGTTCTGGTAGAGTTCGACCAGATAGTCGGGCAGTGCAAAACGCAGGCCGAACTTCGCGGCCACATCGTTGTGCGTGTCCGACAGGATCGGGAAATCCAGTCCGTTCTGGCGCACCGACTTGCGGCTGTTCACCGCAGTCTGCGGCGAAATGGCGATCAGGCTGGCACCGAGTTCGCGGAACGACGGCAGCGCCGCTTCAAGCGCCTGGAGTTCCATGTTGCAATAGGGACACCAGACGCCGCGATAGAAGCTGACGACCAGCGGACCCTTCGCCAGCAGGTCGGCGGACGAGACGGGGGTGCCGTCCGGATCGTTCAGCGTAAAGGAAGGGGCCTTGTCACCCGCCTTGAGCGCCCTTTCGGCGGCGCCGGACGCGATCAGTTCCGCGGTGGCGCGGTGCATCACCTCGATGACCGAGTACGGCACGTTATAGGGCGGCTTGCCGGCCTCGAAATCGGCCTTGAACGCATCGAGCTTCGCTTGCAGAGACATCGTTGTTTCCTTCATTGATGGTCGTGACGGGATGAAAATGGAACGACCCGTTATCCCGGGGACGAAGGCGCGGACGATTATCCGTCATTCCGCGCCGGAATGGGGTCAGGCGACGGTTTCGTATTGCGGATAGTCGACATAGCCATGTGCCCCGCCGCCGTAGAAGGTCGACCGGTCGTAAGGGGTAAGCGGCAGGTCGTGCCGCAGGCGTTCCGGCAGGTCGGGATTGCTGATGAAATGCCGCCCGAATGCGACCGCATCGGCGTCACCCGCCCGAATGATCGCCTCCGCGCCCGCGCCGTCGAAGCCGCCGGCGGCGATGAGCGTGCCGCTGAACACACCGCGCAGAGTCCTGGCCGCGACCGCATCGCCCTCGGCGATCAATTCTGTGCCCCTGATGCGCGGCTCGACGACATGCAGGTAGGCGATGCCCATACCGTTCAGTTTCTCCGCGACATAGCCGAAGGTTTTCTGTGGATTGCTATCGGACATCGCGCCATAGGTGCCGCTTGGGCTCAGCCGTACGCCCACGCGACCGGCCCCCCAGACGTCGATCGCCGCCTGCGTGATTTCGAGCAGGAAGCGCGCGCGATTTTCGATCGGGCCGCCATATTCGTCGGTGCGATGGTTGGTGCCGTCCTGCAGGAACTGGTCCGGCAGGTAGCCATTGGCGCCGTGGATCTCCACGCCGTCGAAACCGGCCGCTTTCGCACGCGCGGCACCCTGGCGGAACTGCTCGATGATTGCCGGAATTTCGTCGCGTTCCAGGGCACGCGGCATGGAAAACGGTACCGGGCCGTTTGCGGTATAGGCGTATCCCTCCGCCTGAATCGCGGACGGGGCGACGGGTGCGGCGCCGTCCGGCTGCAGGTCGTGATGGGACTGACGCCCGACATGCCAGAGCTGCATGACGATCCTGCCGCCGTGGGCATGCACCGCGTCGGTGACCGTGCGCCAGCCCGCGATCTGGGCGTCGTCGTAAATTCCGGGCGCGCCGGCATAGCCGTACCCCTGCCGCGCAACGGGGGTCGCTTCCGAAACGATAAGCCCGCCGCGGGACGCGCGCTGCGTGTAGTATTCCCGCATCAGCGCCCCCGGCATGTCGCCGGGTTCCGAACGCAGGCGGGTCAACGGCGCCATGACGACCCGATGGTCGAGCGACAGCGCGCCCGCCCCGAACGGCGTGAAAAGCATGGACATGAGGGGTTCCTTGTCTGGAAAGGGTGCCAGTCTTAAAGGGTGCCAGTCTTAAAGGGTGTCAATCTTGGGGGACGAGCGCCTCGACGCGGGCAATGCCGCGCTGCACGGCCGGACGCGCTTCGATTGTTCCGTACCAGCGCGCGACGTTGGGCGCGTCCTCGAACGACACCCCCGCGAAAGCGCGTCGCCACAACCAGCCGAAATGGGCGATATCGGCGATGGTGAACACCTCGCCGGCAACGAATGGGCGGTTCGCCAGCACGCCGTCGAGTACGCCCAGGGTGCGTTTCGCTTCGCTGGAGAAGCGCTCTATCGCGATGGGCTGCGGCTCGGCGGCGAAACGCTGGAAGAAGCCGGACTGGCCGAAAGCCGGACTCAGGCCGGAGGCATGAAAGAAGAGCTGCTCGAAGACGCGTGCGCGCGCATCGCCGCCGGCGGGTAGACGCTGACCCGTCTTCTCGGCAAGATAAACGAGGATCGCGGCGGATTCCGTCAGGACGAAGGGGCCGTTCTCCACGGTCCGATCCAGCAGGACCGGCACCTTGCCGTTGGGATTGAGCGCCAGGAATTCCGGCGTCTTTTGCTCGCCCTTGCGGACATTGACGCCATGCAGTGTATAGGAAAGACCAAGCTCCTCGAGCGCGATCGGCACCTTGACGCTGTTCGGCGTCGCGAACGTATAAACATCAAACAGCGGCCGTGCGTCTTCGGCCGCCGCGCGTATGAATGAACCGGGCATCGAGACGCCTTCCTTCTGGCCCGGCCTGCCCGGGCATGTGAAAAACATGTCTCCTTGCCGCTCGACATGGCAGGTATGTCGAGGTGATAAGCACCATTCCCGGGAGGAATGGCATGGATCGATATCAGGCGATGGCGACGTTCGTGCGGGTGGTGGAGAGCGGCTCGTTTTCGGCAGCCGCGCGTCATCTCAATGTCGGGCAGCCGGCCGTCTCCAAGACCATCGCACAGCTCGAATCCCGGCTTCAGGTCAGTCTGCTCATCCGCTCCACACATGGGCTGACGCCGACCGAGGCGGGACAACGCTTCTATGAGCGGGCACGAAACGCCCTCCAGGAAGCGGACGAGGCGGAGCTTGCCGCGAAGGGGGCGGGGACGGGCCTGTCCGGGCGGCTGCGCGTTTCCGCCGCGACGACATTCGCGCGATTGCATGTCATCCCGAGGCTGCCGCAATTCCTGGCGGCTCACCCGCATCTCGACGTCGATATCATTCTCGACGATCGCATGATCGACCTTATGGCCGAGGGCGTGGATATTTCGCTGCGCCTGGGTGCGCTCTCGGATTCCACGGCAGTTGCCCGGAAAATCGCCACCGGCGGCCGATCGGTACTGGCAACGCCGGCTTATCTCGCGCGGGCCGGAATGCCGCAAAGCCCTGCGGATCTCGCAAATCACGAGGCGATCGTCTACAGCCAGTTGCCGAGCGTATGGTCGTTCACGCGCGATGGTGCGGCGGTTTCGGTTTCCGTCACCGGACGTCTGCGCGTCAGCGCCGCTGAAGGACTGCGTGCCGCGATCCTGACCGATATGGGGTTGACGATCGCCTCGGACTGGATGTTTGGCCCGGAACTGGAAAACGGCGCCGTCGTCAGGGTGCTGAAGGCCTGGTCGTTGCCCTCGATCGATCTCTGGGCCGTGTTTCCCGTCGGGCACATGATGACCGCGAAAGCGCGCCAGTTCGCATCGTTCGTCGAAGAGATCATGAGATCGCCCGAGTGAGTCAGCCGCTTCGCTGAAACTGCGACGGCGGCGGAGCCATCATGTTCGGCATGAGCGATGCCGTTCCACATAGGCAAGCGCCATATCGACCGCGCATTCCAGTGACCGGGCGTCGCGAGCCGTCTTTGCCAGAAGTATGCCCCCCTGAACCGCCGCCACCATGGCAATGGCCACCCCGTCGACATCGGCATCGGGGCGGAGTTGGCCATCCTGCAGCATCCGACGCAGACCGTTTGCGATCACCGTGGCCCAGGTCGAAAAACTCTGTTTCAGCAGCAGCCTGGCGTCCTCCGAACGGGTCGATAATTCGTTTGCGAGCGAGCCGACGGGGCATCCGCCCACGCCGCCGCTGGCCCGGTAGGCCGCGACGATCATGTCTCCCCAGGCACGGAGCGCGGCGAAGGAATCGAGCGCGCCGAGATAGGCCGCGTTGGCTTCCACGATGCGGCTGGTCTGCAGGGCGATGACTTCGCGAACCAGGGCCTCCTTGTTGGCGAAGTAATGGTAGAGCTGGGATTTGCTCGTGTTCGTGATGTCCATCACCTCGTCCAGACTCACGTGCTCCGCACCGCGCGCATAGACCAGTTCGGCCGCGGCCGCGACGATGCGCCGCTTCGTCGCGGCTCCGCGCGGGGTCAGAGGACGGTTCATGATCGTGGTTTCGCGGCCCATGGCTTCGTGCTTTCACATAATGGACTGGACAGTCCACTATGGAAATCGCATGCCTGCCCAACATAATCCAGATTGCTGAGGAACAGATGGCCGAGCAACTCAAGAACGGTGACAAATTTCCGGATCTCGCAATCCCGCAAGTCGGCGGCGGAACGCTTCATCCGGCCCGCGATTTCGACGGGGAATACAGGGTCATCCTGATTTACCGCGGCCATTGGTGCCCGTTCTGCAACGAACAGATTGCCGCATTCGCGCACGCCGCCGACGCGCTGTCGGAGGCGGCGATCCGAGTCATGGCATTCTCGGTCGACGACGAGGCCGCGTCCGCCGCATTCGCTGCCAGGCACGGCTGGCCGTTCCCGCTCGGGCATTCGGCTGATGTCGACACGATCGTCGCACGCACCGGCGCATATGACATGCGGCATCCCGGCCGTGGACATTTTCTGGAAACGACCGGCTTTGTCCTCGCGCCGGACGGATCGATCGTGAATGCCGTCTATTCGACCCGAGCCATAGGCCGCCTCGTCCCCGGCGACGTGATCCGACTGGTCGCGTTCATGCGTTCCTTGCCGAGCTAGAGCAGATCGCATTCAAACGGAATCGTTTGAACGGGTGAAGATGCCCGGTTCAGTGGAAGAAAGCCGCCTCTGGCATCGAGCATGATCGGCTAAAACGACGAAGACGTGATCTTCCGTTTACGGCTTCGCGCGCGTCGGCACCGGGACATTGCACAGCGCGACGCCGCGGGCGGGATGGACATAGAACGGATCGGTGCGGTTGGCGCGGGCGTCGAGATAGGCCGCGAAGGCCGGGCTGTCGGTGCGCATCACCTGGAGATGCGGCTGTTGCCCGAGGGGCAGGTCAGTTGCAAGTGTTATGGTGCGGATCGCGACTTTGCGGGCATTATTAGCATAAAATCCCAAAGCGCCCGTCCCGCGCGGCAACGCGCCGAGATGATCCATGCCTGTCAGGACCCGGCCTACGAGCGCGAGATTGCGATCGAGCTGACGCGGTGCTTCGCCGTTGACCGCGTAGAGTTCCTGCCCGTCGCCGGTATCGGGCGGCATGTCGCGCGCGACGCCGATCATGCCGTAGCAATGCGCGAGCCAGACGCGGTCCTGGTCCATCCCCACCGGCCACCCGGCCGCAAAGCCCGCCGCCGGTGCATAGGGATCGGAAAAACCAAGCGGACGAACGGCGATTCCCTGGCGCGGGCGGTCGTATTCGGCCGGGGGATGGGCGATGAAGCCGGTGGGCAGGTTGGCCTTTTCGTCGTGCGGGGCCCATTGCACGACGTAATCGTCCTGCACGCGGATGATCGCCCCGCCGTCCCATCGGTGCGCGCGGGCCAGCCGTATGATATTGCCGGTATGCGCCGGCGCGAATTGCGGCGCGAGTTCGATCGGAATCCGGGTGCCGTCGCCCAGCGTCATGACCAGCAGCCGGTCCGCCGGCACGTCGGCCCAGGCCGCGTCCGGCGCATGCGCCACGATTTCGGACGGGCCGGGCGCCGCGATCGCCATGGTCGGGAGCAGCAAAGCGAAGATCGGCAGGATGCGGCGCATGGCGGCGATCATGCCTGCCGCGACAGGGCAGCGGCAAGACGAAAAACCGCCGATTTTTCCATGTCCGGCCTGCCGTGGCCGGCGGTTATATTCCGCGAACCCCCGGTGCCCCTTGCGCGCCGAAATGCATGCTGCGACCGCAGCCCGAGGACCATGACGCATGCCGACTGACGCTCACGCCAGGGTTATTTACAGCCGGACGCCGGAATCGGCCGCCATGTTGGCACATGTCAGACGCGCCATGGCGATCACCACCAGGCTGAACCGTCTGACGTTCGATGATGCGGACGAGATTCGGGCCGTGTTCAGCGAACTGATCGGTACAAAGGTGGATGAGAGCTTTTTGCTGATCCCGCCATTCTATACCGCCGGCGGAAATGAAATCCGGGTCGGGCGCCGTGTCTTCGTCAATCAGAACTGCACGTTCTATGATCTGGGCGGCCTCGACATCGCGGACGATGTGATGATCGGGCCGAATGTGAGCCTTATCACGACCGGCCACCCGGTCGAGCCTGCGCAGCGACGCACCGCCATAATCGGAAAGCCCATCGTGATTGAGAAAAACGTGTGGATCGCGGCCGGCGCGACCATCATCGGCGGCGTGACGGTGGGCGAGAATTCGGTCGTCGCGGCGGGGGCGGTCGTCACCCGGGACGTTCCCGCGAATACGCTCGTCGGCGGGAATCCGGCGCGGGTCATTCGTTCGATCGGCGACGATTGAGGGACCATCTGCTTGCAGACCAGGGTGCGGGGACCCGAGGCCCCTGCCGGGTCCGGGCAGCGCCCGGATGGTGCTGGCCGGGGAATACTCTCCCAGAAGAGTCGCGACCGATCTCGGGAGAGAATTGAAATATTTGTCATACGCCATGGGGGCGATTGTTCTGGCGGTGCAGGTCCCTACCTAGGCTGCGCGCATGGGTTGCATCCATGAGGGGGTGCCCCCATGGGCTGGAAGAGATTGCCACCATGACATACGCGAGATTTCTTCCGCTGGCTGCGCTGCTGGCGTTTACGGCCTGTGAGGTTCCGAGCCCCGAGCAACGCGCGCTGCTGAATGCGATGCTCGACCGTCCCGCGGTGGACGTGGTGCGCCAGTTCGGCGTGCCGACCCGCGTGTATCAGGCGGATGGGCACACGTTCCTCGCCTATATCAGTTATGACACCAACTACTATTATACCGGCGGCGGCTGGGGCTGGTACGGCCGGTGGGGCGGTCCGGGCTGGGGGCCTGGCTGGGGCTGGGGCGGTCCGTGGTGGGATGGCGCCTATGTAAGCACGTGCCAGACCACCTTCGAACTGTTCAACGACAAGGTGACGGCCTGGACGATGCGTGGCGACGGCTGCTGAAAGCCTGGCCGGAAATGCGCGCTGGCGGCGATCCTGCGCGCGTTTCCGGTGCTTCGGTGCCCATGGCTCACAAGGCGGGCCGGTGGGCGAGGCGGATCAGGTATTCATCGCGTCGAAGAAATCCCGGTTGGTCTTGCTGTATTTCAGCTTGTCCAGCAGGAAGTCCATGGCGTCCATCGTGCCCATCGGGGCCAGGATGCGGCGAAGCACCCACATCTTGGACAGCTCGGAGCGTTCGACCAGCAATTCTTCCTTGCGGGTGCCGCTCTTGGTGATGTCGATGGCCGGGAAGGTGCGCTTGTCGGCGAGCTTGCGGTCGAGGATCAGTTCCGAGTTGCCGGTGCCCTTGAACTCTTCGAAGATCACCTCGTCCATGCGGCTGCCGGTGTCGATCAGCGCCGTGGCGATGATGGTCAGCGAGCCGCCTTCCTCGATATTGCGGGCGGCGCCGAAGAAGCGCTTGGGGCGCTGCAGGGCGTTGGCGTCCACGCCGCCGGTCAGCACCTTGCCCGACGAGGGGACGACGGTGTTGTAGGCGCGGGCCAGGCGGGTGATCGAGTCGAGCAGGATGACGACGTCACGCTTGTGCTCGACCAGGCGCTTGGCCTTTTCCAGCACCATTTCGGTGACCTGGACGTGGCGGGTCGCCGGTTCGTCGAAGGTCGAGGACACGACCTCGCCGCGCACCGAGCGGGCCATGTCGGTGACTTCTTCCGGACGTTCGTCGATCAGCAGGACGATCAGGAAGACTTCGGGATGGTTGGCCGAGATCGACGAGGCGATGCTTTGCAGCATCACGGTCTTGCCGGTGCGGGGCGGGGCGACGATCAGCGCGCGCTGGCCCATGCCGATCGGCGAGACCAGGTCGATCACGCGGGGGGTGAAATCCTTGGGCGTGCCCTTGGACCCCTTGCCACCCTTCTCGATTTTCTCGGGCTCGCCGCCTACGGCGTTGGCTTCGACTTCCATCTTCAGGCGCCGTTCGGGATAGAGCGGCGTCAGATTGTCGAAGTTGATGCGGTGGCGGACCGCCTCGGGCGGTTCGAAATTGATCGTGTTGACCTTGAGCAGCGCGAAATAGCGCTCGCCGTCGCGCGGGGCGCGGATCTGGCCCTCGACCGTGTCGCCGGTGCGCAGGCCGAAGCGGCGGACCTGGCTGGGCGAGATATAGATATCGTCGGGCCCGGGCAGGTAGTTCGCCTCGGGCGAACGCAGGAAGCCGAACCCGTCGGGCAGGATTTCCAGCGTGCCTTCGCCATGGATCGCCTGGTCATTGTCGGCGAGCGTCTTGAGGATGGCGAACATCATGTCCTGCTTGCGCAGGGACGACGCGTTTTCGATCTGCAGGCCTTCGGCGTACGCCAGAAGATCCGCGGGAGTTTTGGCCTTGAGTTCGGCGAGATGCATTCAGGATGCCTTGAATGGGCAGGTCACGTACGGGAGGGAACAGGTTGACCACGGATATGGCGCATGCGCGCCTGCCAGAAGGCCGGGAGTGCCGGCAGACGGTCGACAACGTTCCAGACGGAGGGAGCGCCGGGCGGAAGAATTCCGCCTGCGATGCTCGCCACTTTAGGTAGTCGTGCCCTGAAGGTCAAGCGTGGCGGGGGGCCGGGCCGTGGCCGGGGCATCACACTTACGTTGCAGGTGGGCGTTGCAGGCGGGCGCTGCGGGCGGGCCGCTACATGCCGTCGCCCAGCCAGCCGCGCCGCCAGAACCACAGCAGCGGCAGGACGATCGTGGCCGCGATCAGTCCCAGCGCATAGCCGTAGCCGTAGCGCCAGCCCAGTTCGGGGATATCGTGGAAATTCATGCCGTAGATGCCCGCCACCAGGGTGGGCGCAACGCCGATGAAGCTGACCACGGTCAGGATCTTCATGCCGTTATTCTGTGCGATGCTGATGAAGCCCAGGGTGGCGTCGAGCAGGAACTGCACCTTGTTGGTGGTCTGGGCCACGAAATCGTTCAGCGAGGCGATGTCGCGCACCACGGTCGCCAGCCGGCCGGCAAGCCGGTCCGACACGGTGTGGCGCTTGTTCTCGCTGATGAAGATCGCCACCCGTTCCAGCCCCAGCAGGCTGTCGCGCACCGACGAGGCGAGGTCGCCCGAGCGGCCGACCCGGCGCAGCAGGGCGCGCAGGGTGCGGTCGAGCTGGCCGGCGCCGCGCTGCGGGCCCCCGGCCTGGAAGATGTCGCGCGACAGCACGTCGAGCGCCTGGCCCAGATGCTCGAGGATGTCGGCCAGGCGGTCCACCACCGCTTCCATCAGGCGGATCGCGATCTCGTCGGATGTCGGGGCTTCGTGCCCGTCGGCGCGTTTCTGGTCTTCGATCTGGCGGGCGACGGTCTCGAAGGCCGAGAAGGCGGTGAAGCGGATGGTCAGCAGCCGGTCGCGCATCAGCACGAAGCCGACCGGCGAGACGAAGAAATCGTCGGGCGTGCGGCGTATCAGCGGGGTGGAGAGATAGACCGCGTCATCCTCCATGAACAGGCGCGAGGAACTTTCGATTTCCTCGAGTGCTTCGCGGGTGGGAATGCGCTGGCCGGTCAGGCGGGCGGCCAGGGCCTGCTCCTCGGGCGTCGGGTCGATCAGGTCCAGCCAGGCGGCCCCGGCGAAGTCGGCGGCGTCGGTCACCGTCCGGGCCGGTTCGCCGGGCGGATGGGCGAGAAACATGGCGGCGCGTCATTCCTGCTGTTCCCGATCCGGTATCGGCGGGGGCGGGCGGGCTGTCAAATCGCCAGGAGGCTGGTAATTTTCGGCCATGCGGTCCAGAACACGGGACATCCCGTATCCAAGGCTTGTGGAGAACGACGTGAGCGCAGCAGATCCCAGCGCAACCGAGCGCGGCACGGCCGGCATGCCGGGGGGCGCCAACAGCCTGCGCGGCGGCCCCGACGCGCGCGGCCGGTTCGGCATCTTCGGCGGCCAGTTCGTGGCCGAGACCCTGATGCCGCTGGTGCTGGAGCTGGACGCGGCCTACGAGGCCGCCAAGGCCGACCCGGCCTTTCGCCGCGAGCTGGATTACTATCTGCGGGATTACGTGGGCCGGCCCAGCCCGTTGTGGTTCGCGCGGCGCCTGACCGAGGAACTGGGCGGGGCGCGGATCTACATGAAGCGCGAGGAGCTGAACCATACCGGTTCGCACAAGCTCAACAACGTCATGGGTCAGATCCTGCTGGCACGGCGGATGGGCCGGACGCGCATCGTGGCCGAGACCGGGGCGGGCCAGCATGGGGTGGCGACCGCCACGGTCTGCGCGCTGTTCGGCATGACGTGCGTCATCTACATGGGCGCCACCGACGTCGAGCGGCAGAAGCCCAACGTGTTCCGCATGCGCCTGCTGGGGGCCGAGGTCGTGCCGGTGACCGCCGGCGCCGGCACGCTGAAGGATGCGATGAACGAGGCGATGCGCGATTGGGTGACCAATGTGCGCGACACCTATTTCCTGGTCGGCACGGTGGCGGGGCCGCATCCCTATCCGCAGATGGTCCGCGACTTCCAGTCGGTGATCGGCGAGGAGACGCGCGCGCAGATGCACGAGGCCGAGGGGCGGCTGCCGGACGTGGTGGTCGCCGCGATCGGCGGCGGGTCGAACGCGATGGGGATCTTCCACCCGTTCCTGGACGAGCCGTCGGTGCGGCTGATCGGGGTCGAGGCCGCCGGGCGCGGGCTGGATTCCGGCGAGACCGCGGCGTCGATCCTGCGGGGGCGGCCGGGGGTGCTGCACGGCAACCGGACCTATCTGCTGCAGGATGCGGACGGCCAGATCGACGAGGCGCATTCGATCAGCGCCGGGCTGGATTATCCGGGCATCGGGCCGGAACATGCCTGGCTGCACGATATCGGCCGCGTCGAATATGTGGGTGCGACCGATGACGACGCGCTGGCGGCCTTTCAGCTCTGCACCCGCACCGAGGGGATCATCCCGGCGCTGGAATCGGCGCATGCGGTGGCCCATGCCGCGCGGATCGCGCCCGCGCTGAGCCCCGAGACGCTGCTGGTGGTGAATATCTCCGGCCGGGGGGACAAGGACATCTTTACCGTCGCCGCACATCTTGGAGTGACATTGTGAGCCGTATCGCCCGCCGCTTCGCCGCCCTGAAGGCGCAGGGACGCGGCGCCCTTATCCCCTACCTGCAGGCCTGCGACCCGGATTGCGAGACGTCGCTGGCGCTGTTGCGGGCGATGCCGGGGGCCGGAGCGGACCTGATCGAGATCGGCGTGCCGTTCAGCGACCCCAGCGCCGACGGGCCGATCATCCAGGCCGCCGCACGGCGCGGACTGAAGGCCGGGTCGAGCATGGCGCGCGTGCTGGACATGGTGGCACGCTTCCGTGCGGAGGACGACGAGACGCCCATCGTGCTGATGGGCTATCTGAACCCGATCGAGGCCTATGGCCCGGCGCGGTTCTGCGCCGATGCGGCGCGGGCCGGGGTGGACGGGCTGATCGTCGTCGACCTGCCGCCGGAAGAGGCCGACCTGCTGGAGGGGGCTGCGGCCGCGCACGGGCTGGATATCATCCGGCTGGTGGCGCCGACCACCGTCGGCGACCGGCTGGGGCTGGTGTGCGGCCATGCCTCGGGCTTCATCTATTATGTCAGCATCACCGGGGTGACGGGCACGCGCACCGCCAGCACCGAGGAACTGGCGGCGGCGCTGCCGCTGCTGCGGGCGGCGACCGGCCTGCCGGTGGCGATCGGGTTCGGCATCCGCACGCCCGAGCAGGCGGCGGCGGCGGTGCGGGTGGCCGACGCGGCGGTGGTGGCCTCGGCGCTGATCGCGACCCTGGAGGGCACGCTGGATGCCGAGGGACGCGCGACCGGCGAGACGCTGCCGCGCGTGCTGGCGCAACTGCGTGCCCTGGCCGAGGCGGTGCGCGGCGCGCGCGGCTGACGCCGTGCCGGTCCCGGCCCCCTATCGGAGTGTGCGCCGGGGCGCGCTCTGGCGTTCCCTGCCCCCAGATTGTATGAGGGCAGTTTTCCGGGGCCGGGGGCCCCGCGTCATGGAGAGGTGGCATGAGCTGGCTGACCGAGTATGTCCGCCCCAAGATCCGCGGTCTGCTCAAGCGCGAAGTACCGGACAATCTGTGGACCAACTGCGAATCCTGCGGCCAGATGATCCTGGTCAAGGATCTGCGGAAGGGGCTGAATGTCTGTCCGCATTGCGGCCACCATATGCGGGCCTCGGTGGCCGAGCGGTTCGCCTGGACGTTCGATCAGGGAGAATGCACGCGCATCGAGCTGCCGAAGGCGCCGGTCGATCCACTGACCTTCAGGGACCGCAAGCGCTATACCGAGCGGCTGAAGGACGAGCGCGCCAAGTCGCAGCTCGACGAATCGATGGCGGTGGCGCACGGCCGGATCGGCGGTCATGACGCGGTGGTGGCGGTGATGGCCTTCGAGTTCATCGCCGGTACGATGGGCGCGGCGCTGGGCGAGGCGTTCGTCGCGGCGGCGCGGCTGGCGGTGCTGCAGAAGACGCCGCTGATCGTCTTTACCGCTTCGGGCGGGGCGCGGATGCAGGAAGGGCTGATCAGCCTGATGCAGATGCCGCGCACCACGGTGGCGGTGCAGATGCTGCGCGAGGCCGGCCTGCCCTACATCGTCGTGCTGACCCATCCGACCACCGGCGGGGTGACCGCGTCCTTCGCCATGCTGGGCGACGTGCAGATCAGCGAGCCGAACGCGCTGATCGGCTTCGCCGGGCCGCGGGTGATCGAGGACACGGTGCGCGAGAAGCTGCCCGACGGGTTCCAGCGGGCGGAATATCTGCTGGAGCACGGCATGATCGACATGGTGGTCAAGCGTGCCGACCTGCCGGAGATGCTGGGGCGGCTGATCGGGCTGCTGAACCATCGCCAGGCCGCCGAGCCGGCCCGTCCGGCCGCCTGATCGCGGGATCGCCATGCCCCCTGCCCCCGTTTCGACGTCCGTTTCTTCGACGTCCGTCTCTCCCGTCCTGGGACCGGAATTCGTCGGCCGCGCCGGGGTGGTGCTGGAGCGGCTGAACCGGCTCTATCCGGCGTTGATCGACCTGTCGCTGGGCCGGCTGGAGGCGCTGCTGGCGCGGCTGGGCCACCCCGAGGCGCACATGCCGCCGGTGATCCATGTCGCGGGGACCAACGGCAAGGGCAGCACCTGCGCCTGCCTGCGCGCCATCGGCGAACAGGCGGGCTGGCCGGTGCATGTCATGACCTCGCCGCACCTGGTGGACGTGACCGAACGGTTCCGCGTGGCGGGGCGCATCGTGTCCAGCGACGAACTGGTGGCGGTGCTGGAGGAGGTCGAGCGCGCCAATGACGGCGCGCCGATCACGGTGTTCGAGGTGCTGACGGCGGCGGGGTTCGTGCTGTTCGCGCGGCATCCGGCGCGGCTGGCCGTCATCGAGGTCGGGCTGGGCGGGCGCTTCGACGCCACCAACGTGCTGGCGCGTCCGGCCGCCTGCGCGATCACCGCGATTTCGATGGATCACGAATCGTTCCTGGGCGACAGCGTGGCGGCGATCGCCGGCGAGAAGGCCGGGATCATGAAGCCGGGCGTGCCCGTGGTGACCGGCCGCCAGGCGCCGGAGGCGATGGCGGTGCTGCGCGCCGTGGCGGCCGAGCGCGGCGCCCGCCTGCTGGTGCGCGACGAGGATTGGTCGGTCGCGTCCGTACCGGGCGGATTGCGCTATGCGGACGGCGAAGGCGTGCTGGACCTGCCGCCGCCCGCGCTGTCCGGCGCGCATCAGGTGGACAATGCCGGCCTGGCGGTGGCGGCGCTGCGCGCCAGCGGGCTGGTGGTGCCCGCGGCCGGCTGGGGCGGGATCGCCCGCGCGGAATGGCCGGCGCGGATGCAGCGCCTGCACGGCGCGCTGGCCGGGCTGCTGCCCGCCGGCTGGGAATTGTGGCTGGATGGCGGGCATAATCCCGGGGCCGGCCAGGCGCTGGCGGACGTGCTGTCGCGCTGGTCCGACCGGCCGGTGCATCTGGTGGTCGGCATGAAGCAGACCAAGGATGTAGCGGGCTTCCTGGCGCCGATGCTGCCTCATGCCGCCAGCGTGCAGGCGGTGGCCGAAGAGGACCAGCATCTGGCGCTGCCGATCGAGGCGATCATCGCGGCATCGTCGGGCCGGGCGATACCGGGCCCGACGATCCGCGCGGCGCTGGAGCGTCTGGCGGCGGCGCCGGACGCGCGGCCGGGGCGGGTGGTGATCTGCGGCAGCCTGTATCTGGCCGGCGTGGCGTTGCGCCAGGATGGCTGGACGGCCCGCTGACGGGACTTGCCGAGGAGGGCATGATGCGGCGGCACAAGGTGATTTTCGACACCGATCCCGGTGTGGACGATGCGATGGCGCTGCGCTTCCTGACGCGGCGGCCGGAATTCGACCTGCTGGCGGTGACCACGGTGTTCGGCAACCTGGATATCGGCACCGTCACGCGCAACGCGCTGTGGCTGGCCGACCGGATGGATTTGTCGGTGCCGGTGGCGCGGGGGGCGGCGGCGCCGCTGGCCCGCGCGCGCGGACATGGCGCGCCGCACGTGCATGGCGCGAACGGGCTGGGCGACATTCCGCTGACCGGGCCGCTGACCGGGCTGCTGGCCGATCCGTCGGTCCGGGCGGCCGATCCGCGCCCGGCCTGGCAGGTGATCGTCGAGTTGGTGCGGGCCCATCCGGGCGAGGTGACGCTGATCGCCGTGGGGCCGCTGACCAACCTGGCGCTGGCGCTGGCGCATGATCCCGAGATCGCCGGGCTGGTGGCCGGGGTCAGCCTGATGGGCGGGGCGTTCGGCACGCGCGGCCATCGGGGCAACGTCTCGCCGGTGGCCGAGGCCAACATCCTGTCCGACCCCGAGGCGGCGGACCGGGTGGTGACCGCGCCCTGGCCGGTGACGATGCTGGGGCTGGACGTGACGCAGCATGTGGTGATGGACGCCGCCTATCTGGACCGGCTGGGGGCGGCGGGCGGCGCGGACGGGGTGTTCCTGCGCGCCGTGTCGCGCTTCTACCAGGCATTCCACGAGCGGTCGCGCGGGCTGGCCGGGATCTTCGCCCATGACAGCCTGGCGGTGATCCAGGTGATGGCGCCGCATCTCTTCACCCTGCGGCGGGGGCCGGTCCGCGTGGCGTGCGGCGGGATCGCCGACGGCCAGACGATCCAGAAGCCGGACGGCGTGCCCTGCCCGCCCCTGCCGGCCTGGGACGTCCATCCGGCGCAGGCGGTGGCGGTGGATGTCGACGCGGCCGGGGCGCTGACGCTGTATGCCGAGACGTTCGGCGTCTGACGGGGCCCCCGGCTCGACGGTCCGGCCTCGCATACAGCGACAGGGCAGCCGTTATGCAAGCAGATCCCGTTCAAATGGAATCATTTGAACGGGGGTGAAGATGCCGGAAAAGACCTGGCTCAGAGCGTCACGTTGACGCCGAAGCGGAAGGCGCGGCCCAGCATGCCGGCTCCTGCCCAGGCCGGGTTGTACAGATATCCGCCATAGGTACCCAGATCCAGCGGGGGCCTCCAGTTGGCGACATTGTACATGTTGGCATAGGCCGTGAACCGTTTGTTGAAGCGGTAGGCCAGCGTGAGGTCGATGTCCCAGAAATGGGAAGCATTGCAGCGGATCGGGCTGCCGTCCAACGTCGTTTCGCCCGCGAAGCCGGTGGCGGCCTGCGCGCAGTCGTTGCGCGTGCCCGGACCGGTATAGTCCTCGGCGGTCAGCTTGTAGCCGCTGGTGTAATAGACGGTCGTGGTCAGCGACAGCTTGTCATAAGTGAAGGTGTTGGCCCAGTTGGCGCGCCAGCGGGGGGTTCCCGACGCCGAGGTCGTATTGGCCGGTCCGAGCGTGCCCGCGAAACGTTCGGTGCCGAGACCCGGATAGGTGATGTTGTAGCGGAAGACGTATGTGGCCTCGCCCTTGCTGTACCATTTTATCTTCGACAGCTTGCCCGGCAGCGGGACATTGGCGTCCAGCGCGAGGTCCAGCCCGTCGGTCACCAGGGTGGCGCCGTTGATGTAGCCGAGATTGACGATCCCGGGACGGGCCATCGCGCCGGGATGGTCCGGATCGGCAACGTCCGGTATGACCGAGATGCCCGACGGCATGCCGGCGCCGGCATAATACGCCGCCAGGGCCGTGGATTGGTTTGCGGTCGTGATATAATTGTCTTTCTTGATGTAATAATAATCGACGCTCATGTTGAGCCAGCGTGTCGGCTGAACGACGGCACCGCCGGTGAAGCTGGTCGACAGTTCGGGCTTGACGGCGGGATTGCCGACCGTGTTGAGCGCCAGGCTGTATGACTGCGCATAGGCGTCCGGCCCCGTGCCCGAGGCATTCGGGTGCTGGGCAAGGAATGCCGCTGCGTTCGGATCGCCGGCCGGGTTGTAGGTGATGTATCCGATCGTCTGGCTGTTGGTCTCGGCGAAGCTCGGCACGCGGAAGCCCTTCGAGAAGGTGCCGCGTAGCGTGAATTCCTTGACCGGCTTCACCAGGGCTTCGACCTTGGGCGAGAAATGGTCATACCCGACCGAGTAATTGTCGTAACGGCCGGATACGTCGGCGCTGAAATATTTGACGACCGGGATATTCGTTTCGAAGAAGCCGGATTCGACCCAGCGGCTGCCCTTCGCGTAAAATCCGTTGATGCCCATGTACTGGGCGCTCGGATTGCTCGGGTCGTCGGGGTTGGCGCTGGGGTTGTTCAGAGATTCATACCGAATGTTGCCGCCGATGACCAGGTTGACCATGCCGCCCGGCAGGCGGAACAGGCCCTTCTGCAGGGTCGCCTCGCCCGAATATTCCGAAGAATCCGAATGCTGCACCGATCGCGGCGCGATCCAGTTGCGGATGGCGGCCGAGTTCTGTGACGGGTCGAGGAAATTATAGCTGCCATCGTTGATCGCCTGCCGGACGCGGCTGAAGATCGGATAGCCGTTCCGGTCATATTCCAGGTCATCCGTCATGCCGACGAACGATGCGTTATATTTCCAGTCCGATCCCCAGTTCGAGGGCTCCCACCCCGAAAGGCGGACCGAGCCGCGATAGGCCTGGTTGAACTGGGTGGAACTGGGGTTCAGGTCGCCGAACAGATAGAAGATCTGCGCCGGCTGGCCCTGCGCGGCCCATGGATCGTAAGGATTCGGTTGTCCGTTGGACAGCATCGCCGGAAGCGTGATGTTGGCGAAGTTGATGTCGCCCGAACGGCTTTGCGAGCGGATGCTGACAGGCGCCCCACTGGTGCCCGCGCCCGTATTATAGCTTGTGTTCTGCGCATAGGTGAACATCGCCGTCAGTTCGGCGCGTTCCCACGGACGGGTGGTGAAATGGGCGGTCGTGCTGATGCGGCGATCTTCGGGGTCGATCACCCGGTAGTTGCCCACCAGGTTCTGTTCGCACACGGTGTTTGCGAAATTGCCGGTGCTGCCGGGAAAGGCGCCGGCCGGCACATTGTGGGTGGTCAGGTTTCCGCAACCGCCGCCAAGGGGTTGAAGCCCGCCGAGCGGTGTAAGGGTGCCCCCCGCACCGACCGACACCGGGCGTACGAGCGCCGTGGTGGTCGATCCGATGCCGACGACCGAGCCATCGGCCTGGATCGCGTTGGGATTGGCGTTATAGCCGCCGATGCCGGTCAGATCGCCGGTATCGTAGGGGTAGCCACGCTGCCGGTTGTACAGCATGTCGTCATTCTGGTATTCGGCATTGACGTAGAAATTGTAGTTGTCGCGATCGAGGTCGCCATGCCCATAGGTGGCGTAGAGGCGCTGGTGGCCGGCATCGCCCTGGCCGCTTAAGCCGCCTTCGGCATTGGCTTCGAAACCCTTGATTTCCTTGCGGGTGATGAAGTTGATCACCCCCGCGACGGCATCGGCGCCGTAGGTGGCGGATGCGCTGTCCTTCTGGACGTCGACCGCCTGCATGATCGACATCGGCATCCAGTTGACGTCGACGAAGTTACGTTCGCCATCGTCGGAAAGCGGATAGTAGGCCAGGCGTTGTCCGTCCATGAGCACGAGGGTCGAGTCCGTCGTCAGGCCACGCAGCGACGGTGCCGATGCGCCTGCCGCGAAGGCGCCGTTGGAGGAAAACGAGGCCGGCAGATTGCCCGAGCCGTTGGAAGCCAATTGCTGCAAAGCCTGCGCCGCCGTGGTGATGCCGCGCATTTGCAGGTCGCGGGTGGTCAGGTGCGTCATGGGGGAGGCGCTGCGGAAGTTCGGATCGCGGATCAGAGAGCCGGTCACGACGACATTTTCGGCCTCGGCCGGGACCGTCGGTATGGCCGCCGTCTGCACCATGGCCACCGCATTGGCCGGCCGTGGGGGCGGAACGACGGAAGCAGGTTGCGCAACCGCCGCCGATTTCTGGGCTTTCACGGCCGGCTTGGCATGGTGCGTGCGGGCCGCATGCGCATGCGGCGTCGTCGCCGCGTTCTGGGCGAAGGCGGGAGAGAGCGTCCCGCTCATTGCCGTGAAGGCCAAAAGGAAAATATTCCGACGCCGAACAGATATGAGGGACGTTTGTTCCATTATGTGCGTTTCCTGAAACTTTCGCAACATAATGTAAAATAGAAACAAACAGATATTGTTTCTTATCCGTTACAAAATATGTCGGCAAAATTTTGTCACGAAACCGGAAAGAGTGCTCTTTCCGCATGATACGGTTCTAGTGTCCTGCCCGAGAAATTCTTATGAGAATTTCTCGGACCAGCAGGCCACTAAAATATTGATTGCCGGAGCGTCATCCGATCGGGAACGAACGGGGCGGCGCGGTGCCGGCGCCGCCCCCGTTCGTCACGGCGCGTGATGCCGGGCGCGGCCCAGGTCGCGCAGCGGTACGCCGGCCATCAGGCGCTGTTCGATCGCTTCCAGCGTCATGCCCTTGGTTTCCGGCACGAACAGCCAGGTCAGGACGATGAACAGGGCGTTGAAGGCGGCGAACAGGCCGAAGGTCATGCCCCCGCCCAGCGCGTGCAGCAGCGACAGGAAGGTTGCGCCGACCGCCATGTTGCTGAGCCAGTTGGTCAGCGTCGAGAAGGCGATGCCCAGGTCGCGGCCCTTGAGGGGCTGGACCTCGGAACACAGGACCCAGATCAGCGGGCCGGCCGACATGGCGAAGCCGGTGATGTAGACCAGCAGCATGAAGACGGCGAGGATCTGCGTCGTCTGACTGGCGACGCCGTGGCCGATGACCAGGCCCAGCGTGCCCATGCCCAGGGTCATGACGATGAAGCCGGTATAGAGGATCGGCTTGCGTCCCCAGCGATCGACCAGCCCGACGGCCACGAAGGTCGCCAGCATGTTCACCAACCCGACGATGGCGGTGCACCAGAGCTGCGCGGTGCCGGAGAAGCCGGCCAGCGCGAAGATGCGCGGCGCGTAGTACATGACCACGTTGATGCCGGCCAGTTGCTGCATGATCTGCAGCAGGATGCCCAGCGCCACCGAGCGGCGGAAATTGCGGTTGTGGCGCAGCATCTCGAAGCCGCGCTGCTTCTGCTGAAGCTGCAGGCCGATGTCGCGGACCTCGCGCGAGGCGTCCTGCGGGTTGGACCGCAGGGTGCGCAGGACGTCCAGTGCCTCCTGCCGGCGGCCCTTCATCATCAGCCAGCGCGGGCTGTAGGGCAGGAACAGCACGCCGACCAGGAACAGGGCGGCGGGCACGGCGACGATGCCGAACATCCAGCGCCAGTTTCCGGAATAGCTGAACAGCGTGTCGCTGAGAAAGGCGAGGAAGATGCCCACCGTGATCATGAGCTGGTAGGTCGAGATCATCGCGCCGCGCACCTTCTCGCCCGCGATCTCGGACAGATAGAGCGGCGCGGTGAAGGCGGCGATGCCGATCGCCAGGCCCATGACGGCGCGGCCCGCGATCAGGGTGGCGGTGGACCAGGCCAGCGCGCAGGCCAGCGAGCCGGCCACGAACACGGCGGCGCCGATGACCAGCGAGCGCTTGCGCCCGATATGGTGGGACATCCAGCCGGCCATCAGGGCGCCGACCGCGGCCCCCGCCATCATGGCGCTGACGATCCATTGCTGCGCGATCAGCGAGGCGTGGAATTCGCGGGTGACGAAATCCAGCGCGCCGGAAATGACGCCGATATCCAGGCCGGACATCAGCCCGGCCAGGGCGGCCAGGCAGCCGACGACGATCGAGCGCACATGGACGGACTCGGACGGGGCGTGCCGCGGGGACGGCGCGGAAGCATTCATGCCGGACGGTTCCTTACGTTTATTATTTACTAACGTTTCTTATCTATTATCGTTTAGTTTATTATCGTTGAATTGTTGTTGGTCTTGTTAACGTTTTTGTTTGTCAGTTTCGTACAGGCGTGTGGCCCTGGCGTGTCAATTCGGCGTGATCGGGCGGACACGATCAGGCGAAGGCGGCGCGCACTTCTCCAACGATCATGCCGTTCCAGTTGCGCATGCTGTGCCGTGTCAGGCCGGCCAACACCATATTGTCACGATTTTCGGGCCCAAGGAAGCGGATCAGCAGGGCGGCCATCGCGACCTCGGCCGCGCGGGGGGCGCCGTCATGGCATTTCACCGCGATGCCCAGCCCCTGTTCGGGCAGGGCGGCGGCCATGATGCCCTCGGCCCCCATCTTGCTGAACACGGCGGGGCCCAGGGCCTGCATCAGTACCGTGTCGAAGCGGTTGGTGCCGCCGACCATGAACGGGGCGGCGGCGACCGCCGCGCGCAGCCGCGCCGCCGCGCGCGCGCGTTCGGCGCCGAGGCCCACGCCGCTGCCGAACCGGGCGAAACCGTGGGCCAGCGCGCGCAGCGGGATGGCGTAGGTGGGGATCGAGCAGCCGTCGATGCCGCGATTGTCGGGCCCGTGGGGGGCGCCGGTCACGTCGGCCAGGGCGGCCGTGACCTCACGCATGATCGGGTGTTCGGGGTGGATATAGCCGGTGCTGTCCTGGCCCTGGTCGCACGCCAGGCAGATGAAGCCGGCATGCTTGCCCGAACAATTATTGTGCAGGGCCGACGGGCCCCGCCCCGTCCCGGCCAGGGCGCGGGCGGCGCCGTCGTCCACCGGCCAGTGGACGCCGCATTCCAGGCAGGCCGCGTCGCGCCCGGCGCGGGCCAGCATGCGCGACGCCGCCGCGACATGGGCGGGCTCGCCGGTATGCGACGCGCAGGCCAGGGCCAGTTCCTCGTCCCCCAGCCCGAGCCGGGCGGCGGCGCCGCTTTCGACCAGCGGCAGGGCCAGGAAGGATTTGACCGCCGAGCGCGGATAGGTCGGGCGCTCGGCGTCGCCCAGGGCGAAGACCACCCGGCCCGCCGCGTCCACGACGACGGCGCTGCCGGCATGACGGGATTCCACGCGGTCTCCGCGCGTGGCCTCGGCGATGATCGTGTCCATCCGGAAGATCCTCTGGGGTCGGACGGCGGGGTCAGCCGCCGGTCAGGAAATAGCAGGGCGTGCCGGAGCTGCGGGTCGAGTCCGGGTCGTCCTCGATCAGGTCGTCGACCATGAAGCGCTTCAGCCGCAGCACCACGATGCCGGCAGCCGCGTCGTCCAGCAGGTCGGCATCGTCTGCCAGCAGCGACAGCCAATAGGGCACGCCCCCGCGTTCGGTCAGCAGCAGCGGATCGCGCCGGCTGAGCGTCAGCCCGTCGCGCAGCATCGCGTCGGCCCGCTGCGCGCCGGCGATGTGGTACAGGAAGGAATCCGGCGGGTCGGAGGGCTGCAGGCCGCGATGATGCACGCGGGTCAGTTGGACCGTGTCGGCGTCGAGATGCGTCACCTGCCGCCGGGGGGCGGGCGGCTCGGCCGGGCCGTGGGGGGCGCGATCGGATACGGGCACGGGCACGGACACGGGTAGGGGCGCGGCCGGGCGGGCGAACAGGTCGTCCTGGCCGGGGACGGGGCCGGGGACGGGGGCGACGACGGGGGCGGCGCCGCGCCGCGGCCGGGGGGAACGGGCGGCCTGCTGCTCGGCGATGGCGGGCAGTTTCAACTGGTCGAGGCCTAGGCGGGGGCCCAGGCGGGGGCCCAGGCGGGGGCCAAGCCGGGTACGTGCCATGTCGATGCTTCCTTGCAGCGCGGCCGCATGGGGCGGCGCAGCCGTTGGGGCCGGGGCCGGCAGATAGGCGGCCAGGTCCCGGCAGCCCTGCCGGCGCCAGAACAGGGCCATGGCGCGCGTGGCGTCGGGGGCGGCGATCCGCGCCACGACGCGTCCGTCCGCGTCTTCGATCCGGAACAGCGTGCGGGTCTTGTCGGAAGGTGCAAGGACGCTGGGCCTTGCCTTGAAGCCGTGTCTCACCATGTCGCCGATTGTAGCCGGATATGCCGGGAAGTCACCCGTGGCAGGCGGCGCACAGCCCTTCGGCCTCGACCGTCGAATGGCGGACCGTAAAGCCGATGGCGCGCGTCGCCGCGACCAGGGCGGCGACGATCTGGCGGTCGTCCAGCTCGGTCACCTGGCCGCAGCCGGTGCAGATCAGGAATTGCGCGGCATGCAGGTGGCAGGCGCCGTCGTTGTCGGCGTCGAGCGCATGGGTGCAGCCGACGAAGGCCGACAGGCGTTCGATCTTGTGGATCAGCCCCTGTTCCAGCAGGAAATCCAGAGCGCGATAGACGGTGGGCGGGGCCGCGCCCTTCTTGTCGGTGCGCAGCCCGTCCAGCAATTCATAGGCGCCGACCGGGCGCGCGGCGTCGAGCACCAGCCCCAGCACCTGCCGCCGCAGATCGGTCAGCCGCGAGCCGCGCGCGGCGCAGATATGCGCCGCAACGTCCAGCCATGCCTCGGTTTTTTCAGCGAAGATCCGTTCCGTCATGCCGGTTCGCGCTGTGCCTCCTGTGCCCCCGGTTTCCATACGCCGGAAAGCGCGCTATATGAAGACTGGATATTTGTTACATTATAACATATTCAACCCCCTCACCCGTTCGGTCGCCCGCTGTGCCAGCCTGTCTTGCCCCTTTCCGTCGTGCCGGTTCGTTCTGTGCAATCCTGCTGGCGCTGCTGGCGGGCGGGGCGGCCGCGGCGCGGGCGCAGCCGGTCGCGGTCGTGGCGGCCGAGGCGGTGTGGGGGGACATCGCGCGCCAGGTCGGCGGCCCGGACGTGGCGGTCGGCAGCATCCTGACCAATCCGGCCACCGATCCGCATCTGTTCGAGGCCAGCCCGTCGGACGGGCGACGGGTGGGGGCCGCGCGGATCGTGATCGCCAACGGCGCGGGCTATGACGGCTGGATCGACCGGCTGGCCGCCGGCGACGCCCGCCCCGTGATGCTGAACGTGGCGCGGCTGGCCGGCTGGCGCGACGGCGAGAACGTGCATTTCTGGTATGACCTGGCGGACGTGCGGGCCTTTGCCACCGCCTTCGCCGCCGCCTGCGCGGAGATCGTGCCCGCGCATCGCGCGGCGCTGCAGGCGCGGCTGGCGCTGTTCCTGGGCACGCTTGCGCCGCTGCAGGCGCGGATCGACGCGCTGCGGGCGCGCTATGGCGGCACGCCGGTCGCGGCGTCAGAGCCGATTTTCGGCCTGATGGCCCGGGGGACGGGGCTGGCGATGCGCGACGAGGGGTTCCAGCACGCGGTGATGAACGACACCGATCCCGCACCCTCGGAAGTGGCGGGATTCGAGGAGGACCTGACGCGGCGGCGGGTCAGGGTGCTGATCGTGAACGCGCAGACGGCGGGGCCGGCGACGGACCGGCTGGAGACGCTGGCGGGAGAAGCGGGGATTCCGGTGCTGCAGGTCGCGGAATGCCTGCCGCCGGGCATGCGCTACCAGGACTGGATCGCGGGCACATTGGACCGGCTGGCGCGGGCGCTGGCGGGGAAGGCGGCGTGACGGTGTCCGCCGAGGGGCCCGCCGGGGAGGCGCCGCCGGTCCGCCTGGACCGCGCCACTGTGCGGATCGGGGCGCGGACGATCCTGTCCGAGGCCAGCCTGACCATTCCGGCCGGGGCGTTCGTGGGGGTGCTGGGCCCCAACGGGGCGGGCAAGACCAGCCTGATGCGGGCGATCCTGGGCATCGTGCCAGTGACGGCGGGGCGGATTTCGGTGTTCGGCCGGCCGGCCGGCCGGGGGCGCCACGATATCGGCTACATGCCGCAATTCCACGGCCGGCCGGTGCCGCGCCTGGACGGGCGCAGCTTCATCGCCGCCGCGCTGCATGGCGAGCGCTGGGGCCTGCCGTGCGACTGGCGGCCGGGGCGGCATCGCCGCCATGACGCGGCGGAGATCGACCGGGTGCTGGACCTGGTGGGGGCGGCGCATCTGGCGCGGCGGCCGCTCGACCAATTGTCGGGCGGCGAGCGCCAGCGCCTGCTGCTGGCGCAGGCGCTGCTGGGGCGGCCGCGCCTGCTGCTGCTGGACGAGCCTCTGGCCAGCCTGGACCCGCTGCGCGCGCGTGAGGTCGTGGCGCTGGTGCAGGCGATCCGCAGCCGGCTGGGCATCGCGGTGCTGTTTTCGACCCACGACCTGAATCCGCTGCTGGGGGTGATGGACATGGTGCTGTATGTCGGACGCGGCGCGGCGCGGCTGGGCCCGGTGGACGAGGTGGTGACCGATCCGGTGCTGAGCGCGCTGTACGGCACGCGGGTCGAGGTGATCCGCGGCGGCGGCCGCATCTTCGTCGTCACCGACGGCTGAGCGCCCGGTTTCGCGATGCTGGCCTTCGAATTCATGCGCCATGCCTTTGCCGCGACCGGAATCGTCGCGGTGCTGGCCGGGCTGGTCGGATATTTCATGGTGCTGCGCGGCGAAAGCTTCGCCGGCCATGCGCTGTCGCATGTCGGGTTTGCTGGCGCGACCGGCGCGATCCTGCTGGGGATGCCGCCGCTATGGGGCCTGATGGCGCTGACGGTGGCGGCCGGGCTGGCGATGGGGGCCGGCGGCCGGGGCACCACCCAGGGGCGGGATGTCGCGGTCGGGCTGGTCCTGTCCTGCACGCTGGGGTTCGGGCTGCTGTTCCTGCATTTCCTGACCACGTCCGCCGCCCGGGCGACCGCGCTGCTGTTCGGCAATGTGCTGGGGGTGGACGGGGCGATGCTGGCCTGGCTGGCGCTGCTGGCGGCGGGGTGCGTGCTGGCCATGGCGGTGCTGTCGCGGCCGCTGCTGTTCGCCAGCCTGCAGCCCGAGACGGCCGAGGCCCGGGGCGTGCCGGTGCGGCTGGTCTCCACCCTGTTCCTGGCGATCGTGGCGGTGGCGACGGCGGAATGCGTGCAGATCACCGGGGTGCTGCTGGTCTTCGCCCTGATGGTCGGGCCGGCCGCGACGGCGCAGCGCCTGACGGCGGCGCCCGGGCGGGGGATCGTGCTGTCGGTGCTGCTGGCGGCGGCCGAGGGGTGGGGCGGGCTGGCATTGTCCTGGTGGACGGATTGCCCGGCCTCGTTCTGGATCAGCGCGCTGAGTACGGCGGCCTATGTGGGTACATATCTGGGGAAGCGCGGATAGGGACGCGTCAGAGCTCGTCCTGGCCGTGCGGCAGCGCGTGATAGGCGCGGTTGAAATAGACCAGCCCGCCCTGCCCCGCGCCCATGCGGATGGCCTCGACCACGCCGAACATCACGCTGTGGGTTCCGACCTCGACGATCTGGTCGACATGGCAGTCGAACGAGGCCACCGCTTCCTCGAGCACCGGGGCGCCGGTGTCGAGCGTGGTCCAATGGCCGTAGGTGAAGCGTTCATACATGTCCATCGGCCCGGCGAACGAACCGGAAATGTCGCGCTGGCTGGCCGAGAGGACGTTGATGCACATGGCGCCGCCGGTGCGGAACGCGGCGCGCGCCCGCGCCGCGCGGTTCATGCAGACCAGCAGCGTGGGCGGCGCATCGGTGACCGAGCAGACCGCCGAGGCGGTGAATCCCACCGGGTCGTCCAGGGTGCCGGTGGTCACGACGTTCACCGCCGCGCCCAGCCGCGCCATTGCATCCCGATAGGTCTGGGAATCGACCGTCATTCCTGCGCCCTTCCTGCCGCCCGCCCACCGGGATTGGCGGCGTCAACCCGGGCGGCATCTCATCGTCCTGTTGCTTCTGTCATATTATCGTACAAGGGAAAACAGGGAGAAACCGGGGCGGGGCGGCACGGATGACGGATGGCGGAGCGTTGGAGAGCGGGACGTTGCTGGCGGCGCGGCAGGGGCGGCTGGCCCGTCTGACGCTGAACAGGCCCGGCGTGCTGAACGCGCTGGACCGCCCGACATGCCGCCGGATCGCCGCCTGCCTGGCGGCCTGGCGGGATGACCCGGCGGTGGGCACGGTGCTGATCGACAGCGCCAGCCCCCGGGCGTTCTGCGCCGGGGGCGACCTGCGGGCCATCCGCGCGATCCTGGTCGGGGACGGACCGGACGCGGCGGCCGCCTTCTTTCGCGCATGCTACCGGCTGGTGGCGCTGCTGGCCGCCTATCCCAAGCCCGTGGTGTCGTTCATGGACGGGATCACCATGGGCGGCGGGGTGGGGCTGGGCGGCCATGTCCGCCATCGCGTCGTGACCGAGCGGACGGTGCTGGCCATGCCCGAGACGGCGATCGGCCTGACGCCGGATGCGGGCGGGTCCTATATCCTGTCGCGCGCGCCGGGCCTGTCGGGACTGCGGCTGGCCCTGACCGGCCGCCGGATGGGCGGGGAGGAAGCCGTCGCCATGGGATTTGCCGACCGGGTGCTGCCGGCCGGCTGCCTGCCCGAGCTGGCCCGCGAACTGGCGCGGCGGCCGGCCGGCGAGGGAGTGGCGATGTTTGCCTCTCCTGGATCGTCCGCCGGCCCGGCCGGGGCGGCAGGCGGCGCGGAAGGCGATCCGGCGGCGGTCGACCGGCTGTATGACGCGCCGGACGTCGCGACCATCAGGCGGCGCCTGGCCGGCAGTGCGGCACCCTGGGCGGCGGCGGACCTGGCGGCGCTGGAACGGGCCTCGCCCCTGGCGCTGGAGGTGACGTTCCGGGCCTATTTCGCGGCGCGGCGCCTGCCGGACCTGAACAGCGTGCTGGAACAGGAATATCGCCTGGTGGCCAATCTGGTGCGGCAGCCGGATTTCGCCGAGGGCGTGCGAGCCAGGATACTGGACAAGGACCAGGCGCCGGGCTGGCTGGACCCGGACCGGGTGCCGCGGGCGGCCGCGGCCTGTTTCGCGCCGCGCGCCGAAGGGCTGGACCTGTCGCCGGCGCGCGCCGGCGCGGACTGACCGCGCGGGCGGGGGTGGCGTCGTGCGTGCCGGGCCCTCATCTTGAGAGGGTTCCATGTCCGAGGAAGGTTCGCCGATGCCCGTCTCCGCCGCCTATCGCCCCGCCCGCGACCACCTGACGCTGGGGGCGGCGTTCTATGATCCGGTCGAGGCGGCGCGCTTTCCCGCCCATATCCTGCGCTTCCGCAACCAGGACGCGGCGGCGCGGGTCGGGCTGGACGGTCTGACGGACGACGAATGGACCGCGCATTTCGGCCGCTTCGTCCCGCTGCCGGGCGGGATGGAGGCCCCGCTGGCGCTGCGCTATCACGGGCACCAGTTCCGGGTCTACAACCCCGACCTGGGCGACGGGCGGGGCTTTCTGTTCGCGCAATTGCGCGACGCGCGGGACGGGCGGCTGCTGGATATCGGCACCAAGGGCAGCGGGCGCACCCCGTGGTCGCGCGGCGGCGACGGGCGGCTGACCCTGAAGGGCGGGGTGCGCGAGGTGCTGGCGAGCGAGCTTCTGGACGCGATGGGGGTCGCGACCTCGCGCAGCCTGAGCGTGATCGAGACCGGCGAGAGCCTGCAGCGCGGCGACGAGCCGTCGCCCACCCGGTCGTGTGTACTGGCGCGGCTGAGCCATTCGCATATCCGTATCGGCACCTTCCAGCGCCTGGCGGCGCTGGAGGATACGGCGAACCTGGCCAGGCTGGTCGAATATGTGCTGGCGGCCTATTTCCCCGATCGGCACGGCACACGCGATCCGGCCGCCACGCTGTTCGACATCGTATGCACGCGGGTGGCCAGGCTGGGGGCGCAATGGATGGCGGCGGGCTTCGTGCACGGGGTGCTGAATACCGACAACATCAATATCACCGGCGAGAGTTTCGATTACGGCCCGTGGCGCTTCCTGCCGCGTTACGATCCGTCCTTCGTCGCGGCCTATTTCGACCATTCGGGCCTGTACGCGTTCGGCCGCCAGCCCGAGACGCTGATGTGGAACCTGGCGAGGCTGGCGGAATGCCTGATTCCTCTGGCGAATCTTGATGATCTGCAACGGATTTTCGACGATTTTCCAGATCGTTATGAAAAAGAGATGAATGCGGCGACGATAAAACGCCTGGGCGTGTCGTCGGTTTCCGAAAAAGATGACCGTGCGCTGTCGCAGGAGATTTGGAAATTTCTGGAACGATCGGCCATAGGATTTGAATCTTTGTTCTTCGACTGGTATGGTGGGACACAGAGCAGGCATCGCGCGGCGAAAAGCCCCTGTGCCGGTCTCTATGCGGGTGCGGATTTCGAACCGTTGCGTCAACGGCTCGAGGCGCATGCCCCCCGGCCGGGCCTGGATCTTTCCAGCCCATATCTTTCCCGGGACGTACCCTGCACGATGCTGATCGAGACGGTGGAGCGGATATGGCAGCCCATTGCAGCCCAAGACGACTGGAGCCTGTTTCACGACATGCTGGGCGTCATACGGGACATGAAGGCCGCCCTGTCGCCCGCCTGATCCCGGGAAAGCCTGCCCGGGACCGCCGCCGGCGCGCGGCCCCGGACGGGCCCTGACCGGAGCGGCGTCGCGGGCGGTACGCGTCATCGGGGAAGGAGCCGACCCATTTTCCGAAACCCATTTTCCGGACAAGGAGAACAGGATGCAGAATTTCTCGCCACAGGCGGCAAGCCTCGCCGCGATATCCCGGCATGAGATTTCGGGCAGTGCGCGGCTGACGCTCTGGCTCGCAGCCGCCGTGGCCGCCATCTGCGGCGGCCTCTACGGCTACGACACCGGCATTATTTCGGGTGCCCTGCTGCTGATCACGCAGGATTTCCACCTGGGCAGCACGGCGCAGGAACTGGTGGCCTCGGCCATCCTGGCCGGCGCGGTCATCGGCGCGCTCGGCACCGGATGGCTGTCGGAACGGTTCGGCCGCCGGGCTTCGGTCATGGTCGTGACGGCCCTGTTCGTGACGGGGGCGGCCGCCTGCGCCATGGCCCCCGACGTCTGGACGCTGATCATCGCGCGGGTCTATCTGGGGCTGGGGGTCGGCGGATCCACCCAGGTGGTGCCGATGTATATTTCGGAACTGGCCCCGGCGGCGCGGCGCGGGCGGCTGGTGACCCTGTTCAACGTCGCGATTGGCATCGGCATCTTTACAGCCAACGTCATCGGTTTCGCGGCGCGCGATGCCTGGGGCTGGCGTCCGATGATCGCGATCGCCGCCCTGCCGGCGGCGTGCGTGTTCGTCGCGATGTTCTTCCTGCCCAAGAGCCCGCGCTGGACCGCCGAGAACGAGGGGCTGGACGCCGCGATCGCGCAGTTGACGCGGGTACGGACTTCGCATCGGGAAATCCATCGTGAAATCAATAAGATTCACGAAGCATCCGACGGGGTGGCGGACGCGCATCGCGGCTGGCGCGGGCTGATGCAGCCCTGGGTGCGGCCGGCGCTGGTCGCGGCCCTGGGGGTGGCGTTCTTCACCCAGTGCGGCGGGTTGGAGATGATGATCTATTACGCGCCGACCTTCCTGTCGGATGCGGGGTTCGGCCATGCCTCGGCGCTGCTGGCCAGCCTGGGCGTCTCGATCGTCTATCTGGCGATGACGGTCGGCGGGTCGATGATCGTCGATCATGTCGGGCGGCGGCGGCTGATGCTGATCATGGGTCCGGGCTCGGTCCTCAGCCTGCTGGGGCTGGGGCTGATGTTCGCGATCCATCCCGACAAGGGCAGCGTCGGAAGCTGGATGATCATCGTCTTCCTGCTGCTGTTCATGATGTTCAATTCCGGCGGCATCCAGGTCGTGGGCTGGCTGCTGGGGGCCGAGATGTTCCCGCTGCCGATGCGCGGCACCGCGACCAGCCTGCATGCCGCGACGCTGTGGGGCAGCGACCTGCTGGTGACCAGCACGGCGCTGAGCCTGGTCAAGCTGATCTCGCTGGGCGGGACGATGTGGTTCTATGCCGGGGTCAACCTGGCGTCGGTGCTGTTCGTCTTCTTCCTGGTGCCGGAGACGCGCGGCGCGTCGCTGGAGGATATCGAGGCGGCGCTGCATGCCGGCCGCTTCCGCCCGCGGCGGGGCGATACCGCCATCGTGGCCCGCTGATATCCTGTCTCTATTCCGTCTCCGAAATTCGCTTGCGCATTTCGGAGACAGATCACCAGGTTGACCAATGTGACTACGGCGTTTCGTCGGCCGGGCGCAGAATGACGCGCTCGGCCACGTCCGGCACGGTGAAGCCGAACACCCTGCCGTAGAAATCCAGTTCCAGTTCCAGCGCGCGGCGGATCGTCTCAGCGCGGCGGAAGCCATGGCTCTCGCCCGCGAATTCGTAATGGGCATGGGGGACGGCGTTGGCGGCCAGCGCCGCGACCATGTCGCGGGCCTGGCCGGGCGGGACCACCGCGTCGTCCAGCCCGTGCAGGAACAGCACCGGGGCGCGGATCGCGTCGGCCCGGGCCAGCGGCGAGCGCGCCAGATAGAGGTCTTCGGCCGCGGGATAGGGGCCGACCAGGCGGTCGAGATAGCGGGATTCGAATTTATGCGTCTCCTGCGCCAGGGCGCGCAGGTCGGTCACGCCATACAGGCTGGCGCCGGCGGCGAACAGGTCGGATTGCGCCAGGGCCAGCAGCACGGTCAGGCCGCCGGCGCTGCTGCCGCGCATGGCGATGCGGGCGGGATCGACCCGGCCCGTCGCCACCAGGTGGCGGCAGGCGGCGATGCAGTCCGCCACATCCACCACCCCCCATTGCCCGTCCAGCCTCCGGCGATAGGCGCGGCCGAAGCCGGTCGAGCCGCCGTAATTGACGTCGACCACCGCGAAGCCCCGGCTGGTCCACCATTGGACCTTGTACGAAAAGGCGGTGCCGGCGCGGCCGGTGGGGCCGCCATGGGCCATGACGATCAGCGGTGGCTTCTCGTCCGCCGGACCGCGATAGCTTAGGCTGGCGGGGGGATAGAAGAAGGCGTGGCCGTCCTGCCCCGATCCCGCCGGCAGGGGAAAGCGGATCGTCTCGGCCCGTGCGATGTCGTCCGGCGCCAGGCCGGGGGCGGCGGCGGCGCGCAGGGTGCGCGGCGGCGCGTCGGCGCGGGCATGCAGGATGGCGGGCGGCCCGTCGGGCGGCATGTCGATCCAGGCCAGCGATCCGTCGGCCAGCGGCGACGGGCAGGCGGCGGGATGGCCGAGCGGCACCGGGTGGACCGCGTCTTCGACGATCAGGATCGTCCGGGCGACGCCGTCCTCGATCGCGATGGCCAGGATGGAGCCGCCGGGCAGCGGACGGTAGCTGCGCAGGCCGAACACCCAATGGGGCAGCCCGATTTCGGCGCGCATCGGCGCGACCGGTGTGGCCTGCCCGTCCGGCAGGGCAACGCGCAGCAGGTTCCACCACCCGTCGCGGTCCGAGGCGACCAGAAGCGTCCGCTCGTCGGCCCAGGCGGGTTCGATGACCGAGGACCCGTCATCGAGCAGGGTGCGCGGCTCCGCCAGCGACGGGGCGGCGCCGCCCGCCAGCCGGGCCAGGCGCAGCCGGGTGGCGTCCCACGGCATGGCGGGGTGGTCCCATTCGATCCAGGCCAGATGCGTGCCGTCGGGCGACGGGCGTGGAGAACTGACGAAATCCGCGTCCGCCGCCAGCACCGTGCCGGCCTGCGTCGCGGGATCGCCGCCGTCGGCGCCGTCGGTGCGGAAGGCCACCAGGGTCGAGACCGCTTCGCCCGGCGCGGTATGGTCCTCGCGCACGCAGAACAGGGTGGCGCCATCGGGGGCGAAGGCCAGGTCGGCGAAGCGCAGGCCGGGTGCATGGCTGAGGGCGCGGGGGACGGCGCCCGGCGCGTCGGACATCAGCCAGAGACTGCCGTCCGGCCGGTTGCTGAAGGCGATGCGGCCCCCCGACACGGCATAGGCGCCGCCGCCATATTCATGGACCCGCGTGCCGACATCGAAGGGCGCCTGGGTGACGTCGCGCATGCCGTCTCGTTCGGTCCAGCGGACCAGGACGGTGCGGCCGGCTTCGGCGGGGCGGCTTTCCAGCCAATAGACTGCGTCGCCGTCGGTCTGCAGCTCGGACAGGCCGAGCGTCCGGCCCGCCACCAGGTCCGGCGTGATGCGGGAGGGCCAGGTGCCGTAGGATAAAATCTCGGGGGTGGATCCGGTGCCGGCGTGGGGGGCGGTCATGCGGGGGGTCCTGCTTTGGGGGCGCTGTCCCGTCCTATTGACTTGACACGGCGTTGGCCAGACGGTTCCTCAGCCTCTTCGCGCAACAGGACAGGTCCAATCCGCTGGTTCATCAGTTCGAATCCCTCGTCATGCAATATGGGTACGGCGTCATCGGCGTCGTCGTCATGTTCGAGAGCATGGGCCTGCCGCTGCCGGCCGAAACCCTGATCATCTCCTCGGCGCTCTATTGCGCGGCGACCCATCGGTTGGATATCGGCTGGGTGGCGGTGGCGGCGATCGCCGGCGCCATCATGGGCGACAATTTCGGCTATCTGATCGGGCGGAGCTTCGGCTTCCGCCTGCTGGAGCGGCACGGTGCCAAGGTCTGCCTGACGCCGCGCCGGCTGCTGCTGGGGCGCTATCTGTTCCGCCGCCATGGCGGCAAGGTGGTGTTCTTCGGCCGCTTCATCGCCATCCTGCGCGTCTTCGCGGCCCTGCTGGCGGGGGCGAACCGCATGCCGTGGCATACGTTCCTGTTTTACAATGCCATGGGCGGAATTGGCTGGGCCGGCGGTTATGCGTTCGGTACCTATTATCTGGGCCACCAGGTGTTGAACATCTCGGGCCCGGTCGGGCTGACCCTGGGGGCGATCGCGCTGCTGGTCATCGGAAGCGGCTTCGTCTTCCTGAAACGCAACGAAGTGCGCCTGACCGAGGAAGCCACGAAGGCGGCCGAGCGGGAGCAGCACGGCAGCGCGCACCACAGGGACCGGCAGCATGCGGGTCGGCACCGTGAGGGGGAGCAGGCATGATGGCCGTGCCGGCGAAATGGACGATCGCGCGCGCCCCGGACCTGACCGGGCGGGTCGCCGTGGTGACGGGGGCGAGCGGCGGCCTGGGCTATGAGACCGCGTGCGGCCTGGCGGCGCGCGGGGCCACGACCATCCTGGCGGGGCGCAACGCGGCGCGCGGCCAGGCGGCGCTGGATCGGCTGCGGGCCCGGGTGGCGGAAACCGGCGGGGCGGAGGCCAGGGCGGACTTCATGATGCTGGACCTGGGCAGCCTGCGCTCGGTCGCGGCCTTCGCCCAGGCGCTGGGGGAGCGGACGGACAGGCTGGACATCCTGGTGAACAATGCCGGCCTGATGGGCGCGCCGCGCCGTGCGCAGACCGAGGACGGGTTCGAGCTGCAATTCGGCACCAATTACCTTGGCCATTTCGCCCTGACCGGACGGCTGCGGCCGCTGCTGCTGCGCGCCCCGGACGGCGGGCGGGTGGTCAGCGTCGCCAGCCTGGCGGCGTGGCGCGGCCGGCTGGTATTCGACGATCTGCAGGCGCGGCATCGCTATACGCCGTTCGGCGCCTATCGGCAGAGCAAGCTGGCCAACCTGATCTTCGCGCTGGAACTGGACCGGCTGGCGCAGTCCGGGGGGTGGAACCTGCACTCCCTCGCCGCCCATCCGGGCTGGGCGGTGACCGACATCATGGCCAATCGCGTGCCCGAGGCGCCGAACGCGGCCGAACGGGCGATCCGGGGCATGGTACGGGTGGCCTTCCGGCTGATGGGCCAGTCGGCCGAGGCCGGGGCGCGGCCGATCCTGTTCGCCGCCGCCGGTCGCGAGGCGGCGGATGGCCATTATTACGGCCCGGCCGGGCGCGGCGAGCGGCGCGGCGCGGTAGCCGAGGCGCGGGTACCGCCCCAGGCGCGCAGCCTGCCCGCCGCGCGGCGGCTGTGGGCGGTGTCCGAGCGGCTGACCGGGGTATCGCTGTCCTGACCGGCCGCGCGGTCAGCGCCGGGTGAAGACCCAGTAGAAAGGTTGCCGCCCGGCGCGCAGGGCCTTGGCCTCGTAGCGGGTCGGGGGCCAGCCTTCGGGGCGGATTTTGGCGGGCGGTGCGGTGTCGAACAGGTCCTGGGCGGCCATGACCTCTTCCACCCACGCCTGATAGGTCGGGTCGTCGCTGGCGACGCGCCAGGTGGCGCCCGGCTTGAGCACGCGGGCCACCAGCCTGATCGTCTCGGGATGGACGAAGCGGCGTTTGGCGTGCCGGGCCTTGGGCCACGGGTCGGGAAACATCAGGAACATCCGGTCGAGCGACCGGTCCGGCAGGGCGCGCAGCAGGATGCGCGCGTCCTCGTCCCACAGCCGCAACCGGTCGGGGACGGGGGCCGTGTCCTCCTGCCCGTCGGGCACCAGGCGCGACAGCAGCGAGCACAGGCCGTTTTCGAAGACCTCGCTGGCGATATAGCCGACATCCGGATGGGACGCGTGCTGGGCCAGCGAATGCTCGCCGCCGCCGAAACCGACTTCCAGCCAGATTTCGGACGGCGCACGGCCGAAGCCCCGCGCCGGGTCGGCCAGCGCCGATTCCGCCAGCCGCAGGCGCGGCAGCGTCAGGTCCAGCAGGCGTTGCTGGCGCGGGCGCAGCGGATGGCCGCGCTGGCGGCCATAGAGCCGGTCCGGCGGGGCCTTGACCGCGACCGGCTGCGCCGATTCGCGGGGGGCGGGGACCGCCTGCGATGCCTGCCGGACCGTCATGCGCTCAGCGGTTGAAGGCGCCGCGCAGCGCGTCGACCAGATCGGTCTGTTCCCACGTGAAATTGTCGCGGGCCGGGTCGGGCGTGCGGCCGAAATGGCCATAGGCGGCGGTTTCGGTATAGATCGGGCGGTTCAGGCGCAGATGCCGGCGGATGCCGCGCGGCGAGAGGTTCATGACCTCGCGCAGGACATCGCCCAGCTTCGCCTCGTCCACGTCCTTGCCGGTGCCGTCCAGGTCGACATAGACCGACAGCGGGTGCGACACGCCGATCGCGTACGAGATCTGCAGCGTGCAGCGATCGGCCAGGCCGGCGGCGACCACGTTCTTGGCCAGATAGCGGCAGGCATAGGCCGCCGAACGGTCCACCTTGGTCGGGTCCTTGCCCGAGAAGGCGCCGCCGCCATGCGGGGCCGCGCCGCCATAGGTGTCGACGATGATCTTGCGCCCGGTCAGGCCGCAATCGCCGTCGGGACCGCCGATGACGAACACGCCGGTCGGGTTGACGTAGAATTCGTCGTCCGGGCACATCCAGCCCTCGGGCAGCACCTCGAGCACCACCTCGCGCAGCGCGTTGCGGATCGCGGGCTGGCTGGCGCCTTCGTCGTGCTGGGTGGAGATCACCACCGAGGTCGCGCCGACCGGGCGGCCATCGACATAGCGCAGGGTCACCTGGCTCTTGGCGTCGGGCTGCAGGTTGGCGACGCGCGCGTCGCCGGCCTTCCGCAGGTCGCGGATGCGGTGCAGGATGCCGTGCGCGTAATGGATCGGCGCCGGCATCAGCGTCTCGGTCTCACGCGTCGCGAAGCCGAACATGATGCCCTGGTCGCCGGCGCCCTCGTCCTTGTTGCCGGCGCTGTCCACGCCGACCGCGATGTCGGCGGACTGGGCGTGCAGATAGGATTCGATGGCGGCGTTCTTCCACGAGAAGCCGCTCTGGTCATAGCCGATATCGCGGATGGCGGCGCGCGCGCCCTCGATCAGCGCCTCGGTCGTCACCGAGGACGGGCCGCGCACCTCGCCGGCCAGCACCACGCGGTTGGTCGTCACCAGCGTTTCGCATGCGACGCGCGATTCCCCGTCGGCCGCCAGATAGGCGTCCAGAACGCTGTCGCTGATCCGGTCCGCGACCTTGTCGGGATGGCCTTCGGACACCGATTCCGATGTGAACAGAAAATCGCCTTTGTTGCGCATGATGGTTCTGCTGACCTCGCACGATGAAACGGGGTGCCGCCGCTCATGCGGAGGCAGGGGGGCGGGACGATGTGACGGAATACCCGCACAGCGTCAAGTATTTTCAGGGCATATCACGCTCGCGCCGAGGGAAATCAGGCCCCGAGAATCAAGGGGCGCGCAGGCCCAGCACGTCCTCCATGTCGTAGAGGCCGGGCGTGCGGCCGCGCAGCCACAGCGCCGCGCGCACCGCGCCGGTGGCGTAGATGCGCCGGTCGAAGGAGCGGTGGGCCAGCGTGATCTGTTCGGCGGCCGAGGTGAAGGTCAGGGTATGTTCGCCCACGATCTGGCCGCCGCGCAGCACGGCGAAGCCGATCGCATCGGCCCGGCGGGGGCCGGTATGGCCGGTGCGCGCGTCCTCGACATGGCTTGCGAAATCGATGCCGCGCCCGTCCGCGACCGCCTGGCCGATCGCCAGCGCCGTGCCCGAGGGGGCGTCGACCTTCTGCCGATGGTGCATTTCCAGGATTTCGGCGTCGTAGGCCGCGGACGGCAGGGCAGCGGCCATCTGGCGGGCCAGGCGGGTGACCAGCGTGACGCCGGGCGAATAATTCGCGGCATGCACCACCGGGATGCGCCGCGCGGCGGCCTGGACGGCGTCAAGGTCCTCGTCCGACAGGCCGGTGGTGCCCAGCACCCAGGCGACGCCTGCCTCGGCCAGGATGGCGGCGTGCGCGCGCACCGTGGCGGCATGGGTGAAATCGATCACCACGTCGCAGCGCGGCGCCAGCTCGCCGAGCGTGGCGAACTGGCCGGACGCGGCCCCGGATGCAGCCCCGGATGCAGCCTGGGCGTCGCGCGCCGTGCCGCCGGCCAGGCTGCCGCCGCCGGCCGCCACTTCCTCGCGCAGCAGGCGTCCGACCCGGCCATTGATGCCGGCGATGCCGATGCGGACCGTTTCTGTCGTCATATCCGGGGCCCAAAATACGGATGGCGGCGCGACCGGGGGATCGCGCCGCCTGGATTATCCACGGTGCGAGTTGGGGGGATCACCATGGACCCTCGATTTCTACCCCTAACCGGCACCCCTTTCAACCGCGGCGGCGGACCGACGCGTTCAGAGCTTGCCTTCGAAGAAATCGCGCACCTTGCCGAAGAAGCCGGCGCTTTCGGGGTTGGCGCGCTCGTGGTCGCCGCCGTCGCCTTCGAATTCGTCGAGCAGCTCGCGCTGGCGCTTGGTCAGGTGGCGCGGGGTCTCGACCGAGACCTGGATATACATGTCGCCGCGCGCCGCCGAGCGCAGGACCGAGAAACCCTTGCCGCGCAGGCGGAAATTCTCGCCGGTCTGGGTGCCGGCGGGGACCCTGACCTTGGCGCGCGAGCCGTCGACCACCGGGACTTCGATTTCGGTGCCCAGGGCCGCCTGGGTCATGCGCAGGGGCACGCGGCAATAGATGTTGGCGCCGTCGCGCTGGAAGATCGGGTGGGGCTCGACCGCGACATGGACGTACAGATCGCCCGGAGGCACGCCCTTGCCGCCGGATTCGCCCTCGCCGGACAGCCGGATGCGCGTGCCGTCCTCGACGCCTGCCGGGATCGGGACGTCGAGCGTGCGCTGGCGCTCGACGGTGCCGGTGCCGCGGCAGGCCGGGCAGGGATTGCGCACCACCTTGCCGGCGCCGTGGCAGGTCGGGCAGGCGCGTTCGACCAGGAAGAAGCCCTGCTGGGCGCGGACCTTGCCGGCGCCATGGCAGGTCGGACAGGTCTCGGCCCCCTGGTCGCGGTCGGCCGAGCCCGAGCCGTCGCAGGATTCGCAGATGACCCGGGTGGGCACGGTGACGGGTTTCTTGACGCCCGAGAACGCCTCGGTGAAAGAGATCGAGACCTGGATCTGGATGTCGCTGCCCGAGCGGCGGCCGCCGCGCCGGCCGCCCATCATGTCGCCGAACATCTGCTCGAAGATGTCGCCCAGACCGCCGCCGAAATCGAACCCGCCGGCGCCGGGGCCGCCGCCCTCGAACGCCGCATGGCCGAAGCGGTCATAGGCCGCGCGTTTCTGATCGTCCTTCAGGACGTCGTAGGCTTCGTTGATTTCCTTGAACCGGGATTCGGCCGACGCGTCGCCGGGATTGCGGTCCGGGTGGTACTGCATGGCCAGCCGGCGATACGCCTTTTTCAACTCGTCGCCATTCGCATCGCGGGAGACTTCGAGCACGGCGTAGTAATCGAGCTTGGTGGCCATCACGGTCCTCATTGGGGGCCGCGTTCAGGGCGGTGCCGCGGCCGTCGATCATGAAATGAACAGGGTCGGTCAAGGAAAAGCGCCCGCCTTCGGCAGAAGGGGGCGCCTTCGGCCAAAGGCGGGAACCAGAGGCGGCGGCCAAAGGCGGAGCCCGTGGCGGGCGGCACCGGCCGAAACCGGGCCGCCACGACCGCGCCGCCGGACGATCAGGCCGACTTCTTGTCGTCCACGTCTTCGAAATCGGCGTCGACGACCTTCTCGCCATGCGCCCCCGAGGTCCCCGCCGACGGGCCGGCACCGGGCGCCGCCTCGGCCTGGCCGGCCTTGTAGACGGCCTCGCCGATCTTCATCGCCGCCTGGGACAGCGCATCGGACGCGCTCTTGAGCGCGGCGGCGTCGCTGCCTTCCAGGGCCTTGCGGACATCGGCGATCGCCGCCTCGGCCGCCGCCTTGTCACCGGCCGGGACCTTGTCGCCGGCTTCGGCCAGCGACTTCTCGACCTGATGCGCCAGCCCTTCGGCATGGTTGCGGGCCTCGACCAGATCCTTCTTGGCCTTGTCGGCCGCGGCGTTCGCCTCGGCGTCCTTGACCATCTTCTCGATGTCGGCGTCGGACAGGCCGCCCGATGCCTGGATCTTGATCTGCTGTTCCTTGCCGGTCGCCTTGTCCTTGGCCGAGACCGACACGATGCCGTTGGCGTCGATGTCGAACGTCACCTCGATCTGCGGCATGCCGCGCGGGGCGGGGGCGATGCCGGTCAGGTCGAAATTGCCCAGCAGCTTGTTGTCGGCCGCCATCTCGCGCTCGCCCTGGAACACTTTGATGGTCACCGCGCTCTGGTTGTCCTCGGCGGTCGAGAAGGTCTGGCTCTTCTTGGTCGGGATGGTGGTGTTGCGGTCGATCAGGCGGGTGAACACGCCGCCCAGCGTCTCGATCCCCAGCGAGAGCGGGGTGACGTCGAGCAGCAGCACGTCCTTCACGTCGCCCTTCAGCACCGCGCCCTGCACCGCAGCACCGATCGCCACGACCTCGTCGGGGTTCACGTTGCGGGCCGGCTCCTTGCCGAAGAACTGCTTCACCGCCTCGATGACCTTGGGCATGCGGGTCATGCCGCCGACCAGGATCACCTCGTCGATTTCCGCCGCCGAGACGGACGCGTCCTTGAGCGCGGCGCGGCACGGATCCATCGTGCGCTGGATCAGGTCGTCGACCAGGCTTTCCAGCTTCGCGCGGCTGAGCTTCAGCACCAGGTGCTTCGGCCCCGAGGCGTCGGCGGTGATGAAGGGCAGGTTGATCTCGGTCTCCTTGGAGGAGGACAGCTCGATCTTCGCCTTTTCCGCCGCTTCCTTCAGGCGCTGCAGGGCCAGCTTGTCGGCGCGCAGGTCGATGCCCTGCTCGCGCTTAAACTCGTCGGCCAGATAGGCGATGATGCGCGCGTCGAAATCCTCGCCGCCCAGGAAGGTGTCGCCGTTGGTCGACTTCACCTCGATCACGCCGTCCGAGATTTCAAGGACCGACACGTCGAACGTGCCGCCGCCCAGGTCGTAGACCGCGATCGTGCCGCTGTTCTTCTTCTGCAGCCCATAGGCCAGGGCGGCCGCCGTCGGCTCGTTGATGATGCGCAGCACGTCCAGCCCCGCGATGCGGCCGGCATCCTTGGTCGCCTGGCGCTGCGCGTCGTTGAAGTAGGCCGGCACCGTGATGACCGCCTGGGTCACCTTCTCGCCCAGATAGGACTCGGCCGTTTCCTTCATCTTGCCCAGCACGAAGGCCGCGATCTGCGACGGGGCGTATTTCTTGCCCTGCGCCTCGACCCACGCGTCGCCGTTGTCGCCGGGGACGATCGCATAAGGGACCAGGGCCTTGTCCTTGGTCACGGTCGGGTCGTCATAGCGGCGGCCGATCAGGCGCTTGACCGCATACAGCGTGTTGGCGGGATTGGTGACGGCCTGGCGCTTGGCGGCCTGGCCGACCAGCATTTCGCCGCTATCGGTGAAGGCGACCATCGACGGGGTGGTGCGCGCACCTTCGCTGTTCTCGATGACGCGGGTCTCATCCCCCTCGCGAATGGCGACGCATGAATTGGTCGTGCCGAGGTCGATGCCGATAACCTTGCTCATTCATATTCTCCTTTCAGCGGTCCCGACCGGCCCGAAGCACCGGAAAGGACCCTAGAACCCATTATGGTCCGGCAGGTGGCGCGAATGGTCCGCCGCACCTGATGATCTGCCTTGTCCGCCACACTGCGTGCTGGCGCCCGCACCGCCGGATCTGTCCAGCATGTATTCAGACCGGGTATCCCTTTCAAGGGCAATTCCGGCGCAAATCCGGGGCGATCCCGGATGCCGGTCGGGACGCCGGTCCGGGCGCCGCCGGGAATCAGGCGCCGGTCTTGTCGGATGCGGGCGTGTCGGCGGGCGGCGCGCCCTTGGACACGACGACCATCGCCGGCTTCAGCAGGCGGCCATGCAGCTTCCAGGCCGGGGTCCAGGCCTGGATGACCGTGCCCGGGGGATGCTCCTCGCTGTGCTGCTCGGCCATCGCCTGGTGGTGGTTGGCGTCGAACGGCGCGCCGGCCGGGTCGGTGGCCGAGATGCCGTGCCGTTCCAGGATGCCGATGAAGGACCGTTCGGTGCTCTCGATCCCCTCGCGCATGCGCGCGATCAGCCGGTCCTCACCCTCGGTGGCGTGGGGCAGGCTGGCCAGCGCGCGCTTGAGGTTCTCGGCGGCCTCGACCACGTCGCGGGCGAATTTCTGCGTCGCGTATTGCCGCGCATCGTCCAGCTCGCGTTTGGTGCGGGCGCGCAGGTTCTGCATCTCGGCCTCCGAGCGCATCCAGCGTTCGCGCATGTCCTCCAGCGCGGCTTCCAGCTCCTGGATCCGGGCTTCGGGTCCGGTTTCGGGGGAGGCGTCGGCCGTCGCGGTCTGGGCGGTATCCATCTCTTCACTGTCCATCCGGGCTGTGTCCTGGTCGTTGCCGGTGGCCTGGCCAGGGGTATGGCCAGTGGCTTCGGTCGGGTCGGTATCGTGGCTCATGCGTCTTGAAGTAGGTCACCGCGCGCCGTTGGACAAGGCATTGCGGCATGGCCGACCATGACGTTTCCGCGTCTCTGTCCCCTGCCCGGGACCTCGTGGTCCGTCTCCTGTAGAGGGACATGGACGGATGGTCATCGGCGCCTGCCATGACAGCGCCTTGTTCCTGGCGCTATGATGACGCGGACGATGTGACGAGCAAGGCCGGCGGGGTTGTCGGCAGGGAGCGAGAACGCCGCGATGGAGCCGACGAAACACACGATCGCCCTGGTCGACGACGACCGGAACATCCTGACCTCGGTGCAGATGACGCTGGAGGCCGAGGGCTTCTGCGTCCGCACCTATACGGACGGCGAGAGCGCCCTGCACGGAATCACGACCCGGCCGGTCGACCTGGCGGTGCTGGATATCAAGATGCCCCGCATGGACGGGATGGAACTGCTGCAGCGCCTGCGCAGCCGGTCCCACCTGCCGGTGATCTTCCTGTCGTCGAAGGACGAGGAGGTCGACCAGTTGATGGGGCTGCGCCTGGGGGCGGACGACTACATCACCAAGCCGTTCTCGCAGCGACTGCTGCTGGAGCGCATCCGCGCGCTGCTGCGCCGCAACGACGCCACCCGCAACGAGGCGGGCGGAGCGGGCGGCGGCGGCACGATGGTGCGCGGCGACCTGTCGCTGGACGAGACGCGGCACCAGTGCCTGTGGCGCGGGAAGGACATCCAGTTGACGGTGACCGAGTTCCTGCTGGTCAAGGCGCTGGCGGCGCGGCCCGGGCTGGTCAAGTCGCGCGACCAGTTGATCGACGCCGCCTACGGCGAGAACATCTATGTCGACGACCGCACCATCGACAGCCACATCAAGCGGGTGCGCAAGAAATTCCGCCAGGTGGACGAGGAGTTCAACCAGATCGAGACGCTGTACGGGATCGGCTATCGCTACAAGGAGGAGTGAGTGCGCATCGGCAACCTGGTGACGGCGCTGCCCGATCCGTTCACCTGGCTGCGCCGGGGGGCCGAGACCGGCGGCGAGAACCTGAACCGCGACGCGGCGGCGGCCTATCGGGAATATCGCACGCGCCTGGTCTCGCCGCTGATACGGCGGGTGCTGCTGGTCAACGTGCTGCCGCTGATGGTGCTGGCGGTGACGCTGCTCTATCTGAGCCAGTTCCAGAACAGCCTGCTGGAAGCCGAGGTCATGGCCCTGCGCGAGCAGGCGCGGATCTATGCCGGCGCGCTGGGGCAGAGCGCCGTGGTGTTCGGCCATGGCGGCGCGCCGATCCTGGACGCGCCGCTGGCCCGGCCGCTGCTGCTGCGCCTGACCGAGCCCAGCCCCAGCGCCCATGCGCGGCTGTTCGCCCCCGACGGGCAACTGGTGGCCGACAGCCGGGTCGAGGCCGCGGCGGCGGTGCAGCATCGCGGGGCGCGGGGGCAGATCGCCATGCAGCCCCTGCCCTCGCCCGCCGCCGACGACGGCGATGATCGCGCGCCCCGGGCGTCGGCCGGGGCCAAGCTGGGGCTGGCCGAACGGTTCTATGACCGGCTGCTGTCCCTGCTGCCGATCCTGTCGGGCGGGCGGATCGTGACCCTGGACACGCCGGATACCGACCCCAGCGTGCAGCCGATGACCGGGGCGGACGGCGCCGCGCAGCCGGAAATGCCCCCCTATATCCGCCGGACCGCGCGCCGGCACCTGATCGTCACGGTGGCCGAGCCGGTGATGCATGAGGGCCAGACGATCGGCATCATCCAGTTGACGCGGCAGGCCGGCAACGTGGACCGGTCCCTGTTCGCCGTGCGCTCGTCGATCCTGTCGCTGTTCCTGGTGGCGCTGGCCGTGACGGTGCTGCTGTCGTGGTACCTGTCGCTGACGATCGCGCGTCCGCTGCTGCGGCTGACCGCGTCGGCCCATGTGATGCGCGAGAGCACCGGCCGGTCGGATCCGGTGCCGGTGCGCCTGCTGGCCCGCCGGGACGAGATCGGCGAGGTGGCGCGGGCGCTGCAGGACAGCGCCCGGGCGCTGTGGGCGCGGATGGACGCGATCGAGCGGTTCGCCGCCGATGTCAGCCACGAGATCAAGAACCCGCTCTCGTCGATCCGCTCGGCGATCGAGACGCTGCTGCGGATCGAGGATCTGAACCGCCAGCGGCGGCTGCTGTCGATCATCAACGAGGACGTGCGGCGGCTGGACCGGCTGATCACCGATATTTCCGATGCCAGCCGGGTGGACGCGGAATTGTCGCGCGCGCGCACCGAGCCGGTGGCGGTGGTGCCGATGCTGTCGGTGCTGGCCGAGATCCACCAGGCGACGCGCCAGCCGGGCCAGCCGGTGCTGAGCGTGGCCAGCAGCGGGGATACGGCCGAGCGCCGGCTGGCGGTGATGGCGGTCGAGGACCGGCTGGTGCAGGTGCTGCGCAACCTGATCGGCAATGCGATCTCGTTCTCGCCGCCCGAGGGGCGCATCGTGCTGAGCGCGGTGCCGGCCGCCGGCGGGATGGTCGAGATCGCGGTGACGGACGAAGGGCCTGGCATTCCGCCCGGAAAGCTGAACAGCATCTTCGACCGGTTCTATTCCGAGCGGCCGACCAGCGAGAATTTCGGCCAGCATTCGGGGCTGGGCCTGTCGATCAGCCGGCAGATCGTCGAGACCCTGAAAGGCACGATCCGCGCGGAAAACCGCATCGGCCCCGATGGCCAGGTGACCGGCGCGCGGTTCGTCGTCAGCCTGCCGCGAGTGGCCTGAGGGGTTTCGCGCGCGCCGGCACATAACTCCCGACGTACAAAAGTTTTTCCTGATTACGCACTAATTTCAGCCAATTTGAGCAGGCGATAGGGCATGGGCGGGGTTCTGACGGCGGCGTATCCGAGGCGAGGGATCATGGAGGCGAGGTCGAAGCGGCGATTGAAGCGATAAACGAACTCGGCGAGATAGCGCGGCGCATGCTTGTCACGGATAGCACGGTAAGTACCGGTCATGGCATTCTTGATGTTGGCGAGAGCGGTATTGACCCATTTGAAAGCAGGGTTGCGGCCTGCCTTTGGTCCCGAACCGGTCAGGATGGGATGATGGACGCACCCTGCTTCGGTGACGGCGGCGAAACAGCGTAGACCGTCACTGACCACGCTGCTGGCGGGGTCGAAGCTGTTTTTTGCCATCTTTGCGATCTCGGCCCTACTGAACCCGGCCACCCGGCGGAGTTTCAGGCGGATTGGCTTGCCTTGCGGTGTGGTTTCAACAGCGGCCACGATCGGCGTCTTGCCCGCTGATCCTCGCCCGCGCTTGCCGCCGCCGCGTTCTCCGCCGAGATAGGCGTCGTCCAGTTCGATCCGTCCCTTCAGTCGCTTGCCGGCCTCGCGCTCCATCATTACCTGCGCGAGTTTATGCTTGATCTTCCAGGCCGTGGTCTGCGTCACGCCGAGCCTGCGCCCCAGTTCGATGCTGGAGATGCCGCCTTTGCTCTGGGTCAGATGGTACAGGGCACGAAACCAGGTCCGTAACGGCACCTTGGTTGCCGCGAAGATCGTTCCGGCGATCAGCGACGTCTGCTTCCGACAGGCGCTGCATTGATACTGCCCACGGCTCTGAATGACGCTGTGCTCACGCCCGCCGCAGGCCGGGCATTCAAAACCAGATGGCCAACGCCAGCCAAAGATCACCGCTCGGCACTTCTCTTCGCTTCCGTAAAGTTCGTCAAATTGGGCTTCGCTTAGCCCTTTCTGAAACTGGACCTTGTTGCGAGCCATCGATCAAGCCTCTCGAAAACAACAAATGTTCTCGCTTTGTACCATAAATCCCTGGCTGAAAATAGTGCGTAATCAGGAAGTTTTTTGGTTCTTTTTTTCAAAAAAGAACGCAAAGGCACTCGCTCATTGCGGTGAATTTCCGTACCGGCGATAAATATAGCCGGGCGGATCGTCCGGCAGGCCGTCCAGGATCGCGGCGATGCGGCCATGGTGGGGCGATCGGGTGCAGACCGGGTCGGTGGCGCCGGCATCGCCCAGCAGGGCAAGCGCCTGGCAGCGGCAGCCGCCCCAATCCTGTTCGCGCAGGTCGCAGCCGCGGCAGGGTTCGGGCATCCACTCCGTGCCGCGGAACAGCCGGAAGAGCGGGGCGTTTTCCCAGATCTCGGCCAGGCCGGCGGTACGGATGTCGGGCATGGGCACGCCGGGCACGGTTTCGGCCGCGTGGCAGGGCAAAACATGGCCGGCGGGCGAGATATTCACGAAGCGGCGTCCCCAGCCGCCCATGCAGGGCTTGGGCTGGTCGGCGTAATAATCGGGGGTGACGTAATCGATGGCGAGCGCCGTCCCCAGCCGGGCGCGCGCGTCCGCGACGGCGCGGGTCGCGTCCTCGAGCTGGGCGCGGCTGGGCAGCAGGGCGGCGCGGTTGGCCAGGCCCCAGCCGTAATATTGCGTGTGGGCGATTTCCACCCGCCGCGCGCCCAGTGACAGCGCCAGGTCCAGCATGTGCGGGATGCGCGCGATATTGGCGCGATGGACGACGAAATTCAGCGTCAGCGGCATGCCGTCGGCCACGACGATGCGGGCGGCCGCCAGCTTGCGCTCCTGCGCGCCGGCCATGCCGCCGATCCGTTCGGCGGAGGCGGCATCGACGTCCTGGAAAGAGAGCTGGACATGGTCCAGCCCCGCATCGGCCAGGGCGCGGAAGCTGGTTTCGGTCAGCAGCACGCCCGAGGTGATCAGGTTGGTGTACAGCCCCCGCCCCGCCGCGTGGCGTACCAGATCGGGCAGGTCGGGCCGGGCCATCGGCTCGCCGCCCGAGAAATGCACCTGCAGCACGCCCAGTTCGGCCGCCTGGTCGAGGATGCCGGTCCATTCGGCGGTGGTCAGTTCCCGCTCGCGCCCGTCCAGCGCCAGGGGGTTGGAGCAGTACGGGCATTGCAGCGGACAGCGATGCGTCAGCTCGGCCAGCAGGCTCATCGGCGGCGGGGCGGTCGTCATGCCGTCAGGACCTGGCGGGCCGCGAGGTCGGCGATCATGGCCAGCACGTCCCGGGCAATGACCGGGCGGGGCGCGTCGAAGCGGGCGGCCAGCAGGTCGATGATGGCGCCGACCGGGCGTTGCCCGTCCACCAGGCGCAGGATTTCGGCCGCGACCGGATCGGCGATGAAGGCGCGTTCGGGCGCCTGGATCACCCACTGGTCGCGCACCCGGTCGTGCTGCAGCCGCGTGCCGCGCAGGAAGCGGACGATATCGGCCTCGGACGGCGCGGGACGCGGGTCGCCGGTCATGCGGGGTCGGGACGGAAGGCGCCGGGCGGGATGCGGCCGGGCGCGACATAGGCATAGTCCAGCGCGTCCAGCATCGACCACAGCACGTCGCATTTGAAACGCAGCGCGTCCATCACCGCCTGCTGCTGTTCGGCGGTGCGCGCATGGTCGCGCACATAGGCCAGGGCGAAATCGGAATCGCGCGGGGCCTGGGTCAGGCGCGGCTGGAAATAGGCAAGGGTGTCGGGGGTGACGAAATCGTAATGGCGCAGCATGCCCGAGACGCGTTCGCCGATGATGGTCGGTGAGAAAAGTTCGGTCAGGGACGAGGCGATGGCTTCCAGGATCGAGCGATCGCGCACGAAATGGACATAGGCGTCGACGGCGAAGCGGGTGGCCGGCAGCAAGCCGTGCAGGGATTCGACATAGGCGCGGTCCAGCCCCAGCCCGTCGGTCAGTTTCAGCCAGCGCGCGACCCCGCCCGTATCGGGCGCGTCGCCGTCGTGATCGACCAGGCGGCGGCGCCATTCGCGGCGCAGCTCCGCCGTCGGCAGGCGGGCCAGCAGGGTCGCGTCCTTGGCCGGGATCCGGCACTGGTAGTAATAGCGGTTCAGCGCCCAGGCCTGCACCTGCCCCCGGGTCAGCCGGCCGTCATGCAGCGCGCGATGGAACGGATGCAGGTTGTGATAGCGTTCGGCGCCGATGGCGCGCAGCGCGGCCTCGAGCCCGTCGGGGGAAAGGGGCGGCGTGCTCATGCCTGGATCCTCATGCCGTCGAAGGCGATGTCCCACCCCGCATCGCGGGCGGCCTGGTGCTCGGCGCTGTCGTCGAGCAGGATGGGGTTGGTATTGTTGATGTGAATCAGGATCTTGCGCCGGACGCCCAGCGCGGCGAAGGCGGCGATCGTGCCGTCCGGGCCGCTGACCGACATATGGCCCATGCGCCGCCCGGTCTTCTGGCCCACGCCGGCGCGCAGCATTTCATCGTCGGTCCAGAGCGTGCCGTCGAAGAAGACCAGGTCGGCGCCGCGCAGGCGTGCGCGCAGGCTGTCGGTCATCCGGGCGCAGCCGGGGATGAACAGGGCCTGGCGCGTGCCGTCCGAAATCGCCAGGCCGATCGTCTCGCCGTTCTCGACGATCGCGGCGGGGTCGGGGCCGGATTCGGCATAGAGCGGGACCTTGCCGGGCACGGCGAAGGCCGTGACCGTCAGGCCGGCGGCCGCGCCGTCCGGCAGGGCCAGCGCCGTGGGCGCGTCCAGCGCCAGCGCGCGGCGGGGGATGATGGTCCGGTCCAGGGCCTCGAAGATCGGGTTGGCGTCGAGCAGCGCCAGCACCGGGGCGGTGGCCAGCAGGGTGAAGGGCTGGCGTTCGCGCAGGGTCAGCAGCCCGGTGATCGTGTCGACCTCGCCGCCCGTCAGGACCACCCCGGCGATGGGGGTGGAGCGCAGCCCGTGGTTTGGATGCAGCGCCTCGGTCCGGCCGATCTGCTGGCGCAGGTCGGGCGAGGCGTTGACGATGAACCAGTGCGTGCCGTCGCCGCTGACGGCGATCGAGGCCTGGGTCCGGGGCAGGGCCGCCGGATCGCCGGCGCGGGCCCGTCGGCATGAAGGGGCGTTGGAATTCCATTGCGGAAAGCCGCCGCCCGCCGCCGCGCCGAGAACGATGATGTCGATCATGGCCGGAGGTTTAGGGGAAAAACGCCGCCCGCGCGAGGCGGGCGGCGTCATGCGGCTTATTTCTTCTGGCCGCAGACGTAGCTGTTGATTTCCGCGCCCAGCGGAACTTCGGTGATCTTCGGGGCAGTCCAGGCCATGACGGTCTCCATCGGTTGCGAAAACGGGCGGCCGGCGAAAAACGGGTGCTGCCCGTTCTCCGGCTGGCCGCGCTCGGGCCAATGTGCGACCGCTTGACCTGTCCTTTCAACCCCCGATCGCGGCAAAGGGGCGTGCGAGGGGAGACAGGTGTCTCACGTTTTTGTGATCGCGTTCGTTCGCGCGGGGCATTCGCGGGGCGGCGTGCGCCGTCTTTTGTGCCTTGCGCGCCGGCAAGCGGCGGATTACCCCCGGGTGACGGGCCGGTCCGGTGGCCGCGCTGCCTTGGGCGAGAGTGGGCCATGCCGCCTGTGTCGGAACTGGACGATGTCGAAGCGGCCGCGCGGCGGGAACGGGCGGCCGAGATCATCCGCCGCAGCCGTTTCCAGCCCCAGACCGTCTGCCTGCTGATCCTGGCGGTCCTGGCGGTGTTCTATACGCTGTATTTCGCGGCCGCGATCATCCTGCCGATCGTGCTGGCGCTGGTGGTCAATCTGCTGCTGTCGGCGCCCATGCGCGTGCTGCATATGCGGCTGCGCCTGCCCAAGACGCTGGCGGCGCTGCTGCTGATCCTGTGCCTGTTCGGGGTGGTGGGGGCGATCGGCACGGCGATTTCGGTGCCGGCCGCCGGCTGGATCGCGCGGGCGCCGCAGACCATGACCGCGGTCCAGACGCGGCTGGCGCTGATGCACGGCCCGATCCAGATGATCCAGGCCGCCAACGAACGGATCGAGAATTTCCTGACCGTGGTCAGCGGCGAGCATCGTGCCGCCGGCGCGCCGGTCGTGGTGGTGGCGTCCGCGTCGCCGGGCGGGGGGCTGAGTTCGCTGGGGTCCAGCGTGCTGCTGGGCACGCGGGCCTTCGTCGGGCAGGCCTTCACGATGATGCTGATGCTGTTCTTCCTGCTGGCGCAGGGGGACAGCCTGCTGCGGCGGGTCGTCGAGATCATGCCGACCTTTGCCGACAAGCGCCGCGCGGTGCAGATCGCATCGCAGGTCGAACGCAACATCTCGCTCTATCTGACCACGATCACCGCCATCAACCTGCTGGTCGGGCTGGCGAACATGCTGCAATGCTGGGTGTTCGGCCTGCCCAACCCGCTGCTGTGGGGGGTGGTGGCGTTCCTGCTGAACTATATTCCCATCATCGGACCGCTGACCGGCATCCTGGTCTATTTCGTCGTCAGCGTGATCGTGCTGCCATCCCTGCTGCAGGCGCTGCTGCCGCCGCTGGTCTATCTGGGCATCCACCTGCTGGAGGGCGAGACGATCACGCCGATGGTGCTGGCGCGGCGCTTCACCCTCAATCCGGTGCTGGTCATGGGCTCGCTGATGTTCTGGGACTGGCTGTGGGGCGTTTGGGGGGCGTTCCTGTCGGTGCCGCTGCTGGCGGTGTTCAAGATCATCTGCGACCATGTCGACGTCCTGACGCCCATCGGCCACGTGGTCGGCGGCCCCAACCGGGCGCGCACCGTGCGCTCGGCCATATTGCCCCGGCCCGGGCAACTGGACGAATAGCGGCGGGTCAGGCTTCGCCGCCGGCCAGGATTTCCAGCCGGTCCATCGCGGTGACGCGCACCGCATGGCCCTTGCCGATGGCGATCATCCGTTCGGTGCGCATCCAGCTCAGCGTCCGGCTGACGGTTTCGATCGTCAGGCCCAGATAATCGGCGATATCCGCGCGGGTCATCGGCAGCGGCACGTCCTGACCCTGATTCAGACCCTGGCTCTGGCCCTGACCCTGGCCCCTGCTTCTGTCCTGGCCGGGGCATGGCGCGTCGCCCACGCGGTCCAGCAGAAAGCTGGCCACCCGCTCGCGCGCGGTCTTGCGGCCCAGCAGCAGCATCTGGCTCTGCGCCGCCACCAGTTCGTTCGACGCCTCGGCGAGCAGGCGGCGTTCGAGGCGGGGGAAATCGTCCATCATCTGGCGCATGCGGACGCGCGAGAACCGGCAGAGCCGGACCGTGTCCATCGCCTCGGCCCCGAAGGCATACCGGTCGGAGACCGCCAGCCCCAGGAAATGGCCGGTGCCGGCGAAGCCGGTGATCTGCCGCCGCCCGTCCGGCAGCGCCTTGAACAGTTTGACGTTGCCTGCGGTGACGTTGAAGAAGTCGGTGGCGGGCGCGCCTTCCTCGATGAAGGTGCGCCCGGGCAGCACCGTCGTCTCGACCGCCATTTCCGCCAGGCGGGCGATGTCCTGATCGTCGATGGCGCTGCAGACGCTGTGCGCCCGTACCCCGCAGGTCAGGCAATAGCCCGGCTGGCGGTGCAGGCCGGACAGCACGGCGCGGCGGGGCGGAGCCTCGCGCTGGCAAGGGGTCGGGTCGGGCATGTCGGCCGGGTCCTCCCGGTTTGGGCCCCCGGGCGTGGCGGCCGCTCATGCCGCCGAAGCCCGGCGGCCAGGAAATGAACGCTAGCACAGAATGCGGGCGGAATTGACCTGAATCAATGCCTCTGCGTGCAACGCTCGCGAGCGTTACGTGCGAAAGGCGAAAAAGAAGGACTGTGCCGATATCGTCATGACGACGCATCCCGCCATCGCCGCCGGCCCGCTGCGGCCGGATGACGCGGCCCTGGTCTATCCGCTGGTCCGTATGATCTTTCCGGCGCTGGAGCGGGGTTTGTGGATGCGCGCGGCCCGGCGGGCCCTCCGCGCGGGGCGGTACGGGCGGCAGGGCATGCTGGTGGCGCGGCATGGCGCGGCGGGGCGGCCCTGCGGCGTGATATCCTTTCACTGCGACCCTGATATGCGCCTGGGGCGGGTGCTGACGGCCGAACATTTCGTCGCCCTGACCTTCGGCGACGAAAGCGCGGTGCTGGAGGCCTTCCTGCCGGTGCTGGACGCCGTGGCGCGCCGGGCCGGGTGCGGCGCGGTCAGGGTGCTGCTGCCGCGCCGCGCGGCCCGGCTGCGGGCGGCGCTGGCCGCCCGCGGACATGCGGAGGCGGGCGAGATGCTGAGCTGCGCGCTGGGCGGATGATGGCGGCCCGGGATGTCGCCGTTGCGTTCTTTTTTGAAAAAAAGAACCAAAAAACTTCCGGACGTTCGGGGACGATTTGCCGGCCGTATCCAAAGACCTTTAACGAATAAAAGTCTTTTTGCTTCTTTTTCTCCAGAAAAAGAAGGGAGACTTTCGACTTTTCCTTTCAGAATCTGGTTTTTGAAGACTTGACATATGTCAAGGCGACGGGAACGAACGCGTGATCTTTGCGGCTGAGAACGATGGTGATCGGAAAGGCGCATATGATGAGTTTGGCCCGTACTCTTGGCTTTTCGCTGATGGCCGGTGCTGCCGCGCTGGCGCCGGCCGCCGGGCATGCCCAGGGCGGGGCGACCGCGGCGTCCTCGGCCTATGTCAACGCGCCGGTGGTGGCGCCGGGCCTGACGCCGCCGCCCGCGCATGGGCACTGCGGCGTGTTCGAGACCTGTGCCGACACCAAGATCGGCCTGGGGAAAGGGGATTTCCTGATTCGCCTGTCGGCGATCGGCGTGATGCCCGAGGACCGCGACAGCAAATTATGGATCAACGGCGCGGCGGTGGCCGGGCGGATTTCGACCACGCGCCAGGCGACGCCGGAACTGACGTTCGAATATTTCTTCACCGACAATCTGTCGGTGGACCTGATCGCCGCCAGCAGCCGGCACGAAGTGGCGGCCGACGGCGTGCTGGGGGTGGCGCATGTCGATGTCGGCAGTGCCTGGGTGCTGCCGCCGACCCTGACCCTGGCGTGGCATTTCCGTCCGCACAAGCGGTTCAACCCTTATCTGGGCGTGGGCGGCACGCTGGCCTGGTTCCATAACGTCTCGCCGGCCGGCGGGCTGGTGCAGAAGCTGAACGTCGGGGTGACGGGCGGGCCGTCGATCAATGCCGGTTTCGATTACCAGTTGGTCGGGAACTGGTTTTTCAATTTCGATGTCAAGCAGATCTTCATGAACATGCATGCCTGGGCGAATGATCGCGGCGGGGCGAACGGCCCGTTCATCAAGGCGCATGATTCGCTGGACCCGACGGTGGTCGGCGCGGGCATCGAATATCGGTTCTGACCCGATGGGAACGGCGCTTTCCGCGGACATCCTGCTGCGCTACGGTGGAAGCCTGCCGCGCTATACCAGCTATCCCACCGCGGCGCAGTTCGACGCGTCGGTGGGCGCGGCCCAGGCCGAGGACTGGCTGCGCGCGGTGCCGGCGGGAATGCCGGTTTCGCTGTACCTGCATGTGCCGTTCTGTGATTCGCTGTGCCTGTTCTGCGGCTGCACCACGTCGGTGATGCGCGATGCGGCGGGGCGGGCGGCCTATGCCGCGCTGCTGGCCGACGAGTTGCGCCGGGTCGCGGCCCTGCTGGGGCCGGGCCATCCGGTGCGGCACGTGCAATGGGGCGGCGGCACGCCGAGCGCTCTGCCGGCCGAGTCCATGCGGATGGTGATGGAGACGATCCGCGGCCTGTTCGCCGTGCGGGCGGATTCGGAAATCGCCATCGAACTCGATCCGCGCGCCCTGCCCGACGATTATCCGGACGTGCTGCGCGCGCAGGGGTTCAACCGGGTCAGCCTGGGCGTGCAGGATTTCGATCCCGTGGTGCAGATGGCCTGCGGCCGGATACAGAGCCGCGCGCGCACCGAAGAGTGCGTGGCGCAGATCCGCCGGGCGGGCATCCGCTCGGTCAATATCGACCTGATCTATGGCCTGCCCTACCAGACGGTCGGCAGCGTGGGCGAGACGGCGGCGACCGTGGCCGGTGCGCTGCGGCCCGACCGGCTGGCGGTGTTCGGCTATGCCCACGTGCCATGGAAGCAGAAGCGCCAGGAACTGCTGCCCGAACATGCCTTGCCGGGGCCGGCCGAGCGGCTGGCGCAGCGCGAGCGGATCGACGCGGTGCTGCGCGCGGCGGGCTATCGCGGGGTGGGGCTGGACCATTATGCCCGGCCGGACGACATGCTGGCCCGCGCCGCCGAGGCCGGGACGATGCGCCGGAATTTCCAGGGCTATACCGTCGATCCGGCGCCGGTGCTGGTGGGGGTGGGCGCCTCGGCGATTTCGGCCTTTCCCCAGGGCATGACGCAGAACGACGTCTCGACCGCGTCCTATATCCGGCGGATGGCCGCGCGGCCCGACGGCCTGCCGGTGGCGCGGGGCCTGTGCCGCAGCGCGGAGGACCGGCTGCGCGGCGAGGTGATCGAGCGGCTGATGTGCGACCTGCGCGTCGATCCGCTGGCCCTGGCGGGGCGATCCGGCCAGGCGGCGTCGGTCCAGGCGGCCGGGTGGTTCGCGCAGGCCGGGCCCGCCCTGCGCCAGGCGGCGGCGGACGGGTTCGTGACGCTGGACGGTTCGATGATCCGCGTGACCGAGGCCGGGCGGCCGTTCCTGCGCCATATCGCCGCGTTGTTCGACGCCTATCATCGCCCCGGAACCGGGCGGCATGCCGCGGCGCTGTGATCCATGAGCCGGAATCCGGATGGGCATCGGGGCCAGGGGCATCGGGGCGAGCGGCATCCGGACCAGGGACATCTGGACCGGTCGCTGGCGGCGGCGCGGGCCGGGTCCTGGCCATTCCCCCATTGGATTCTGGACGACACGCTGCCGCCCGAACCCCGTGCCGCCCTGCTGGCATGGGATCCGGGCCCGGCGGCGGCGGGCGGGGAGAATGACGGGCGGCGGGCGGCGCGCAACGGCAGGCGGGTATTCGTGACGCCCGCGCGGCGGCGCCGGGATGCGGGGCTGGCGGCGCTGGCCGCATTGTTCGACGCGCCGCCGACCCGCGCCGCGTTGCAGGCGCTGTGCGGGGCGCGGCTGGCGGGGACGGCGCTGCGGCTGGAACTGTGCCTGGATACGGACGGGTTCTGGCTGGCGCCGCATACCGATATCGGCGCCAAGCGGCTGACCCTGCTGGTGTCGCTGTCGATGGGTCCCGGGGCCGGCGGCTGGGGCACCGACCTGATGACCGCGGATGGCCGGGCGGTGGCCCGGGCGAGCGGGGCGTTCAATTCCGGCCTCCTGTTCGTGCCGGGGCCCCAGACCTGGCACGGCTTCGTCCGCCGGCCGATCCACGGGGTGCGGCGGTCGCTGATCGTGAATTTCGTCGGCGCGGACTGGCGGGCGGTCGAGGAACTGGCCTTCGGCCCTGCCGCCTGACGCCCTGCGTCCAACACGCTGCCCTGGGAAGCCCCCGGCATGGGCGACCCCAAGCTCTTGTTTTGCGTTCCGGCCCCTTTCGGTTCTAGGAAAGCCACCTGGAGTTTTCTTACCGACGCCGGGCGCCCCCTTCGATGACCTCCTGGGGGCGTCCGCCGCGCAGCAGAACGAGACGAGAGAGGCATGACCGAACAGGCGCGCGAGACGATGGAATTCGATGTTGTCGTGGTCGGCGGCGGTCCGTCGGGCCTGGCAGCGGCGATCCGCCTGCGGCAGTTGGTGCCCGAGGCCACGGTCTGCCTGATCGAGAAAGGCAGCGAGATCGGCGCCCATATCCTGTCGGGCGCGGTGATCGAGCCGCGGGCGCTGGACGAATTGCTGCCCGACTGGCGCGAGAAGGGGGCGCCGCTGCACACCGCGGTGTCCGAGGAGAAGATGCTCTTCCTGACCCGGAGCCGGGGCTATGCGGTGCCGAAGCTGGAGCGGGTGATGCCGCACATGCGCAACCACGGCAACTACATCGTCAGCCTGGGCGACGTCTGCCGCTGGCTGGCGGCGCAGGCCGAGGCGCTGGGGGTAGAGATCTATCCGGGCTTCGCCGGGTCGGAGGTGCTGATCGAGGACGGGCGGGTGGTCGGTGTGGCCACCGGCGACATGGGCATCGCCCGCGACGGCACCAGGGGGGCGAATTACGCGCCGGGGATGGAGCTGCGCGCGCGCTACACCCTGTTCGCCGAAGGGTGCCGCGGGTCGCTGACCAAGCAATTGATGGCCAAATACAATCTGCGCAAGGGCGTGGACCCGCAGACCTACGGCCTGGGCATCAAGGAATTGTGGGAGATCCCCAAGGAGCAGCATCGCCCCGGGCTGGTGCTGCACAGTTTCGGCTGGCCGCTGGACGACCGGACCTATGGCGGCGCGTGGATGTATCATTTCGGCGAGAACCTGGTGTCGTACGGGTTCGTGGTCGGGCTGGACTACGCCAATACCTGGCTGTCGCCGTTCGACGAGATGCAGCGGCTGAAGCTGCATCCGTCCTTCCGCCCCTATTTCGAGGGCGGGCGGCGCGTCGCCTACGGCGCGCGCGCGCTGTCGGAAGGCGGCATCCAGTCCATCCCGCGGCTGAGCTTCCCGGGCGGGGCGCTGATCGGCGACACGGCGGGATTCCTGAACGTGCCGAAGATCAAGGGCACCCATACCGCCATGAAGTCCGGCATGCTGGCGGCCGAGGCGGTGGCCGAGGCGATGGCGGGCGGCCGGGCCGAGCCTACGTCCTATACCGCGCGGGTGCGTTCGTCCTGGCTGTGGGAGGAACTGCGCGGGGTGCGCAATATCCGGCCGGCCTTCGCGCGGTTCGGCACGAAGGGGGGGGCGCTGTACGCGGGTATCGACGCGATGCTGCTGCGTGGCCGCGCGCCCTGGACGCTGCATCACCGCCACGGGGACAATGAGGACCTGCTGTCGGCCGGCCAGTCGGCGCCGATCGCCTATCCCAGGCCGGACGGCAGGATCACGTTCGACAGGCTGTCGTCGGTCTTCCTGTCCGCGACCAATCATGAGGAGGACCAGCCGGTCCACCTGAAGCTGCGCAACCAGGCGATCTGGAAGACGGTGAACTGGGACGTGTTCCGCGCGCCCGAAAGCCGCTATTGCCCGGCCGGGGTCTATGAGGTCGTGGACGCCGAGACCGATCCGCGCCTGCAGATCAACGCGCAGAACTGCGTGCACTGCAAGAGCTGCGACATCAAGGACCCGACGCAGAACATCGACTGGGTGGCGCCCGAAGGCAGCGGCGGGCCGAATTACCCGGGCGGGATGTGAATTTCGGACAAAATACGCTATGGGGCGTGCTGAACGGCCGTCCCACGCCGGATTTTGTCGAAAGATAACAGGCGAAGAAATCCATGAAGGTTCTTGTCCCGGTAAAAAGAGTCATCGATTTCAACATCAAGCCGCGGGTAAAGGCGGATGGCAGCGGGGTCGAGACCGCCGGTGTGAAGATGTCGATGAACCCGTTCGACGAGATCGCGGTCGAGGAAGCGGTGCGCCTGAAGGAAAAGGGCGTCGCGACCGAGATCGTGGCGGTGTCGATCGGGGTGCAGCAGGCGCAGGATACGCTGCGCACCGCGCTGGCGATGGGCGCGGACCGCGCCATCCTGGTGCTGACCGACGTCGCGGTGGAGCCGCTGGGTGTCGCCAAGCTGCTGAAGGCGCTGGTGGCGAAGGAGAGCCCGGAGCTGGTGATCCTGGGCAAGCAGGCGATCGACGACGACATGAACGCGACCGGCCAGATGCTGGCCGGATTGCTGGGCTGGCCGCAGGGCACGTTCGCCAGCAGGATCGAGATCGCCGACGGTCGCGCCGCCGTCACCCGCGAGATCGATGGCGGGCTGGAGACGCTGTCGCTGGCGCTGCCGGCGATCGTGACCGCCGACCTGCGGCTGAACGAGCCGCGCTATGCCTCGCTGCCCAACATCATGAAGGCGCGCAAGAAGCCGCTGGAAACCCTGGTGCCGGGCGATCTGGGGGTGGATGTGACGCCGCGCCTGGCCACGCTGTCGGTGGCCGAGCCGCCGCCGCGCAAGGAAGGCATCAAGGTCGCGTCCGCCGCCGAGCTGGTGGCGCGTCTGCGTAACGAAGCGAAGGTGATCTGATCATGGCCGTACTCGTTTTCCTCGATCATGAGTCCGGCGCGATCAGGCAGGCGTCGCGTTCGGCGGTGACCGCCGGGCTGAAGCTGGGCGCCCTGGGTCTGGGTGAGGTGCATGTGCTGGTGGCGGGCGACGCGGCGGTCGCGGCCTCGGCCGCCGCCATCCCGGGGGTGGCCAAGGTGCTGCGGGCCGGGGACGCGGCCTGCGCGCATGAACTGGCCGAGCCGCTGGCGGCGCTGATCGTGCGGCTCGCGGGCGGCTACAGCCACATCGTCGCGGCCGCCGGGGCGTCGGGCAAGAACGTGCTGCCGCGCGCTGCGGCGCTGCTGGACGTGCAGCCGATCCCCGAGGTGGTGTCGATCGTCGATGCCGAGACCTTCGTGCGGCCGATCTATGCCGGCAGCGCGCTGGCGACGGTGCGGTCGTCGGATGCGCAGAAAGTGCTGACGGTGCGCGCCGCGGCCTTCGACCCCGCCCCGGCCGAGGGCGGCAGCGCCCCGGTCGAGGACGTGGCCGCGCCCGAGGAGAAGGCGGTGTCGGAATTCGTGTCGATCGCGCTGTCGAAATCGGAGCGGCCCGAGCTGGATTCGGCGCGGGTGGTGGTGTCCGGCGGACGCGGGCTGCAGAACGAAGAAAATTTCAAGCTTCTGAACCCGCTGGCCGACCGGCTGGGGGCGGCGATCGGCGCGTCGCGCGCGGCGGTGGATGCGGGGTTCGTGCCCAACGACTACCAGGTCGGGCAGACCGGCAAGATCGTGGCGCCGGAGCTGTATGTCGCCGTGGGCATCTCGGGCGCGATCCAGCATCTGGCCGGCATGAAGGACAGCAAGGTGATCGTGGCGATCAACAAGGACCCCGAGGCCCCGATCTTCCAGGTCGCGGATTACGGGCTGGTCGGCGATCTGTTCGAGGTGCTGCCGCAGTTCGAGGCCGAGCTGGATAAGGCAGGCTGAAGCGGGACAGGCTGTGAAAAGAAGGGCCGGCCGGCTGGCCGGCCCTGCAAGGCGTCGTGGCCCCCCGGAAATGCGATTTCAGGCGCGCGCCGGGCGGTCGGCCGAGAGGTCGTCGGCGATCTGCTGTTCCTCGTCCAGTTCGTCCAGTTCGGCCAGAGCGCTCTTGGCGGTGCGGGCGGGCAGTTCGGCCGCCAGGCCGGGGGCGACGGGTCCGGGCTTGAGCCGCCCGATCACCCCGAAGGCGGTCAGCATCGCCCAGCTTCCGACCAGCACGCAGCCCAGCACCTGGCCGACCTGGACCCCGCTGGGGCCGAAGCGCATGCCCACCCAGACGAAGGGCACGGTGCCCAGCGTGGCCCGGCCCCAGTTGAACAGCGTGGAATAGAGCGGAAAGCCCAGGTTGTTGAACGCGGTATTGGCCACGAAGAGCATGCCGATGAACAGGTAGCCGCCGACCGTCCAGGTGCAGAACAGGCGGATCAGCGCCGCCTGGGTGCCGTGGGCCGCGAAGGCCGCGACCACCAGGTTCTGCGCCGGCAGCAGGATCAGCCAGGTGACGGCCACGCAGGCCGCCACCAGTTTCAGCGACGTGACCAGGGTTTCATGCACCCGGGCCAGGTGCCCCGCCCCGAGATTCTGCGACATGATCGGCCCGACCGACCCGGTCAGCGCGAAGACGAAGGCGAAGGTGACGGGGACGATCCGGTCGATCGTCGCCTGGCCCGCTACAGCGGCCAGGCCGAACGTGGCCATGGCATGGGTGACGAACAGCCCGCCGATCGGCGTGGCCAGGTTGGTCAGGATCGCCGGCATGGCCACCCCGCCGACCAGCCGCGCGTCATGCAGGATATAGCGCGCGCATGGCAGTGCCAGCAGGCCGTGGCGCCGGGCCGCCAGGAACCCCAGGCCGGCCACGACGGTACGCGACAGGATGGTGCTGATCGCCGCGCCCTCCAGCCCCAGATGCAGCGCGAAGATCAGCAGCGGGTCCAGCGCGGCCGCGGCGACGGCGCCGATCAGCGTGACGTTCATCGACCGCCTGGCATCGCCCACCGCGCGCAGCAGGCTTGAACAGCCCATGCCGACCGCGATCAGCGACAGGGCCGGCGAGACGATGCGGATATAGTGCTCCGCCTGCTCGGCGGCGCGGCCGGTGGCGCCGAACAGATGCAGGATCGGGGCCGCCCACAGCGCGGTGGCGAGGCCCAGCGCCGCCGTGGCCGCCACCATCACCAACAGGAAGGACGAGGCGATGCGGCGCGCGCGCGCATGGCGGCCGGCGCCGATCTGCCGCGCGGTGACGGCGCCCAGCCCGATCGACATGCCGATCGACACCGCGATCTGCACATAGCCCACCGCGCCGGTGAAGCCGACCGCCGCCGTCAGGGCCGGATCGCGCAGCCGCGAGATGTAGAACAGGTTGAGCAGGTCGACCGCGAAGACCGCCATCAGCCCGATCGCCCCCGTCCCGGCCATGACGACGACGTGGCGCATGATGGAGCCGGTGCAGAAACGGGCGGTCCGGCCGGCGGTCCTGGAGGGAGGTCCTGCGGTCATTGCCGGGATGATAGCCTCTTTCCCGGCGGGCGGAAGCCCGCCCGTGGCGTTCAGGCCGTCAGGCCGCCGGAGAATGGCGGCAGCGAGGCGGCGGGGGCAGGCCGCGCAGGAAGATGCGGACCCAGCGGCGGATATTCGCTTCGAGTTCCAGCCGGGTGAGCGGCTTGTTGCAATAGAACAGTTCGGCCAGGACCATCTTGCCGACGGTCATGTTGAACAGGCCGCGCCCCAGGTCCTCGACGTCGTCGATCGCATAGGTGCCGGCGTCCCGCTGGCGGTGCAGCCAGGCCTCGACCTGGTTGCTGTTTCCGCTGATCTCGATGCCCTCCATGATCTTGCGGATCTCGCCGGCGTCGCGGATCTCGCCGACGATGGCGCGCGTCAGGCTCATCCGGTCGGGCTGCAGGATGCTGCCCGCGATCGACAGCAGGATCTGCACCAGCTCCTCCTCGGGCCCCACGTTGGGGCAGGGGCACCAGGCGCGGTATTTCATGTCGAACAGGCGCTCGCGGATCAGGGTCTGGAACAGGTCCAGCTTGGAGGCGAACATCTGGTAGATCGTCTTCTTGGACATGCCCGACAGATGGGCCAGCTTGTCCATCGAGGCGCCGTGATAGCCGTTGTTGCGCAGCACCTCGCACGCCGCCTGGATGATCAGCTCGCGCCGTTCGCCGCCCTCGAGTACCGGAGGGCGGCCGGGGCATCGCCTTTCGGCGCCGGGCCTTGTTCGCTCCCCGGAGCGGGAAGAGAGCGCAAGGTCCGAAATCGTGGCCCCGGTTGCGGGCATTCGCGGGTCTCCTTCACGGAACGGTGTGGCGGGCTATTGACCCGAATTTAGAAACGAAATAGTTTCCGATCAAGAAAACCTAACAGTTTCCTTATGCCGGTCGTGCATGGGTCGGTTTCGCGATGCATATCGCCATGCGATTCCCTCCTGTCCAGTCCCGGCGATCACGTCCTCCTGGGTTGAAAACACGCAATGACGTCCCCTCGCCCCCACCGCGCCACCCTTCTTGCCGCCTGCGCCGCTCTGGCGCTGGCCGGCTGCGACCGCAAGTCGGCGACCCCGCCTGCGCCGCCGCCGCAGATGGTCACCTTCGTCACCGTGACGTCGCATCCGGCTCCGATTCACACCGAACTGCCCGGCCGCACCGAGGCCTATGAGATCGCTCAGGTGCGTCCGCAGGTCAGCGGCGTACTGCAGAAGCGCCTGTTCACGCAGGGCGCGGACGTGACGGTCGGGCAGCAGCTCTATCAGATCGACCCGGCCATGTACCAGGCGGCCTATGACGCCGACAAGGCCGCCGTGCTGCATGCGCAGGCCGCGCTGCTGACCGCGCAGGCCAAGATGCGGCGCTATGGGCCGCTGGCGGCCGCGCATGCGGTCAGCCAGCAGGATTACGACGATGCCCTGGCCGCGGAGCGCGAGGCCGAGGCCGACGTGGCGCAGGCCAAGGCCAACCTGGAAGGCGCCGCGACCAACCTGTCCTATACGCGTGTCTACGCGCCGATCGCGGGCCGGATCGGCCGGTCGATCAGCACGGTGGGCGCGCTGGTGACGGCCAACCAGACGCAGAACATCGCCACCATCACGCGGCTGGACCCGATCTATGTCGATGTGAACCTGCCTTCGTCGGCGCTGATCCGCCTGCAGCAGGAACTGGCTGCCGGGCAGTTGCAGCGTGCCGACGCCAATGCCGCGACGGTCGGGCTGACGCTGGAGGATGGCAGCCCCTATCCCGTTGCCGGCAAGCTGGAATTCGCCGAGGTCAATGTCGATGAATCGACGGCGACCGTCGTCGTGCGCGCCATTTTCGCCAATCCCGACCATCTGCTGCTGCCGGGCATGTTCGTGCATGCCGAGATCCTGGAAGGGACGGACCCGCACGCCATCCTGGTGCCGCAGCAGGCGCTGGTCCGCGACGTGCACGGCCAGGCCAGCGTCATGCTGGTGGGCGCGGACAACAAGGTGGTGGTCCGGCAGGTCAAAGCCGACCGCGCGGTGGGCAGCAACTGGATCGTCAATCAGGGCCTGAACGACGGCGACCGGGTGATCGTGACCGGGCTGCAGAAAGTGCGCCCCGGCGCCGTGGTGAAGCCGGTCGAGGCCGCCGCGGACCCGGGTCAGGCGGACCAGGGTCGGGCGGGCTGAAGGGCAGGATAGGCGAACATGTCGCGTTTCTTTATTGACCGGCCCGTCTTCGCGTGGGTGATCGGGCTGATCATCATGCTGATCGGCGGTCTGTCGATCCTGAACCTGCCGATCGCGCAGTATCCGAGCATCGCTCCGCCGATGATCGCCGTGACCGTGACCGATCCCGGTGCGTCGGCCGAGACGGTCAACAACACGGTGGTGCATCCGATCCTGCAGCAGATGTACGGGCTGGACCATCTGGAATATATCCAGTCCTCGTCCTATGCGAACGGCCAGATGGAAATCGACCTGACGTTCCAGCAGGGGACCAATCCGGACATCGCGCAGGTGCAGGTGCAGAACAAGCTGCAGCTTGCCCAGCCGCGCCTGCCGACCGAGGTGGTCAGCCAGGGCCTGTCGGTGACCAAGGCCGTGAAGAACTTCATGATGGTGGTCGGCATCGTCTCGACCGACAACAGCATGAGCGGCGCGGACCTGGGCGATTACATGGCGTCGAACATGTCCGACCCGCTGTCGCGTGTGTCGGGCGTGGGCGACCATACGCTGTTCGGGTCGGAATATGCGATGCGCATCTGGCTGGACCCGGCCAAGCTGTATAGCTACAGCCTGACGATCGGCGATGTGCAGGCGGCCCTGCAGGCCCAGAACATCCAGGTGTCGTCCGGCGAGCTGGGCGGCCTGCCGGCGACGAAGGAAGCGCGGCTGGACGCGACGATCCTGGGTCCGGCGCGCCTGACCACGACCGAGGAATTCCGCAACATCCTGCTGAAGGTGCAGCCGGACGGCTCGCAGGTGCGGATCCGCGACGTGGCGCGGGTCGAGCTGAACATGCAGAGCTACAACTTCATCGCGACTTGGAACAACCATCCGGCGGCGGCGATGGCGCTGAAGCTGGCGCCGGGGGCGAACCAGCTCAAGACCGAGGCCGCGGTCAAGGAAGAGCTGGCGCAGTTGGCCAAATTCTTCCCGCACGGGCTGCAGATCGTCTATCCGCTGGATACCGAGCCGTTCATCACGATGTCGATCCACGAAGTGATCGTGACCCTGGGGGCCGCGATCGTGCTGGTGTTCTTCGTGATGCTGGTCTTCCTGCAGAATTTCCGCGCGACCCTGATCCCGACGATCGCGGTGCCGGTGGTGCTGCTGGGGACGTTCGGCCTGCTGGCGGCGCTGGGCTTCGCCATCAATACGCTGACCATGCTGGCTATGGTGCTGGCGGTCGGCCTGCTGGTCGACGACGCGATCGTCGTGGTGGAAAATGTCGAGCGCGTGATGACCGAGCGCAACCTGTCGCCGCGCCAGGCGGCACGGGAATCGATGGACGAGATCTCGGGCGCGCTGATCGGCATCGTGCTGGTGCTGTCGGCGGTGTTCCTGCCGATGGCGGCGTTCGGCGGGTCGACTGGCGTGATCTATCGCCAGTTCTCGATCACCATCGTCTGCGCGATGTGGCTGTCGGTGCTGGTGGCGCTGATCATGACGCCGGCGCTGTGCGCCACCCTGCTGAAGCCTGGCGTCCACATCAAGGACAAGGGCCTGCCCGGCCTGTTCAACCGCAACTTCGCGCGGATGACGACGAAATACCAGGGCGGCGTGCATTGGATGGTCCGGCACATGGTGCCGTCGCTGCTGGCCTTCGTCATCATCACCTCGGGCGTCGCCTATCTGTTCGGCCGGATTCCCACGGGCTTCCTGCCGGACGAGGACCAGGCCCTGATCTTCGGCCAGGTGACCCTGCCGCCGGGCTCGACGCTGGCGCAGACCGAGGCGGTGAACAAGCGGGTGACGGACTATGTCCTGAAGACCGAGGGCAAGAACGTGATCTCGGTCATCGCGCCCGCGGGCTTCAATTTCGCCGGCCAGGGGCAGAATGCCGGTTCGTTCTTCATCCGGCTGAAGGATTGGAGCCAGCGGCCCGATCCGTCGCAATCCTCGGCGGCGATCGCGCAGCGGATCATGATGCATTTCTGGGGCGACCCCGAGGCGCAGATCTTCGCCGTCAATCCGCCGGCGGTGCTGGAACTGGGCAACGCGACCGGCTTCGACCTGGAGCTGGAGGATCGCGGCCATGTCGGCCACCAGGCGCTGCTGGCGGCGCGCAACATGGTGCTGGGCATGGCGGCGCGCGATCCGGTGCTGTTCGCGGTGCGCCCGAACGGCATGGAAGATGCGCCGCAATATCATCTGGACATCGACCGCGAGAAGGCCAACGCGCTGGGGGTCTCGATCGCCGATATCAATACGACGATCCAGGGTGCGTTCGGCTCGATCTACGTGAACCAGTTCCTGCGCAATGATCGCGTCAAGCAGGTCTATATCCAGGGCGAGCCCTCGGGCCGCATGCTGCCGAGCGACCTGGCCAAATGGTATATCCGCAACAGCGCCGGCACGCTGGTGCCCTTCAACGCGATCGCGACGGGCAACTGGACCAACGGCCCGCAGAAGGTCGAGGGCTATAACAGTTATAACGCCTTCGAAATCCTGGGGCAGCCGGCGCCGGGCCACAGTAGCGGCGAGGCCATCGCCGAGATCCAGAAGATCCTGGCCAAGCTGCCCGACGGGATCGGCTTCAACTGGACGGGCCTGTCGTACGAGCAGCAGGCCTCCGGGTCGTCGACCGCGCCGCTCTATGCCCTGGCGGCGGTGGTGATCCTGTTCTGCCTGGCCGCGCTGTATGAAAGCTGGTTCATCCCGCTGGCGGTGCTGCTGGTGCTGCCGCTGGGCGTGCTGGGCGCGATCGTCGCCACCCTGTGGCGGGGCATGGACAACGACGTCTATTTCCAGGTCGGGCTGCTGACGACGGTCGGGCTGGCGGTCAAGAACGCCATTCTGATCGTCGAATTCGCCAAGGCGAAGTTCGAGGACGGCCAGACGCTGGAACATGCGGTGCTGGAAGCGGGGCGCGAGCGTCTGCGGCCGATCCTGATGACGTCGATCGCCTTCATGCTGGGCGTCTTTCCGCTGGCGATTGCTACCGGGGCCGGGTCGGCGGCGCGCAAGGCGATCGGCACGGCGGTGGTGGGCGGCATGTTCTCGGCCACGCTGCTGGCGGTCTATTTCGTGCCGCTGTTCTTCGTCCTGGTGCTGCGGCTGTTCCGCGTGACGCGGATCAAGGACCGCGTCGATCCGTATGAAAATCCGTCCCATGCCGCCGGCGCATCCGGGCAGGAGAGCTGAGTCGATGAAAGCCTATCCTTCTGTGCGTCGGCGCCCGTGGGCGGGGCTGCTGCTGCTGGCGGCCCTGCCGGGATGCACGATGATCCCCAACTATAAGCGGCCATCCCTGCCGGTGGCGCCGGCCTGGCCGACCGGCGCGGCCTATCATGCCAGCGGTGCCGGGCAGATCGGCACCGCGGCATCGGACCTGGGCTGGCGCGATTTCTTCGTCGATCCGCGCCTGCGGGCGCTGATCGCGCTGGCGGTGCGCGAAAACCGCGACCTGCGCTCGGCCGCGCTGTCGGTGATCGAGGCGCAGGGCCAGTACCGGGTGCAGCATGCCGCGCTGTTCCCGCAGATCAACGGGACCGGGCAGTCGATATACACGGCGCCGTCGAACAATGGCGGCTTCGCCTTCGCGCCCGGGCTGGGACGTAACGGGGTCGGCACGTTCCGATTCTATCAGGCCGGGATCGGTTTCTCGTCCTACGAGATCGATCTGTTCGGTCGCATCCGCAGCCTGTCGCGCGAGGCATCCGACCAGATGCTGAGCCAGGTGGCCAACCAGCGCGCCCTGGTGATCAGCGTGATTTCGCAGGTGGCGACGGCCTATGTCGCATGGCTGGCCGATTGCGAGCAGTTGCGGGTGACCGAGCAGACCCTGGCATCGCAGCAGGATACGCTGCGCCTGACCCAGGCCCGGTTCGACCGGGGCGAGGCCGACCAGTTGACGCTGCGCCAGACCGAGACGCAGGTCGAGCAGGCGGCGGCCAACCGGGCGCAATATCAGCGCATGATCGCACAGGACGAGAACCAGATCGTGCTGCTGGTGGGCGCGCCGCTGCCGGCCGACCTGCCGCCGCCCGCGCCGTTCGGGCGGCAGACGATCCTGGCGGATTTGCCGGCGGGCCTGCCGTCCGACCTGCTGGACCGGCGGCCGGATGTGCTGTCGGCCGAATTCGCGCTGAAATCGGCCAATGATGATATCGGGGCGGCCCGCGCCGCGTTTTTCCCGCGCCTGATCCTGACGGCGTCGGACGGCGTGTCCAGCCTGCAGTTCCGCAATCTGTTCACCTCGGGCGCCACGACCTGGTCGATCAATCCGCAATTGCAGGTGCCGCTGCTGACCTGGGGCCAGACCGAGGGGTCGCTGCAGGTGTCGAAGGCGCGGCGTGACGAACGGCTGATGGCTTATGAGAAGGCCATCCAGTCCGCGTTCCAGGACGTGTCGAACGCGCTGGCGGCGCGCGCGACCTACCTGGAGCAGGGGCGGCAGTTGGACGCGCTGGTGAACTCGTCGGCCGATGCGTATCGCCTGGCGCGGATGCGGTTCGATTCCGGGGTGGATTCCTATCTGACCACGCTGGATTCGCAGCGCGCGCTGTATACGGCGCAGCAAAGCCAGATCTCGGTGCAGGAGGCGCGGTACCAGAACCTGATCACCGTCTATCGCGCCCTGGGCGGCGGCTGGAACGAACGGACCGCGCGGGCCGCGAACGGCACGGCGCCGGTGCCGGGGGCCGGCTGATCGCCCGGCCGTTTCCGGCGCGTTTTCTTCTGGCGCGCTTTCCATCGCGATGCTGAAAGGGCGGCTCCTTCGGGGGCCGCTTTTTTTGCCGCCGCGCGTGGCCTCATGGCGCCGGTGCTTCGGTCCATTTGCGGGGTGGCGGCGTATAGCTCGCGAAGCGGCGGATCATCTCGTCCGGGTCCGGAGTGACCACCAGCATCTGCCGGTAGACCGGTTTCATGAAGCCTTCCCGCATGACGGCATCGACCATCGCCATGAGGGGGTCGAAATATCCGTCGATATTGAGGAATCCGCAGGGCTTTTCATGAATGCCGAGCTGCGCCCAGGTCCATTGCTCGAAAATCTCCTCGAACGTTCCGGCCCCTCCCGGCAGGGTGACGAATCCGCCGGCGAGTTCGGCCATGCGCTGCTTGCGGACATGCATGCTGGGGACGACATCAAGCCGGGTCAGGCCCCGATGCGCGATTTCCCGCTCGGCGAGGGCCCGCGGCATAACGCCGATCACCTCGCCCCCGGCTTCCAGCGCGCCGTCGGCCACGGCGCCCATCAGCCCGACATGCCCGCCACCATAGACAAGGCCGATGCCCCGTTCGGCCAGCAGCCGCCCGAAGGCGAACGCCACATCGCGGTAGACCGGCCTGCGTCCGGAAGACGCGCCACAGAAGACAGCGATTCGCATGGAAACCTCCGGAAGAAGCGCAGTATGGATGACGACCGAGAGGGCGGAAGCCGCCGCCTTCGGCAAAGTGACGCGGTCCTACGTACCATCCCCTTCCGCCGACTCAAGCCCCAACAGAACCTGCTGCCCTTCGCGCCGCGTGCGCAGTCGGACGGTCCAGGCCGTAAAGCACATGAAGTCCCGATCGGAATATCCGTCGGGATATCATGGGAGATGTCAAAATCAGCCGGTATCCGGCCGGTGTCGCGGGCGCACACCATGATCGCGTGAAACCCGACCGCCAGAGACCGCATGCCGGGATTCCAAAAGCGCGATTTCGATAGATATACGCATGGATATGTTCCGACCGAACAGATCCCGGCACGAGAACTGACATGGTGCGTAACAAAGAGGATGACGGGTACCGCGCGGATGGCATTTATTGCCGGTGTGGTCAAAGGTTTGTCGGAGCCTTCCGGATTTCGATACGGACCAGGATCGCGGGGTCGATGGCGAGTTCCCGGGCCAGGCGCAGCAATACCAGGAAGGTGGGATTGCGCAGGCCGCGCTCCATGCCGCTGACATAGGTCCGGTCCAGGCCGGCGCGGGCTGCCAGTTCTTCCTGGCTGATCCCCAGGCGCATGCGTTCCGTATAGATGATCTCCCCCAGCGCCGCGCGCGGGTCTCCGCCATCTTGGGTTTCCAGCGGTGGCTGGATCGAGGGGCGCGGCTTGCGGGGTGCTTTTTGCCGGGTTGGCCCGTTTGCACTCTTGCTCATGATTCACCATGAGCAGGCTTGTCGTGTACGGACCACGGACTATAGAGTTGCGGACTATAATCCTCATTTCGGGGCGGGGCATGGCGTCCGACACGTACCACCGGCTTTGTCCATTCCCTGATCCATCCGCTGCCGCGCGCGGCCTTGTCCGTCTGTTCGGGGCGGCCGCCCGGCGGGTCGTCATGCGCCGTATCGGTCAGTGCCTGGAAGAAAACAATATCGACGAAGTCATATTCTGGCTGCGCGTGCGGGATCGTCTCGACGCGGATGCTCGCCGGATGCGGGGCTGCGACACCGCGCGGCTGCTTCGCCTGCAATTGTCCGCGCCCCATTGATCCGGCGCACACCGGGACTTCGGACACACGGATAGACCGCGATGGTTTCGGACAGGGCGACCGACATCCCGAGGCGCGCCCGGCAGGGTTCCGCGAGAGGAAATAAACTTCTGTGTGATCGGATGATTTTATTGTGCGCTCTCAGGTATTGTGCAGTGCAACAAAAGCATCGGCGGAGGTTTATTTGCGAATTTCGATTGACGGGCAGAAAAAAAGGGTCCATGTAGAGGATACCAGAGCGAGAAGACCGGAACGGCCCGCTCCCAAGAACAAGAAACCTGCGGCATGATGATCGCAGGGATGAAGATCCGAAGGGCGAGAATCTTCGGGAACTAAGGTGAAAGGGGGCATCGCATCGCGGTGTCCCCCTTCTTTTGTTGGTGCGTTGCTTATGGATGCTTACGGAATTGTTCGCGCAGCGCGGACATGCATGAGGTCATGAACCAGACACACAAACCGCCCGGCCGTGATCCGGGGCCTCATGATCCGAGACTGGTGATCGCCATCATCATGGTTACGGTGGCGATGGGCGCGCTGGACGCCATTTCGCTGACCCATCTGAACGTCTTTGCCGGCTATATGACCGCGACCGTGATCCTGATCGCGGTGCATCTGGTGTCGGGCCAGTCCATCCTGGGGCCGGGGCTGGTGGCGATCGCCTCTTACCTGATCGGGGCGGCGCTGGGCGGCCGGCTGGTGCGGCGGTCGCATTCGCGGCGACGCACGGTCGCCGACCTGCTGATGGCCGTGGGGGTGCTGGTCGCGGGGGCCGCGCTGATCTGGTGGGTGAATGCGCCGTGGCATTACTATGCCGTGCTGACGATCCTGGCCGTGGCGATGGGATTGCAGACCTCGGCCACCCGCCATGCGCAGGTCACGGACCTGACGCTGCCGGCAGCGACCCTGCTGCTACATGGGCTGGCGCATGACAGCCGGCTGGCGGGCGGCCCGTCGCTGGGGGTCTGGCGGCGCCTGGCGGCGATTCTGGGCCTGTTCGGCGGGGCGGTGCTGGGGGCGGTGGCGTCCAGCGTCTCGGTCTCCGGCGCGATCGTGCTGGTGGGGCTGACGATCGGCTGTGCCGGCTTCCTGCTCTATCTACGCGACCACCCGCTGCTGGAACGGCTGGAGACCGTCAGCCCCTCATAGAAGGCGGGAATAGAAGGGGGGACCGGCCCGGGATGGCGGGCCGGTCCGTGCGCGTCAGTCGACGCGGGCGACGCGCAGCGTGTTGGTGCTGCCCGCCACGCCGAAGGGCAGCCCGGCGGCGATGACGATCGCGTCGCCCGAGCGGGCGAGGCCGCTGGCGACGGCGGCTTCGATGGCCTGGTCGACCACGGTTTCGACCGTGCGGACCGGGGTTTCCTGGCCGACCGACTGGGCGCGCACGCCCCAGGCGACGCAGAGCCGGCGCGCGATCTCGTCGGTTTCGGTCAGGCCGATGATCGGCGCCTCGGGCCGTTCGCGCGAGATGCGCAGCGCGGTCGAGCCGCCCAGCGTGAAGGCGACGATGGCCCGCGCCGCGGCCGTGCCGGCGATCTGCCCGGCGGCGGCGGCGATCGCGTCGGCGACGAACCCTTCGGGCTCGGGGCAACTGGCGCGCATGATCGACTGCCAGATCGGATCCTCTTCGACCCGGCGCACGATGCGGTTCATGATGCCGACCGCTTCCAACGGGTATTGCCCGGCGGCGGTCTCGGCCGACAGCATCACGGCGTCGGCGCCGTCGAACACCGCGGTGGCGACGTCCGACGCCTCGGCGCGGGTCGGGGTCGGGGCGTGGATCATGCTTTCCAGCATCTGGGTGGCGACCACCACCGGCTTGCCCAACTGGCGGGCCAGGCGGACGATGCGCTTCTGCGCCAGGGGCACGGCCTCGGGCGGCAGTTCCACGCCCAGATCGCCGCGCGCGACCATCACCGCATCGGACAGGCGGACGATCTCGTCCAGATTGTCCATCGCCTGCGGCTTTTCCACCTTGGTCATGATCCAGGCGCGGCCGGCGGCAATGTCACGTGCCTCCCGGACGTCCTCGGGGCGCTGGACGAAGGACAGGCCGATATATTCCACGCCCAGTTCCAGCGCGAAATCCAGGTCCTTGCGGTCCTTTTCGGTCAAGGCCGGGATCGGCAGCACGATGTCCGGCACGTTCACGCCCTTGCGCTCGGACAGCACGCCGCCCACGGCCACCACCGTGTCCAGATAGGTCGGCCCGACCTCGCGCACCACCAGCCGCAGCTTGCCGTCATCCAGCAGCAGGTTGCTGCCGACCGTGGCGGCGCTGATGATCTCGGGGTGCGGCAGGCGCACGCGCTCGACGGTGCCGGGGGCATCGTCGAGGTCCAGGCGGAAGGCGGCGCCGCTCTGCAGGGTCACCTTGCCGTTCTCGAACGTGCCGACGCGCAGCTTGGGGCCCTGGACGTCGGCCAGGATGCCGATCGGGCGGCCCAGCTCGGCCTCGACCGAGCGGATGGCCTCATGCCGGGCGGCATGGTCGGCATGGGCGCCATGGGAGAAATTCAGCCGGAACACATCGACCCCAGCCTCGGCCAGGGCACGGATCGTGGCACGATCGGACGAGGCCGGCCCGAGCGTCGAGACGATTTTCGTCCGCCGGGGGCGGGAGGCGGAGGTGATGGTCATTGGGCGCTTTCTCCTTGCAGATTTTTTCCGCGACCGGATCGCTGGTCGCTGTTCCCGGCCCGGGCGCCTGCCCGGGCCGCGCGTCAATCAGGACGGCTGGATCGTCTCCTGCGGCAGAAGACCCCAGACCGCCCTGCGGTCCAGCCAGCCTGAATAATGTTGCACGCTGACCTTGCACCATTCGGTGCCGGTCGCGCAGAGGCGAAACGTGCCGACCGCCCCGGGCCGGAGCACCGCGACGAGGGCGGATGACGCGTCGGGCGACGCGTGGATCGCGATCGCGCCCGGAATCGCCGCCGCCGCCGCGGGATCGGCCAGGCGGGCGACCACCCGCGTGTCGAAATGGCCGCCCGGCGCCGGCTGCGGGGCGGGTTGGGACGTGGATTGCGACGTGGATTGCAGGGCGGATTGCGGGGCGGCGTCGCCGGAAGCGGGATGCGCCGGCCGGGCCTGGGCGGGGTCGATCGGCGGCAGGCCGGGAACCACGAAGGTGCGCGCGCCGACCAGGGTCGCCTGATGGACCCAGCCTTTCTGGCCGTCGGAATCCTCGACCAGGCGCCAGACATCGAATTCGCGCTCGATTTTCACCGGCAGGTCGCGCCGATGATACACCCATTCGATCGGATAACGCTGGCCGGGGCCCGAGCGCATATTGACCTCGTCGGCGCGGAGCGCCGCGAAACGCGGCAGCGGCAGGCCGGTCACGGTGCCCTTGTCGGGCGGGGCCGGAGGCGCGGCCGGAGCGGCAGGCGCCCCAGCCCCGGTCCCCGTTGCCCCAGCCCCCGTCGTCCCGGCGATGGCGCCCGCCGCGGCGCCGGCGGCCAGCGCCGCGTGGCGGGGCGACATCACGTAATGGTGATCCATCGCGTGGCGATGCGGCGCGAGGCCGGCATGGCGGGAATGCGGGACCGGCCGGGCGGCCGGACGAGAATGGTCCGGGTGGGGATGGTCCGGATGGTGATGCGGATGCGCCGGACCGGCATGATGGTGCCGGTGCCGGTGATGCGCGGCCGGCTGGCCGCTCTGAGAGCTGACCTGCGCCGCCGCCGCCGCCGTCCCGTCCAGCGTCGCGGCCAGCATGGTCAAAGCCAGGGCTGGGGCCGGGGCCAGGACAGGCGCCCGGTTGCGGCGACGCGGGTCGCCATGCGGGCCGGGCAGCGAAGGGACGGAAGGGGCGGAACGCGTCATGGCTGCATCCCTGCCAAGGCCAGCGCCGCTCGGCAAGGGGGTATGCGGCAAAGGATCCATGCCTGCCCCCCGAAGCCGATCACAGGGTGATGATCTGCCGCCCGCGGGCGGCGTCCAGAAAGGTTGGAATACCCGCCACCCGCACCGCGGGCAGCAGGGCCCCGGCCGGCAGGCCCGCGACGCGCAGGCCGGATTCACAGGCCATCAGCGCGCCGTCGAGCTGCCGCACGGCCTCGCGCAGCGTCTCGAAGCCGGCGACGCCGCTGGCCTGCACCGCCTGGTCGGCCGCCGCGTCGCGCAGGCCGCGCCAGTCGCGCGCCAGGGCATGCACGCCGTGCCCCGCCGCGAACAGCAGAACCGGCCGGTCGATCGCCAGCGCGCCGGCCGCCAGCATGAAGGCGTAGTGGGCGCGTTCGTACCCGCCATCCAGCAGCAGGATCGCCAGCCCGGCCGCGTCGGGCGCGGCCGGCGGGAAGGGGGACGACGGCAAGAGGGGCGGGGGGTCAGTGGGCATGCGACGCGCACCGGGCCGGACCGGGCCCGGCCCCGGCGGAGACATCGGCCGAAACATCGGCGGGGGCGGATGGCGCGGCATGGGCCGACAGGTCGCGGATCGTCGCGCGCGGACCGCACAGCGCGCAGTCGGGATCGGGCGCCAGGCGGATCGTATGGACGCGCGCGGCCAGGGCGTCCCACACCAGCAGGCGGCCCGCCAGGCTGTCGCCGATCTGCAGCAGTTCCTTCAGCACTTCGGTGGCCTGCAGGGTGCCCATGACGCCGGTCACCGCGCCGAAGACCCCGGCCTCGGCGCAGGAGGGAATGGTGCCGGGTGCTGGGGCCTCGGGATAGAGGCAGCGATAGCATGGGCCGCCGCGATGCGGGCGGAAGGTGGAAAGCTGCCCCTCGAAACGCAGCACGGCGGCCGAGACCAGGGTGCGCCGCTCCAGCGCGCAGGCGTCGGCCAGCAGGTAGCGGGTGCGGAAATTGTCGGTGCCGTCGCAGACCAGGTCATAGGCCGCGACCAGCGCCCGGGCGTTGCCGGCATCCAGCCGGACGGCATGGCGGTCGATCCGGACCAGCGGATTGATGGCCTGCATCGCCTCGGCCGCGGACTCGACCTTGGGCATGCCGATCCGGCCGGTGGTATGGGCGATCTGGCGCTGCAGGTTCGACAGATCGACCAGGTCGTCGTCCACCAAACCGATCCGGCCGACGCCCGCCGCCGCCAGATACAGGCCCAGCGGCGCGCCCAGCCCCCCGGCGCCGACGATCAGCACGCTCGCGGCGCGCAGCACGGCCTGGCCGGTGCCGCCGATCTCGGGCAGCAGGATATGGCGGGCGTAGCGCTGGATCTCGGCTTCGGAAAAATCAGGGATCATGCATCCTTCCCCGTCCCGGCACGTTGCAGGCATGATGACGTCCGGGACAACAATGTCAGGTATGGGCCTGACCGGTGCAGGCGAATATGGCTTCGTGACACTCTTTTTGTAACAATTTGTGTCATTTTGCCATGAAGGTCATGCATGTCCGCCATGCTTATCGTATGCTCGCGCCGTACGACAGGGACGATTTCTCGATGGACCGTTTCATGCGCCTGATGCCAGCCGGCCATATGGTTGCCGTTCGTCGGCAGCAGGCACGGCGTCTCTGCGCGGTGACCCTGGTCATGGCGCTGTCGCTGTTCGTCGCCTCGCCCTTCGTCACGCTGTGGTCGGTCGCGTCGGCCATGCAGGCGCATGACGTGCAGACGTTGGGGACGTACCTCAACTGGCGGTCGGTCCAGACCGGCCTCAAGGCGCAGATCGTCACCGGCCTGGTCGGGGCGCAGCCTGCCGGTGACGACGATCTGCCGGAATTCGGGTCGTCCTTCGCCGCCGCTGCGGTGTCCAACGCCGTGGACACGAACGTGAATGCCGCCAATCTCGGGACGCTGATGGACCAGTTGATGCCGGCGGGCCCCTCGGACGCGGGCAAGCTGGCCGCCGGCCGGCCGGCCCCCGGTCATCCGGCCCCGAATCATTCGGTGACGGGCGCCGCGCGGGTGCGGATCCTGCGCCATGTGCGGGTACGTTTCGTGCGCCTGAACATGTTCGAGGCCAGCCTCGCCCTGCCGGACCAGGCGCCGGGCCATGCGCGCGACAGCAAGCTGCATCTGCAGATGCAGATCCAGGGCTGGCGCTGGAAGATCACCCGCATCGACCTGCCGTCCGGCCAGGACGGCCACCCGATCATCGAAGCGGCCGTTGACCGGCCGGCCGTCGTCCGGACCGCCGTCCTGGCGCGGTAACCGCGCCGCGCCGGGCGCGCGGCCAGGAGCGCGGCAGGGGCAGGATGCGATTCCCCACCCCGGCGACGGTCAGCGCGCGATCGGCGCCGGATTCACCGACGTGGAACTCACCGACGCCGGAATCACGAGAATCAAATCACAAGAATCGTCGGCATCAGCGGCGCGCGCGCGCGGTGGCGGTCTCGGCCGGCAGATCCTCTTCCAGAACCGTGATATGCAGGGCGTAGGACACTTCGCCCTCATCCTCGTCCCGATGGACGGTGCCGATGATTTCGCCCTTCACGGCGACTTCGACCGACAGGCCCGCGCGCGGCGGCGGGTTGACCGTCAGTTCGGGGGAGCCCAGCAGGCGGCGCAGGCACACCTGCAGGCGGGCGATCTCGGAGGTGGACATGGTGCTCATGATACGAAGCTCCCGGTCGGGGTCGGAGGATAAGGCGGCGGCGGGCTGGGCCTGATGCCGCCGAACGACATGCCGCCCGCTATAGGCACTCGGGTCGCCCCCCGCAACCGCCCCTTGGCCGCGGTCGCGGCCGCTGCCCGCCGCGCGTGGATCCCGCCCGTGAAAAATCCCCTTCCTGCCCGGAGCTTGCCATGATTCGTCGTTTTCCTGGATTTTCCTTGATGTCGCACTGTGTGAGGAGAGTCGGCTTGCGGATCTGTTCGACCCTGTTCGCCGGCATGGCGCGTCTGTTGGTGCCGGGGGTGGCGGCGGCGCTGGTCATGGCGCTGGTCACCCATGCCGGCGCGGTGACCGCGCCGTTCGGTCCGGTCGAGGCGGCGCCGACCCTGACGGCGCGGACATTGGCCGACCGGATCCGCCAGGACGGGGCGCAAAAGACGGCCGAGGCCCTGACGCGCGACCACGAATGGCCGCGCGTGCGCCGTGCGGTGGCGGCGGGGTGGCAGAACTGGATCGCCACGATGCCCGACCTGCTGCCCCAGGCCGATCAGCGGACGGCGCAGGGCCTGCAGCGGGCGCTGCGCCAGGCGCTGCCGCACAGTCCCGGGGCGGTCCTGGCGGCGCTGGATCCGAAGAACGGGCCCCTGCTGGGCGGGCAGACGATCTGCCGCCCGGACGGGATGCCGGCGACATGGCGCGCGCGGACGACCCGGGCGGTGCGGGCCGTGCACGACATCCACCTGATCAACCAGGGCGGCGACTGCCTGCGCGCCTTGCACGCCGCGCCGCAGGGCTGACGCGTGCGTGGTGACGCGCGTGGTATTGACGCCCCTCGCCGCGCGCCGCCAGGTGAACGGGCACGGATCGCGGCCTGGAAAGGAGTCGTCTTGTTTCGGAATACGACCTGTCACCCCTTCGTTGCGCTATCGCTGCCCGTCTGCCTGGCCGCCTGCGGCTATGGGGATTCGCGGGCGGCGCATCAGGCGCAGCTCAGCATGATCGGCATGACCGCGAATGATCTGCAGGCCTGTGCCGGGCCGCCCGACGGGCGCGTGGCGCTGAATGCGCATACCAGCCTGTTCCATTACGTCTACAAGCCCGGGGCCAGCGGGTCCTTCTCCATCAGCCCGCTGAACCTGGCCACTCTGAGCTACGGCGGCAGCGGGATCTCGTGCGCGGTGACGATCCGCCTGGTCGATGATCGGGTCACCGAGGTGCATTACGCCGGCGACGACGACAGGATGGTCGGCACCGACGGGGTGTGCGCGGCGGTGGTGCGGGGTTGCATCCGCCAGCCGGAGGCGACCATGCGCCGGGTGGATGGCGGGCTGTTCGGCCCGATCTCGGCCTTCTCGCCACCCCCGGTGCCGCCGCAGCCGGCGGACGCGGTCTATAACCCGCAGCCGCTGGCCACGGCGCCCCGCCAGCCGGCCAAGCCGTGACCGGCCCGTGACTGGCCCCTGACAGGTTTCGCGTCCGGTCAGCCGGACGGTCCGGACGCGTCGGGCGGCAGGGGCCAGCCATGGCGCGCCAGGGTGGCGGCGATATGGGGCGGCGGCGGGGCGGTGGCGGCGACCGGCGGCGTCAGCTTCAGCGCCAGGCGGCGGCTCATCAGATGCAGCACCTGGCCGTCGGCCCGGCCATAGACCGGGTCGCCCAGGATCGGGCAGCCCAGGCTGGCGCAATGCAGCCGCGCCTGGTGGGTGCGGCCGGTCAGCAGCCGCAGCGCCAGCCAGCTCTGCCGCCCGTCCGAGGCCAGGACGCGCCATTCGGTCTCGGATTCCTGGCCCCGAGAAGCCCGGCCCAGGGGGGCCTGTCCGTGCGGGTCTTCGACCATGCGCCAGCCGGCGGGGCTGGTCCGGCGGACCATGCGCAGGCGCACTGTGCCGGATTCGGCGGTGGGGCGGCCGTGCACCACCGCCCAATAGGTCTTCTCGACCGTGCCGGCGGCGAAGGCGGCCTGCGCGGCCAGCAGCGCCTGCTTGCGCAGGGCGATCAGCAGGCAGCCGGACGTGTCGCGGTCCAGCCGGTGGGCCAGCCACGGCCCGTCCGCGCGGCGGGACAGCAGGGGAAAGGCGCTTTCGACCGAGGGGCCGCCGGTGGGGCCGGGATGGACCGGCAGGCCAGCCGGCTTGTCGATGACGAGGAAGCGGCTGTCCTGGAACAGGATCGGAAACGGCGGCGCGGATTTCGGGGTGGCGGCCCCCGGCGCCGGGCGCGGGCGACCCAGGGAGCGTCCCGGGGGGCGGGTCATTCGTCGTCGTCGGTGCGGCGCAGCAGCACCTCGCGCTTGCCGACATGGTTCGCCGGGCTGACGATGCCTTCCTTTTCCATCTGCTCGATGATCTTGGCCGCGCGGTTATAGCCGATCGACAGATGGCGCTGGATGAACGAGGTCGAGGCCTTGCCCTCGCGCGCCACCACGGCCACCGCCTGGTCGAACAGGCTGGTTTCCTCGTCGAAGCCGCCGCCGTTCAGCCCGTTGCCCGAGGATTTGCCGCCGCCGCCGCTGCCGCTCCCGCCATCCTCGTCCTGGGCCGAGATGACGTCGTCGTTATAGATCGGCTCGCCCTGGCTGCGCAGGAAGGCGACCACGTCCTCGACCTCGCTGTCGGCGACGAAGGGGCCATGGACGCGGGTGATGCGGCCGCCGCCCTGCATGTACAGCATGTCGCCCTGCCCCAGCAATTGCTCGGCGCCCTGCTCGCCCAGGATGGTGCGGCTGTCGAACTTGCTGATGACCTGGAACGAGATGCGGGTCGGGAAATTGGCCTTGATGGTGCCGGTGATCACGTCCACCGACGGGCGCTGCGTCGCCATGATGACATGGATGCCCGCGGCGCGGGCCTTCTGCGCCAGGCGCTGGACCGCGGCCTCGATCTCCTTGCCTGCGACCATCATCAGGTCGGCCATTTCGTCGATCACCACCACGATATAGGGCAGCGAGTCGAGCGCCAACTGCTGTTCCTCAAAGGTCGGGCGGCCGGTCTCGGGGTCATAGCCGGTCTGGACGCGGCGGCTGACGACCTCGCCGCGCATCCGGGCCTCGGCCACGCGTTCGTTGTAGCTGCCGATATTGCGGACCTGCAGGTGCGACATGGCGCGGTAGCGGCGGTCCATTTCGCGCACCGTCCATTTCAGCGCGGCCACCGCCTTGGCCGGCTCGGTGACCACCGGCGTCATCAGATGGGGAATGCCCTCGTAGATCGACAGTTCCAGGATTTTGGGGTCGATCAGGATCAGCCGGCATTCGTCGGGCGACAGCCGGTAGAGCAGGGACAGGATCATGGCGTTGACGCCCACCGACTTGCCCGAGCCGGTGGTGCCGGCGATCAGCAGGTGCGGCATGCGCGCCAGGTCGCCATAGACCGGCGCGCCGGAAATATCCTTGCCCAGCGCCAGGCTGAGCCGCGACATGGACTGGGTCCAGGCCGCGTCATGGAACAGCTCGGACAGATACACCGTCTCGCGCCGGGCATTGGGGACCTCGATGCCGATCACGTTGCGGCCCGGCACGGTGGCGATGCGCACGCTGAGCACCGACAGCGAGCGCGCGACGTCGTCGGCCAGGCCGATCACCCGGGCCGAGCGGATGCCCGGCGCGGGTTCGAGTTCGTACAGCGTGACGACCGGCCCGGCATGGATCTCGCCGATCCGCCCCTGCACGCCGTAATCGGACAGCACGGTTTCCAGCAGGCGGGCATTGGCCTGCAGCATGTCCTGCGACGGGCCGGTCTGGCCGTGCGGCGGCGCGGCCTTCAGCAGCCTGACCGACGGCAATTGCCACGGCGCGCCGGCATCGGGCGGCGGGGGGTATCCGCCGTTCCCGCCGGCCGTCCGGCCGGCGGCGCCGCGCAGGTCGGCGGACGGGCGGTCCGCCGCCGCGCGGCTGCCGAACAGCCGGCCCATGAAGCCGGCGCGGGGGGGCTCGGCCGCGGCTTCGCGCGGCGGTTCGGCCGGCGCCGCCTCGGCAGCCGCCTGGGCAAAGGCAGCCTCCTCGGTGCTCCAGGCCGGGCCGTCCGGCTGGCGGGGACCGCCCAGCAGCAGGGGGGGCGGATCGGCCGCCGCGTCATCCTCGACGCCGGGCGGCTGCACCCAGCCGGTGCCCAGGGAGGGACGAGTGGAGGGACGGGTGGATGGGCGGGCCGGTGCCCGCGCCGCGTCGGGCCGCTCGATGCGCAGGCTGCGTATCTGCGGCTCCGGCGCGCGGGGCTGCATGGACAAATCGGGCCGGGGGGGCGGCATGGCCCCCTCCAGCGCCCCGTCCAGAATCCCGTCCGGCGCCCTGCCCAGCCCGCCGGCCCACCGCCCGGCCGGGGCGGCGGGCGGCTGGTCGGGCGGGCTGTGCCGCCCGGGCATGCCGCGCGCCAGGCGCGCGGGCTGCCGGGCCGCGGCGCGCAGGGTGCGGCCGATCGCCGCCCATTCCGCCAGGGACAGGCCCATCGCCAGCGGTACCAGCAGCGCCGTCAGCAGCAGGCCCAGGCACCAGACCGCCAGCCGGCCGGCCGGGCCCAGCACCGACGACCCGGCCTGCAGCGCGGCACGGGCGATCGACAGGCCGAACGCGCCGCCCGGGCCCGATTCGGTGGGCCAGTGCGGCGCCGGCAGCGCCGGGACCAGCAGCGGCACGGCCCCCAGCAGCGCGCCGATCACCGGCATGGCGCACAGCAGCGCGACGACGCGCACCGGCACCGAGCCCAGTCCGGTATGGCGCGCTACCCGCCAGCCCCAGGCCACCAGGGCCAGCACCGGCAGCGCGCAGGTGATGCCGATATTCTGCAGCAGCGCGTCGGCCAGATAGGCCCCCACCACCCCCAGCAGGTTGGTCGGGGCCTGGGTGCTGGCGGTGTTCATCGACGGATCGCGCGGATTATAGCTCCATAAGGAGGCAGCCAGGGCCAGGGCCAGCAGCCACAGCGTCATTCCGCCCAGTTCGGCCAGCCTTTGCCGCGCGGCGGAGCGGATGCGCGGCGAGACCAGGGAAGACGGAATGTAGCGGCCAAGGCTCGGCAAATGTTCGGATCCTGCAAAAAGGGCCTGCCCTTCCCGCGGAAGGGGCGCTTCCGTGGGGCGGACAGGCGCGATGAAGACGCCGGGCCGCTCCGGAACCGGGGCAAGTATAGCCTGCGCGCTGCGAAATACAGAAGGGAGCTTGCGCGCTTATTCGGGCATTCCGGTGGCAGCCCGGCCGGTGGCAGTTTGGCCGGTAGCAGTTTGACCGGGGGCGGCCCGCCAGACCGAGAGCCTGGCCGCGCCATGGCGGCGTTCGGCCAGCGGAGGCGCGGCCCGCAGGAAGCCGGACAGCAGGGAGCCGTCCTCGGGCAGGGCTTCGTCGGCGGCGGTTTCGACCACGACCAGCGCGCCGGGGGCGATCCAGCCCGCGGCCCCCAGCGCCGCCAGGGCGCGCGCCGGCAGGCCCTTGCCATAGGGCGGGTCGAGGAACAGCAGGTCGCAGGCCGGTCCGGGCGGCGGGTGGGTCACGTCGGCGGGGCGGACCAGGGCGGCATCGCCCGCGCCGCAGGCGGCGATATTGGCGCGCAGCGCGGCCAGCGCCGCGCGGTCGGTCTCGAAGAACACGCACCGGGCGGCGCCGCGCGACAGGGCCTCCAGCCCCAGGGCGCCGGTGCCGGCGAACGCGTCCAGCACCCGCGCCCCGGCGATGCGGTCGCGGCCGGCCCAGGGGGCGTGCAGCAGCATGTCGAACAGGGCCTGGCGCACCCGGTCGGCGGTGGGGCGCGTGGTGCGCCCCGGGGGCGCGGTCAGCGCGCGGCCGCGCCAGGTGCCCGCGACGATGCGCATGGCCGGGTCAGGACCGGCGGCCGGGCCGGGGGGCGGGGCCCAGGCCGGGCACCTGTTCGCGCAACACCTTGCCCGGCACTTCCTCGAGTTCCGAACGCTGCAGGGTGCCAAGCTGGAACGGGCCGTACGAGACGCGGATCAGCCGGCTGACATGCAGGTTCAGCCCGCGCATGACCTTGCGGACCTCGCGGTTCTTGCCCTCGCGCAGCGCCACGGTCAGCCAGGCATTGTCGCCCTTGCGGGAATCCAGCCCGGCCTCGATCGGGCCGTAGCGCACGCCCTCGAACACGCTGCCCCCGGCCAGGGCGGACAGCCGGGCCTCGTCCACCACGCCGAAGACCCGCACCCGGTAGCGGCGCAGCCAGCCGTTGGACGGCAGCTCCAGCCGTCGCGCCAGCTCGCCGTCATTGGTCAGCAGCAGCAATCCCTCGCTGTTGAGGTCCAGCCGGCCGACGCTGACGACGCGGGGCATGCCGTCGGGCAGGGACGCGAAGACGGTCGGCCGTCCCTCGGGGTCGCGATGGGTGGTCACCAGCCCGTCGGGCTTGTGATAGCGCCACAGGCGCGTCCGCTCGGGCGATTCCACCACGGCGCCGTCGACCTGCACGATGTCGCCCGCCGCGACGAAGGTCGCGGGATGGCCGACCGGCTCGCCGTTCAGGCGGACGCGCCCGGCGGCGATGATCTGTTCGGCGTCGCGGCGGCTGGCCACGCCCGATCGGGCCAGCCATTTGGCGATCCGCTCGCCGCGGCGCGCGGGATCGGAAAGGGGGGTGTCGTCGTGCTGTGTCATCGCGATCCCGAGGCGTCTATCAGGGCGGAGAAGATGCGTCCATCGCCCATCGATATGGCGAATTCGGGATGCCATTGCACGCCCAGGCAGAAAGGATGGCCGGGATATTCGATCGCCTCGACCACCCCGTCGGGGGCGGTGGCGCAGACGACCGCCCGGCCGGGGGTCCGGACGGCCTGGTGATGCGCGGAATTGACCGCCATCCGCTCGGCGCCGGTCACCCGCGCCAGCAAGGTGCCCGGAACGATCGCGACCTCGTGCCCCGGCTGGTCGCGCGGATTGGGCTGTTCGTGCGCCAGCGCGCCGGGCAGCGCGTCGGGGATATGCTGGATCAGCGTGCCGCCCAGGCAGACCGCCAGCAATTGCTGGCCGCCGCAGATCCCCAGCACCGGCAGGTCCCGGGCGATCGCCAGGCGCAGCAGCGCCAGCTCGGCGCGGGTGCGGCCGGATTTCAGGGTGACGCTGTCATGGCGGGTGGCGGCGCCGTACAGCGCCGGATCGACGTCGAACGCGCCGCCGGTGACGACCAGGCCGTCCAGCCGCTCCAGCGTCTCGGCGGCCAGGTCCTGCCGGTGGGACAGGGCCACGGGAATGCCCCCCGCGTCGGCGATCGCGTCCATATAGTTGCGGCGCAGCGCGTACCACGGAAAGCGCGAATAGGCGCCGCCGTCCGGCGCGCCGGGTTCGCTGTCGAGGGTGACCCCGATCAGGGGGCGGGACATGCTCATCCCGCCTGCCTAAAGCAGAACGCCGGCCGGTCAAAGATCCGAGAGGCTGCATCACAAGCTCTGCGGGCCGCTCTCGCTCGGTCGCAGGGCTTGTGATGCAGCCTCCTGCGCACCGCCGGAATGCGGCGTGAAACGCCGAGCTTGCGGCCCGCCGCCGGAACCGGGATCAGCCGTCGGAAAACGCGGTCTGGATGTTGGCGGTCAGGGTCTGGTGTCCGACCAGCCCCGGCTCGCACGCCGAAAAACCGATGACGATTGCCGCGGCGGCCAGGATCAGCGTAAGCGTGTTCATCGTCTTTCTCCTGCCCATATCGATGTCGAATGTTACAGGGAACGCTGTAGGCTCGAGGGGCACGGTGGCAGCGGGATTCTTGTCTGTCCATTAAATTCGCTGCTTTTTCCGCCGGCCCGTGCCGCCCCATGGCCGGCTGGAAACGTGAGGCGGTGTAACATCCCGTGATCGCATGGCGCGCACGGATGGCGCGGGCCGCCCGTCCCGCGCTATGGCCCGAACGGGGCGGTCCCGGGGGAGTTGCATGGGGCGATTGCAGGGATGCGGGGGATAGGGTCGATGACAAAGGAAGGGAAGGCCGGCGCCGTCGTTCCCGCCATGGGCACCCCGGGGGATCCGATGGGGATCGCGATGGACGAGGCCCGCGCCGCCGCGGCGCGGGGGGAGGTGCCGGTCGGCGCGGTGCTGCTGGGGCCGGACGGGGCGGTGCTGGCGCGCGCGGGCAATGCGGTCGAGGCCGGGCACGATGCGGCGGCCCATGCCGAGATGCTGGTCATGCGCGCGGCGGCGCGGCGCCTGGGCACGCCGCGCCTGGTGGATTGCACGCTGGTGGTGACATTGGAACCCTGCCCGATGTGCGCCGCAGCCGCCGTGCATTTCCGGATCGGGCGCATCGTCTTCGGCGCCTATGACCCCAAGGGCGGCGGGGTGGACCATGGTCCGCGCCTGTTCGACCGGCGCGAATGCCTCCATCGCCCCGAATGGGTGGGTGGCGTGCGCGAGCGCGAGGCATCGGCGCTGCTGCGCGATTTCTTCGCCGCGCGGCGCGGGCCATGATACGCGCGCGGTGATTTGCGCCAGCGGCGCGGCTGGCGCATTCTTCTAACGCATCTTTCATCGGCAGGTATGGGAGAGGTGCGGAATGCCGATGCATTCTGCCAGGGTACGACACAGGACGCGGGCGTCGGCAGCGGCCGGCCGGCCCGTCAACGATCAGGAATGCTATGTCTGACGCGTTTGATCTGATTTCTTCCGTTCCCGCTCGCCGGCCCCGCGCCGGGATGGCAGCCGGGGTGGCGCCCGGGACGGCGCGCGCCAGGGTGCTGGCTGCGAGGGTGCTGCCGGCGAGGGTGCTGGCGGCGCTGGTCGCGGGTACCGTGCTGGGCGGCGCGGCGGCCTGTGGCGGGCTGGCGCCGGCGGCACGGGCCGATGAGAGCGGGGTGATCCGTCCGGACACGCAGCAGGCCCTGCCGAACTTCGTCAGCCTGGTGAAGCAGGTCAAGCCGGCCGTGGTGTCCATCACCGCCAACCTGCGCGCCGACGCCGTCGAGGATGAGGAAGGCGGGGCGCAGGGGCAGCAGCAGATGCCCTTCCCGTTCCCCTTCCCGTTCCAGATGATGCCGCAGCAGCCCCAGCGCCGCACGATCGAGGCGCGGGGATCGGGCTTCATCATTTCCGCGGACGGCTACGTCGTCACCAACAACCACGTGGTCAAGGGCGCGACCAAGGTGACGGTGACGCTGGATGACGGCACCGCCCTGCCGGCCAAGATCGTCGGCCGCGATCCCAAGACCGACCTGGCGCTGCTGAAGGTGACGACGCAGAGCAAGCTGCGCTTCATCGAGCTGGGCGAGTCCGACAAGGTCGAGCCGGGCGAGTGGGTGATCGCCGTCGGCAATCCCTACGGGCTGGGCGGCACGGTGACCGCCGGCATCGTCTCGGCGCGGGGGCGCGATATCGGCGACGGGCCGTACGATTCCTTCATTCAGGTCGACGCGCCGATCAATCGCGGCAATTCGGGCGGTCCGCTGATCACCCAGGACGGCAAGGTCGTGGGGGTGAATACCGCCATCCTGTCGCCCGGCGGCGGCGGATCGATCGGCATCGGCTTCGCCATCCCGTCGGACGTGGTGAAGAATGTCGTCTATCAGCTTGAGAAGACCGGGCATGTCACCCGCGGTTATCTGGGCGTGGTGGCGCAGTTGATCACCCCGGCGATGGCCAAGGCGCTGGGGCTGAAGCCCGCGGCGCCGGGCGTGCCGCCCAGCGGGGCGCTGGTGGCCAGCGTCAGCAACGGCAGTCCGGCGGAAAAGGCCGGGATCAAGGCCGGCGACGTGATCACCACCCTGAACGGCCAGAAGGTGGACAGCCCGCACGACCTGGCGGTCAAGGTCGCCTCGATCACGCCGGGCACCAAGGCGACGCTGGGGTTCCTGCGCAACAATGCCGAGCAGACCGCGACGGTGACCATCGCCAACCTGTCCGGCGCGCAGACGCCCGACGGCGCGATGGGCGAGAAGAACGAGGGCGGCCCGCGCCTGGGCGTGTCGCTGTCGCCACTGACGCCCGACCTGCGCCAGCAGCTCGGCCTGGACGGGTCGGTGCGCGGCGTCGTCGTCAGCGACGTCCAGTCCGGATCGCCCGCCGACCAGGCCGGCATCCGCCCCGGCGACGTGATCCAGGCGGTGGGCAACCGCCCGGTGGAGAATCCGGGCGCCACCGTCACCGCCGTGCGCGCGGCGCTGAAGGCCAACCAGTCCGTGCTGCTGCGCATCCTGCGCAACGGGCAGAACATCTTCGTCGCCGTGACGCCCGGCACGGACAACGACAATGACGGCGGGGCCAGCGGCCCGGGCGACGACAACAACTGACCTGCCGGCTCTGTCCTGTCGCCCCCGCCCGGCAAGGTCAGATCGCGGCCAGGGTGGCCAGCAGCGCGTCCACGTCGGCGATGTGGGTGTCGTAGCTGGTCACCAGCCGGATCACCGTGCCGTTAAGTCCGGCCGGCGTGCGCCATTCGCGAAAGACATAGCCGGCGGCGCGCAGATGCGCGACGGCCGGATCGGGCAGGGCGACGAAGATTTCGTTGGCCTGGGTCTCGTACACCAGCCGGGCGCCGGGGTGGCGGAACAGGCCGCCGGCCAGCCTGTGGGCCATGGCGTTGGCCTGCCGCGCGTTTTGCAGCCACAGATCGTCCTGCAGATAGGCAAGCAACTGCGCGCTTAGGAAACGCTGCTTGGACCAGTCATGGCCGCCGCGCTTGCGGCGGCGGGCGAAGTGTTCGGCCCGCGCGGGGTCGAAGACCAGCACGGCCTCGGCGGTCATCGCCCCGTTCTTGGTCGCGCCCAGCGCCAGGATGTCGATGCCGGCCTTCCAGGTCGCCTCGGCCGGGGTGCAGCCCAGGCTGGCGATGGCGTTGGCCAGCCGGCTGCCGTCCAGATGGACCGCCATGCCGCGCGCCCGGGCCCGGGCCGCCAGTTCGGCGATCTGCGCGGGGTCGTAGACCGTGCCCCATTCCGTGGCCTGGGTCAGGCTGAGCGTCGTGGGCAGGTTGTTCAGCACATTGTGCGCCGGATGGCGGTCGAGCACATAGGACAGCGCGTCGGGCCGCATGCGCCCGTCCTCCGACGGGATGGGCAGCAGCCGCGCGCCGCCGGTATAGAAATCGGGCGCGCCGCATTCGGCCTGCACGATATGGGCACTCTCATCGCACAGGATGGCGCCGAAGGGCGGGGTGGTGGCGGCCAGCGCCAGCGCGTTCGCCGCCGTGCCGGTGGCGACGGGAAAGACCTGGACCGGATGTTCGAAGACGTCGGCCGCGACCTGCTGCAGCCGGGCGGTCCAGGCATCCGCGCCATAGGCGGGCGCCGTGCCCTCGTTGGCCGCCATCAGCGCCGCCATGATGGCGGGACAGGCCGGAACGACATTGTCGCTGCTGAAATTCTTGCGTATCTGCACCTGCACGATATCCCCCATTTTCAGGGCCCATCTTTAAGGGTTGTCCCCTGCCATGTCATCCAATCGCCTTCCGGAGCGCCCATGACCGAGCCAGTGTCCGCCGTACCCGCGCCCGCTCCCAGCATGTCCGCGCGCCTGATCGACGGCAAGGCGTTCGCCGCGGCCATGACGCAGAGGATCGCGGCGGAGGTCCATGCGTTCCATGACCGCTACCGGGTGACGCCGGGCCTGGCGGTGGTGCTGGTGGGCAACGACCCGGCCAGCGAGGTCTATGTCCGCAACAAGGCGTTGCAGACCCATCGGGCCGGCATGCGCTCGTTCATGCACATGCTGCCGGCCACCACGTCGCAGGCCGAATTGCTGGCGCTGGTCCGCCGGCTGAACGACGATCCGGAAATCCACGGCATCCTGGTGCAATTGCCGCTGCCGGCGGGGCTGGACCCCGTGGCGGTGACCAATGCGATCCGGCCCGAGAAGGACGTGGACGGCCTGGGCGAGGTCAATGCCGGGCGCCTGGCGCTGGGCCAGCCCGGGATCGTGCCCTGCACGCCGCTGGGCTGCCTGATGCTGCTGAAATCGGAGCTGGGCGACCTGCGCGGGCTGCATGCCGTGGTCATCGGCGCGTCCAACCTGGTCGGCAAGCCGATGGCGCAGCTTCTGCTGGCCGAGGGCTGCACCGTGTCGGTCGGGCATATCGACACGCGCGACCCCGCGGCCCTAGCGCGCCAGGGCGATATCCTGGTGGTGGCCACCGGCGTCGGCGGCCTGGTGCGCGGCGACTGGATCAAGCCGGGGGCGACGGTGATCGACGTGGGCATCACCCGCGTGACTCTGCCCAGCGGCAAGACGCGCCTGATCGGCGACGTGGCCTTCGACGAGGCCGTCGCGCGGGCCGGGCGCATCACCCCCGTGCCGGGCGGGGTGGGGCCGATGACGATCGCCTGCCTGCTGAACAACACCCTCGCCGCCGCCCGCCAGATCGTCGGCGCGGCGGCGGACCCGGGCGGTACTCCATGACGCGGATTTCCGTCGAGCTGATTCCGCGCGACGCCGAGACCCTGAAGGCGGATTCGGCCGAGGTGCGCGCGGCCTTTCCGATGGCCGACACGCTGAACGTGCCCAGCCTGATGCGCTTTGCGCTGCAGGGCTGGGATGCGGTGCCGCTGCTACGACCGGTGCTGCCGCGTGTCGTGCCGCATATCCGCGCCATCGACGTCGATCCGGACGGGCCGCTGCCCGGCATCGGGGTGCAGGGGCTGGAGGAAGTGCTGGTGGTGCAGGGCGACCCGCCCGCCGATCTCAGCCGCCGGACCTTTCCCAACACGTCGGAGAGCGTGATCCGCCGCTATCGGCGCGAGGCCCCGCATCTGCGCGTCTATGCGGCGTTCGATCCCTATCGCCGCGCCCCCTATCGCGAATTGGAGGCCGTCGCGCGCAAGAAGGACGCCGGGGCCGCCGGGTTCTTCACCCAGCCGGTATTCGATGCGCGCATGCTGGAGATGTGCATGGGCTGGCTGGCCGGCGAGACGGTGTTCTGGGGCCTGTCGCCGGTGATCGGCCCGAAATCGCGGTCCTATTGGGAGACGACGAACCATGTCGTCTTCCCGCATGATTTCGAAGCGACGCTGGAGGCGAATATCGGCTTTGCCTGCCGCGCGATCCGGACCGTCCGCGCGGCCGGCGGGCATGTCTATCTGATGCCGCTGCGCGTGAAGCCGGTGCGCTATCTGGCGCCGATCCAGCAGGCGCTGGAATCACTATCCTCGTGACCTGCCCGGCGGGCGACGATCGCCCGGGGTGGGTTACGTCCGCCGGGCAATTCCGTTAGCCTCGGCCGGTTCGTCGGTTCGTCGGTCACGTTTCCCCGAAAGGTCATGATCTTGCCGCATTCCCGTCCGCGTTCGCGCCCGTCCGCCATCCCGGGAGCCGTCCAGGAGGTCTGCATCGGCGGGCGCCGCATCGGGGCCGGGGGCGCGATGCTGGCCGCTTTCCTGTGCTGCGGCGCCGCGATGCCGGCCGTCGCGGCCGACGACGCCGCGCCGGCGGCGCCCGCGGCGACATCCCCCGCCCCGGTGCTGCCGCCGCCCGACCCGGCGCGGATCTTCGCCCCGCTGGCCTATCCGACCCCGGTCAACGCCTATCGCTCGGGCGGGGGTGCGCCCGGCTGGGCCTATTGGCGGAACGGCGCGGATTACGAGATCAAGGCGGCGATCGACCCGGCCAACCGGCTGCTGTCGGGCAGCGAGGTGATCACCTACACCAACAACAGTCCCGACGCGCTGGACGTGCTGTGGGTGCAGCTCGACCAGAACATCTATCGCGACGGGTCGCGCGGCGGCTTCGCCAATCCGCAGCGCCATGGCGAGCACACGGATGGCGAGGCGATCGAGAGCGTGTCGATCGAGCAGGACGGCAAGAGCATCCCGGTCACGCCGCTGATTTCCGACACGCGGATGCAGGTGCCGCTGCCGGCGCCGCTCGAGGCCAGGGGCGGGCGCATCCGGCTGAAGATCGTCTGGCATTACACGATCCCCGGCGAATGGGGCGGCCGGACCGCCGTGACCCCCACGCGCAACGGCGACATCTATGAAGTGGCGCAATGGTACCCGCGCATGGCCGTCTATGACGATCTCCGCGGCTGGGATACCGCGCCCTATCTGGGCCAGGAATTCTATCTGGAATATGGCGACATCGACTACAGCGTCACCGTGCCGTGGAACTTCACCGTCGTGGGGTCCGGCGCGCTGCTGAATCCCGCCGACGTGCTGACCCAGACCGAGCGCGACCGCCTGGCCCAGGCCGCCCGCAGCGACGAACGGGTGATGATCCGCACCCAGGCCGACGTAAGCGATCCCAAGAGCCACCTGGCGCAGAGCGGGACCAGGACCTGGCATTTCCGCATGAACGGCACCCGCGACGTGGTCTTCGCCGCGTCGCCCGCCTTCCTGTGGGACGCGGCGCGGCTGGACCTGCCGCCGCTGGTGGTCGAATCCGGCCATCCGGCGGTGCCGCGCCTGGCGATGTCGGTCTATCCGGTCGAAGGCATCGGGGCCCATCAATGGGACCGGTCGACCGCCTATGTGAAGCATGCGATCGAATATTTCTCGCGCCAATGGTACCCCTATCCCTGGCCGGACGCGATCAACCTGGGCGGCCATGGCGCGGGCATGGAATATCCGGGCATCGTCTTCGACGGCATGCATGACAAGGACCCGGAACTGTTCTGGATCACCACGCACGAACTGGGCCATGGCTGGTTCCCGATGATCGTGGGGTCGAACGAGCGGCGCCATGCCTTCATGGACGAAGGGTTCAACACCTTCATCGACACCTATGCCTCGGACGATTTCAACAACGGGGAATTCGCGCCGAAGCGCGATGCCGAGTTCGCGCCCGCGACCGGCAGGCCGGCGGACGACATCCTGTCCGTGCTGCGCGACCCGGCGGCCCCCCGGCTGATGACGCCGACCGACCTGGTGCCCGAGCGTTATCGCCACCCGGTGACCTATTTCAAGGCGGCCTACGGGCTGAAGCTGCTGCGCGAGCAGATCCTGGGGCCGGAACGGTTCGACCGCGCCTTCCGGCGCTATATCGCGCTGTGGGCCTATCGCCATCCCACGCCGTCGGATTTCTTCCGCCTGATGGACAGCGAGGGCGGCGAGGACCTGTCCTGGTTCTGGCGCGGCTGGTATTTCAATAATTGGGGCCCCGACTATGCCGTGAAATCCGCCGCCGTGACCGGCGAGGGCCCGGCGCGCGGCGTGCTGGTGACGGTGGACAACAAGGGCTGGCTGCCGCTGCCGGTCACGCTGGTGCTGACCTATACCGACGGCACGACCTCGCGCCTGCGCATCCCGACCGAGGCCTGGCAATTGCGCAACGAGATCGAACTGACGATTCCGACCACGCGCACGCCGCAATCGGTGGCGCTGGACCCCGGGCACGACATTCCCGACCTGAACCGGGCGGACAATGTGCTGACCCTGGCGGTGCCGCCGGCCCAGCCGGCCGCGGCGCCGGCCGCCCCCGCCGCCCCCGTGGCCTCCCCGGCCTCCTCCCCGGCGACTCCGCCGGCGCCGCCGGGACACTGAAACCGGCTGCCGGCGCTATATACCGGCGCTATATCCAGCCGCGCGCGCGGATCAGGGCGATGGCGGCCAGGGTGACCATGCAGGTGATCTCGCCGTCGCGGACCATCCGGTCCATCTCGGCCAGCGGGATCGTGTGGCTGGTCATGTCCCCCTCGGTGGCCTCGCGCCGGGGGGCGCCCGGTGTCAGGTCGGTGGCCAGAAAGACCTGGCCGCGCTGGGTGGAATAGCCCGCGCCCTGATAGAGCGTACCGGCGTGGCGCAGCGTGCCGGCGCGCAGCCCGGTCTCTTCCTCCAGTTCGCCGCGTGCCACCATGTCGGGCGCGGCGTCGGGGCGATCTTCCCACATGCCCATCGGCAGTTCCCACAGCCGGGCGCGCACCGGATAGCGATATTGCCGTACCAGGGTGACGGTCGGGCCGTCCGGCCCCCGGCCCAGCGGCAGGACCACCGCGAATTCGCCGCGTTCGACGATGCCGTACAGCCCCTGGTTGCCGTCGGGGCGGCGGATGATGTCCTCGCGCACGCGGGTCCAGCGATTTTCATAGACGATGCGCGAGGATAGGGTGACGAACCCGCCATCATCGGGCGGAACGGACTCGGTGCTCATGGATCGGCTTCCTCGGCGGGCGGGTCCTGCGCTGCGCGCGACCAGCGGTGACGCGCGTTACATGATCCCCGGCGGAATGGCGGCGTCAATAAGGCGGTCGCAGGGTCGTGACGGCGGGGGGCGTCCTTTTGACCGGTCCTGCCGGGTCCCCGGGTCTTGGACACCCCCGACCCGACCCGTATAAGGGCAGGACAAACCGGAGCCGCCCTGTCGTCATGCCCTCGTCGCAGTCCGTTATGGCCCACCCGACCGTGCGGATTCTGGCGGTCGTGCTGTTCAATCTGATCTGTTACGTGGATATCGGCCTGCCGATGGCCGTCATCCCGGTCTTCGTCCACCAGCATCTGGGCTACAACACCGTGATCGCGGGGCTGGCGGTGTCGCTGCAATATCTGGCGACGTTCGCCACCCGCGCGCAGGCGGGACGGTTCGTCGATGCGAAGGGGGCCAAGCCCGCGGTGCTGATCGGGCTGGCCACCTGTGCCGCGTCGGGCGGCGCGCTGCTGCTGTCGGGTCTGTTCGTCCACCAGGCCACGCCGTCGATCCTGCTGCTGATCGCCAGCCGTATCCTGATGGGCGCCGGCGAAAGCTGGACCGCGACGGGCGCGATCCTGTGGAATATCGGCCGCGTGGGGGCCGAGCGGACGGCGCAGGTGATCTCGTGGAACGGGATCACCTCCTATGGCGGGATCGCGCTGGGCGCGCCGGTGGGCGCGGTGCTGTCGCAGATGGCGCCGCCGCTGGGCGGGCTGGTGGCGGTGGGGCTGCTGTCCGCGCTGCTGCCGCTGCTGGGGCTGGGGCTGGCGGCGCGCTACGCCGCCGTGCCGCCGGTCGTCCGGGGCGAGGCCATGCCCTTCCGCCAGGTCTTCTGGCGGGTGCTGCCCTATGGGATCGTGCTGGCCTGCGGTTCGGTCGGGTTCGGGGCGATCTCGGCCTGCCTGTCGCTGTATTTCGCCGACCGGCACTGGTCCGGCGCGGCGCTGGGGCTGATGATCTTCGGCATCGTCTTCGTGCTGGTGCGGCTGCTGTTCTCGCGCCAGATCGGCCTGCGCGGCGGCGGCGTCGTGGCCGTGGCGTCGCTGGTGGTCGAGGTGGCCGGCCTGCTGATCCTGTGGCGCAGCGGCGGCGTGGCCGCGGCCGATCTGGGGGCCGCGCTGACGGGGGCCGGATTCTCGCTGGTCTTTCCCGCGCTGGGGGTCGAGGCCGTGACCCGGGTGGGGGCGCATAACCGGGGGGCCGCGCTGGGGGCGTTCAGCGTCTTCCTGGATATCGGGATCGGCCTGTCGGGGCCGATGCTGGGGCTGGTGATCCACGGCCTGGGCTATGGCCCGATGTTTCTGGTCGCGGCCTTATTTACCGGGGCGGGGGTCGGTGCCACTCTGCTGCTTCGGGGGCGCGCGCGAACAAGCGTCGCCTGAATCGGGCGGATCGCCGCCGCCCGCATCGTGCCGCCATGTTCAGGAGGATCGCGTCCATGTCCGTTGCTGCCGTTGCCGTGTTCTGCGGGTCGCGTTTCGGCGCCCGCCCCGATTTCGAGGAAGCGGCGCGCGAGATGGGGACCAGCCTGGGGCGTGCCGGGATGCGCCTGGTCTATGGCGGCGGGGATGTGGGGCTGATGGGCGCCGTGGCGGACGCGACCCTGGCGGCGGGCGGCCGGGTGTCTGGCGTGATCCCGACCTTTCTGCGCGCGCGTGAGGTGATGCATGAGGGCGTGACGGACCTGACCGTCACCGATTCGATGCATAGCCGCAAGCAGTTGATGTTCGCCCGGGCCGATGCGTTCGTGGTGCTGCCCGGCGGGCTGGGCACGTTCGACGAGACGATCGAGATCGTGACCTGGCGGCAGCTAAAGCTGCATGACAAGCCGATCTTCGTCGTCAATGTCGCGGGGTGGGCCGACCCGATGGTCGCCATGCTGCGCGCGGCGGTGCGCGAGGGCTTCGCCGATGCATCGGCGCTGGAACTGTTCGAGGTCGTGCCCGACGTCGCCACGACGATGGCGCGGCTGAAGCAGGCCGTACGCGGGCCGGCGACCGAGAATGTCGACCGGCTCTGACGGTCCGATGTGGCGGCCCGATGTGACGGCGGGATGACAAAAATACATCTTCCCGCGCGATAGTGGGCATCGGGACCCTTGCGGAGCGGCAGGAGGGCATGTATAGCCCCCATCAAGTTCGGAGTGTAGCTCAGCCTGGTAGAGCACTGTGTTCGGGACGCAGGGGCCGGAGGTTCGAATCCTCTCACTCCGACCAGCCGCTAAAAGATCTTGTGTTCAAGCCCTGCGTTGCCAGTGGATTGGATTTCCCGGAAAAAGCAAGGACGTAGTGGGCTGGCGCGGTTCAGGCCCCGATTTTGCGTCTATTCGCTCCGCGACGCCTGCCGGAGCGTTCCTGCCTTCATCCTCTCGACCAGTCGCGCTTTGATGACAGCCAGCACAGCCGGCGGAAGCATGCCGTATGCGCCCGTCAGGTCAGGGCCGGGCCATGTGAAGGCATTCCCTTCGGAGACGACAACCCATGAGCGTTGCCCGTCTAGGCCGAGGCGGTCCTTCGTCGCCGGGGGAAGCTCTATCGCGTCGGCAGCGTCAAGGGGCGGGTAATGCGTGATAGGCAAGGCCAGAACGCGGGACGCAACGGCGACGATAACGACGCAGGGCCGATTCTTTCTGCCTTCTTCCTGTCCCTGCTGATGTTCCCTGTTCCAAAGATAGCCATATCGAATGACGAGGCCAGGAATGGGTGTCTTGGGTATCAAGGCGTCCAGTGCTTGGTTTCGTCGTCAAGATGCTCATAGCCAGGCGGCGTCTCCACGTCTTCCAGGGCACGGGCAAGCTGCGGCTCAACCGTGGCAAGGTCCTCGATACGGAATGCGCGATGGTCCAGGTCCTGAAGACGGCGGAACTCGTCAAAGCCAAGGATGACAAGGCGCTTCCTGCCGTTCTTCGTGATGGTAACAGGCTCGTGCATCGCACAGTCAGCAAGTTCGCCGTACCGCTTGATGAAGTCTGCAGACGTGACCTCCATAGCTATGTCCTCTGAAAAAATTCGAAAGTTTCAGATTATACGAATCTTTCGAATCTATGGTCAAGGTGATTTGAAATGATATGGCGGCAGCCAAAAACCAGATTTTGATGTTGCGACGCCAGGCGAGGATGCTGCCATCGACCACAATCCACTGGTAAATAAATGGTTTCCAAAGGCACCGCCTTTGGCGGGGTTCGGGGCGGAGCCCCGAAAGAGAGACCCGGGACGGTCAAGCCGATACCGCATCGCCGGCGCGGGCGCGTCAGCGTGGCGCACCGGCCAGGGATGCGGCGACCCGGCGGTCGGCCTGGGCTTCGACCGCCGCCATGTCCTGATGCAGGACGCGGCCGTGATCGACCATCAGCCGGCCGCCGACATAGACCTGTTCCAGATCCTGCTGCGATGCGGCGAAGACCAGCGTGGCGTAGGGGTCGAAGACATGGGCCAGGTGCGACGGGTCGATCATCAGGAAATCGGCGAATTTCCCGGGCTCCAGGCTTCCCACCCGGTCCGACGCGTTCAGCACGTCGGCGCTGCCCACGGTATGCAGCCGCAGGACGTCGTACGGGCCCATGATCGCGGCGTTCTGATATTTGTCGCGGACGGCGTAAAGGCCGGTGCGCATGTTCTCGAACGGATCGGCGACGTCGGCGCTGGCCTCTCCGTCCACGCCCATGCCGACGCGGATGCCGGCCTTGAGATAGGCGGGGATGTCCGCGACCCCCGAGGCCAGGCGGCCGTTCGACAGCGGATTCCACGACATGGCGGCGCCCGCGCGGGCGGCCTGGGCGACGATGTCGGGCGTGGTATGGATGAAATGGCCGAAGATCAGGGTCCTGCCCATCATGCCGGTCCGCGCGAAATCGGGGAAGACCGCCTGTTCGGACTGGATGCTGTCCGGGGGCTCCAGGTAATGGGTCTGGTTGGCCACGCCGAATTCGTGCATCAGGGTGCCTTCCAGCCGGGCTTCGGCCAGCGCGTCGGCGGGATTGGCCTCGAACGCCACGGTGCCGTTCAGCATGACCGACAGCAGCCGGCCGCCATGCGGCTGCGCCGCGCTCCATGCCAGGAACTGCTTCAGATGGCGGCGCGCGCCGTCCAGCGTGTGGTCCCGGCCGCCGGCAATGGCCTGGACACCGTGCACGAAACGGATGCCCGAGGCCATCTCGGCGCGGAATTCCTGATGATTGACGTTGTCGCGTTCCGGCGGATTGGGCAGCGCGTCCCCGTAATTGAAATTATAGGCCCCGGTAATGCCGTGCCGCAGATGGTCCAGCGCGCCGTCCAGCGTGAACCAGTAGAAATCCTCGGGCGTGGCGTGCGCGGCCTGTTGGGCGTACAGCGCGTCGATCCATCCCGGCAGCGTCTTGTCCTGCGCCAGGCCGCGATAGGCGGCCTGCCAGAGATGGCTGTGCGCGGAGATGAAACCCGGCATGATCCAGTGGCCGTGCGCGTCGATGCTGGTTGCGGCCCGCAGGTCGCGCGGCGGCTCGCCCTGCCCCACCGCGCGGATGCGCCCGTCCGCGCCGACCGTCATATAGCCGATGAACGGCGTCTTCTGGCCGTCCGCCATCGAGAACACATAGGCATTGCGGACCAGCAGCATGGCCTGCGTCTCGGCCGCGCGGGATTGCGCCGGACAGAGCGGCAGCGCGGCCAGAAGCGTCATGCCGAATGCGAGGAGCAGCGATTTACGGAAGCGCGGAATCGTCATGATCGTCCAACAGGCCGTTGAAGGAGGGGCACGATGGTGCGCTCCCTGTCTAACGTTCCTGTTGCGGAATTTCTACGGTCTCGAAATGAAATGCGGGCGGGGGCGGGATTCAGCGGGCGGGTCGGGGCACCGGCTCGGCGCCCAGCGCGTCCAGCCTGCGCTTGATGTCCTGAACGAAGCGCGAATGCTTCACGCCGAACAGGAAGACGCCCAGCAGCAGCCTGGCGACGCCGCGGCAGGGGCGCCGGACCTGAAGCAGCAGGATGTAGCGGTCCTCGTCCGTGTCGTTCCAGACCTGATGGTTGTAGGTATCGTCGAACAGCAGCGAACGGCCGTCCGCCCAGCAGATCGTGTGCAGGGCGTCGGCGCCTTCGATCTGGATCCGGCATTGCGCGCGCTGCCGCGGCACCCGCAGGGCCAGGTGGTAGGTCAGCATGCCCTTGGTCATGCCGTAATGCCGGGGGATGCGCCCGCCCGCCTCCAGCACCGAGAAGACCGCGGTGACCAGCCCCGGAATCCGGGCGATCAGCGCCGCCGTGACCGGCGCCCGGGCGCAGTTTTCGATGCGCCGATAGCCGTATCCGGCGAGGAAGAAGGATTTCCAGCGACGGTCCGCGGCGATACGGCCGTGGTCCGGCGAAAGGTCGCCCAAGGCGGGAATGTCCCGGGTGCGGAGCCGCACGGCTTCGTCACGGATCTGTTCCCAGTTGCGCTCCAGCATCGCGATCCACGGCATCCAGGCCGTGTCCAAAATCGCCCGGTCCGGCAGCAGCGAGCCGCGCATGATCACCCGGTCGATGCGGGGGCGCAGGTCCTTGCCGATTTCGAACAGGGACCGGCCTTTGAACGGCAACCGCCATTTGCCGTGCGCCGCCTTGTCCGCCCGACGCGGGACCGTGTCGTTCATGATGCCTCCCGTCACCGTTCCGGAAGTATAAATTTGCAGCACGATGCCGATCCGGGTGTCAATCGGCGCAGACCGGAGCGCGGAAAACGATGACGTGAGACTGTTCGCGCAGAAATCGGAGTCATGGAGGCACAGAGCACGTGGCGGGACATGACGGTTTATCTGACATGTCCGGATGAAGGGAAGGCGAATAGGAATGGTTACTGTTCGGTTTCCTGACACGAACTTCGCAATTCTGTGATGGCCGACGATATCGGTCGCCGGCCATAAACCCGCGGACCGGTTGAAAGAGCGTCATCCCGCCCGTGCCGCGTGGTTCGGGTCGTTACACATCGATACGCCGGTGGCCTCAAACCTCCTGCGGCGGATGCTTATATTCCGGTGCAGTGGAGGGTTGGGTCATGCGGCGATTTTTGATGGCGGGTATGGCGATGATGCTGGGCGGGTCGATGCTGGGGGGCGTCGCGGCGCCGGGCGCGGCCATGGCGCAGCATGGCGGTTTTCATGGCGGCGGCGGCTTCCATGGCGGCTATCACGGGGGCTGGGGCGGCGGCTGGCACGGCGGTGGCTATGGCTGGCATGGCGGCTATGGCGGTTACGGTTGGCATGGTGGTTACGGCTGGCGGGGCGGCTGGGGCTATCACCCGTACTGGGGCGGCGGGGGGTGGGGATATCCCGGCTGGGGCTGGGGATGGGGTTGGCCGCTGGCGTTCGGCGCCGCTCTGGGCGTCGCCGCCGGTACCGCGGCCTATGGCGGGTATTATGATTATTACGATTATCCGCCGCCAGCCGCCGCCTATGGGCCGCCGGCGGGCTATGCGTATCCGGCGCCGGCCTATCCGAGCCAGTCCTATACGCCGCAATCCTATCCGGCCCAGCCTTACGGTGCCGCGCCGGAAACGGCCCCGCCGATGCAGTCGCCGGTCGTGCAGTGCAGTCACGGGCTGGTGTTCAACCGGCTGACCGAAAGCTGCGACCGGCCATGACGTCATAGCGTTGACATAGTCCGCTGCATGATGGGGTACGGCGGTCGGGGCGGGGCCATCCGCCCCGACCGCCCGTGTTTTTTTGCGAATGGACGAAACATATGCTGACGAACGGAATGCGCGGCCTGCCGCTGCTGGCGGCAGCCGCCCTGATGACGGCGGGCCTGGCGAGCGGGGCGCGGGCGGAGCCCGGCGGTTGCCTGAAATATGGCGCGGCCGGCGCGGTCGGCGGCCACCTGGTCCATCACGGGGTGGTGGGTGCCATGGGCGGATGCGCGGCGGGCATGTATAAACGCCATGAATACCGCAAGACGGTCCGGGAAAAGGCGGCGCTCTACGACAAGGAGCACCCGGTCGATCCGAATCTCAGCGCACTGGAACGCTATCGCGCGCGCAAGACCGACGAGCAGAAGGCGACCCTGTGGGACGCCGAGCATCCGCCGGGACCGCCGGCCGGGCCTTCCGGCCACTGAGCAGGGCCATCGAGGGACGAATGGCGGGGAACGAATGACTGGGAGCAAATGACGGGGCGGCGCGCCGGGCGAAGGTCCGGCGCGCCGTTTTTCGAATCCCAGAAACTTCCTTACGAAAACGGATTATCGGGGAAAATCATCCCAGCCAGCCGGACAGTTCCTGCCTGGCCAGCGTCTCCAGCAGGTCGATCGCCGGATCGGTGGCGTTCAGGCAGGGGATAAGGGCGAAATCCGTCCCGCCGGCGGCGGCGAACGCGTCGCGCAGTTCGTGGCCGATCTCGTCGAGCGTTTCGATGCAATCTGCCAGGAAGCCCGGCATGATGACGGCGACGCGGGTAATGCCCTGCGCCGGCAGGGCGGTGACCAGCGGCGCGGTATAGGGTTCCAGCCAGCGCGCGGGGCCGAAGCGCGACTGATAGGTCAGTGGCATCATCTCCTCGGGCAGGTCCAGCGCGCGGTGCAGCGCGGCGAGGGTGCGCGTGCATTCCTCGGCGTAGGAATCGCCGCGCTGCACGTAATCGCGCGGCAGGCCGTGGAAGGAGGCGACGATCCGCTGCGGCGCGAAGGGCAGCGCCGCCAGCCGGGCGCGCACCGAGCCGGCCAGCGCGTCGATATAGAGCGGATGGTCGGGGAAGGACGGCACTGTGCGGATCGCCGGCTGGTTGCGCAGGCGCATCAGCGCGCGGAACGCCTGGTCGTTGGCGGTCGCGGTCGTCGTGGCGCTGTATTGTGGATAAAGCGGAAAATGCAGGATCCGCGTGCAGCCGCGGCGCAGCAGCGCCGCGATCGCCGTCGCGACCGCGGGCGTGCCGTAGCGCATGCCCCATTCCACCGCGACCCCGTCGGGGGCGAAGCGCGCGGCCAGGGCCCGGGCCTGGGCGCGGGTATGGGTGCGCAACGGGCTTTCGTCGCCGTCCGCATGCCAGATCCGCCGGTAGGCGGCGCCACTCCGCCGGGGACGCAGTGCCAGGACCGGCCCTTGCAGGATCGGCTGCCAAAGCGCGGGACTGGCCTCGATGATCCGGCGGTCGGAGAGGAACTCGGACAGATAGCGCCTGACGGCCCGGTAGCCGGTACCCTCGGGCGTTCCCAGGTTGGTCAGCAGGATGCCGACGCCCGAAGGGGCGGTCGGCTCGGTCGCGCGGACGGTCAGGAATCTCATGATGTGACCGTGCTACAGGATCCGGCGGATCCTGGCAAAGCCCGCGCGCACGGGCGGCGCGTGGCGGGACGGGGCCGGCGGTCGGCCGGTCAGCGGTGGCGGCGCACGCGGCCCCGGGTTGCGCGAATGGGGATCGCGCGCGGTGCGGGGGCGCGGCATGCGTAAAGCGCGGCACAGCCCGCCAGCGCGGTCATGCAGGCCAGCGGCAGGGGCGACGACAGAAAGGCGGCAATCACGGCCATCATGCTCTCCATACCCCGTCGACAAGCCGGGCACGCCATGAAACATGGCGGTGTTCCGGGGCTTGGCCAAGCCTGCGGCGGTGTCAGCGGCGGTTTTATGCACCAAATCGGTCATCCGGCCGCGTCATTCAGTCAACAGCGCCGGTTCGGCGTCCGTCAACGAAAAAATAACCTCCCGACTCGGGTACCAAACTCGGGCACCAAACCCGGGCACCGGTCGCGGGGCCCGGATCGTCAGGGCGCGCCGGTCGGCCGGTCCGGCGGCGTCGCGGCCAGGCATTTGCGCATCAGCGACGGCAGGGCCAGCCCGTCGAGATCCCGGGCGGCGAAGACCAGGCCGCCGGCCTGGGCGGCGCTGTTGGGAAAGCGCCCGATCCGCGCCGAATACACGTCCACATGCAGGGTGAAATGGGTGAAGACGTGCGTGACCCGTCCGGCCTGCCGCCATGGGCCGGGCAGCGGGGCATGGGCCAGTGCCTCGGATTCCGCCCAGGGTTCCGCGCGCCACTCGGTGCCGGGCAGTTCCAGCATGCCGCCCAGCAGCCCCGATGCCGGCCGGCGGCGCAGCAGGATCTGCCCGGCGGCGTCGGTCGCGCGGAAATGCGCGCCATGGCGTACCGGCCGGGCGGCGCGGGGGGCCTTGGCCGGCAGGGCCGCGGCGATGCCCTGGCGCAACCCCGCGCATTCGCCCCGCCAGGGGCACAGGGCGCAGGCGGGATTGCGCGGGGTGCAGATCCCCGCCCCCAGGTCGAACAGCGCCTGCGCGAAATCCGATGGCCGCGCCCGGGCCGGCTGCGAATCGTTCAGGGTCGCGGCGTGGCGGGCCAGGGTGCGGCGCCCGGCGGGCAGCGGGTCGGTCAGCGCGAAGAGGCGGGCGGTGACGCGCTCGACATTGCCGTCGACGGGCACCACCGGCAGGCCGAAGGCGATCGCCCCGATCGCGGCGGCGGTATAGGCGCCGACCCCCGGCAGGGCCAGCAGCCCGTCGAGCGTGGCCGGGAAACCGCCGGCCGCGGCCACGACCCGGGCGCAGGCATGCAGGTTGCGCGCCCGCGCGTAATAGCCCAGCCCCGCCCAGGCCGCCATGACGCGATCGGTCTCGGCGCGGGCCAGGTCGCCGATGGTGGGAAACAGGTCCAGGAAACGGTGGTAATAGGGAATGACCGCGGCGACCGTCGTCTGTTGCAGCATGATTTCGCTGAGCCAGACATGATAAGGATCGGCGGTGCGGCCGGGGGCCGCCCGCCAGGGCAGAATGCGCCGGTGGCGGTCGTACCAGCGCAGCAGGTCGGCAGAGGAAGGAGGCACGGGTCGCTTATGACGAAGGATCGTACCGACGGCAAGCGCACCCGCGCGGCCGCCCCACCTCCCCAGATGTCGCTTGCCCAGCCGCCGCTCGCCCAGGCGCCGCGCGCGCTGGCCATGCGCAGCCTGGGCGCGCTGATGCCCGCCGTCACGCGCCCGGCCTTTCGCCGGCAATCACCGGCTTCGGCGCAGATCATGGCCGACTGGGCGGACATCGTCGGGCCCGACCTGGCGCGGGGCACCGTGCCGCGCCGGCTGTCCGCCGGGGTGCTGACCCTGGGCTGCGCCGGGCCGATCGCGATGGAACTGCAGCACCTGGCGCCGCAATTGATCGCACGGATCAACCGCGCCTGCGGGCGCGAGGCGGTGCGGTCGCTGAAGCTGGTGCAGGATATGGTGGCCCAGGCCGCCCCGCCGCCCCGCCCGACGCGCCGCGCTCCGCCCCCGCCCGTGGCGATTCCCGACATGCCGGACGGCCCGCTGAAGGACGCGTTGGCCGCCCTGGGCGCGCGGGTGCGCGAGCGCCAGGGCGGCGGCCGGTAGGGGGCGGTAGAGAGGCCGATAGAGGGGATCGGGCGGCCGGCCCCGCGTGCCGCGCATGGCGCCGCCATAAAAAGGCCGGGATCGCGGTCTTATATCGTGCCGTATCAAGGTGACCGGATTCTTGCTGAAAGGGGCGCTCCGATGCGCAAGGTGGCTTTTCTGCTGGCGATGTCGCTGGGCGTGGCGGGCATGGCGTCCTCGACCGCGGCCATGGCGTGGGGTGGCCACGGCGGCTGGCACGGCGGCGGCTGGGGCTGGCATGGCGGCGGCTATCGCGGTGGCTGGGGCTATCGCGGCGGCTGGCGCCCCGGTTGGGGCTGGGGCGGCTTCGGGGTCGGCCTGCTGGCCGGCGCGGCGATCGCGGCACCATATTCTTACGGCTATGGCTACCGCTATCCGGCCTATGCCTATCCGGCGTACCGTGCCTACCCGGTTTATCCGGCCTATCCCGCCTATCCGGCCTACGCGTACCCGGCGTATCCCTACGCCTATTATCCGGGCTGGTAAGGGGACGCCGCCGGCGATTGCGCAGCAGTCTGGCGGGCGGTGCGGATAAAGCGCGCGATCAGATCCGGGTCCTTGCGGCCCGGGGCGCTTTCGACGCCGGATGACACGTCGACGGCGGGCGCCGCGCTGCGTGCCACCGCCTCGGCCACGTTGTCGGGCGTCAGCCCGCCGGCCAGGATCCAGGGGGCCGGGGCGCTCCATCCCCGGGTGATCGTCCAGTCGATGGCCCGTCCGTTGCCGCCCGGCCGGTCGGCGCTGGCGGGCGGGCGGGATTCGATGACCAGCCCGTCCATCCGGCTGGCGGCCGGCAGGTCGGCGGCGGCGGCCACGCCGCGCGCCTGCCAGACCGGCAGGCCGAAACGCAGGCGGATCGCCATGGCCCGCTCGTCGCCGGCATAGATCTGCAGCCCGTCCAGCGTGGTCGTGTCCAGCACGGCTTCGATCGCCGCGTCGGTCGGGGTGACGAACAGGCCGATCCGCCGCGGCCCGCCGGTGGGCACGCGGGCGATCAGGCCGGCGGCCTGCGCGGGCGTGACATGGCGCGGCGAGCGGGGAAAGAACACGAACCCGACCCAATCGGCACCATGGGCGATCGCGGCGTCCAGCCCCGCCGGCTCGGTCAGGCCGCAGATCTTGACGCCGATGGTGGGGGACATGGCGCGGTCAGCCCGCCAGTTCCGCCGCCACGGCGGCGGCGGCGGCGCCGGGGTCGGCGGCCTGGGTGATCGGCCGGCCGACGACGATCCAGTCGGCGCCGGCGCGGCTGGCCTCGGCCGGGGTCATGATCCGTTTCTGGTCGCCCGAGGCGGCGCCGGCCGGCCGGATGCCGGGCACCACCAGCACCGGCGCGGCACCCAGCCTGTCGCGGATCGGGGCGATTTCCAGCGGCGAGCACACCAGCCCGTCGGCCCCCGCCGCCATCGCCAGCGCGCCCAGGCGCAGCACTTCGGCGCAGGGATCGTCGGGAATGCCGATGCCGTGCAGCGCATCCTGGTCCATGCTGGTCAGCACCGTCACCGCCAGCAGCAGCGGCCGTGCCCCGGCCGGGAAGGCGCGGTCGATCGCGGCGCGGGCGGCCGCGATCATCGCGCCGCCGCCCAGGGCGTGGATCGTCAGCATGGCCGGGCGCAGCGCCGCCAGGCTGCCGATGGCCGACCCCACCGTGTTGGGAATGTCATGCAGTTTCAGGTCCAGGAACAGCGTGCCGCCATCCGCCACCTGCCGCACGGCATCGAGCCCGCGCGCATAGGTGAATTCCAGCCCCAGCTTGATGGCGTCGGCGCTGAGGGCCGTCTGGTCGCGCCAGCGTATCGCCTGGGCGGTGTCCTTGGTGTCCAGGGCGACGATCAGCCTGGTGCGGCGGGCAGTCATGGCAGCGGTGCCTCGCGATAGGGCGGCAGCGCCGCCCCCTGTGCATGGGCGGGTGCCTGGACGGGTGCCTGAACTGGTGTTTGTGCGGGCGGGTTATAGGTTTCCGCCTGCTGGCGGCGCAGTTCGGCGGCCTGGTCCTCCAGCACACGGACCTGCTGTTCCGCGCGGCGCGCCCGCCCGCGCTGGCGCAGTTCGGCGAACCAGACCGACAGGGCGCCGAGGATGAAGAAGGCGGCGGCCACGATCAATGTCAGCACGCCGACCGACGATTTCCAGCTCCAGTCCAGGAACCAGATCGTGACGGAGTCCTGGTTGCAGGCGCTGAAGATGATCAGCACCAGCAGGAAAGGGACGGTGATGAGAAGACGCAACATGCTCTGCCTCCTACAGTTCGGCGGGGCGGACGGCAAGGCGCGCGGCGCCGCCGCACGGGATCGTGCCGGTGGCCGGCGGGAAGGGCCTTGATTCCGGTCCGGCCGTCGTGATGTCGTCATCGGGTTCGGGCGGAGTCTGCTCTTGAGTGAGATCATCGCGTTTCGTGGCAACGCGCGCAAGGATGACACGTTGTGGGCCGTCATCGCCACGGCCGGGCCGACACGGCGCATTGCCGATATCTATCCGGCCCGGCCCGCCGCCCTGGCCGATTGCGCGTGGCGCGCGCAGCAGGTGCGCGCCTATGCCCACCTGCTGCGCCAGACCCGCCAGCCGGTGCCCAGCTACAGCGTGGCGCCGATCCGCCGGGCCGACCTGCCCCGCGCCTGGCGGCCGCTGCCCGCCCTGGGGTTCCTGCGCGGCCAGTTCATCTGACCGGCGCGGGCGCGGCGCCATGGCAAGACGCCGGGCGTGGATTGCATTTCCGGCGGCGTCTTCGCACATTCCCTGCGATCGACGGACCATGGGTGGATGATGACGATAACGAACGGACGCGACCTGACTCCGGTGCTGGATCGGGTGGACCGCACGCTGGAGGCCAGTCTGGAGCGGCTGTTCGCTTTCCTGCGCATTCCCAGCATCTCGGCCCAGCCCGCCCATGCCGGCGATTGCCGCCGCGCGGCGGAATGGCTGTGCGCCGAACTGGCCGGGATCGGGCTCGACGCCTCGGTGCGGGAAACGCCGGGCCATCCGATGGTGGTGGCGCATGATCGCGGCGCGGCCGAAGGGCCGCATGTGCTGTTCTACGGCCATTACGACGTGCAGCCGGTCGATCCGCTGGATTTGTGGCACTCGGCACCGTTCGAGCCGCAACTGGTGCGCGACGGTGAGGGCGCGCGGATCGTGGCGCGCGGGGCATCGGACGACAAGGGCCAGGTGATGACCTTCGTCGAGGCCCTGCGCGCCCTGCGGGCCGAATGCGGGACCCTGCCGTTGCGCGTCTCGATGGTGATCGAGGGCGAGGAAGAGAGCGGCGGCGCCAATCTGCTGCCCTTCCTGCAGGCCAATCGGGACGAATTGCACGCCGACGTCGCCCTGATCTGCGACACCGGCATGCTGGAAGGCGGCGTGCCGGCGATCACCACCGCCCTGCGCGGCATGGTGGGCGAGGAAGTGGTGATCCGCGGCGCCGACCGCGACCTGCATTCGGGCATTTACGGCAACGCCGCGCGCAACCCGCTGGAGGTGCTGTGCCGCATCCTGGGCGCGGTGCGCGACCCGGCGACCGGGCGGGTGCTGCTGCCGGGCTTCTATGACGGAGTCCAGGACCCGCCGGAGGCCGTGCGGGCGCAGTGGCGCGCCATCGCGCCGTCCGATGCCGGTTTCCTGGGGCCGGTCGGCCTGTCGGTGCCGGCGGGCGAGCAGGGCTATTCGGCGGTCGAGCAGACCTGGTGCCGGCCGACCTTCGAGATCAACGGCATCAGCGGCGGCTATGCGGGGGACGGGTTCAAGACCGTGCTGCCGGCCGAGGCGTCGGCCAAGATCTCGTTCCGCCTGGTCTCGGGCCAGGACCCGGCGCGCATCCGCGACGCGTTCCGCGCCCATGTGCGGGCGATGCTGCCGGCCGATTGCACGGTCCGGTTTACGCCGCATGGCGGGTCGCGCGCCAGCGTCGTGCCCGCGGACGGGCCCGGGCTGCGGGCCGCGCTGGCGGCGCTGGGCGCGGAATGGGGCCGTCCGGCCGTGACCGTCGGCAGCGGCGGGTCGATCCCCGTGGTATCCGAGGTGCGTCAGGCGCTGGACATGGATTCGCTGCTGATCGGCTTCGCCCGCGACGACGACCGCATCCATTCGCCCAACGAGAAATACGACCTGACATCGTTCCATCGCGGTATCCGCTCATGGGTGCGGGTTCTCGACGCGCTGGCCCGCGACGGGGCACGGGCGGGCTGAACATGCCGGTCGGGGAAGCGGGCATGAACGAGGCGGGCGTGAACAAGGCGGGCACGGGCGACGCGGGCGGCGGCCGGACGGTGCTGGCCGTGACGATGGGCGATCCGGCGGGGATCGGCCCCGAAATCACCGCCGGCGCCTGGCGGGCGCTGCGCGCGGGCGGCGGGCCGGCCTTCGTCGTGGCGGGGGACGACGCGCTGCTGGCGGCGCATGCGCCGGTCCGCGTCGTGGCCGATCCGTCCGAGGCGGCGGCGGTCTTCGCCGACGCGCTGCCGGTGCTGCCGGTGCCGCTGGCCGTGCCCGCGCGGCCCGGCGCACCGGACGCGGCCAACGCTCCGGCCGTCATCGCGAGCATCGCGCGGGCGGTGGCGCTGGCGCAGGACGGCAGGGTGGGCGGCGTGGTCACCAACCCGATCAGCAAGCTGGTGCTGACGCAGGCGGGCTTCCGCCATCCGGGCCATACCGAATATCTGGCCGAACTCTGCGGCGTGCCGGGGCAGGCGGTGATGATGCTGGCCTGCCCGGAATTGCGGGTGGTGCCGGTGACGATCCATGTCGCGCTGCGCCACGCGGTGGACGGCCTGACCACGGCGGAGATCGTGCGCTGCGGCCTGACCACCGCCGCCGCGTTGCGGCGCGATTTCGGCATCGCCGCGCCGCGCCTGGCCGTGGCGGGGCTGAACCCGCATGCCGGCGAGGGCGGGGTGATGGGGGACGAGGAAACGACGATCATCGCGCCTGCGATCGCGGCCCTGCGCGCGGCGGGGATCGCGACCAGCGGCCCCTGGGCGCCCGATACGATGTTCATTCCCCCTGCGCGGGCGCGCTATGACGCGGCGCTGTGCATGTATCACGACCAGGCGCTGATCCCGCTGAAGACGATCGACATGGCGGGCGGGGTGAACGTCACCCTGGGCCTGCCGATCGTGCGGACCTCGCCGGACCACGGCACCGCCTTCGACATTGCCGGCCAAGGGGTGGCCGATCCGTCCAGCCTGCTGGCCGCGCTGCGCCTGGCCGGCGAGATGAGCCGCAACCGGAGGTCCGCATGACCGGCGATCCTGCTTCCCCATCCCCTGTTTCCGCACCCCTTTCCGTGCCCTTGTCCGGGGCGCGGAGGCTGCGGCTGGGCGTGAATATCGACCATGTCGCCACCGTGCGGAACGCGCGCGGCGGTACGCATCCCGACCCGGTGGCGGCCGCCCATGCGGCGGTCGCGGCGGGCGCGGACGGCATCACCGCGCATCTGCGCGAGGACCGGCGCCATATCCGCGATGCCGACCTGGCCCGCCTGCGCGCCGAGATCGCGGCGCCGCTGAACATGGAAATGGCCGCGACCGACGAGATGGTGGCGATGGCCCTGTCGCTGCGCCCCCATGCCTGCTGCATCGTGCCCGAACGGCGCGAGGAAGTGACGACCGAGGGCGGGCTGGACGTGGCCGGGCAGGTCGCATGGCTGGGGCCGCGGGTGCGGGCGCTGGGCGAGGCCGGGATTCGCGTCTCGATGTTCATCGATCCCGATCCGGCGCAGATCGCGGCCTCGGCCGCCATCGGCGCGGCGGTGGTGGAACTGCATACCGGCGCCTATGCCGAAGCGCATGCCGGCGAAGGCCGGGCTGCGGAACTGGCGCGCCTGCGCGCGGGCGCGGCGGCGGCCGGGACGGCGGGGCTGGAAGTGCATGCCGGCCACGGCCTGACCTATGACAATGTCGGGCCCATCGCGGCGCTGCCGCAGGTCGTCGAACTGAATATCGGGCATTTCCTGATCGGCCAGGCGATCTTCGACGGGCTGCCGGCCGTGATCGCCGCGATGCGCCGGGCGATGGATCGGGCGTGATCGCGGCCGGCCAAGGGGTCCTACCCCCTGGCCCTCGCCACTCCAGGGCCCACCCGCGGCGAAAAGCCCCGCGCCGATCAGGCGCCGGTGCCGCCCACGGTCAGGCCGGTCATTTTCAGGGTGGGCTGGCCCACGCCGACCGGAACCCCCTGCCCGCTCTTGCCGCAGGTGCCGATGCCGGGGTCCAGCGCCATGTCGCCGCCGATCATCGAGACCTTGGTCATCGCATCGGCGCCGTTGCCGATCAGGGTGGCGCCGCGCACCGGGGCGGTGACGCGGCCGTCCTCGATCAGATAGGCCTCGGACGCCGCGAAGACGAACTTGCCCGAGGTGATGTCCACCTGGCCGCCGCCGAAATTCACCGCATACAGCCCACGCCGGGTCGAGCGGATCATCTCCTCGGTCGTGGCGCCGCCGCCCAGCATGATCGTGTTGGTCATGCGCGGCATCGGCGCATGGGCATAGGATTGGCGCCGCCCGTTGCCGGTGGGGCGCACGCCCATCAGCCGGGCATTCAGCCGGTCCTGGATATAGCCGGTCAGGATTCCGTCCTCGATCATCACCGTGCGGCCCGACGGCGTGCCCTCGTCGTCGACCGTCAGGCTGCCGCGCCGGTCGGGCAGCGTGCCGTCATCCACCACGGTGACGCCGGGGGCGGCGACGCGCCGGCCCATCAGCCCGGCGAAGGCCGAGGTGCCCTTGCGGTTGAAATCCCCCTCCAGCCCGTGGCCCACGGCCTCGTGCAGCAGGATGCCGGGCCAGCCCGATCCCAATACCACCTCCATCTCTCCCGCCGGGGCCGGGACGGCGTCCAGATTGACCAGCGCCATGCGCAGCGCCTCGTCCACCGCGCCCTTCCACACGGCCTCGTCCAGCAGGCGGGTATAGGAATAGCGGCCGCCCATGCCGTGGCCGCCGCTTTCGCGCCGTCCGTCCTTTTCCGCCACCACCGAGACGTTCAGCCGCACCAGCGGGCGCAGATCCGCGACGCGGGCGCCGTCGGCGCGGATGATCTGCACCGCCTGCCATTCGGCGGCCAGCGAGGCCGAGACCTGCACCACCCTGGAGTCGCGCCCGCGCGCATAGGCGTCCAGCGCCGAAAGCAGCGCGGCGCGCGACGCGAAATCGGTCTCGCCCAGCGGATTGACGTCGCCGTACAGGCGCCGGTTGGTGGCCTGCGGGGCGGCCGCCATGCTGCCCGACCGGCCGGCGCGCACCTGGGTGACGGTGTCCGCCGCGCGCTTCAGCGCGGACTCGCTGAGTTCGTCGGCATGGGCGAAGCCGGTTTCCTCGCCCAGGATCGCCCGCAGGCCGAAGCCGGACGAGGTGTCGAAGCTGGCCGAGCGGATGACGCCGTCATCCAGCGAGATCATCTCGCTTTCGCGGTATTCCAGGAACAGCTCGCCGTCATCCATGCCCTCCAGCGTGCGGCGGACCATGGATTCGGCCTCCGCCCGGCCCAGCGTCGCGCCGGCTCGGTCGAAGAACAGCCGGTCGGTCGCGGTCAGCGGGTTCAGGAACGGATCGGTGGGGCGCATGGAAGGACTCCGGTCGTCGCTGGAGGAGGGGGGCTGGATAATGAGGGCCTGACGGATGATTGCATGTCATAGTCCCATCCTATGTGGGGCGAAACGGTGCCGTTGACGAGCCGCGCCGCATGAGGGCCCGGTGAACTTCCGGCAATGCGGTCCGTTTTTCTTTTGCTGACCGTGTCCGACTGGCATTCTACCCGGGCGCGGTCATGCCCCGACCGCCCCGATCGATCAAGGAATGCGCCCCTCGTGACGATGCTTCCGCGACCGCTCCCTCCGCGTGCCGCGCGCGGCCTGGCCGCGCTGCTGGCCGCCTGGCCGCTGCTCGCCTGGCCGCCGGCCCCCGCCATGGCCCAAAGCGCCGCCCAGGGTGCGACCCAGAACGCAACGCCGGACGCAACGCCGGACGCGACCCGGGACGCGGCGCCGGCCAGCCTGTCGCCCGACCTGTCGGGCGGGGCGCTGCTGGGCCCGGCATTGCCGCCGCCGATCGTGCCCGGAATCGCGCCGTCGGTGGGCCTGCCGCCGCCGGCGTTCTTCGTGCCGGTGGCACCCCCCGCGGCGGCCCCGTCGGTCGCGGTGCCGGCGGCGGACCGGCAGGATCTGCGGCCGCCATCGGTCGCGCTGGACGGGCTGTTCGCGGCGATGGGGGCGGCGCATGTCTTCGCCGATGCCAAGACGGTGGCCGACGCCATTCCCGACGAGGCGCCGGATGCGCTGCTGGCGGACTATGCGCGGCAGAAGAGCCGGCCGGATTTCTCGCTGAAGGATTTCGTCGCCCAGCATTTCGCCGTCGCCCCGCGCCGGACCGTGTCCTATCGCCGCCGGCCGGACGAGAGCGTGCGCGACTATATCAGCGGCATGTGGGAGGTGCTGAGCCGGCCGCCGGACACGCTGGTCGCCCATTCCTCGCTGCTGCCGCTGCCCAGGACCTATGTCGTGCCGGGCGGCCGGTTCAGCGAGCTTTATTACTGGGACAGCTATTTCACCATGATCGGCCTGTACGAGGACGGGCGGGTGGACCTGATGCGCGACATGGTGCGCGACATCGCCTCGCTGATCGACCGGTACGGGCACATGCCCAACGGCAACCGCACCTACTATCTCGGCCGTTCGGAACCGCCCTTCTTCGCGCTGATGGTGGACCTGCTGGCGGAGCATGACGGGCAGGCCGCCTATACGCAGTTCCTGCCCGAACTGCAGCGCGAACATGATTACTGGATGGACGGGGCCGACAGCCTGGCGCCGGGCGGGGCCTATCGCCATGTCGTGCGCCTGCCGGACGGCACGCTGATGAACCGCCAGTGGGACGACATGGACACGCCCCGGGACGAGAGCTTCCCCGAGGATATCGCCACCGCCGCGCAGTCCAGGCGTCCGGCGGCGGAAATCTATCGCGACCTGCGGGCCGGGGCGGAGACGGGATGGGATTATTCGTCGCGCTGGCTGGCCGACGGCCATACGCTGGCCAGCATCGATACGACCGACCTGCTGCCGATCGAACTGAACTGCCTGGTCGCGCATCTCGAACGGACCCTGGCCCATGCCTACGACCTGCAGGGCGACCAGGAACGAGCCGCGCAGTATGCCCGGCTGGCCGACGCGCGGGTCGCGGCGATCCGCCGCATCCTGTGGGACCCGGCGCGCGGGGCGTTCTTCGATTATGACTGGAAGACCGGGAAACTGTCGGACGTGCTGTCGTCGGCGACGGTGATGCCGCTGTTCCTGAACATCGCGACCCCGGCGCAGGCGCAGGCGGTGGCCGAAACCCTGCGGACGCATCTGCTGAAGACCGGCGGGCTGGAAGCGACCGACCGGGTCAGCGGCCAGCAATGGGATGCGCCGAACGGCTGGGCGCCCGAGCAATGGATGGCCGTCAAGGGGCTGGACCAGTACGGCCTGAACGACCTGGCGCGGCTGATCGCCACGCGCTGGATGGAGCGCGTGATCGGGACCTACGAGAAATCGGGCGTGCTGCTGGAAAAATACGACGTGGTGAATCCGGCGATCAGCCCCACGGGCGGCCGGGGCGGCGGCGAATACCCGATGCAGGTCGGCTTCGGCTGGACCAACGGCACCCTGCTGGGGCTGATGGACCGCTATCCGCAGGAGACGCGCCTCGTGCTGGACCGCAATCCGCGCGCCGATCTGACGGTGGCGAAGCCGGCCGGCGGCGCGTCAGACTCGCCCGACGCCGCGCATCCGGTGCAGGGCCACGATGGCGACGGTCAGCAGCACGGCGGCCCAGGTCTGGTGCACGGTGCCGGCCCAGGCGGGCACGACCAGCAGCAGGGTGGTGACGCCCAGCGCGTACTGGACCAGCACCGCCCACCCCAATAGCATCAGCGCGTCCTGCGGCCCCTTGCCAAGCTGCGGGGTGCGCAGGCCGCACAGCACGCAGGCGCCGATGACAAGCGCGGTCAGCGTGGCCAGCAGCCGGTGGTCGAACTGGATGGCCGGGACGTTCTCGAACCAGTTCAGCCAGAAGGGCGACAGCCGGGCATAATGCTGCGGCACCAGATGCCCGTCCATCAGCGGAAACGTATTATAGACGAAGCCCGCATGCGTGCCCGCGGTAAAGCCGCCGGCGATGATGGTGACGCAGATCAGCACGACGGCGCACCAGAGCAGCCGCTTGGTCCGCACCACCGGCGCGGTGGCGGGAATGAAGGCGGGCCTCGGGGCGCGGACCGACAGCGCGGTCCACAGGATGGCGATATAGAGCGCGAAGGCGCAGCACAGATGCAGCACCAGCCGCACCGGTTCGACCGCCGTGCTGTCGGCGTCGAAGCCCGATGCGACCATGAACCAGCCCACCGCGCCCTGCAGCGCGCCCAGCACGAAGAACAGCAGCAGGCGCGCGGCCAGCCCCTTCGTCAATGCGCCGGTCACGGCGAACCACACCAGCGGCAGCAGCAGCACCAGCCCGGTCATCCGGCCCCAGAACCGGTGGGTCCATTCCGCCCAGAAGATCTTCTGGAAGCCGGCCAGGCCGAATCCGTCATGCAGGATCTTGTATTGCGGGATGGTCTTGTACAGCGCGAACTGCCGTTCCCATTCCGCGTGGGACAAAGGCGGGACGATGCCGGTGATCGGTTGCCAGTCCATGATCGACAGGCCCGAGCCGGTCAGCCGCGTATAGCCGCCCAGCGCGATCATCCCGATCAGCATGAAGCAGATCACGAACAGCCAGGTGGAGATCCGCCTGCGGTCGCGCAGCGTGGCGGACGAGGCATCGTCGCGGCCGACGGCCGGGCGGAAGGTGATGCGATCGGACATGAAGCGGGTTTAGACCGGCCTTGCGACCGCCCGCAAGCGGGTGGTAGAGCGATACGGTCTCCTATGAATAGTGATGAATACTGGAACGGACGCCGTGCGCTCCTCCCTTTCCCGTCCGCCTCCGAGCCTGCCGTGACGCAAGGCGGGTCGGCCGCCGGCATCGGCGCGCTGGCGCGGCCGGCGCTGATGGTCGCGGCCTTCGGCCTGGCCGGGCTGGTGCTGCGCCTGGCGCCGGGGCTGCACGGGCTGATGTCCGACACGGCGCTGCTGCGCGGCGGGGTGTGGGGGCGCGTGGTGTTCCTGGCCGTGGCGTCGCTGTTCTGCGCCGTCGGGTTGCCGCGGCAGGTCGTATGCTTTGCCGGCGGCGTCGCCTATGGCCCGCTGGCCGGGGCGGTGCTGGCCAGCCTGGCGACGCTGGCCGGCGCCATCGCGGGGTTCGGCTGGGCGCGCGGCGTCGGGCGCGCGGCGGTGCGGCGGCGGCTGACCGGACGGATGGCGCGGCTGGACCGCTTCGTCTCGGCCAACCCGTTCCCCGCGATCCTGACCCTGCGCCTGCTGCCGGTGGGCTCGGCGCTGATGCTGAACCTGCTGGCGGGGATCTCGGGGGCGGGGTGGCGGCCCTTCGTGCTGGCCACGCTGGCGGGCAGCCTGCCGCAGACGATCGTCTTCGTCCTGCTGGGCAGCGGCGCGCGCATCGGCCATGGCTGGCAGGCGGCGCTGGCGGCGGGGCTGTTCGCGGGCTCGGCGCTGCTGGGGTTGTGGCTGATGCGCCGCCTTGCATCGGGCGGCGACGCCCCCGACATGTCGTGAAAGTGCCATCTTGCCGCCCCAACCCGCCGACAGGCTGACCCTGCGGTGTCCCTTGGCGCGACGCCCGGCGGCTAAGCCCTGTTGCGATCATGCACCGCTTAAAACGAAACGCAGTCCTTCGGCAATTAGATGATGAAAAGCGGCGGGCCAGTGGGATAGTAGGGCCCGACGATCTCCAACGGAGTGCCGCCATGGCGTCTTCCGCCTTAGCCACGAGATCCGACGATGCCCCTGTTTCTGCCCCGGTCGCCGGCTTCATGAGCTGGATCGCGATTCTGCTCGGGTTCCTGACCGCTGTCGGGCCGGTGTCAACGGATATCTATCTTCCCGCCTTTCCGGCGCTGGAGGCGTCGCTGCACGCGCCGGCCGGCTCGGCGGAAATGACGCTGGCGGTCTGGTTCGTCGGACTGGCGGTGGGACAGATCACGATGGGGCCGCTGTCCGACCGGTTCGGGCGGCGGATGCCGATGCTGGTCGGCACGCTGGTCTATACGCTGGCCTCGGTCGGCTGCGCGCTGTCGCCGGGAATCGTCAGTTTCTCGACCTTCCGCCTGATCGCGTCGCTGGGGGCGTCGGCCAGCCTGGTGATCCCCAGCGCCTGCGTGCGCGACATGTCCCACGGCAACGAGGCCGCGCGCCTGATGTCGCGGCTGGTGCTGGTGATGGGGGTGGTGCCGATCCTGGCGCCGACCCTGGGCGGCTTCGTGCTGGCCTTCACAAGCTGGCGGTCGATCTTCTGGGCGTCGGCGGCCTATGGGCTCGTCTGCACCTTCCTGGTCGCGCGGGTGCTGCCCGAGACGCTGGACCCCGCCAATCGCAGCGAATTCTCGCCAATGGCGCTGGTCAGCCGCTACGTGCTGCTGGTGCGCGACCGGGGCTTCATCACCAATGCGCTGGTGGCGGGGTTCAGCGCTTTCATGTCCTTCACCTATCTGTCGGCCGCGCCGTCGGTGTTCATCCATCTGTTCGGCTTCTCGCCGGCGCAGTTCGGCATGCTGTTCGGCGTGTTCGCCGTCTGCATGATCGGGGCGTCGCAACTGAACGGGATGCTGGTGGGGCGGATTGACGCCGCGCGCATCCTGGGCCGGTCGGTGGGGCTGGCGGTGCTGGGCACGCTGGCGATGACCGTGGTGTCGATCGTCATGGCCTTCGCCATGAAGGGCGGGGCCATGAAGGCGGGGGCGATGCCGCACGGCCTGGCGCTGGTGCCGCTGGTGCTGGCGATGATGCTGGCGTTGGGCACCACGGGCATCATCGGGCCGAACGCGACGGTGGGGGCGATGGCCGACCATCCGCGCCTGGCGGGCAGCGCCTCGGCCTTCATCGGCACCTTGCAATATGTGCTGGGCGCCGTGGCCGGCGCCATCGTGGGCATGCTGCCCCGCACGACGCCCGTGCCGATGGCGGGCGTGATGCTGATGGGGGCGGTGGTCATGCTGATGATGGTGCTGCTGCGCCCCGCGCGCCGGACGTCGGCCGAGACTCTGTCGCCGGCCGACATGCCCGCGATGCATTGACGGCCCCCGACGCGCCGACCCCGCGATCGGGTGCGGCCCTTGCCGGGCGGGGGGCGGCTTGTTACAGCAACGCGGTTTGGCCCGGCGGGACCGATCCCGCCACTTCTTTGTATGACGCGTATCTTTACGTGATAAGGCCGCGGGCCGCCGCGCGACCGGCCGGCCGCTGGCATGGGATGGATTTGGACAGGGACATGACGACCGCCTCGATGGATTTGAAGCAGCATATTCGCGGCATTCCGGATTTTCCCAAGCCGGGGATCCTGTTTTACGACATCTCCACCCTGATGCGGAACGCGGATGCGTGGCAGGTGGCGATGGGAAGGGTGACGCACGGCGTGGCGCCCTGGGCGCCCGACATGCTGGCGGCTATCGAATCGCGCGGCTTCCTGACCGCGGCGCCGCTGGCCAGCCGCCTGGGCTGCGGCCTGGTCATGCTGCGCAAGCCGGGCAAGCTGCCGGGTGAAGTCGTGTCCCACACCTACGACCTGGAATATGGCAGCGACACGCTGCAGATCCAGACCGACGCCATCGTCCCGGGCCAGCGCGTGGTGGTGATGGACGACCTGCTGGCCACGGGCGGCACCCTGGCGGCCTCGGTCGCCCTGCTGCGCAAGGTCGGGGCGAACGTGGTCGGCGCATCGGTCATGGTGGAACTGCGCGCCCTGGGCGGCCGCGCGCGGCTGGACGTGCCGGTGCAGGCGCTGGTGTCCTACGACGACTGAGGCCAGGCCGGGCGGTTTTTCCAAGCCGCCCGGCCTGTCGGTGCCTTTTCGGCGCCTTCAGCCCTGCGCGGCCACGAACCGTTCCAGCCAGTGGATCGTATACTCGCCCTTCTGGAATTCGGGGTCGTCGAGGATCTTGCGGTGCAGCGGGATCACCGTCTTCACGCCTTCGATCACGAACTCGTCCAGCGCGCGGCGCATCCGCGCGATCGCGTCCGCCCGGGTCGGGGCGTGGACGATCAGCTTGCCGATCATGCTGTCGTAATAAGGCGGCACCCGATAGCCGGCATAGAGCGCGCTGTCGATGCGCACCCCCAGCCCGCCCGGCGGGTGGTACATGGTGACGGTGCCGGGGGTGGGCAGAAAGGTCGCCGGGTCCTCGGCATTGATGCGGCATTCGATCGCATGGCCGCTGAAGCGGATATCCGCCTGGCCATAGCCCAGCGGCTCGCCCGCCGCGATGCGGATCTGCTCGCGCACCAGGTCGACGTCGCAGACCATCTCGGTCACCGGATGTTCCACCTGCAGGCGGGTATTCATCTCGATGAAGCAGAACTGCCCGTCCTGATAGAGGAATTCCAGCGTGCCGGCGTTGCGGTAGCCCAGCCTGGTCAGCGCGGCGGTGGCGGTGGCGCCGATCGCGTCGCGCTCCTCGGCCGTCAGCGCCGGCGAGCCGGCTTCTTCGAGCAGTTTCTGGTGCCGCCGCTGCAGCGAGCAGTCGCGCTCGCCGAAATGCACGACGTTGCCGTGCGTGTCGGCCAGGATCTGCAATTCGATATGCCGCGGCCGGTCCAGGTATTTTTCGAGATAGACCTCGTCATTGCCGAAGGCGGCCTTGGCCTCGGTGCGCGCGAGGCTCCAGGCCTCTTCCAGCTCGTCGGCGCCGCGCGCGACCTTCATGCCGCGGCCGCCGCCGCCCGCCGCCGCCTTGATCAGCACGGGATAGCCGACCTCGTCCGCCACCCGGCGGGCCTCGGCCAGATTGGCCAGCGCACCGTCCGAGCCGGGGACCAGCGGCACGCCCAGCGCCTTCATGGTCGTCTTGGCGGTGATCTTGTCGCCCATCATCCGGATATGGTTCCCGGTCGGGCCGATGAAGGCCAGGCCGTGGGCTTCGACCGTCTCGGCGAAATCGGCGTTTTCCGACAGGAAGCCATAGCCCGGATGGATGGCCTCGGCCCCCGTGATGGTCGCCGCCGACAGGATCGCCGCGACGTTCAGGTACGAATCGCGCGTGGCCGGCGGGCCGATGCACACGGCCTCGTCCGCCAGGCGGACATGCATGGCGTCGGTATCGGCGGTGGAATGGACCGCCACCGTGCGGATCCCCAGCTCGCGGCACGCGCGCAGGACCCGCAGGGCGATTTCGCCACGATTGGCGATGAGGATCTTGGAGAACATTACTCGATGATGGCCAGGGCTTCGCCGAATTCGACCGGATCGCCCGATGCGACCAGCAGCCGGGTCAGCGTGCCGGCACGGGGCGCCCTGATCTGGTTGAAGGTCTTCATCGCCTCGATCAGCATCAGGGTCTGGCCGGCGGCGACGCTCTGCCCCTCGGTCACGAAGGGGGGCGAGCCCGGATCGGGCGTCAGATAGGCCACGCCGACCATCGGGCTGGTCACGGCGCCCGGGTGCTTGGCCGGATCGGCCGGCGCCGCGGCGGTGGCGGCGGCAACGGGGGCCGCGGCGACGGGTGCGGCCGGCACGGCATGGACCTGCGGCGCGGCGGCGCGGGCCACGCGGATCCGGTTGTCTTTCTCCGCGATCTCGATCTCGGTCAGGCCGGTTTCGGTCAGAATGTCAGCCAATGCCCGAATGGCATCCGCGTCCACGAGCAGTCGGCTCATCGATCGTCCTCGTTCAGAATCAAATCCGTCATCGCCTGAAGCGCCAGCGCATAGCCCTGTACTCCCAGGCCGCAGATGACGCCCACGGCGGCGCGGGAGCAATAGGTGTGGTGGCGGAATTCCTCGCGCCGATGAATGTTGGAAATGTGCACCTCGATCACCGGCAGGTCCACAGCCAGCAGCGCGTCGAGCAGCGCGATCGAGCTATGGCCGTAGGCGGCCGGGTTGATCACGATGCCCTGCGCGCGGTTGCGGCATTCCTGCACCCATGACACCAGCTCGCCCTCGCCGTTGGTCTGGCGGAAGTCGATGGCGACATCCAGGCGCTCGGCGGCCTGGATGCAGATCTGCTCCACGTCGTCCAGGGTCGCGCGACCATAGACTTCGGGCTGGCGCAGTCCGAGCATGTTGAGGTTGGGTCCGTTCAGGACCGCGATCAGAGGGCGCACCATGGTGACAGGCGCCGTAGCACGAGTGTCCCATCCTTCCAAGAGAATGATGGCGGCCGCGCCCCCGCCCGCCGCGCGGGACGGCCCGGGCGGCCCCGAACGGCTCCGGAGAGGCGTCGGAGGCACGCCAATAATGACGGCCAAAAATTGCCACATTTGCCCGCATAGCTACTGAATCGACGGCAGGAATGCGGGTCAGGCCGGGGAAGAACTCGGGGCTGATCCGGTCCCTGGGGAACTTTCGGGACGAAAAAGCCTTGAATTATCTGCCGTACGATTATTGTATGGCCAATCGTTACTGGCTGGATGATCGAACAGGATTGGACGCGGTTTGCAACAGGCACGGAAAGAGCGACGGATAGGATCGGGGGGACGGGCGCTGATCGCGCTGGCCTGCCTGTTCGCCTTCGCCTCGGCCGCCTGTGGCCGCGAAGCGACAGCGGGCACGGAAAACGCGGCGCCGAACGCGGCTCCCGTCGTCGATGCCGCGCCGGCCTCGGCGGATGCCCCGGTCTCGAGGGACAGCGGGCATCCGGTGACGGCCTGGGCGGCCTCGGTGCGGGCCGCGCTGGCGCGCCGGTCCCACCGCCTGGCCCTCGCGGGTCAGTCGGCCCTGGCCTGGTCCGAGAAGGGGGTCGCAAGCTGGTACGGCCATCTGCGCCAGCCCCATCGCACCTCGTCGGGCCGCAATTTCGATCCGCGCGCGCTGACGGCGGCCCATCCGACCCTGCCGATGGGCACGCGAATCCTGGTCCGGTCCGAGGATACCGGCCGGTCGGTGGTGGTGACGGTGAATGATCGCGGGCCGTTCGTGGGACGGCGGGTCATCGACCTGTCGCCGGCGGCGGCGGCGCGGATCGGCATGCTGCATGCCGGCACCGCCCATGTGGTGATCGGGCCCGCCCCAGCGGTCGATATGGCACAGGTCGAGGTGGCGCAGGCCGACGCAGCCGATACCAGCGACGACGCCATCGCCGCGGCGGCCCCCGGCACGCCGCGCCGCGCCGGGCATCGCCGCTGACGGCTTTCTCTTCGGCCGTCCCGCCGCGCTTCAGGGCGATGCGGATTGGCGCCGGCCGGTATCGGGGGCGCCGTCATCGGGGCGCAGGCCCATCTCGGCCTCGATGCCCGAATTCAGCTCCGCGCCCAGCAGGATGACGTAGGCCGACACGAAGAACCACATCATCGTCGCCACCACCGCGCCCAGCGGGCCATAGGTGGCGTTGTAGCTGGCGATGGCGCTGACATAGTACGAAAACCCGATCGAGGAAACGATCCACAGCAGCGTCGCGGCGCAGGAGCCGGGCAGGATGCAGACCCAGTGGGCGATCCGGCGGGACGGCCCCAGCCGGTACAGCATGGCGCAGGCCGCGAGCACGAACAGCAGCATCAGCGCCGGCCCCCCGGTTTCGACCGCCAGGCCGACCGACCAGGGGGGCGGGGCGATGCCCAGCAGGTCGGGCAGGAAATCGACCAGCACCGGCAGTGCGACCAGCAGCGCCAGCGCCAGTACGGCGCCCAGGATCGCGAACAGCGTCATGGCCAGCGCCATCAGTTGGAAATGCAGGAAACTGCGCGTCTCACGCGTGTCATAGGCGATATTGACGGCGGTGATGAGCGAACGCGTCGCCGCCGAGGCCGACCACAGGGCCAGCGCGGTGGACAGGATCAGGTTGAGGGTCAGCGCGGAATGGGATTCGGCGACCAGCGTGTGGATCCGTTCGCCGATCAGCGCGAAGGCCGATGGCGGCAGAAGGTTGCGCAGGATGTTGAGCTGCGGCTCGACCGTCTGCGGGTCGAATACCAGCCCATAGATCGAGATCAGCGTGCTGATCGCCGGAAACAGCGACAGGGTGGCGTAGAATGCGCAGCCCGCCGCCGCCAGGCCGATCTTGTCGTCCACCAGGTTGCCCAGCATGCGGCGCAGCACGGGCCGCCAGGTTTGGCGCAGCCGGTGCAGCGACGGGGCGGCTGCGGTGCCGGCCTTCAGCGCGTCTGCGTTCGGGCGGTACGGGTCATCCGGCGGCGAGGGGGTCAAACAGGCTCCATTGGGCAGGCTCCATCGGGCAGGCTCCATCGGGGCGGCGGCCCGGAACAGGCGAGAGGCTGGGGCCATGGGCGGGGACAGGGGCGGCGACGATCAGCCTGGGTCCCACATTACGAAGAAATATGGAAAAGCGACGATTTTTCTGTTGCGTCGCAAACGGATTACCCTCATATGCGCTCCCCACGCAACAACGCACGTGCCACTGGCCCTCTGAGGTTACGCAACGACGTCAAGCGTTCTGGCAATCGGGATCCCCTCGCGGGGCCCAGTCTTGGTCGCTGGTCCGTTAGACCGTTTCGCAACACCTGTCCGGCCAAGTCCCCGGATGGATTTCACAGAAGGGATTTGGGTGCGATGACTCCCAAAATCGCCCGTTTTCTGGCCGAGCAGGCTCCTGCGACGCCATGCCTCGTCGTCGATGTCGATCGCGTCGAGGCCCGTTATCAGTCGCTGCGCACGGCGCTGCCGCTGGCGCGCATCTATTATGCGGTCAAGGCCAACCCGGCGGATGCGATCCTGCGCCGGCTGGTATCGCTGGGCTCGGCCTTCGACGCCGCGTCGTGGGAAGAGATCCGCATGTGCCTGGATGCCGGCGCGGATGCGCGCGACATCTCGTTCGGCAACACGGTCAAGAAAGTGTCGGCCATCGCCGCCGCCTACGCGGCCGGGGTGACGATGTACGCGTTCGACAGCCACGAAGAACTGGAGAAGCTGGCCCGCCACGCTCCGGGATCGCGCGTCTATTGCCGCCTGATCGTCGAGAATGCAGGGGCGGAATGGCCGCTGTCGCGCAAGTTCGGCACCACGGTCGAAAGCGCGCGCGACCTGATGCTGCGCGCCCGCGACCTCGGCCTGGACCCGTACGGCCTGTCGTTCCATGTCGGCAGCCAGCAGACCACCACGGACGCGTACGAAGCGGCGATCGCGCGGGTCGGCATGCTGTTCACCGACCTGGCCGATGCCGGGCTGAACCTGCGCATGGTCAACCTGGGCGGCGGTTTCCCGATCCGCTATCGCGACGACGTGCCCGAGATCGACCAGTTCGCGCTGGCGATCAGCCATGCGATGACCGCGCATTTCGGCAACGACCTGCCGGAAATGATCGTCGAGCCGGGCCGGTTCATCGTCGGCGATGCCGGCGTGGTGTCGGCCGAGGTGGTGCTGGTGACCCGCCGCGGCCTGAAGGACGACATGCGCTGGGTCTATCTGGATATCGGCCGTTTCGGCGGCCTGGCCGAGACCGAGGGCGAGTCGATCCGCTACGGCATCCGCACGCCGCATGACGGCGGACCGACGGGGCGGGTGGCGATCGCCGGCCCGACCTGCGACGGCGCGGACATCCTGTACGAGAAGGCGCCCTACGCCCTGCCGCTGGACCTGGCCTGCGGCGACCGGATCGAGCTGCTGTCCACCGGGGCCTATGTCTCGACCTATTGCTCGACCCGCTTCAACGGCTTCGCGCCGCTGGGCGAACATTACATCTAAGCCCGTCCGGACCCGGACAGGCACCGTATAAAAGGGGTGTCCCGCATTGGGGATGCCCCTTTTGCTTTTTTGGTTGCCCGGGCTCTTTTTCGGGGCTTTGCCCCGAACCCCACCAAAGGCGGTGCCTTTGGAAACCATTTGTTTATCAATGGGTTGTGGTTATTGATAAACAAAGGGGGGCCGCGCCCTCGCCTTTATTCGACGGCGGCGCGCAGGCCGGCGCCGGCGGCCAGCGGGCAGAGCGGCAGCGCGCAGGCCAGGAACGCGCCCAGCAATTCCAGGTCCGGCAGCCAGGACAGGCTGCTCTGCGCGGCATCCAGCGCCGCCGCGCCGAAGATCAGCGCCGGGGTCGCCAGCGGCAGGACCAGCAGCGGCAGCAGCACCCCGCCCCGCCGCGCGCCCAGCACGACCGAGGCCGCCATGCCGCCGATCAGCGACAGCACCAGCGTGCCCAGGCCGAGCCCCACCAGCAGGATCGGCAGGATCGGCGCCGGCAGTCCCAGCATGATGGACAGGGGGGCGGCCGCGACCAGCAGCGGCAGGCCGGTCGTCAGCCAGTGCGCGGCCATCTTCGCCAGGGCCACCAGGGCGGGCGGCAGGCCCGAGAGCATCAGTTGGTCCAGTGATCCGTCTTCCAGCTCGGCGCCGAACAGCCGATCCAGCGGCAGCAGCGCCGCCAGCAGGGCGCAGACCCAGACGATGCCCGGCGCCATGCGGCGCAGCAATTCGGGCGAGGGACCCAGCGCCAGCGGAAACAGCGCGCCGGCCAGGATGAAGAACAGCACCGCGCCCAGCGTGTCGGCGCCATGGCGGGCCGCCAGCCGCAGGTCGCGCCCGATGACCGCCAGGAACAGGCGCGGGGGCGAGGCGCTCATGGCGCGTGCTCCATCCAGCAATCGTCGAACCGGTCCTGTCCGGGCGGCCAGTCGGGATCGGCGCGGTCGGCCGCGGCGGGCAGGTCCAGCCCCAGCGCGTCGGGCAGCGGCAGCGGGACATGGGTGGTGGCGATGATGATCCCGCCCTCCTGCCGGTGCGCGCGGAACAGGCCGTCCAGCAGGCCGATGGCGTTGCGGTCCAGCCCCAGGCTGGGTTCGTCCAGCAGCCAGAGCGGGGCGCGGGCCAGCATGACCCGCGCCAGGGCGGCGCGGCGCTTCTGCCCGGCCGACAGCATGCGGGCCGGCAGGTCGGCCAGGTCCGACAGCGCCAGCGCCGCCATGGCGCGGCCGGGGTCCGTCCCGCCGGCGCGGGCCGCCAGCGCCAGGTTCTCGCGCAGGGTCAGCCCCGGCTTCAGCGCGTCCTGGTGGCCCAGATAGGCGACGCGGGCGGCATGGGCGGTTCGATCGGCCAGCGCATCGATCCCCGCCCACAGGACATGGCCGCCTTCCGGTTTGCGCAGCCCTGCCAGGACGCGCAGCAGGGTCGATTTTCCCGCGCCGTTCGGGCCGGTCAGCAGCAGGGCCTCGCCGGCCCGCAGGCGCAGCCCGACCCCGTCCAGGACCAGCCTCTCCCCGCGGAAGACCGAGATATTTTCGACGTCCAGCAGCGGGCGGGACAGGGCGGCATAGGCAGCGATGACGGGGCTCCTCGCAAGGTGGGGGGCGCGCGCGGACCGGCGATATGGCGGGAAATTTCCCGCGTTCTTGTTACCGGGGCCAGCTTGTGTCACCACCATGTCCGGGTATGTTCTACGACCGTTAAGAGATCAAGCCGGTTGTCCAGAGGGATCACGCCGCCTGCCGGCGGGACTGCGTGCTTCTGTTGGATGATCCGCCGCGGGCGCCTCGGAGGGAAAAGCCAATGAAGTCGGTTGGGCACGATACGCTGAAAACGGCCAGCACGCTGGATGTCGACGGCAGGACTTATCATTATTTCTCGATTCCCGAAGCGGAGAAGACGATCGGCGACGTCGGCCGCCTGCCGGTCAGCCTGAAGGTCCTGCTGGAGAACGTCCTGCGTTTCGAGGACGGACGGTCCTACAGCGTCGACGACGCACGCGCGATCGCGGCCTGGCTGCCCGAGGGCGGCAGCACGCAGGAAGTGCCCTTCAAGCCCGCGCGGATCCTGATGCAGGATTTCACCGGCGTTCCGGCCGTGGTGGACCTGGCCGCGATGCGCGACGGAATCCTGAAGCTGAAGGGCGATCCGCAGAAGGTGAATCCACTGGTGCCGGTCAACCTGGTCATCGACCATTCGGTGATGGTGGACGTGGCCGGCACGCCCGACGCGCTGCAGAAGAACGTGACGATCGAATTCCAGCGCAACGGCGAGCGCTATGCGTTCCTGCGCTGGGGCCAGGAAGCGTTCGAGAATTTCTCGGTCGTGCCGCCGGGCACCGGCATCTGCCACCAGGTGAACCTGGAATATATCGCCCAGGCCGTCTGGACGGCGCAGGTCGACGGCAAGGACTATGCCTATCCCGACACGCTGTACGGCACGGACAGCCATACCACCATGGTCAACGGCATGGGCGTGCTGGGCTGGGGCGTCGGCGGGATCGAGGCCGAGGCGGCGATGCTGGGCCAGCCGATCGCGATGCTGATCCCCGACGTGATCGGCTTCAAGCTGACCGGCCGGCTGCCCGAGGGCGCGACCGCGACCGACCTGGTGCTGACCGTCACCCAGATGCTGCGCAAGAAGGGCGTGGTCGGCAAGTTCGTCGAATTCTTCGGCCCGGCGCTGGACCATCTGCCGGTGGCCGACCGCGCGACGATCGCCAACATGGCCCCGGAATACGGCGCCACCTGCGGCTTCTTCCCGGTCGACGACCTGACGCTGGACTATCTGCGCCAGACCGGCCGTGATGAGCATCGCATCAGGCTGACCGAAGCGTATCTCAAGGCCCAGGGCATGTTCCGCACCGCCCAGTCGCCCGACCCGGTCTTTACCGACACGCTGGAACTGGACCTGGGCGGCGTCGTGCCCTCGCTTGCCGGCCCGAAGCGGCCGCAGGACCGCGTGGCGCTGAACGACGCGACCCGCGCGTTCGAAAGCGAGCTGACCGGATCGCTGGGCGTGCCCGCCGCCGACGCACACAAGAAGGTCGCGGTGGCCGGCACGAATTACGAGATCGGCCATGGCGACGTGGTGATCGCGGCGATCACCTCCTGCACCAACACCTCGAACCCGGCGGTGCTGATCGCGGCGGGCCTGGTGGCCAGGAAGGCGCGGGCGCTGGGGCTGAAGCCCAAGCCCTGGGTGAAGACGTCCCTGGCCCCGGGGTCGCAGGTCGTCACCGACTATCTGGACCGCGCCGGGCTGACGGCCGAGCTGGACGCGATGGGCTTCAACACCGTCGGCTATGGCTGCACGACCTGCATCGGCAATTCCGGCCCGCTGGAAGACAATATCGTCGATGCGATCGAGGGCGACAGGCTGGTGGCGGTGTCGGTCCTGTCGGGCAACCGCAATTTCGAGGGCCGCATCTCGCCCAACGTGCGCGCGAACTATCTGGCCAGCCCGCCGCTGGTGGTGGCCTATGCGCTGCTGGGCACGATGCGCGCGGACATCACCACCGCGCCGCTGGGCACCTCCACGGACGGCAAGCCGGTCTATCTGAAGGATATCTGGCCGACCAACAAGGAAATCGCCGAGCTGATCGGCTCGTCGATCACGCGTGAGGAATTCATCAAGCGCTACAGCGAGATCGCCAAGGGCACCAAGGAATGGCAGGCCCTGAAGGTCGCCACCGGGTCCGAGACCTATAAATGGGATCCGGCCTCGACCTATGTGCAGGATCCGCCCTATTTCCAGGACATCACGCCCGAACCGGTGTCCAAGGGCGACATCGTCGGCGCGCGCATCCTGGCGCTGCTGGGCGACAACATCACCACCGACCATATCTCGCCGGCCGGGGCGATCAAGGAGAGCGCGCCGGCGGGCCTGTATCTGAAGGAACACCAGGTCGCCAAGGCCGATTTCAACTCCTATGGCTCGCGCCGCGGCAATGACCGGGTGATGGTGCGCGGCACCTTCGCCAATATCCGCATCAGGAACGAGATGCTGCCGGGCACCGAAGGCGGCCTGTCCAGGCACTTCCCCGACGGGAAGGACGGCTCGATCTACGATGTCGCGATGCAGTACCGGCACGAGGGCGTGCCCCTGGTCGTCTTCGGCGGCAAGGAATACGGCATGGGCTCGTCGCGCGACTGGGCGGCGAAGGGCACGCTGCTGCTGGGCGTCCGCGCGGTGGTGGCCGAAAGCTTCGAGCGCATCCATCGTTCCAACCTGGTCGGCATGGGCGTGCTGCCGCTGCTGTTCAAGGACGGCATGTCGCGCAAGACGCTGAACCTGAAGGGCGACGAGATCATCGACATCAAGGGGCTGGACGCGATCACCCCGCGCATGACCCTGACGATGACCATCACCCGCGCCGACGGCACGACGCAGGCGGTGCCGCTGCTCTGCCGCGTCGATACGCTGGACGAGGTCGAATATTACCGGCATGGTGGCATCCTGCAGTATGTCTTGCGCGGGATGACCAAAGCTGCCTGAACCGCTTTCTTCTGTTTCCGGACAGAACGGCGCCGGCCCGGAAGACCCCGGGCCGGCGTTTTTTGCCGATATGGTCGTGCAAGCCGACCAGGTCCGGAAGATTTTCGACGGACATCCGATCCTGCGCGGCATTTCGCTGACCGTCGCGCGCGGCGAGCTGGTGTCGATCATCGGGCCGTCCGGGTGCGGCAAATCGACTTTCCTGCGCTGCCTGAATTTCCTCGAAGTGCCCGATTCCGGCACGGTCAGCATGGCCGGCGTGACCATCGCGCGCGCCGGCGGGCGCTGGAGCCGCGCCGACGAGGAATCGGCCCACCGGCTGCGCGCGCATGTCGGCATGGTGTTCCAGTCCTTCAATTTGTTTCCCCATCGCACCGTCCTGGACAATGTCATGATGGCGCCGATCCGGGTAAAGCGCCTCGGCGTGGCCGAGGCGCGGCAGGACGCCCTGGCGCTGCTGGAGAAGGTGGGCCTGTCGGCCATCGCCGCGCGCTATCCCGATACGCTGTCCGGCGGGCAGCAGCAGCGTGCCGCCATCGCCCGCGCGCTGGCGATGCGGCCCGACGTGATGCTGTATGACGAACCGACCTCGGCGCTGGACCCCGAACTGGCCGAGGAAGTGCTGTCGGTCATGCGCACCCTGGATGCGGAAGGCATGACCCAGATCGTGGTGACGCACGACATGCGCTTCGCCCGCGCGGCGTCGGACCGCGTGGTGTTCATGGAAGGCGGCGAGATCGTCGAGATGGACGATCCCGATACGCTCTTCGTCGCGCCGCAGGACATGCGCACGCGCCGCTTCCTGCGGTCCGTGCTGTGAGGCGCCTGTGTGGGACGGCCGGCCCGGCCCGGTTTCCGGGGCTGGCGGTCCTGCTTTCGGTCCTGATTCTGGTCCTGATCCCGGCCGCCATGGCGGGGCGCGCGGGCGCGGCTCCGCTGCGCTGGGCATCGGATGCCGAGGCGAACGTGCCGTTCGTCTTCCACGATCCGGCCGACCAGTCCCGGCTGACCGGGTACGAATACGACATCGCCCAGGCCATCGCCCGCCGGCTGGGGCGGCCGGCGCAATTCGTGCAGAATGACTGGGACGGGCTGATCCCCGGCCTGCAGCGCGGCCTGTACGACATGGTGATCGACGGCATCGAGATCACGCCTGAGCATCGGCAGGGCGTGCTGTTCAGCCGCCCCTATTACATGACGTCGGAACGCATCACGGTGCGGCGCGGCCAGCAGGGGCTGGACACGCTGGCCGCGCTGCACGGCCATGTCGTCGGCACGCTGAAGGACACGTCGGCCGAGCGCATGCTGCAGGCCGACCCGTCGATCCAAATCCGTTCGTACGAGGAAGAGACCAACGCCTATACCGACCTGACGAACGGGCGGCTGGATGCCGTGCTGCTGGACAGCACGATCGCGCTCTATTACGGCGCCCCCAATCCGGCGCTGAAACTGGTGGGCGCGCCGATCGGCCAGGTCGCCTATGGCGTCGCCGTCGCCAAGGATAATGCCGCGCTGCTGGCGCAGGTGAACGCGGCGCTGGACGGCATGATGCGCGACGGCGAACTGCACCATATCCTGGCGCGCTGGAAATTATGGACGCCGGCGATGGCGGCGCTGACCGGCGATCAAGGTACGCCGGACATCGCGCCGGATTCGTGGCGGCATTACATGGCCGCCACCGCGCCCATCCCCGGCTGGCGGGCCCGGCTCGACCGCTATGTCGGCTTCCTGCCGCTGCTGCTGCACGGCGCGGTGCTGACATTGGCGGTCTCGGCCTGCGCGATGGTGGTGGCGGTGGGGCTGGGGCTGGCGCTGGCGCTGCTGCGGCGCTACGGGCCGCGCTGGCTGGGCGGGCTGGCGGTTCTGTATGTCGAAATCGTCCGCGGCACGCCGCTGCTGATCCAGATCCTGTTCATCTTCTACGCCCTGCCGGGGATCGGCTTGCGCCTGTCGCCCTTCGTGGCCGGCGTGGTGGCGCTGGGCCTGAATTACGCGGCGTATGAGGCGGAAAATTACCGCGCCGGCCTGCAATCGGTCGCCCGCGGGCAGATCGAGGCGGCGCTGGCGCTGAACATGACGCATGCCCAGGCGCTGCGCTTCGTGGTGGTGCCGCAGGCGGTCAGGATGGTCATCCCGGTGATGACCAACGATTTCATCTCGCTGCTCAAGGATTCCTCGCTGGTCAGCGTCATCACCCTGACCGAGCTGAGCCAGACCTATGTCCGGCTGTCCTCGACCTATTACGATTATTTCGGCACCGGCCTGCTGATCGGCGTCGCCTATCTGCTGCTGGGCCTGCCCTTCGTGCGGCTGGCCCGGTGGGCCGAGGCGCGGTTCCAGACCGGGCAGCGCGGCCAGGGGCGCCAGGGACATATCTGACGACGGGGGCAGAGCCCCGAAAAAAGGTCCGCGGGACGATCGATTACGTCACGCCATCCGGCATCGCGGCCTGCGGCCTGATGCGTCCGGCACATGCCGGCGCTGCCGGATGCCGCGTTGTGCGTCCGGGGGCGCGGCCATAGAAAGGGCGTGGAACAGTCCGGAATAGTCCAAGCATCGGTGGCCATGGATCTGCTGTCTGCCCTTCACAGTTTCGTCCGCGTCGCGGCGACGGGGTCGTTTTCGGCCGTCTCGCGCGAAACCGGGGCCAGCCAGCCGACCATCTCGCGCCATATCGCGCTGCTCGAGGCGCATTACGGCACGACGCTGTTCGCCCGCACGACCCGCAGCCTGATGATGACCGAGGACGGGCGCAGCCTGCTGCCCCACGCCTATGAGGTGCTGGAGATCCTCGAAACCGCCGAGACCGCGCTGGGCCGCCGCCGGGCGTCGGTCTCGGGCCTGGTGCGGCTGGGGGTGACGACCGCGTTCGGCCTGTACATGACCGGGCGCCTGGGCGAATTGCTGGACCGCCACCCCGACCTGTCGGTGGAACTGATCATGCGCGACGGGTTCGGCGACCTGGTGGAAGAGGGGCTGGACCTGGCCATCCGGGTGGGCGAGATCGCCGAAGGGTCGCTGATCGCCCGACGGCTGGGCACCGTCCGGCGGGTCGCGGTGGCGTCGGGCCGCTATCTGGAACGACGGGGCACGCCGCAGCACCCGCGCGACCTGCTGAACCATCCCTGCGTCGCCTATACCTATGGCGGCACGCGCCATGACTGGCATTTCGTGGGCAATGGCGAGGAAAGCGTGGTCGCCGCCAGCGGCCCCTTCCGCGCCAACAGCAGCGAGGCGGTGCTGAAGGCGACGCTGGCCGGGCTGGGGGTCGGATTGCTGCCGTCCTTTCAGGTGGCCGAGGACGTGGCGGCCGGGCGTCTGGTGCGGCTGTTCCCGGACTGGACGGTGCCGGACCTGCCCATCCACGCGGTCCATACCGGGCCGCGCGCCCTGCCGCTGCGCACCCGCACGGTGCTGGATTTCCTGGTCGCCATCGCCGACATCGTGCGATGAACGGACGCGCCGGCAGGGTCGCGACCCTGCCGGGTTCGGGCGCGGCGGTCAGCCGGGCGGCAGGGCGGCGGCGGGGTCGCGGGCGGCGCGGGCCAGGTCGGGCGCGCCGCTGACCAGGTCGCCATGGAAGCCGCGCCGCAACATGGTGGTCCAGCCATTCATCCAGTCGTCGGCCTCATGCACGAAACGCGCGGCCCCCGGGTTCTGCGGCAGGGATTGCTTCATCCACTGGTCGGGCGGGGCCGGCAGGGTCATGGTGCCCTTGCGGGCGGGGCTCAGCAGGATGGTCACGTTCTCGATGTTCGCGCCATGGTCGGCCGCCAGTTCGGCATAGTTCCAGGTTGCGACCAGCATGACATAGGGGATCGGGAAGCCCAGCACGTGCAGCCGGTTGAACGCGGTCTGGATGTCCACGCTGTCGCTCAGCGGCTGGCCCGCGATCTGGACATGGGCGGTAAACCAGCATTCCATGACCTTGGGATCGGTGGTGACCAGCTTCGACAGATAGTTCCGGTCATCGTGGCAGCCATTGTTCATCGCCTCGACCGTCGATGGCGACAGCGACTGGGTGCTGCCGCGCGCGATCACCACCCCGGTCACGATTCCGCCCTCGGCCCGGACCAGCACATTGCTGATCAGTTCGCCATGCGGGCCGCTCTGCGTCGTCAGCACCGGGTGCCAGGTGCCGGCCGGCAGCGGCAGAAGGCGCCCGGCAAAGGGAATCGCCCCGGACATGTCCGAGGTGATCGGCGGGGCCGCGACCTGCGTCCCGCCCGGCCCCTGGTTCGGACCTCCCTGGTTGGGGCCCCCCTGGCTCGCACCTTGGGGCGGCGCGCCGGCATCGGCCTGCGCGCTGCCGTCGTCATCCGGTGCCGAGGCGGCGCCCTGGGCGGCGCCCACCTGCTCAGCGCCCGGGCCCGGCGGCGGGGTGCGGCCCAGCGTGTGGTTCAGCCGGTCGATGACCGGCCGCAGCGCCGGGATCGCCCGCGTCAGATAGGAAGGCGGATAGAGCAGCGCCAGAAGCGCGAAGATCGGTGCGGCGAACAGCGCGGCGCGCCATAGCGGCGCGCGATGCCAGAGTCGGGAGGCAGCGGACATTCAGGGCAACCGTAACAACCGTAACAGGGGGGCGGCGCGGCGGGGCGGCGCAGGGGTCAGCGCAGCACGCGCGCCCGCTGCGCCTCGCTGTCATTCGCGATCTCGGCGGTCACGCCGTCCGCGCCCTGCACGACGCGCACCAGCTTCGCGCCCTGCTGCCGCGCGGAGATCAGCGAATCGCTGATCATGTCCTCGATCGAACGGACCAGGTCGCGAGCGCTGGCGGCCGCGCCCATCCTGTTCTGCCGGCGCATGACCTCGAACAGCAGGGACGGGTCGATGCCGCCGGTTTCCACCTTCAGACCATAGCTGTCGATCATCGTCTCGATCTCCAGCGCCGCGACGCGCGCGACGTCCAGCCCGGTCAGGGCGCGGAAGACGAAGATCCGGTCCAGGCGGTTCAGCACCTCGGGGGCGAAGCCGGCCTGGCGCAGCGCCTCGACCGACTCGGCGCGCATGCGGTCGGGCTCGTCCGCCAGCCGGTCGGCGATTTCCGACAGGGCGTCGGTGGCGATGTTCGAGGTCAGGACGAAGATCGCCCGCACGGTCGAGACCTGCTGGCCGGTCGAGGCCTCGGTCACGTGCCCGTCGTTCCAGGCGGTCAGGAATTTCTTGAAGACGTCGGGATGCGCCTTCTCGATCTCGTCCAGCAGGACGACGGCATCGGGCTTTTCCTTCAGCCCGCCGGTCAGCTTGCCGAACGTGTCCGAGCCGACATAGCCCTTGGGCGAGCCGAAGAGCTGCGTCGCCGCGTGCGGCGAACTCATCTGCGTCATGTCGAAATGCAGCAGCGGCCGGTCAAGCTGTCGGGCCATCTGCTTGGCCAGGTAGGTCTTGCCGGTGCCGGGCGGCCCGGCCAGCAGAAAGATGCCGACCGGCTTGCCGCGCACCTGCAGCGCCATGCGCCGGCGCAACTGGGCGGCGATGTCCTCGCAGACCTGGTCCTGGCCGATCACGCGGGCGCGCAGACCGGCCGCCAGTTCCTCGGCGTCGATGACCGTTTCCTTCTGCTCGCGCGCCATCATCTCTTCCAGCGCGGTGCGGTTGGTCAGTCTGGCCAATACATCCATCATCCACCCCCGTCGGCGTCGCAGCCCCTTGCGCGCCAGCCGTTCGGCGCGGGTTTCGAACATCAATCCCGCCAGGACCAGCAGGCTGCTCCCGGCCGTCAGCACGGGAAAGGCCGGCGCACACCATTCCATGAAATGCGCGAGGCTGGCGAGCGAAAGATGCAGCGACGCGGCCGCCTGCAGGCTCGCCAGGACCAGGAAGATCACCATCATCACCGGCATCATCCGGTTCAGGGCGGGAAGCAGGGCCTTCATTGGACGATCACATCCAGTACAAGCATTTCGTCGCGATGGATGACGGGCAGCGGGGTCGGGCCCAGCACGGTGATGGCCCCGGGCGCCACCCCGGCCAGTCCCGGATCGGTGACCGGCGCGATATCGACCTGGCCCGAGATCCGGATGGGCAGCAGGACCGTGCGGGGCCGCGGCGTCAGCGGCACGGTCTGGCTGATGCCGCCGGAGGTGACGGTGACGACGCCGCCCTGGCCGCCCTCGTCATACAGCGGCATCTGCACCAGGCGGTATTCGCGCCGCCGGATGCCCGCCAGGATCCGCGCCTGCTGGTCCGGCGTCAGGCCCGATTGCTGCAGCGCGCGCGGCGCGTTGTCGGGCGAGATCATGGCGAATTGCTGGGTGCTGGCCAGCACGTGGGCGCCGCCGAGGCCCGCGCCGCCGACGGTCCGGCCGTCGCTGCTGATGGCGGGGGCCGGGGCGGGGTGCTGCTGCTGGTGCGCCATGCGGGCACTGAACCCGGCCACGACGATCACGCCGGCCGCCAGACCGTACCAGAGCGGCCTGCCCCTGGCAGGACCGGACTCATCCGCCGCGGCGCCGGGTTCGGGTTCGGGCATGTGCCTCATGGCGGCATCATGCGTTTGGCCCGGCGCCGCGTGCAAGTATCGAACGCCCACCTGTTTGTAATGTAATGTACCATGTTTTTGTGATGCGCGGGATGCAAGCCGGCGGCCGGCGGCGACGACGCGGGGACCTTGCGGCGGGGCGCGGAGTGTCCTATATGGAGGCCATTCCTTCATCTCCGTTTTTTTGGGGGGTGGCCCGAGCGGCCGCCTTTTTTGTTTTGGACGAAGATCTGCCCTTTCTGACCGGCCTCGATGCCAAGGTGGCCGCCCTGGTGGCCCCCGTCCTGGCCGACATGGGATTCGAGCTGGTCCGGGTGGCGATCCTGGGCCGCGAGAGCCCGACCGTGCAGATCATGGCCGACCGCGCCGACGGCACGCTGATCGCGATCGAGGATTGCGAGCAGATCAGCCATGCGGTGGGCGCGGTGCTGGACGTCGAGGACCCGCTGCCCGGCGCCTGGACGCTCGAGGTCTCGTCGGCCGGGATCGACCGGCCGCTGACGCGGACGAAGGACTGGAACCGCTTCGCCGGCCACCTGGCGAAGGCCGAGGTGAACCTGCCGATCGACGGCCGCAGGCGCTTTGCCGGCATCGTGCTGGGCGCCGGCGACGGGTTCGGGCGGTTGCGCCTCGATGACGGGGCCGAGGTCGCGCTGCCGCTGGCGGACCTGCGCCGCGCGCGGCTGGTCCTGACCGATGAATTGATCGCCGCCACCGCCCATATGATGGGCGCGCGGGACGGTGCCGGGGACGCGCAAGAGGCCCCGGACCACATGACACACGCCAAGCCCGGCCGGTCGCCGGCGCGCAAGACCCACTGAGACGTCCCTGGAGGCCCTGATGGACACGTCCGTTTCCCGTCCCGAACTGCTGCTGGTGGCCGACGCCGTCGCGCGCGAGAAGTCGATCGACCGGGAAGAGGTTCTGGAAGCGATGGAGCAGGCCATCCAGAAGGCCGGCCGCGCGAAATACGGGCACGAGAAGGACATCCGCGCCACCATCGACCGCAAGAGCGGCGACGTGCGGCTGTCCCGCTGGACCGAGGCGGTCGAGGTGGTGGAGAACGAGGAAACGCAGATCCCGCTCCATATCGCGCGCAAGTTCAAGCCCGAGATCCAGTTGGGCGAGCATCTGATCGACCCGCTGCCGCCGATCGATTTCGGCCGGATCGCCGCCCAGACCGCCAAGCAGGTCATTGTCCAGCGGGTGCGCGAATATGAGCGCAAGCGCCAGTACGACGAGTTCAAGGACCGTGTGGGCGAAATCGTGAACGGCACGGTCAAGCGCACCGAATACGGCAACCTGATGGTCGAGATCGGCAATTCCGAGGCGCTGCTGCGCCGCGACGAGCTGATCCCGCGCGAGAGCTTCCGCAACTCGGACCGCGTGCGCGCCTATATCTACGACGTGCGTGACGAGCCGCGGGGCCCGCAGATCTTCCTGTCGCGCACCCATCCTGCCTTCCTGGCCAAGCTGTTCGCCCAGGAAGTGCCCGAGATCTATGACGGCATCATCGAGATCAAGGCCGTGGCCCGCGATCCCGGTTCGCGCGCCAAGATGGCGGTGATCTCGCGCGACGCGTCGATCGACCCGGTCGGGGCCTGCGTGGGCATGCGCGGCTCGCGCGTGCAGGCGGTGGTGCAGGAACTGCAGGGCGAGAAGATCGACATCATCCCCTGGAGCCCGCAGGCCGCGACCTTCGTGGTCAACGCGCTGGCCCCGGCGGAAGTGACCAAGGTGGTGATGGATGAGGAAGCCGGCCGCGTCGAGGTGGTGGTGCCTGACGAGCAGCTCAGCCTGGCGATCGGCCGCCGCGGGCAGAATGTCCGCCTGGCCAGCCAGCTCACCCGCTGGGACATCGACATCCTGACCGAAGCCGAGGAATCCGAGCGCCGGCAGGAGGAATTCCGCCGCCGCAGCAGCCTGTTCGTCGAGGCGCTGGACGTGGACGACGTCATCGCCGGCCTGCTGGTGACCGAGGGCTTCCACACGATCGAGGAACTGGCCTATGCCGACCCGGACGAGCTGGCCGGGATCGAAGGGTTCGACGAGGACGTGGCCGGCGAGCTGGTCCGCCGCGCCGAGGGCTTCCTGGCCCGCCGCGAGGACGAGCTGGACGAGAAGCGCCGCGGCCTGGGCGTTTCGGACGACATCGCGGTGCTGGGCGTGTTCTCGAACCAGATGCTGGTCACGCTGGGTGAGAAGGGCGTGAAGTCGCTCGACGACCTGGCCGACTTGGCGGGCGACGAACTGGTCGAGATCCTGGGCGGCGACGTGATCGACGAGGAGGCGGCCAACGAGATCATCATGGCGGCGCGTGCCCATTGGTTCGATGGTACCGAGGGCGGTGCCGAAGAAGGCGCCGAGAGCGGAGAGGCGGCGGGCGCCTGAGGCGGCGCCGCGGTCGGAGACGGTGCGGGGAATGGAGACGGAGATCGGCGACCGGGGCGTGGAGGATGGACGGGCGGACGAATGTGCCGACGACGAATGCACGGAAAACGGGCACGCCCCGCTGCGCCGCTGCATCGTCACCCGCGAACGGGCGGCGCCCGAGACCATGCTGCGTTTCGTCGTCTCGCCGGATCGGATTCTGACCCCCGATCTGGCCGCGCGTCTGCCCGGACGGGGAATCTGGTTGAGCGCCCGGCGGGATGTGCTAGAAACGGCCCGGACACGGGGGGCGTTTGCACGCGCCGCACGTGGACAGGTCACAATCCCGCCCGACCTGGACAGGATCCTGGAAGCCGGGCTCGTGCGCCGGATGATGGAGACGGTGGGACTCGCACGGCGGGCCGGTCAGGTGACCTATGGCTTCGCCAAGGTGCGGGAATGGATAGCGGGCGGTCGCGCCGGTCTGATCATTCAGGCCGAGGATGGCAGCCCGGACGAGAGGACGAGGTTGTTGTCCGGCGCACGGGACCTTCCGGTAGCGGTTGTTCCTACGGCGGCGGCGTTGGGGGCGGCATTCGGCCGTGACCATGTCGTGCATGCGGCGATGTCGCATGGCGAGCTGGCACGGCGTTTCCGCGTCGATAATGAACGTTTTGCGGGGCTGTCCGGCAGGACGGTTCCGGGTTTGGCGGACCGATCCGCCGGACTTGGGTGAACAGGCGGGTACATGAGCGAAGGCAACGATCAGGATCAGGGTAAGGGACGCTTGTCCCTGCGGCCGGCGGGCCGGAGGGATGTCGGACGGACGGTTGACGCCGGTTCCGTGCGGCAGAGTTTCAGCCATGGTCGTTCGAAGGTGGTGCAGGTCGAGGTGCGCAAGAAGCGCGGCCCCGGTCCGGCCCCCGCGGGCAGCGGCTCCGGTTCGTCCGGCGGCGGCAGGGCCGGCGGACGGGGCGGCAATGGCGGCCGGGCGCTGACGGCGGCCGAGCTGGCCACCCGCCAGCGCGTCCTTGACGAGCAGCGGCAGGAAGCCGTCCGGCGCGAGCAGGAGCGGCGCGAGCAGGAAAAGATCATGATCCTGTCGGCGGCCGAGGAAGCGCGCCGCCGCGAGGAAGAAGCCCGCCGTGCCGCCGAGGACGCGGCCCGCGAGCAGGAAGAGGCCGACGCCCGTGCGCGGGCCGAGGCCGAGGTGGCGCGCCATGCCCGGCCGCGGCCCGAGCCCGAGGTCGAGCCGCAGGCCGGCAGCGGCCCCGTCGTGTCGGCGGTGCCGATCCCCGGCGAGGTGACGCTGGCGCCGCCGATGGAACGCCTGCGCCCGCTGGCCGAGCGCGCCATCATGCCGGCGCGTCCGGTAACGCCCAGCCGTCCGGCGGCGCCCGCCTCCGCCACGCCGCAGGCGCCCGGCGAGACGCTGCGCCTGCGCACCGGCCGCGCCGCCGAGGGCGACGAGGAACGCCGTCCCGCGCGCCGTCCGGGCGGCGGTGCCGCGCCGTCCCGCAAGCCGTCGGGCGCCACGGCCAAGAAGGGCGGCGACAGCCGCCGGTCGGGCCGTATCGACGTCCAGGCGGCGATCGAGGGGGATGACGACAAGACGCGTTCGCTGGCCTCGGTCCGGCGCCAGCGCGAGCGTGAGCGCCGCCAGGCGGAGCTGGAACGCCTGCGTTCGGACCAGGTGCGTGTGGTGCGCGACGTCGTGCTGCCCGAGACGATCACGGTGCAGGAACTGGCCAACCGCATGGCGGCCCGCCAGGGCGAGGTCATCAAGACCCTGATGAAGATGGGCGTGATGGCCACGGTGACCCAGTCGCTGGACGCCGACACCGCCGAGCTGGTGGTGCAGGAATTCGGCCATCGTGTCCGCCGCGTCGCCGACAGCGACGTCGAGATCGGCATCGAAGGGATCGAGGACCGGCCCGAGGAACTGCAGCCGCGTCCGCCGGTCGTCACGGTCATGGGCCATGTCGACCACGGCAAGACGTCGCTGCTGGACGCGCTGCGCACCACCGACGTGGCGGCGGCCGAGGCCGGCGGCATCACCCAGCATATCGGCGCCTATCAGGTTACGCTGGCCTCCGGGGCCAGGATCACCTTCATCGACACGCCGGGTCACGAGGCGTTTACCGCCATGCGCGCCCGCGGCGCGTCGGTGACCGACGTGGTGGTGCTGGTGGTGGCGGCCGATGACGGGGTGATGCCCCAGACGATCGAGGCCATCAAGCATGCCAAGGCGGCGCACGCGCCGATCGTGGTGGCGATCAACAAGTGCGACAAGCCCGGCGCCAACCCGGACCGGGTGCGGCAGGAACTGCTGTCGCACGAGATCGTGGTCGAAGCGATGGGCGGCGACACCCAGGATGTCGAGGTCTCGGCGCTGAAGCGCACCGGGCTGGACAAGCTGGAGGAAGCCATCCTGCTCCAGGCGGAAATCCTGGACCTGCGCGCCAATCCGCACCGCGTCGCCGAAGGCTCGGTGATCGAAAGCCGGCTGGATCGCGGGCGCGGGCCCGTGGCGACCGTGCTGGTGCAGAAGGGCACGCTGAAGCGCGGCGACATCGTGGTGGCGGGCGCCGAATGGGGCCGCGTGCGCGCGATGCTGGACGACCGCAACCGCCAGGTGCAGGACGCCGGCCCGGCAACCCCGGTCGAGGTGCTGGGCATTGCCGGCGTGCCGGGTGCCGGCGAACCCTTCGTGGTGGTCGAGAACGAGAACCGCGCCCGCGAGATCTCGGAATTCCGCCAGCGGGTGATCAAGGACCGCATGGCGGCCGGGCAGACCGCGGCGCGCGGCACGCTGGACCAGATGCTGGCCCGCATCCAGGCCGGCGCGCAGAAGGAAGTCGCCGTCGTCATCAAGGCCGACGTCCAGGGCTCGGCCGAGGCGCTGCAGGCCACGGTGCTGAAGCTGGAGCACGAGGAGGTCAAGGTCCGCGTGCTGACGGCCGGGGTCGGCCAGATCACCGAAAGCGACGTGCAGTTGGCCAAGGCGTCGGACGCGGTCATCGTCGCGTTCAACGTCCGCGCCACGACGCAGGCCCGCGAACTGGCCCAGCGCGAGGGCGTGGATATCCGCTACTACTCGATCATCTATCAGGTGGCGGACGACGTCGAGCAACTGGTCAAGGGCAAGGTGGCGCCGAAGCACCGCGAGAAGTTCCTGGGCTATGCCGAGATCCGCAAGGTCTTCGACATCACCAAGGTCGGCAAGGTCGCCGGTTGCTACGTCACCGAGGGCGTGGTCAAGCGCGGCTGCGGCGTGCGCCTGCTGCGTGACAACGTCGTCATCCATGAGGGTGAGCTCAGCCAGCTCAAGCGCTTCAAGGACGACGTCAAGGAAGTGGCCCGCGGCTATGAATGCGGCCTGTCCTTCGCCGGGTATAACGACCTGCGCGAGGGCGACATGGTCGAATGCTACGAAATGGAGCTTGTGCCCGCATGAGCCGCCATTCCTCACGCGGGAAGGTGAATGCGGCGGGGCCGGCGGGGAAACTCGCCGGCCAGCCTGCTTCGGGGCCCTCGCAGCGCCAGTTGCGCGTGGCCGAAGAGGTGCGCCGCGTGCTGGCTGACCTGTTCGCGCGGACGGAATTCCGCGATCCCGAACTGGTCGATGTCCGCATCACCGTGACCGAGGTGCGGATTTCACCCGACCTGAAGCACGCCACGGCCTTCGTCGCCCGGCTGGGCCGCAGCGACGTCGAGACCCTGCTGCCGGCGCTGAAGCGCGTGGCGCCGTTCCTGCGCTCGCGCTTGTCCACCGGGCTGCGGCTGCGGGTGGCGCCCGAAATCCATTTCCAGCCCGATACCGCGCTTGATTACGCGATGGAAGTCGATGCGCTGCTGCGCCATCCCGACGTGGCCCGCGACCTGGACTGAAATCCGTCCCGAACGACGGATTGCCGGGCGACCCCGCCCAGGGAATGGCATTCACAGGAATGGCATTCACATGCACGGCGTCCCCACGCACGCCTCCTCAAATTCTGAAAAAGGTTCTGTCTGATGCGACGCAAGCGCGGACGCGCGATCGATGGCTGGCTGGTGATCGACAAACCGTCGGGCATGACCTCGACCGAAATCGTGAACCGGGTGAAGCGCCTGTTCGACGCCCAGAAGGCGGGGCACGGCGGCACGCTGGACCCGCTGGCGACCGGGCTGCTGCCCGTGGCCTTCGGCGCGGCCACCAAGACGGTGCCCTATATCATGGACGGGACCAAGCGCTACCAGTTCACCCTGCGGCTGGGCGAGGCGCGGGATTCCGACGATGCCGACGGCGTGGTGACCGCGACCTCGGACGTGCGCCCCACCGACGCGCAGTTCCGCGACGCCCTGCCGGCCTTTCGCGGCGACATCATGCAGGTGCCGCCGGTCTTCTCGGCCATCAAGGTGGCGGGAGAGCGCGCCTACGACATGGCGCGCGACGGGCGCGCGCCGGATCTGCCGCCCCGGCCGGCCAGGGTCGACCGGTTCGAGCTGGTGGCCCGGCCGGACGCCGACACCGCGATCTTCGAGGTGGAGTCCGGCAAGGGCGTCTATATGCGTTCGCTGGCGCGCGACATCGCCCGGGCCTGCGGCACGGTGGGCCACGTGGCGGCCCTGCGCCGGCTGCGGGTCGGTCCATTTTCCGAGGCGGATGCAATTAAGCTGGACAAAATAGCGACAAGCGACGACAACGCGCCTGCTTCACCGGATCTGCTGCTTCCGGTCGCGACCGCGCTGGCCGACATCCCGGCGCTGGCCCTGACCCACGAAGAAGCGGATGCCCTGTCACACGGGCGGGCGATCAGCCTGCTCGACCTGATGGGGCGGATTCCGGACGCCGTCGATCCCGCGGGCGGGATCGCGCGGGGAATGGACGGGAAGCGGGTGATCGGGCTCTGCCGGCTGGAGGATGGCTGGCTGCGCCCGGACCGTATGCTTTAACCGCATGTGAATGGAGAACACGATGTCGATTACCGCAGAACGCCGCACGACGCTGATCGGCGAATATCAGACCGCCGCCCAGGATACCGGCTCGCCGGAGGTCCAGGTCGCGCTGCTGACCGAACGGATCAACAACCTGACCGAGCACCTGAAGACCCACGCGAAGGATTTCCATTCGCGCCGCGGTCTGCTGATGATGGTCGGCCGCCGTCGCGGCCTGCTGGATTATCTGAAGCGCAAGGACGGGGCGCGGTACCAGGCCCTGATCGGCCGCCTGGGCCTGCGTCGCTGATCTGACGGGCGGCGGGGCGGCGGCCGCGCAGGGCACGGCCGCCGCCCCGCCGCACGGCGCGTTCCGCCGGCGGGGCCGATCCCTTTTGCCCCGCCGGGCCGGAACGGCCATCCCCTGCCCAATCGTGGGCCGGGGCAACATGCTGCCGCCATGTCGGTGGAGACATCCGGACCGGGTCGCAGCGTTTCAGGCCACATGGCGTTCTGGTGGGCGACCATCACACACCATGCCGTCCGAGACGCTGTTTCTTCTCCCTCCGTCCGGGGCCTTCCACCCCATCGGGCCGGCCGCCGGACAGGGAATGTCTGAATGTTCAATTATTATCGCAAGGAAATCGACTGGGGCGGACGTCCGCTGGTGCTGGAGACGGGCAAGATCGCCCGCCAGGCCGACGGCGCCGTCGTCGTGACCTACGGCGACACGGTGGTGCTATGCACCGCCGTCGGCGCCAAGAGCGTCAAGCCGGGGCAGGATTTCTTCCCGCTGACCGTCAATTACCAGGAAAAGGCGTTCGCCGCCGGCAAGATTCCGGGCGGTTTCTTCAAGCGCGAAGGCCGTCCGTCCGAGATCGAGGTGCTGAATTCGCGCTTGATCGACCGTCCGATCCGCCCGCTGTTCCCCGACAATTTCCGCAACGAGGTCCAGGTCGTCGCCACCGTGCTGAGCCACGACCTGGAGAATGACCCGGCCATCGCCGCGCTGGTCGGCTGCTCGGCGGCGCTGACCCTGTCGGGCATTCCGTTCTTCGGCCCCGTCGCGGCCTGCCGCGTCGGCCACCTGAACGGCGAATATGTGCTGAACCCGACCCTGGCCGAAATGAAGGACAGCGCGCTGGACCTGGTGGTCGCCGGGACGTCGGAAGGCGTGCTGATGGTCGAGTCCGAGGCGGGCGAGCTGAGCGAAGAGGTGATGCTGGGCGCCGTGACCTTCGGTCATGCGGCCTTCCAGCCGGTGATCGACGCCATCATCGCGCTGGCCGAGCACGCGGCGAAGGCGCCGTGGGACCTGGCCGAGCCGACGGCCGAGGAAATCGCGCTGCAGCAGCGGGTCGACGCGCTGGGCCGCGCGGCGATCGCCGCCGCCTATCAGGAGCGCGTGAAGCAGGAGCGCTACAAGAAGGTCGGCGCCGCGAAGGAGGCCGTGCTGGCCGGCCTGGCGGCGGAAGGCCTGAACGCCGACGCGGCCAAGCCGATGCTGAAGGAGCTGGAAGCCGACGTGGTGCGCAGCGCCGTGCTGGATACCGGCCTGCGCATCGACGGGCGCGACCTGAAGACGGTCCGCCCGATCGTGTCCGAGGTCGGCATCCTGCCGCGCGCCCATGGCTCGGCCCTGTTCACCCGCGGCGAGACCCAGGCCCTGGTCGTCGCCACGCTGGGCACCGCCCAGGACGAGCAGGTGATCGACGCGCTGGAAGGCGAATACCGCACCAATTTCATGCTGCACTATAATTTCCCGCCTTATTCGGTGGGCGAGTGCGGCCGCATGGGCTCGCCCGGCCGGCGCGAGATCGGGCACGGCAAGCTGGCCTGGCGCGCGGTGCATCCGCTGCTGCCCGGCAAGGACGCCTTCCCCTACACGATGCGCATCGTCTCCGAGATCACCGAGAGCAACGGGTCGTCCTCGATGGCCACGGTGTGCGGCACCTCGCTGGCGCTGATGGATGCCGGCGTGCCGCTGCGCCGCCCGGTGGCCGGCATCGCCATGGGGCTGATCAAGGAAGATCGCGGTTTCGCCGTGCTGTCCGACATCCTGGGGGATGAGGATCACCTGGGCGACATGGACTTCAAGGTCGCGGGCACCGAGCTGGGCGTCACCTCGCTGCAGATGGACATCAAGATCACCTCGATCACGCCCGAGATCATGAAGATCGCGCTGGAACAGGCGCGCGAGGGCCGGCTGCACATCCTGGGCGAGATGGCCAAGGCGCTGACCGAAGGCCGCGCCGACGTCTCGGCCTCGGCGCCGAAGATCACCACGATCTCCGTGCCCAAGGAAAAGATCCGCGACGTGATCGGCCAGGGCGGAAAGGTGATCCGCGAGATCGTTGAATATTCGGGTGCGAAGATCGACATCAACGACGACGGCACGATCATGATCGCCGCCACGTCCGAAGATCAGGCCGCCAAGGCGATCGAGCGGATCCGCGGCATCGTGGCCGAGCCCGAACTGGGGGCGATCTATACCGGCAAGGTGGTCAAGACCGCCGATTTCGGCGCGTTCGTGAACTTCCTGGGCGCGCGCGACGGCCTGGTCCATATTTCGGAACTGTCGCAGGGCCGGGTGGCGAAGACCACCGACGTGGTCAACCAGGGCGACGTGGTGAAGGTGAAGGTCCTGGGCTTCGACGATCGCGGCAAGGTGAAGCTGTCGATGCGGGTGGTCGATCAGGAAACCGGCGCCGACATCACCGAGACCGTGGGCGCCAAGCCGGGCCGTCCGCCGGCACGCTGAGTACGGCGGGCCGGGCGCGGCGGCCGGACGACGGGTCCGCGCCGCCGCCGCGCGGCTGTCCGTTCCGTATGGGGCGCCCCATATCAGCCCCGTAAGGGCCATGGCTACCAGGCGCCGGCCGCTTCCGCCGGCGCGATGACGATAGGGTAATGATGAAGGCGATCAATGCGATCCGGATGGGCGGGGTGGATGTCCTGCCGCTGGTCGAGGGCGGAAAGGGCGTGTCGGTGTCGACCGGCATATCATCCGGGCACTGGGCGGCGGCGGGAGGCGCCGGCACGGTGTCGATCGTCAATGCCGATTCCTACGATGCCGAAGGCCGGCCGGTGCCGCAGGTCTATCATGGCCGCACCCGGCGCGAGCGGCATGAGGAACTGGTGGAATACGCCATTCGCGGCGGCATCGCCCAGGCCCGCATCGCCCACGAGGTGTCCGGCGGGCGCGGGCGCGTCCATGCCAACATCCTGTGGGAAATGGGCGCGGCCGAGCGCGTGATCAGCGGCGTGCTGGAAGGCGCGCCGGGCCTGATCCACGGCCTGACCTGCGGGGCGGGCATGCCCTATCGCCTGTCCGAGATCGCGGCGACGTTCGGCATCCATTACTACCCGATCGTATCCTCGGCGCGGGCCTTCAACGCGCTGTGGAAACGGTCCTTCCACAAGACGTCGGACCTGCTGGGCGGCGTGGTGTACGAAGACCCCTGGCGGGCCGGCGGCCATAACGGCCTGTCGAACACCGAGGATCCGCGCACGCCCGAGGACCCGATGCCGCGCGTGCTGGAACTGCGCAGGCTGATGCGCCAGTTCGGCCTGCACGACACGCCGATCATCATGGCCGGCGGCGTGTGGTGGCTGGAGGAATGGCAGGACTGGATCGACAATCCGGAACTGGGGCCGATCGCCTTCCAGTTCGGCACCAGGCCGCTGCTGACCCGCGAGAGCCCGATCCCCGAGGCGTGGAAGCGCAGGCTGCGCACGCTCAAGAAGGGGGATGTGTTCCTCAACCGCTTCTCGCCCACCGGATTCTATTCCTCGGCGGTGAACAACCCGTTCCTGCGGGAATTGCAGGCGCGCTCCGAACGCCAGGTCGCCTATTCGACCGAACCGGTCGGCGAGCATACCGCGTCCTATGGCGTGGGGGCGCGGGCCCGCCAGGTCTTCATGACCGAGGCCGACCGCGAGCATGTCCGCCTGTGGGAATCCCAGGGCTTCACCGAGGCAATGCGCACGCCGGACTCCACCCTGATCTTCGTGACCCGGGACCAGGCGCGCGAGATCCTGGCCGACCAGGTGGCCTGCATGGGCTGCCTGTCGGAATGCCGCTTCTCGAACTGGAGCCAGCGCGGGCCGGACTTCACCAACGGGCACAAGGCCGATCCGCGCTCGTTCTGCATCCAGAAGACATTGCAGACGATCGCCCACGCCCACGGGGACGACGCCGAGGCGGCGATGGACGACAACCTGATGTTCGGCGGCACCAATGCGTGGCGCTTCGCCACCGACCCGTTCTATGCCGACGGCTTCGTGCCGACGGTCGGCCAGCTCGTCGCGCAGATCCTGACCGGACGCTGATCGCGCGGCGCCCTCGCCTCGCCTCGCCTCGAAGGCTCAGCGCACCGGGGGCGGCGCCAGGAACACAGTCCTGTCCGGGCCGGCGAACAGCGGAACATAGCCCGCCGCGCGAAGCGGCGCGTCCACCGGGTCGCGGCCGCGCTGGGCCAGGGCCTCGCGATGGCGTCCGCCGGCCATATTGAGTTCGACCAGCCCGAAGACATGCCGCCCGGCCATCGCGTCCAGCGGAAAGGTCTGCCGCCCGACCAGCATGGCCTGGGTCAGGTTGAAGAAATCGACCGTCTCGTCCTTGCCGGCCCAATAGCACAGGGCCAGCGTTTCGCAGGCGGCCGGCCCCGGCGCGGCGCGCAGCCGGCCGATCGCCGCCTGCCATTGCCCGGTCTCGGCGGGCCGGGCGCGGACGGCGTCCAGGTCGTGCGCCAGGCGAAACGGCGCGATCGCCAGGGCCGGCATGGCGGCGACCAGCGCCAGCCGCGCCGGGGACAGGCGCCAGCGCCCGAAGCCCAGCCGTCCGAAGCCCAGCCGCCAGAACCGCCCATCCGCCGGGTCGCGCGCCAGGACCAGCCCCGTCGCCAGGCAGGCGGCGATCAGGGTCTCGAACTGCGCGTTGTAATTGACGCCGTCGCCCAGGCGCTGGGCCAGTCCCGTCACCAGCGCCAGGGCCAGGAACAACAGGACCAGCACGCGGCCCCGCCCCGCCGGCGTGCCGCCCCCGCCGGGGGCCGGACGCAGCCAGAGCAGCCCGGCCGCCAGCAGCGGGCCGGCCATGGCCGGCAATTTGGCCACCCCGTCCAGGACCTGGCGCGCCGACAGGACCCGGTCATGATGCAGCAGGTCGGTCAGGAAGGCAGGGCCGTACAGCCAGCGCGCCAGCGCAAAGCCCCCCAGCACCGCGACAAGCCCGGCGCCGCACCACGCCGCCAGGGCCCGCCGGTCATGCCAGGCCAGCCAGGCGGTGGCGGCCAGCGGCAGGGCGATCAGGTTATGTTTCACAAACCCGCCGGCCGCGACCAGCAGCGCCGCCAGGACGGCGCGGCGGACCGACGGCGCGGCCGGACGCGGACCGCCGAGCAGGACGGCAAGCCCCCCCAGCATCAGGGCATGGGCCAGCCATTGCGGGTCGTCGATCCCGACATAGGCGGAAAACCCGGTGCAGACGAAAAGCGGCAGCATCAGTCCGGCCGCCAGGGCCGCGTCCCGCCGGCCGCCCATCCGCCGGACGCAGCACGCGACCAGGGCGCCGCCGGCCAGCAGCGCGGCCAGGGCGACGATCCGGCCGGCCACGATCATGTCGCCGGTCAGCCTGCCCAGCAGGCCCACCAGCGGAAAGGACAGCGGTGGGTAGTTATTGAACACCATGCTGCCCGGCGGCGGATAGAGCGGCCGTGCCGGATCGTGCGCCAGGGCCCGCAGCGCCAGATAGGCGTTCCAGCCCTCGTTATAGTTCGTCGAGACATGGTCGGGCAGCGCCAGCAGCGGCGCCGTCAGCAGCAAAGCCAGCAGCAGGACGCCGGGCGGCAGCAGCCGCGCCAGCCCGGACAGGCCGGCCAGCCGTGCGAGCGGGCCGCCGGCCGCGCGAAGCGCCGCATCACCCGCCGCACGCGGGGCGTCGGCGGGTGCCGTCACGGATGGGCCGGCGGCAGGCAATCGTCACGGAACCGGACGAAGGCCAGGGCGCGGTGGCTGATCGCGTTCTTCTCGGCCTCGGGCATCTCGGCAAAGGTGCGTGCCTCGCCCACGGGCTGAAAGACCGGGTCGTAGCCGTGGCCGTTGCCGCCGCGCGGCGGCCAGGCGATCCGGCCGTCGATCCGGCCCTCGAAGGTACGCAGCGTGCCGTCCGGCCAGGCCAGGCAGAGGACCGAGATGAACCAGGCCGCGCGGTCCGGATTGCCGCCGATGCCGGCATGGATGCGCGCCATGGCGGCGGGGAAATCCTTCGCCGGGCCGGCCCAGCGGGCGGAATAGATGCCGGGCGCGCCGTCCAGGGCCGCGACGCACAGGCCGGAATCGTCGGCCAGGGCCGGCAGGTTGCTGGCCGTGGCGGCGGCCCGCGCCTTCAGCGCCGCATTGCCGGCGAAGCTGTCGGCGGTTTCCTCGGGTTCGGGCAGGCCGAGCTGCCCGGCCGATACCAGGGTGACGCCGTGACCGGCCAGCAGGGCGGAGAATTCGGCCAGCTTGCCGGCATTGTGGCTGGCCAGGACCAGCGTGTCGCCGGCGGCCAGGCGACGCGTGTCGGATATCGTCATCGGGGTGACTCCGTTCGGGCCGCTATTCAGGGGGTTTCCGGCGGCGGGGCCCCCAGGGCAGCATCGACCGCTGCGCGCTGGGCCGCGAACAACGGCACGGTGCCGGCTTGCGCCAGGGCCAGCAGGGCCTCGAACTGCGCCTGCGAGAACGGCGCATGTTCCGCCGTGCCCTGGATTTCGACGATGCCGCCGGTTTCGGTCAGCACGAAATTGGCGTCGGCGGCGGCGGTGCTGTCCTCGTCGTAATCCAGGTCCAGCACCGGGCCGGCTTGCGTCAGCCCGCAGGAGACCGCGGCGACCTGGGCCCGCAGCGGCAACCGGGCCAGCACCCGGTTGCGCACCAGCTTGTCCAGGGCCAGGCGCAACGCGACCCAGCCCCCGGTGATCGCGGCGCAGCGCGTGCCGCCATCGGCGTTCAGCACGTCGCAATCGACGGTGATCGACATCTCGCCCAACGCCGCCAGATCCACCACCGCGCGCAGCGAACGGCCGATCAGGCGCTGGATTTCCTGGGTGCGGCCCGATTGCCTGCCCTTCGCCGCCTCGCGGCCGCCGCGGGTGTGGGTCGCGCGCGGCAGCATGCCGTATTCGGCGGTCACCCAGCCCTTGCCCTGGCCGCGCAGAAAGGGCGGCACCCGCGATTCGACGGTGGCCGCGCACAGGATCTCGGTCCCGCCGACGCGGATCAGGGCCGATCCTTCGGCGTGGCGGGCGAAACCCGTCTCGATGGAAACGGGGCGCATCGCGTCGGGCGCGCGGCCCGAAGGGCGGGGGGTCATGGGATCGGCTCTCCGGATCGGCGGGCTTGTGTCGGTGACCGGGCGGAGATAACCCGAGCCTGGGGGCGATTGCCAGTCCCCGTTACATTCCTTCCCCGTCACATTCCTTTCCCGTCACGTTCCCCCGTCACATTTCCCCTCCGTTCTTGTCACGCGCGCGCCGGCGCGCCAGATTTATGCCGATCGTTCTGTCCGGGCGCCAAGGAGGACAAGGAATATGGATCTGGGTCTGCCGGTCTCGCGCCCCGCCCTGCCGCCGGGACTGGATGCACGCTCGGCGGCGATCCTGCGCGAAATCGTCGAGCAATATGTGGAAACCGGCGAGCCGGTGGGCTCGCGCACCCTGTCGCGGCGGCTGCCGCTGTCGCTGTCGCCGGCGACGATCCGCAACGTCATGGCCGACCTGACCGAGGCCGGGCTGCTGTTCTCGCCCCATGCGTCCGCCGGGCGGCTGCCGACGGAAAAGGGGGTGCGGCTGTTCGTCGACGGATTGCTGCAGTTCGGCAGCCTGGCCGACGACGAGCGCGATGCGATCACCCGCGCGCTCGAGATCAGGGGCCGCTCGCTGCAGGACATGCTGTCCGAGGCGTCGTCGATGTTGTCGGGCCTGTCCTCGGCCGCCGGGCTGGTGCTGGCGCCCAAGAGCGACGGGGCCGTGAAGCATATCGAATTCGTTGCGCTGGGCCCGGGCCGCGCGCTGGTCGTCCTGGTCGGGGCGGACGGACAGGTCGAGAACCGGGTGATCGAGACTCCGCCGGGCCTGCCGCCCTCGGCCTTGGTCGAGGCCGCGAACTATCTGAACGCCCACCTGGCCGGCCGCACGCTGGAGGCACTGCGCGACCATGTGCGCGCCGACATGGCGGCCAATCGCAGCGAACTGCACCACTTGACCGCCGAAGTGGTGGCCAGCGGCCTGGCGACCTGGAGCGAAGCCGATCGCGGCGGCACATTGTTCCTGCGCGGGCAGGCGCGGCTGCTGGCCGACGTGACGGAAATCGAGCGCCTGTCGACCATCCAGATGCTGTTCGACCGGCTGGAAACGCAGGAAACCATGCTGCGCCTGCTGGAACTGGCGCAGGAATCCGAGGGCGTGCGGATCTTCATCGGGGCGGAAAGCGGATTGTTCGGCCTGTCGGGCATGTCGGTGGTGGTGGCGCCGGCACGGACCGACAGCAACCGGATCGTCGGCGCGATCGGGGTGATCGGCCCCACACGCATCAATTACGGGCGCATCATCCCGGTGGTGGATTATACTGCGCGCGTCATCGGCAGGATGCTGGGCTGACGGTCCGGCATCCGGCCGGACCTGCCTTGCTGCTGCCATCTTCTGTTCCTACGGCTGGACGCGGTTCCGGTCATCCCCGAGCGAGGAGGTCGTGCATGTCCCATCCCGACGCCAGGCAGGCGGGCCTGTTCCCGATCGGCGGCGACCTTCCGGTGGCGCGCATGGGCTTCGGCGCCATGCGGATCACCGGCCCCGGCATCTGGGGCGATCCCCCGGACCGCGCGCGGGCGCTGGCCACGCTGCGCCGCGCGGCGGCGTGCGGCGTCACCCTGATCGACACCGCCGACAGCTACGGCCCCTATGTCAGCGAGGACCTGATCCGGGCGGCGCTGTATCCGTATGACGGGCTGGTGATCGCCACCAAGGGCGGCCACACCCGTCACGGGCCCAATGTCTGGCGGCCGGTCGGCAATCCCGACTATCTGCGGCAATGCGTGCTCATGAGCATGCGCCGCCTGGGCGTGGCGCGGATCGATCTGTGGCAGTTGCATCGCGTGGGTCCCGACTGCCCGCCCGAAACGCAGTTCCAGGCGATCGCCGAGATGCGGCAGGAAGGACTGATCCGCCATGTCGGCCTGTCGGAAGTGTCGGTCGAGATGATCGAGCGCGCCCGCCGCTTCTTCCCGGTCGCGACGGTGCAGAACCGCTATAACCTGGTCAACCGGCTGTCCGAGGACGTGCTGGACTATTGCGTCGCGCACGATATCGGCTTCATCCCCTGGGCGCCGCTGGCCGCGGGCGGCCTGGCCCACGCCCATGGCGCGCTGACCCGGGTGGCGCGGGATCTGGGGGCGACCACCGGGCAGGTCGCGCTGGCCTGGCTGCTGCGCCGCGCGCCGGTGATGCTGCCGATCCCCGGCACCGGCAGCCCCGACCATGTCGACGAGAACGTCGCCGCCGCCGGGCTGACGCTGGACGACGCCACCTTCGCCCATCTGGACCAGGAAGGCCGCGCCGAGTGGCGCAGGCTGTCCGGGTCGTGATACCCGCCGGCACGGCAAGGGGCGACGCGGGCGCGGGACGGTGCTAGTGTCCCGCAACCGCAGGGCCCCGGATTGCGGGGCCGAAATGGACACAAGTTAAAACAGGTTAAAACAGTATCCTGGTGGACTGCTTCTCTCTGAAATCCGCATGCGGACCGCGAAGGCAGAACATCGGGACAGCGCCCCGGCCGGTGCCCGCCGGCGGCGCGCCGTGATGGATCAGGCCCTGTTGCACATTGCCCCGTTGGACCTCGGATGAATTTTCCTAATGGATCAGGCCCTCATGGATCAGGCCATGACGGCCGGATGCTCGTGACCTCGCGCGCCGGTGGCGACGCCGCCGGCGGTCCGCCCGGCGCGGCCCCCCGCGCGCGGGGGTTCGGCCTGGGCGGGTCCGGCGGGCCGCGCCGGCCGCGCTATCGCCTGGTACGGCGCCTGCTGGGGGGCGGCCTGGCGCTGCTGCTGCTGGTCGTCGCGGCCGGCAGCCTGGCGGTATGGACGAAATACGAGCAGTTGGTGGCCGACCTGCCGACCGTGGACGGGCTGCGGACCTATCAGCCCCCGGTGATGAGCCGCCTTTATTCCGGCGACGACCGGGTGATGGCGGAACTGGCGGCGGAACGCCGGATCTTCGTGCCCTATGCCGCCATCCCGGACCGGGTGAAGAACGCCTTCATCGCGGTCGAGGACCAGAAATTCTACAGCCATGGCGGCGTCGATCCGTTCGCGATCGCCCGGGCCGCGCTGACCGATCTGACGATGCGCAAGGGGCGGCGTCCGCTCGGCGCCTCGACCATCACGCAGCAGGTGGCGCGCGTCATGCTGCTGGGCTCGAACGCCGTGTCGCTCGCGCGCAAGGCCAAGGAAGCCCTGCTGGCGATCCGCATCGAGCAGACCCTGTCCAAGGACAAGATCCTGGAGATCTATCTGAACGAGATCTATCTGGGGGCCGGGGCCTATGGCGTGGGGGCGGCGGCCCAGACCTATTTCAACAAGCCGCTGGACCAACTGGACATCGCGCAGGCCGCCTTCCTGGGGGGGCTGCCGAAATCGCCGACCAACTATAATCCGTACCGCTATCCCGAGCAGGCCAAGGAACGCCGCGATTTCGTGCTGCAGCGCATGGCCGAGGTCGGGGCGATCACCTGGGACGAGGCCCGCGCCGCGCAGGCCGAGCCGCTGATGCCGCAATCCTTCGTCCGGCCCGGGCCGGTCCCGGGTTCGGAATGGTTCGCCGAAGAGGTGCGCCGCCAGTTGATCGAGCGCTACGGCCAGGACATGACGATGCAGGGCGGGCTGGCGGTGCACACCAGCCTGGATCCGCACCTGCAGCAGATCGCGACCAAGGCGGTGCGCGACGGGCTGATGGCCTATGACCGCGCGCATGGCGGCTGGCGCGGGCCGGTCGGCCATCTGGACGATGTCGCCGTCGCCCGCGCGACGGTGACCGGCGACTGGCAGGGCGCCCTGGTCCACGCCGCCCCGCCCCCGGGCATGCTGAATGCCTGGCGCCTGGCGGTGGTGCTGTCGCCGGCGACGGGCGAGGTCGGCTGGCTGGACGGATTGCCCGCCCAGCCCACGCCGCGCACCGGCCGGCTGCTGGCCCGCGACCTGGCATGGGCCCGGCGTTTCCGCCTGCCGCGCGCGGGCGACCTGGTGCTGATCGAACCCCAGGCCGACGGCGGCGGGGTCGCCCTGCGGCAGATCCCGCATGTCGAGGGCGCGCTGGTGACGATGGACGTGCATAGCGGCCGGGTGCTGGCGATGGTCGGCGGCTGGTCGTTCAACGCGTCGCAGTTCAACCGCGCCACCCAGGCGCTGCGCCAGCCCGGATCGTCCTTCAAGCCGTTCGTCTATCTGACGGCGATGGAGCAGGGGATCTCGCCGTCGCAGAAATTCGACGACTCGCCCGTCTCGTACGGAAGCTGGCACCCGAACAATTACGAGAAGGATTTCTGGGGCCCAACGACGCTGCATGACGCGCTGCGGGAATCGCGCAACCTGGTGACGATCCGCCTGGCGGCGCATATCGGCATGAAGTCGGTGGCCGACATGGCGATCAGGCTGCACCTGGTCGACGCCATGCCGCACGTCCTGCCCGCCGCCCTGGGCGCGGTGGAAACCACCGTCCTGCGTGAGGCCGGGGCCTATGCCGCCATCGCGGCGGGCGGGCGGCTGGTCACGCCCACCCTGATCGACGACGTGCAGGATCGCGACGGCCATGTGCTATGGCGGCCGGCGGGCCTGGGCCTGGCGGCGGCCGCGCCGCAGGCCGCACCGGCCGCGGCGCCCGGAACACCGCCTGGAACGCCGCCTGGCGTCGTGCCGGATGCTCCGGCTCCCGCCCCCGCCACGCCACCGGCGGCCGCCGTGCCCGGCGGGGGCGTGGAGGCGGTTCCGGCGGACGGGCCGCTGCTGGCCGACACGCGACCGCAGATCGCCTCGCCGGAAAGCAGCTTCCAGATCCTGAGCATGATGGAGGACGTGATCCGGCAGGGCACCGGCAAGCCGGCCGGCGATGGGATCGACCGGCCGATCGCGGGCAAGACCGGCACCAGCCAGGATTTCAACGATGCCTGGTTCGCGGGGTTCTCGCCCGACATCGTCACCGTCGTCTGGGTCGGGTTCGACGCGCCGCAAAGCCTGGGCAAGAACGAGACCGGCGGCAACATCGCCGGCCCGATCTGGAACCAGGTGATGAAGGCGGTGCTGGCCGACCGGCCCAGGCTGGATTTCCCGGTGCCCCCGGGGGTGACGCTGGCGCGCTACGACACCGGCCGGGTGATGGCGGTGGACGCGTTCAAGCCCGACCAGATTCCGGGCGTCAGCGCCGATCTGTATGCGAACGTGACCGGCGCGCTGACGGCCGCCGACACGGGGGCCGAGAACATGCCGGATTCCGAAAGCGACATGGCGGCCTCACCCACTGCCGGAGCCCAGGGCACCACGGCGCCGGATACGACGGTACCGGGCACGACGGTGCCGGGTACGGCGGCGACGGCCGGACAGCCCAAGGTCCCGCCGCAACCGGCCGGCGGGGGTGACATCGGCATGGGCGGGCTGTATTGACGCGGCGCATCGCCCATATCCGCCCGGCCCATCCTCCATCCCCGGTGGGCCGCCATTTTTTCTGACGGAGATCCCGTTCCATGTCTGCCGAGAGCGAATCCCTCAACGACCAGATCAAGCAGTCGGTGGCGCTGCTGAGGAGGCATCTTTGACTGGGATGTCGCCCTGGGCCGCCTGGCCGAACTGAACAACCGGGCGGAGGATCCGGATCTGTGGAACGATCCGGACGCCGCCCAGAAGCTGATGCGCGAGCGCACGCTGCTGGCCGGCCAGGTCGAAGGCGTGCAGCGGCTGGAAGCCGACGTCCGCGACGCGCTGGACCTGGTCGAGCTGGCCGAGATGGAAGGCGATGACGGCGTCCTGAAGGACGCGGTGCTGATGCTGCGCGCCCTGGCGGAGGAAGCCAAGCGGCGCGAGACCGAGAGCCTGCTGTCCGGCGAGGCCGACGGCAATGACTGCTATCTGGAAGTCAATGCCGGCGCCGGCGGGACCGAGGCCCAGGACTGGGCCGAGATGCTGCTGCGCATGTATACCCGCTGGGCCGAGCAGCATGGCTACAAGGTCACGCTGATGGAAAGTTCCGAAGGCGAGCAGGCGGGATTGAAATCGGCGACGATCCAGGTCTCGGGGCCCAATGCCTATGGCTGGCTGAAGACCGAGGCCGGGGTGCATCGCCTGGTGCGGATCTCGCCCTTCGACGCGGCGGCGCGGCGTCAGACCTCGTTCGCGTCGGTCTGGGTCTATCCGGTGGTCGATGATTCGATCGAGATCGAGATCAACGAGTCCGACCTGAAGGTCGACACGTTCCGGGCCTCGGGCGCCGGCGGCCAGCACGTCAACAAGACGGAATCGGCCATCCGCATCACCCACGTCCCGACCGGCATCGTCGTCGCCTGCCAGACCGACCGGTCGCAGCACCGCAACCGCGCGACCGCGATGACGATGCTGAAGGCCCGGCTGTACGAACAGGAACTGCAGCGGCGCGAGGCCGCCGCCGCCCAGACCGAGGCCGCGAAGACCGATATCGGCTGGGGCCACCAGATCCGCTCCTACGTCCTGGCGCCGTACCAGTTGGTCAAGGACCTGCGGACCAATGTCGAGCGCGGCAATCCCGATGCCGTGCTCGACGGCGACCTGGACGATTTCATGGCGGCCGCCCTGGCCGCCCGGGTCGGCGCCACGCGCTCCGAGGCCAGCGCGGCCGCCCAGTAGCCGGTTATTGCCTGGCCGGCAGGGTACAGGGCGGGGACGGCCAAGGCCGTCCCCGCCTTTTTTATGCCTTTTTCACGCTTCCGTTTCGGCGCCGGCCATTTTGCATTTATTGCGCGACCGCACCTTGAACGGATCGATATCGATCCGAAACCACCCCTTTCGTTTTTATTTGATCACGGGTGATCGCGGGCGATCGCGGGTTCGTGGCCCGCCGAACGGGCGGCGCAATCCGGCGGACCGTCCGGCGGCCGAAACAAGCGACGGCGCAAAAAATGGCAGATTCTTGGCTGCATTCTCAAAAAACGCGAGTTTTTAGCCGTTTGTGACATGTTGTTAATGTGGGCAATTTTTAGGCCAATGATGACAAATTGCTCGATTCAAATTCGATAAATATCTTGCTTGACATCAGGGGGTGCCAATAGCCCAATTCAAGGGCTTGGAGGCATTTCGGTGCCTCTCCAGCCAGGTCGTAACGCAGGGGACGATGGTCTCCGATGCGGCTTTCGTGTGTCCGAAATGTGTCGGCGGTCCGCGCCGCGGCACATGTTCCGGGTTCGTCCCGGGGCCGGTCCCGGTGCCGTTTCAGTGGTCCTGACTTGTTGTGGTGTCGAGTGCCGAAACCGGCGCGGAGAGTTTTGAGGAGGTTTCGACATGAACTACGCGGAACAACAACGCAGTCCGACGAAACATATCATCGGGATCACTGTCGTTGTTCTCCTGCACGTGGTTCTGATCTGGGCGTTGATGAACGGTCTTGGGCAGAAAATCGTCCAGGAGCTGCGTCCGCCTATCCAGACCAAGATTATCACCGAGCCCAAGCCGCCGCCGCCGCCTCCGCCGCCGCCCCCGCCGCCGGTGATGACGCAGCCGCCGCCGCCGTACATCCCGCCGCCGAAGATCCAGATCCAGCCGCCGCCGCAGCAGGTGATCCGCCAGGTGACGCATACGCCGCCGCCGAAGCCGGTTCCGCCGTCGCCGCCCGTGCCGCCGGCGCCGAGCGCGCCCGTGGGGCCGCCGGTTCCCGATCACCTGGCGGGCGCGCGTCCGGTCAACAACGTCAAGCTCGAATATCCCGAGGACATGCTCGAGGAAAATCGTGAGGGCCGCGTGACCGTGGTGTGCGACGTGGAACCGTCGGGCGAAACCACCAACTGCGCCGTGACCAGCGTGCAGGGTGGCCAGGCCTTCGCCCAGGCGGCGCTCGATTACGTCCGCCGCGCCAGGTATCAGCCCGCGGTGAAGAATGGCGTTCCCATCAAGGAATTCCACCACCCGTACACGATCACCTTCAGGCTCAGCAACGACGACTGAAGTCCACCAAGTTCACCCGAGTTACCGGGGTCCGCCCGACCGATCAGCAGGGCGGCCCCGTGGTTCCGGAAACCGGGCCATCTACCACAGAGGATTTGGAGTACATGACCAGACTGCACCGTGTTCCTGTCGTTGCCGCGTCGGCCCTCGCAGCCGTTCTGAGCGTCTCGTCGCCCGTGATTGCGGTCGCCCAGGATGCACAGTCCGCCGCTCCGGCCGCCGCTCCCGCTCCTGACGCGTCGGCGCCGGCCGCCGCCGCGCCGGCCGCAACCCCGGCCCCGGCCGACGCTTCGGCGCCCGCGCCCGCCGCTCCGGCCACGCCCGACGCCGCCGCCCCGGCTGCCGCCGCTCCGGCCCCCGACGCCTCGGCTCCGGCGCCCGCCGCTCCGGCGACCCCGCCGGTCGAAGCCGCCGCGCCCAAGCCGGCCGGCAACCCCTACGGCCTGGATGCGCTGTGGCGCAACGGCGACATCATCGCGCGCGGCGTCCTGCTGATCATGGTCGGCATGTCGCTGGGCACGTGGTACATCATGGTCACGAAGTTCTTCGAGCAGGCGCGCATGTTCTCGGCCGCCAAGGAAGCGGCGAAGACCTTCTGGACCAAGTCCTCGATCCAGGAAGGCGCCGCGGCGCTGAAGCCCTCCTCGCCGTTCCGCTACATCGCCGACACCGGCATCGTCGCCGCCGAGCACCACGAAGGCACGATGCAGGAATCGATCGACCTGCACAGCTGGACCTCGATGTCGATCCAGCGCGCGGTCGACACCATCCAGACCCGCCTGCAGGGCGGCCTGGCGTTCCTCGGCACCGTCGGCTCGACCTCGCCGTTCGTCGGCCTGTTCGGCACCGTGTGGGGTATCTATCACGCCCTGACCGCCATCGGCATCGCCGGCCAGGCGTCGATCGACAAGGTCGCCGGCCCGGTCGGTGAATCGCTGATCATGACCGCGATCGGTCTGGGCACCGCCGTTCCGGCCGTGCTGGGCTACAACCTGCTGGTCCGCCGCAACAAGGGCGCGATGGACAAGGTCCGCAATTTCGCGGCCGACCTGCAGTCCATCCTGCTCGGCGGCTTCCGCCACGGCGTCTCCCCGGACATCACGGTCCGTCCCGACAGCTCGCCGACCACCACCACCACCTCCAACCGGGTTGCCTGAACATGGCGATGCAAGTCGGAGGCGGCGGCGATGAAGACGAGGTGGTGTCCGCCATCAACACCACTCCGCTTGTCGACGTCATGCTGGTGCTGCTGATCATCTTCCTGATCACCATCCCAGTCGCAACACATACGATCAAGGTCACCCTGCCGCGGGACGCCAACCAGCCCACGCAGACCAAGCCCGGAAACGTGGTGCTGGCCGTGACCGAGAACGGACAGGTCTACTGGAACGAGGTCGCGATCAAAAGTCGCGCCGACCTTCTGGACCGGCTGGAGAAGATTGCGGTGCTGAAGCCGCAGCCTCAGATCCAGATCCGCGGCGATGCCAAGTCCCGGTACGAATCCGTCGGGCGGGTGATCGCGACCTGTCAGGAGGCCGGGATCTATCACGTGGACTTCATTACCGAGCAACCGCACTCGGATTGAGGCAACAGGACACCCGGCGCCGTCCAGGCGGCGCCGGGCCCTCCGGGAGATCCCACATCAGGGCCTCGGTGCCGCCATCCCGCCGCCGATCCGCGATCGGTCCGGACGGCAGGTTCGTTGACCCGCGCTTTTTAGAGAGTACATCGCCATGGCCATGAGTGTCGGCACCGAAGGCACTACCGAAGACGAAGGCATTGTCGATATCAACACGACGCCGCTGATCGACGTCATGTTGGTGCTGCTGATCATGCTGATCATCACCATTCCGCTGCAGACGCATTCGGTCGCGCTGGACCTGCCGCAGGGCAATCCGCCGCCTTCGACCGAAGTGCCGAAGGTCGTGACGCTGGCGATCGATTTCGATAACAGCATCAGCTGGAACGGCGAGCCGATCACGGACGAAGCGTCGCTGCAGGCCCACATCACGTCCGCCGCCGCCATGCCCGACCAGCCCGAGATGCATATCCATCCGAACCGCCTGGCCGACTACAAGACCGTGGCGCACGTCCTTGCGGATTGCCAGAGGCTTGGCATCACCAAGCTGGGTATCGTAGGTCAGGATCAGTTCATGGAAGGACAATGAGCTGATGTCGTCATGTCTGTTCCGCGCCGGCCGTCTCGCCGGCGCGATCGTTGCATTTTCCGCTTCGGCAGCCCTTGTCCAGCCCGCCTCGGCGGCAGATACGCTGAGCATGAAGGTCGGCAAGCCGTTGCAGCAGGCGCAGACCGCGCTGGCCGCGCATAATTATGCCAAGGCCATGAGCGCGGTCGACGCCGCGGCGGCGGTGCCGGGCAAGAGCGAGTACGAAGACTATACCATCACCCAGATGCGTGCCGCCGTCGCGGCGCAGTCGGGCAACGTGGCCGCGGCGACCGCCGCCTATGACAAGCTGATCGCGTCCGGCCGCACGCCCAAGGACGCCAAGCTGCAGATGATGATGGCCGAGGCCACCATGGCCTATACCGCGAAGGACTACCCCCGCGCGGTCGCCAGCATCGAGCGCTACCTGAAGGCGGCCGGCAGCAATCCGGCGATGGAAACGCTGCTGATCCAGTCCTATTACCTGCAGCGCGACTATGCCAACGCGGCGCGCGTGCAGCAGGCGCAGATCGCCGAGGAGATCAAGGCCGGCAAGGCCCCCGCCGAATCCCAGTTGCAGTTGCTGGCCGCATGCCAGACGCAGCAGAAGGACCTGACCGGCCTGAACGACACCTATGTCCAACTGGTGTCCTATTATCCCAAGCCCGAATATTGGGCGCTGATCCTGCATGGCCTGATGGTCGACCCGAAAGTGTCGCCCGCGCTGCAGCTCGATGTCTATCGCATCCGCCAGGCGGCGGGCGTGCTGACGGCCCCGGCCGACTACATGGACATGACCGAATTGGCGATGCAGGCCGGCCTGCCGCAGCTTGCGCTGGACCTGATGAATGCCGGCTATGCCGGCGGCGTGCTGGGCAAGGATGCCGGCGCGGCGCGCGAGGCCAGGCTGAAGGCCATGGTCGTAAAGGCCGTGTCCGACCGCAAGGCGGCGATCGCGGCGGACGAAGCCGCCGCGCAGCAGGCGCCGACCGGCAATTCCCTGCTGACCGTCGGGTATAATTACGTGACGTTCGGCCAGGCCGACAAGGGACTGGCCATCATGCGCCAGGGTCTGGCGAAGGGGCCGCTGGACCCGAACATCGCCAGGCTGCATTACGGCCTGGCCCAGATGGCGGCCGGTCGCAACGCGGACGCCGTCGCCACGCTCAAGACGGTGGGCGGCGACAACGGCGCGCGCGCCATCGCGCAATTGTGGGTCCTGAAACTGTCGGCGCATCACTGACCGCTTTCACGCCGATCCTCATGCATGGATCCGCATGCGCTGATCTGTTGCCGGCACAGCCGGGCGGTGTCCTCCGCCCGGCTTTGTCTTTGGAGGATGGTTTTCGTCGCATCGGCTTGTACGGTATCCTGTAGGCCGCATAATCAAGCGGCCCAGTCCGCGTTCCAAAGGCCCGATCTCTCCCGTGACGATGCCCCAGACCTATTCCGACGCCGATCTGCCCGCCCGTATCCTGGTCGTCGAGGACGATCCAGGCATGCGTACCCTGCTCGTGCGTGTGCTGCAGGGGGACGGCTACCGGGTGCGGGGCGTACAGGACGGGCGCGAGATGTGGGCGGCCCTGGCCGCGTCGCCGGCCGACCTGATCGTGCTGGACGTCATGCTGCCGGGCAGCAACGGGCTCGATTTGTGCCGGTCGCTGCGCAGCGGCGGCATGGGCATGGGCAGCGCGGGCGCCGAAGCGGCCGGACAGGTGGACCGGCAGACGCCCATCATCATGGTCTCGGCGCGGGGTGAGGAACTGGATCGCGTGCTGGGGCTGGAACTCGGGGCCGACGATTATGTGGCCAAGCCCTTCGGCCAGAAGGAATTGCTGGCGCGCGTGCGCGCAGTGCTGCGACGCGGCGTGGCGCCGCCCAGCCCGGGCGGGACGCCTCGGCGCGAGGTCCTGAAATTCGACGGCTGGACGCTGGATCTGCGGCGGCGGGAACTGACCGATCCGTCCGGCGCGGTGGTCGAGATCTCCGGTGCGGAACATGACCTGCTGGTCAGTTTCCTGGACAATCCGCAGCGGGTGATCGGCCGCGACCGGCTGCTGGAACTGTCGCGCACCCGGCTGGGCGACGTCTCGGACCGCAGCGTCGACGTGCTGGTCAGCCGCCTGCGCCGCAAGCTGGGCAGCGAGTCCGAAACCCTGATCCGCACCGTGCGGGGCATGGGCTACATCTTCACCGCGCCGGTGGAACGCCACTGACCGTCATGGCGGCGCCGCAGAACGGGCCGGCATCACCCGGGGCGCGGCGGATCACGCTGTGGCCGCGCGGGCTGGTCGGCCGCGTCACCTTCGTGCTGCTGGCGGCGGTGGCGCTGGTGTTCGTCGGCAGTTCGGTCTTCTACGAGGCGGCCGAGACCTACACGGTCGACGACACGCAGCTCGAACTGATCGGCGAACGCCTGACGATCGACGCCCGCGTCCTGCTGGCCTCGCCGGTCTCGCAGCGTCCCATCCTGGCGGCCATGCTCTCGACCGGGGATCTGACGCTGGACTGGCGGACCCCGGGCACGGACAAGCCGACGCGCGCCGAACCCCAGGTGCTGCGCAGCCTGCATGACCGGCTGGCGGCGCGGCACGAAATCCTGCGCGGCGCGGCGCTGACCCTGTCGCCGACGACGATCGGCAGCGCGGACATCCGCGGGATCCTCCGCCTGCCGGACGGCAGCCGGATCGGCTTCGTGGCGCCCGACATCCTGCAACCCCACCATATGACGCGCGGTCTCGCCTCGGCGGCGATCCTGGCGGGCGCGGTGCTGCTGGCGGCGGCCATGCTGGTCCATACGCTCAGCATGCCGCTGCGCGCGCTGGCCGACGTCGCGGACGGGGTGGGATCGGGCCAATGGATCCCGGTCGAGGAAAAGGGCCCGCGCGAAGTGCGCCACCTGGCCCGGGCGATCAACGCCATGCAGGACCGGATCCGCCGCCTGATCGCCGACCGGACCGAGGCCCTGGCCGCGGTGTCGCACGATCTGCGCACGCCGCTGGCCCGGCTGCGGCTGCGGGCCGGGTTCCTGGACGATCAGGAGGCGCAGCGCGCGATCGAGGGCGACGTGGCCGAGATGGAGGCGATGGTCGGCGGCGTGCTGGCCTACCTGTCCGGCGAAAACGACCCCGAGGCGCCGCGCGTCGTCGACCTGGCGTCGATCCTGGCCACGCTGGCCGACGATGCCGCCGACCAGGGACGTGACGTGACCTATGACGGTCCGGCGCAATGGCAGGCGCGGCTGCGCCCCCTGGCGATGAAGCGGGTGTTCGGCAATCTGATCGACAATGCCGTCAATTATGGCGGCCGGGCGCGGATCGGCCTGTCGGTGCAGCCAGATGGGCTGCGGATCCGCGTCGATGACGACGGGCCCGGCCTGCCCGAGGCCGAACTGACGCGGGTGCTGACCCCGTTCTACCGGGTCGAGGGCTCACGCTCGCGCGCGACGGGCGGGCTGGGGCTCGGACTGGCGATCGTCAGCCGCGAGGTCGCGCGAGAGGGCGGCCGCCTCGTGCTGTCCAACCGGAAGGAAGGCGGGCTGCGGGCGGAAATCCTGCTGCCGCGCGCCGCTCAGGGCGTGGGCAGGACGGGGCGGTCGGCCATCGACAGGTGAAGCGACGGCTGGTTGGTGTTCAGCCAGATCCCGTGCGGCGAGCGGCCGGTGCGGATGGTCTCCGTGATCGTCCCGGCGACCGGGTCGATGATCGCGACATGCTGCCGCCAGCGCAGGGTGGCCCACATCTTGCCGTCCGGTGCGAAGACGATGTCGTCCGGGCCGCCCGGCACGCGATAGGACTGCACGACGTTCAGCGTGTTCCAGTCCAGCCGCTCGATGATTCCCGACACGCGGCAGGTGACGTAGAGCTGCTTGTGGTCGGGCGAGATGAACAGGTTGTGCGGCCCCGGCGCCATCTCGATCTTGCGGTCCAGGTGCCCGGTCGCCGGATCGACGACGGCGACATAGTCGGTGCCCATGACCCCCACCAGGATCTGGTCGTTGTGCCACAGCACGCCGGCGGGGGTGGACCCGACATCGGTGGTCCACAGCACCTTGCCCGTCGCGGTCTCGATGGCCGTCAGCTTGCCGCTGTCCTGCAGGCTGACATAGACGACCGAGGAATCAGGCGCGTAATTCATATGGCTGGGCATGGCATCGACATGGATGCGGTGCAGAAGCTGGAAATCCGACGCGTCGTAGATGTCGACCTGGTTGCGGGCCAGCCCGGCGACGGTGAAGAATTTTCCGTCCGGGCTGAATTGCAGTTGGTACGGGTCGGCGATGGGGATGGATTTCACCCGCGCGCCGGTCTGCGCATCCAGAAAGAACAGCATGTTGCCCGACGTGTCGCCGACCAGCAGATATTTGCCGTCGGGGGTGGGCGCCGTGTGGTGCGGTTCGCGCAGGACGGGAATGCGCCGGATTTCCTGGTGCGTGTCGATGTCGTATTCGCTGACCGACGCATCCGCCGAATTCAGGACGAAGGCCAGGCGCTCGGCGTGTGCGCCGGCGGACAGCAGCGTCATCGACGCGCAGGCCGCCACCAGCCATCCGGCGGCACGGGCGTGGCGGAGCGAACGGCAAAGCGGGGCGAACGTCATCTGGTATCGAAGCCTCGGACTGACTATGCGTAAGGGCGCCCCGGCCGGATGGCGAATCCCCGGGGATCATGGTTCACGGACCGGGCTCCATGCAAGGCCAGAGCCGCACGGTGCCTGTCAATGAATTTTCAGGAAGATTCCGCGTTCCGGCCATGACGTCGCGCAAGCGCGCATTGCCATTTCGTCATCTTCGCGGCGGACAACGGCAGTCAACACGGGGCCGAACCGGCCCGCCATGCGATCGGGGCTTGTTTTGGCGGCCATCTTGGCACATCTGGAAGCGAACAGGATTTGCACAGTCCGTTTTCGCCGGCGGCTTTGTCCGCCGTCTTCCATCCGCCTGCATGGCCCCCTGCCGGACGATCGCCCCCATGTTCATCGAGACCGAAGACACCCCCAATCCCGCGACGCTGAAATTCCTGCCGGGCCGCACCATCGTGCCCGGCCGGGCCACCGCGGAATTCGTCAGTCCGGACGCCGTCGGCGGCCGTTCGAAGCTGGCCGATGCGCTGTTCGGCCAGCCGGGCGTCGCCAGGGTCTTTCTGGGCGGCGATTTCGTGGCGGTGACCAAGGACGACGCGGCCGACTGGTCGGCGCTGAAGCCGCAGATCCTGGCCGTGCTGGTCGATTTCTTCGTGTCCGGCATGACGGCGATCGAGGCCGACGCCGCGGTCGAGGAAGAGCGCATCGCGCCCGAGGACGAAGACATCGTCAAGCAGATCAAGGAACTGCTGGATACGCGGGTGCGGCCCGCAGTGGCCGGCGACGGCGGCGATATCGTGTTCCGCGGCTACCGCGACGGGGTGGTGCGCCTGACGATGCAGGGCGCGTGTTCGGGTTGCCCGTCCTCGCGCGCCACGCTGAAGCACGGGGTCGAGAACATGCTGCGGCATTACGTCCCCGAAGTGATCGCGGTCGAGCAGGTGGACGCCTGAACGGGAGCACCGACGAGATGGTTCTGGACGAGTCCGGACTGGACCTGCTGTTCCGGTCGGCCCGCACGGCCGAGCGCTGGCGCGACGAGCCGGTCTCCGACGAGACGCTGCGCAGCGTGTACGACCTGGTCCGCCTGGGTCCGACCTCGGGTAATTGCTCGCCGGCGCGCTTCGTGTTCCTGCGCACGCCCGACAATCGCGAACGCCTGCGCCCCGCTTTGTCGGCCGGCAATGTGGACAAGGTGCTGTCCGCGCCCGTCACCGTGATCGTGGCGCATGATCCGCTGTTTTTCGACCGGCTGGCCTACCTGAATCCCGAACCGGGCCTGCGCGCCTGGTTCGCCGCCGATGTCGGCCTGGCCGAGGAAACGGCGTTCCGCAACGGCACCCTGCAGGGCGGGTACCTGATCCTGGCCGCGCGCGCGCTGGGGCTGGACGTGCTGCCGATCTCGGGGTTCGACGCCTATGCGATCGAGGACGCGTTCCTGGCCGGACAGGGCTGGCGGGCCAATTTCCTGGTCTGCCTGGGTTATGCGGACGGCGAGCCGGAGCGGCCGCGCGCGCCGCGCCTGGCCTTCGACGACGCCTGCCTGATGCTCTGACCGCCGGACCGGCATGACGATGCGGATCCTTGTGCTGAACGGCGCGCCCGGCGGGCCGGGGGCGGCCGCGCTGCTGGGCTGCGTGACGCGGGACGGCGGCGGCGGCGATGGTGGCGGCCCGCGCGGGGCCGTCACCCGTACGTTGGCCACGCGCGTCCTGCCCGGGCGGGGCGGGGCGGAATCCATGCCCGCCGCCTGTACCGCCCTGCTGGCGGAATGCGGCTGGCGGCCTGGCGATCTGGACCTGATCGCCGCGGTGATCGGCCCGGGCTCGTTCACCGGGCTGCGGGCCGCGCTGGCGCTGGCGCACGGCCTGGCGCTGGGGGCGGGGTGCGACCTGGTGGGGGTGACGTCCGGCGAGGCCATGGCGCCCGACCTGCGGCAGGAGGCCGGGGCGGATCGCGCGGCGCTGTGCCTGTCGGTGGCGCGGCGCGGCCGGATCTTCGTCGAGCAGGACGGCGCGGTCCGGGCTCACGCGGTCGCGGACTACGCCCTGCCGCCGGGCCGGCTGCTGCTGGCGGGCGACGCGGCCGCCGACATCCTGGCCGCGCGGGGGGACGGGCGATCCGACATCGCCCTGTCGCGCCTGACGGTGCCGGACAGCGGGATGATCGCCCGGGCGGCGCTGGCGCGGCGCGAATCCGGCCTGCCGGCACGGGACGTGCTGCCGCTTTACGTCGATCCGCCCGAGGCCAGACTGCCGGCCGCCGGGCTGCGTCCGGCACCGTGCTAGGCAACGGACCGGAATCAGGACCAGGGCCTGGATCGGGGCCAGGGCCGGAGCCGGTCACCATCCGCGCGGCCGGCCCCTTCAGCGGCCCCCTGCTGGCCGGACTGCACGCGGACGCCTTTCCCCCCGCCGAACGCTGGGACGCGCCGGCGATGGAGACGCTGCTGTCCATGCCGGGGGTGGTGGCCGGGCTGGGGTGGCACCGGGCGGCACCCGTGCCGCGCGGCTTCATCATGGGGCGCGTCGTGGCGGACGAGGCCGAGATCCTGACCCTCGCGGTGGCGGGCGACGCCCGGCGGCAGGGGCTGGGGCGCGCCCTGCTGGCCTGGCTGGCGGATCAGGCGGTGCAGCGGGGGGTAGCACGGCTGTTCCTCGAGGTCTCGGCGGCCAATCCGGCGGCGCAGGCGCTGTACCGGGGCGCCGGCTTCGCCGAAATCGGGCGGCGGCGCGCCTATTATCCGGACGGGTCGGACGCCCTGGTCCTGTCGCGCGCGCCCGTGCCGCATCCGGCGTTCAGCCCGCCTTGACGATCAGGATCTCATGGATGCCGGCGTCCGGTCCGTCCTGCCCGGTTCCGGTCTCGCCGGCAACGGCGTGGCCGAGCTGACGCGCGCTCCGCGTCACGTTGTCCAGCGGCACCGCGCCGCGCAGCCGCACCCGCAGCCGCCCGCCCGCCGGCAGCCGGTCCAGTGCCAGGCGGGTCCGGACGAACGTCATCGGACAGGTCTCGCCGGTAATATCGAGGATGGCGGTTTCACTATCGGTCACGGATCACTCCCGGCAGTTCATCTTATTGTTGGGCGTAGTTGCGGCGCGGGCCCGTTCAATTATATAGGGACCCGATTGTTTGACTGACGGGATATGGGTATGGCCCAGGAAATGAACAAAGGCGGCTTGCGGGATCTGACGGCGCAAATCGCGGCGGCCTATGTCTCGGGCAACGGCGTCGAAGCGGCCTCTCTGCCCGATCTGATCCAGAAGATCTATGCCACTCTCGACGGGCTGGGCCGCGCCGTGGCCGAGCCCGAGCGGCCGGTTCCGGCCGTGCCGCCGAAGAAATCCGTCTTCCCCGACTACATTATCTGCCTGGAAGACGGCAAGAAACTGAAAATGTTGAAGCGCCATCTGAAAACCGCCTATAACCTGACCCCGGACGAGTATCGGGAGCGGTGGGGCCTGCCGCACGACTACCCGATGGTGGCGCCGAACTATGCCAGCCATCGTTCGTCCCTTGCGCGGAAAATCGGACTGGGCACCAAGCGCGAGGATTGAGAGGGACGCAAGGTGGCGGCACGGGCCCTATCGAGGGGGAGGCGGTAGCTTCGTTGGACCAGATGTCTGATGTTCGGACAAGGCCGTCGACATGGTAGCGGCCGGCGACGCCATGGAGTCGCGGATCGGGCGGATGTGTGTCGAGCGGGGTCTGAAGATGACCGGACAGCGCCGGGTCATCGCCCGCGTCCTGTCCGAGGCCGAGGACCATCCCGACGTCGAGGAACTCTATCGCCGCGCCGTCGGCCTGGATGCGCGGATTTCGGTCGCCACCGTCTATCGCACCGTCCGCCTGCTGGAAGAGAAGGGCATCCTCGAGCGCCGCGATTTCGGCGGCGGCCGGGCGCGTTACGAAGCCACCGAGGAAGGCGACCATTATCACCTGATCGATGTGGACACCGGCAAGGTCGTCGAGTTCGAGGATACGGAACATGCAGCGCTGATGAAACGTATCGCCGATCGCCTGGGTTTCGACCTGGTCTCCCACCGGCTGGAATTGTTCGCCCGCCGAAAGCCGGCCGCTGCCGCGCTGGACGGGCCGGCCGTGCCGCGCCCCGCCGCGAAGCAGCCCGCAGCGAAGCAGAAGGATGGATCGTCACGGTGAGTATCGAGCAACCCGTCCGGTCCCTGTCGACCCTGGAGCTTGAACGCAACGGGTTCCCCGAATTGCGGGCGGGCAATCTCGGCGTGCGCATCGCCGCCAACGAGGCCGAGCGCGATGCCGCGCAGGCGCTGCGCTACCGCGTGTTCTACGACGAAATGGGCGCGCGCCCCGACGAACGGACCCTGCGCACGCGCCGCGACGTCGATGAATTCGACAATGTCGCGGACCATCTGCTGGTGATCGACCACGCGGTCTCCTCGGGCGCCAAGGGCGTGGTCGGGACCTACCGGCTGATGCAGGGCGAAAACGCGCAGAAAATCGGCCGGTTCTACAGTTCGGGCGAATATGACCTGTCGCCCCTGACCGAATTTCCCGGCCGGCTGCTCGAGGTCGGGCGATCCTGCGTCGATCCGAATTATCGCGGCCGCGCGGCGATGCAGTTGCTGTGGCGGGGCATCGCCTCGTACATCTTCCTGCACCGGATCGATGTCCTGTTCGGCTGCGCCAGCCTGCCGGGCATCGATCCCGGGCCGCTGAGCGACGAACTGACCTATCTGTACCATAACCACCTGGCGCCTCCGGCCCTGCGCCTGCGCGCGCTGCCGCACCGGCGGGTGGAGATGCTGCGCACCGACCCCAATACCCTGGACCACCGGCGCTGCCTGGCGCGGCTGCCGCCGCTGATCAAGGGCTATCTGCGGCTGGGGGGCTATGTCGGCGACGGCGCGGTGGTCGACGACCAGTTCAACACCACCGACGTCGCGGTGATCGTCAAGAGCGAACTGCTGGCGGACAAATATTACCGCCATTACGAACGACGCCTGCGTGACGCTCTCGATTAGGGCGATCGAGGATGCGCCCGCGCGCGCGGCCCGGCCGTGGCGCGCGCTGTCGGCCGGCCTGGACGAAGCGGCCGGCTGGCGGGGCGACCTGCTGATGCTGCTGGCCGGCGCGCTGGGCGCGCTGGCCTTTCCGCCGGTCGATCTGTTCCCGGTGCTGGCGGTCTGTTTCCCCGTCCTGATGCGCGCGATCGACGGCGCGGCCGGCTGGCGCGGCGCCTGCCGGCGCGGCTTCATGTTCGGGCTGGGGCTGCATACGGCGGGTCTGTACTGGCTGGCCGATGCGATCCTGGTGCGGGCCGACACGTTCTGGTGGCTGGTGCCTCTGGCGGCCCCCGGCTGCGCGCTGGTGCTGGCGCCCGCCGCCGCCCTGCCGGCCGGGCTGTGCCGGCTGGCGCCCGCCGGGTGGCGGCGCAACCTGGTCTTTGCCGGGACATGGACCCTGTTCGATATGGGGCGGGTGTTCATCTTCAGCGGTTTCCCGTGGAATCCGCTGGGCAGCACCTGGGAAATGGCCGGGCTGGCCGGCGACGTGATGATCCAGCCGGCCGCCTGGATCGGCGTCGACGGGCTGACCCTGCTGACGGTGCTGCTGGCGCTGCTGCCGCTGGGCGGACGCCGCGCCATGTTGGCGGGACTGGCCGGGCTGGCGGCGTGGGCCGGGCTGGGCGGCGCGCTGCTGGCCCTGCGCCCGATCCCGCCGGGGCATAATCCGGTCGCCGTGCTGGTGCAGGGCAACGTGCCCGAGACGATGAAGATCTCGCGGCAGGACGATATCGCGGTGTTCCGGCGCTATCTGGCGCTGACCCGCGCCGGGGTGGCCCAGGCCCAGGTTCAGGCCCTGGCCGATCCGGCGCGGGGCGGCCGGCCCGTGGTCTATGTCTGGCCCGAAAGCGCCTTTCCCGGCCTGCTGGCGGAAGACGGCCTGGCGCGGCAGATGATCGCCGCGGCCGGCGCCGGCGCGGCGGCGGGCATGATCGGCACGCTGCGCGGCGACAGCGACGGACGGTGGCGCAACAGCGTGCTCGCGCTGGCCGAACCGGACGGGCATGTGGCCGGCTTGTATGACAAGGCCCACCTGGTGCCGTTCGGCGAGTACGATCCCTGGCTGCTGCCGTTCCACGTGGTGCCCGGCGCGGGGATGGTGCCGGGGCCCGGGGCGCGGACCTGGCACCTGCCGGGCGTGTCCCCGGTCGGGCCGCTGATCTGCTACGAGGTCATTTTTTCCGGCCAGGTGGCCGATATCCATGACCGGCCGGACTGGCTGGTGAACGTGACCAACGACGCCTGGTACGGCAACACGGCCGGCCCGCGCCAGCATCTGGCCACGGTGCGCATGCGCGCGGTGGAAGAGGGGCTGCCGATCGCCCGCGCGGCCAATACCGGCATTACGGCCGCGTTCGATGCCCACGGGCACGAACTGGGCCGGCTGGGGTGGAATCGCCAGGGTTTCCTGGTCGTGTCCATCGGCGGCGCGCTGCCGGTGACGCCGTTCGGCCGCTGGGGCCGCTGGATTCCGGTCATCCTGGCGCTGGGCGTCCTGCTGCCGGCCCTGGCATGGCGCGGCAGGGCGCAGAGACGACGTCCCGTTTAGAGCAGGTCGTGATGAGGTAGGATCACCCCCGTCACGTGACGATGCTTCATAAATACATGAATTCGATGAATTTAATGAAATTCATGCACGAATTTTTGAGGCCGGCAGGCGGATCACCGATCCGCGCCGTCGCGCGATCGCCTCGTTCTCGTCATGTTTTCCGCCCAATCTTTTCTATTATAGCCATACCGTTTCCGGTACGTCTCGTGCCGGCACGGGCCGCGGGATTCTGCCGTTCGTTCATAATGTGATCGGGTATGAAAATTGCGGCCGACGGAGCGATCTTATAATAGTTAATCATTCTTTAACGCGGTCGTCGAAAACGCGATCGCATGGGTGGACCACTCTTTTGACCGACAAGCGAGGTTCTGGGCCCAGTCCTGTGGATATCCATGTTGGCAGTCGGATCCGGTTGCGGCGGACCTTGCTGGGCATGTCACAGGAACGTCTGGGCGATGCGCTGGGGCTGACATTTCAGCAGGTGCAGAAATATGAACGAGGCACCAACCGGGTCAGCGCTTCACGCCTATACGAGTTGACGCATGTGCTGGACGTGCCGGTCAGCTTCTTCTTCGATGGGCTGGAGGGCGCGACCGCCCCGCGCGGCCTGGCGGCGGGGGGCAATTTTGCCCAGGCGCAGCAATTGTTCGGCGGCCTGTCCGACGGCATGGGCATGCCCGGCAGCGAACTCACTCTGTTCTCGCGCCGCGAGGCCGTCGAACTGGTGCGCCTCTATTATCAGATCACCGACCCGGCGGTGCGCCGGCGCGTGCTGAACCTGATCCGGACCATGGTCCCCGCGGAATAGCCGAAGACGCTGCCTTCGACCCCAATTTATTGATAAACAAATGGTTTCCAAAGGCACCGCCTTTGGCGGGGTCCGGGGCAGAGCCCCGAAAAACCGCGCCCGCCCGCCCCTATTCGCGGCGCAGCACCCGGTCGGTGATGAACGAGGACAGGCGGCCGGCGACGAAATCCCGGCGCAGCCTGGCCTCGTCATATTCCGTGCCGACCCAGTCCAGGAAGGGCAGCCTGCCCTCGGCTTCCGCCTGATAGCGCAGGAAGAACGCATCCAGGATGCCGGTGCGCGAACGGCTGAAATGACCGAACCGCCAGGAAAGCTGCCGCAGGGCCTGCGCGGCGGTGCCCCCCTCGAACAGGATGACCAGGCCCGACGCCAGCCCCGCCCGGTCGGCGCCGGATTTGCAGTGCATCAGCATCGGAAAGTCCAGCGTGCGGTACAGCGCCGCGAAGCGCAGGATGCGGTCGCGATGCGGGGCGCCGCGGCTTTCGAACGCCATGTCCAGATGGGTCAGCCCGACCCGCGCCGCCGCCGCGCGCGACAGCGCGTCCGACCCGCATTTGCGATGGCCGCGCAGATTGACCAGCGTCCGCAGGCCGTGGCGCCGCGTCAGCGCGGCCAGCCGGCGCGGGGTGGGGTGGTTGCAGCGATAGACCTTGCCCGGGACGACGGCGGCGAAATTGGTCCAGGGCAGGCGGAAGATCGCATGATCGACGAACAGGCTGTCGATCCAGGCCCGTCGCCGTTCGGCCGGCGTGGCTAGGGTTCCGTCGAACAAGGCGGTCGCTTTCCTCGGACAAAAAGGGCGCCGGATGTGTCCCATCCGGCGCCTTGTTCGTCAATCTCCCGCGGCGTTCGCGCCGCGCCCGTCCGGGTCAGATCTTGCGTTCCAGTTGCAGGTCCTTGATCCGGGCGATGGCCTTGGCCGGGTTCAGCCCCTTGGGGCAGGTCTGGGTGCAGTTCATGATCGTCCGGCAGGCATACAGCTTCAGCGGATCCTCCAACGCGTCCAGCCGGTCGCCGGTATGCTCGTCGCGGCTGTCGGCGATCCAGCGATAGGCCGCCAGCAGCGTGGCCGGCCCCAGATACCGGTCGCCGTTCCACCAATAGGACGGGCAGGACGTGGTGCAGCAGAAGCACAGGATGCATTCCCACATCCCGTCCAGCTCGGCGCGTTCCGCGACGCTCTGGCGGCGTTCCGAATCCGGCGGCGGCGCGGTGTCGGATTTCAGCCAGGGCTCGATCGCGCGCAACTGGGCATAGGCGCCGCTCAGGTCGGGGACCAGGTCCTTGACCACGGGCATGTGCGGCAGCGGATAGATCGAGACCGCGTTCTTCACGTCGCGGATCGGCTTCAGGCACGCCAGCGTGTTCTCGCCGTCGATATTCATCGCGCAGGATCCGCAGATCCCCTCGCGGCACGACCGCCGGAAGGTCAGGGTGGGGTCGATGTCGTTCTTGATGTGGATCAGCGCGTCCAGCACCATCGGGCCGATCGCGTCCAGGTCGATCTCGTACGTATCGACCACCGGATTGGCCCCGTCATCGGGGTTCCAGCGATAGACGCGGAAGGGCTTGACGTTCGTGGCGCCCGGGGCCGCCGGAAACAGACGGCCCTTTCCGATCTTGCTGTTCCTGGGCAGGCTGAATTCGACCATCGTCTCGTTCCTTTTTCCGCCACGTCGCGTCGCAGAGACGCGCTTTCTTTGCATTTTATGTCGGTAGACGCGCTTTTTTTGAACTTCGCGTCAGTAGACGCGCTTCTTGGGTGGAAAGACCTGGACCGCGTCGGTCAGCGTCTTCATGTGCACGGGGCGATAGGACAGGTCCACGCCGCCCTGGCCGTCCAGATGGGCGACGGTGTGCTTCATCCAGTTCTCGTCGTCGCGCTCGGGATAGTCGTCATGGGCCTGCGCCCCGCGGCTTTCATGCCGCGCATCGGCGCCGGCCATCGTCACCGTGGCGTTGGCCAGCAGGTTTTCGAATTCCAGCGCCTCCATCAGGTCGCTGTTCCAGATCAGCGAGCGGTCGGCGACCGACAGGTCGGGCAGGCCGGTCCAGATATCGGCGATCTTCCCGACTCCCTCGGCCAGGCTCTTGGTATTGCGAAAGACGGCGGCATGCTTCTGCATCGTGCGCTGCAGCGTGTCGCGCATGGCTGCGACACGCGTGCCGCCCTTGGCGAAGCGCAGCCGGTCCAGCCGGTCCAGCGCCGCCTCGCCCGCCTTGGGCGGCAGCGGCGCGATGCTCTCGGCGGGCCGGATCAGTTCGGCGGCGCGGCGGGCGGCGGCGCGGCCGAACACCACCAGGTCCAGCAGCGAATTGGTGCCCAGCCGGTTGGCGCCGTGCACCGACACGCACGCGGCCTCGCCCACCGCCATCAGGCCCGGAACCACCGCGTCGGGGTCGTTCGCGGTGGGACGGATGACCTCGCCGTGATGATTGGTGGGAATGCCGCCCATGTTGTAATGCACGGTCGGCAGCACGGGCACCGGCTCGCGGGTCACGTCGACCCCGGCGAAGATCCGCGCGGTCTCCGAGATGCCCGGCAGGCGCTCATGCAGCAGGTCGGCGCCCAGATGCTCCAGATGCATCAGGATATGGTCGCCATTGGGGCCGCAGCCGCGCCCCTCGTTGATCTCGATGGTCATCGACCGCGACACCACATCGCGTGAGGCCAGGTCCTTGGCGGTGGGGGCATAGCGTTCCATGAACCGCTCGCCCTCGGAATTGGTCAGGTATCCGCCTTCGCCGCGACAGCCCTCGGTCAGCAGGCAGCCGGCCGGATAGATGCCGGTCGGGTGGAACTGCACGAATTCCATGTCCTGGGTCGGGACGCCGGCCCGCATCGCCATGCCGCCGCCATCGCCCGTGCAGGTATGGGCCGAGGTGCAGGATTGATAGGCGCGGCCATAGCCGCCAGTCGCCAGCACCACCGTCTGGGCGCGGAAACGGTGGATGGTGCCGTCCTCCAGGCACCAGGCCATCACGCCGCGGCAGGCGCCCTGCGCATCCATGATCAGGTCGAGCGCGAAATATTCGACGAAGAATTCGACGTCGTGCTTCAGGCATTGCTGGTACAGCGTATGCAGGATCGCATGGCCGGTGCGGTCGGCGGCCGCACAGGCGCGCGGAACCGGGGCCTCGCCGAAATTGCGCATGTGGCCGCCGAAGGGGCGCTGGTAGATCCTGCCATCCTCGGTGCGCGAGAAGGGCACGCCCAGATGTTCCAGCTCCTGCACGGCGGGCACCGCCTCGCGGCACATATATTCGATGGCGTCCTGGTCGCCCAGCCAGTCCGACCCCTTGACGGTGTCGTACATGTGCCAGCGCCAGTCATCCTCGGCCATGTTGCCCAGCGCCGCGCCGATGCCGCCCTGGGCGGCGACGGTGTGGCTGCGGGTCGGAAAGACCTTGGTGACGCAGGCGGTCTTCAGCCCGGCGGCCCCCATGCCCAGGGTGGCGCGCAGGCCCGAACCGCCGGCGCCGACGACGACCACGTCATAGGCGTGATCGACGATCCGATAGGCCCGCGCTGAAGGAAGAGTGATCGCGTTCATGTCTTGGACGTGTCCCGATGCTGATCCGGCTCCGGGGCGGCCTGTCGGGCCGCCGGACCGGCACTGTCTTGCGTGTCTTCTGTCGCGGCGGAATGCCGCACGGGCCGTCAGGCCCCGTCCGGCCGGGCCAGCGCCAGCTTCAGGACCGCGACCACCGCGAACAGCCCGATCAGCAGGGCCGCGCCCTTCATCAGCAGGCTGGCCGGCAGGTGCGCCTTGCCATGCACGTAGTCGTCGATGACGACCTGCAGGCCCAGTTGCATGTGGTGGAAGGTCAGCACCATCAGGGCCAGCAGCATGGCGGAATTCGCGGGCTTGCCGCCCCAGGCCGCGACCGTGGCATGCTCCGCGCCGGCCAGGCGCACGACCTGCAGCACGAACCAGCCGGACAGCGGTACCAGCGCGATGGCGGACACCCGCTCGGCCCACCAGTGATCGACACCGGTCTTGGCCGAACCCAGCCCCCGCGCGCGGGACAGTTGCGAGCGCATGACATCCATGCGCGGCGTCGGGGACGATGTCATGTCACGAGGCCCTCTTGCTGGAACGGCAGGCCGCCACGCCCAGGATCGTGGCAAGCAGGACCAGGGTCGCGCCCAGGGTGACGCCCACCGCGACGGGCCCGTCGCGGTTGATCTGCTTCTTCTCGAAACGATAGCCGGCATCCCAGGCCAGGTGGCGCAGTCCCGCAACGACATGATAGACCAGCGCCAGCGTCCAGCCCGCCAGGGCCGCCCGGCCCAGCGGATGGCGGGTGACTTTCTGAACTTTCCTGAACGAATCGGGGCCTTTCGCGGCGGCATTCAGCCAGCATACGCCCAGCCCCGCACCCAGCGCCGCCGCGACGCCGGCCGCCCGGTTCGCGATCGAAAGGAACATGGAGAGCCGGAACCGATAGACCTGGAGATGCGGGGACATGGGCCGCCGGGTCAGTGTTCCGTCACTTCGGTGCCCTATATAGAGCGCATCACGGACATCCTGCATGGTCGTCTCGTCGATTTCCCTGATTATGGCTCCGGTTTCCACCGGCGGCCTGTGCCTGTTCGGTCCTACGCCCGGGACGGGGCGCGGTCAACGCAGGGGGGAACACGAGGTCGCGAGACGGCGAACGCCGCATGGGCGGGCGGCAACCGGAACGGTTCCGAACCGTTCCGGCCTGCCCCCCGGCCGTTCAGGCCGCCTTGCGGGGCAGCAGGTCGAGCGCGATCATGGTTTCGGCGATCTGCACGGCATTCAGCGCGGCGCCCTTGCGCAAATTGTCCGCCACGCACCAGAAGCCCAGGCCGTTGGGCACGGTCGGGTCGATCCGCAGGCGCGACACATATGTCGCGTCCTCGCCGACGCATTCGATCGGCGTGACATAGCCGCCATCCTCGCGCTGGTCGTGCAGGATCACGCCCGGCGCCTCGCGCAGCGCCCGGCGCGCGCGCTCCAGGTCGACCGGCTCCTCGAATTCGACGGTGACGGCCTCGGAATGGCCGATAAAGACCGGTACGCGCACGCAGGTCGCGAAAACCGCGATATCAGGGTCGAGAATTTTGCGGGTCTCGACCGTCATCTTCCATTCCTCCTTGGTCGCGCCGTCATCCATGAAGCGGTCGATATGGGGAATGCAGTTGAAGGCGATCTGCTTGGTGAACTGCTCGGCCTTCAGCGGGTCGCCGACGAAGCTGGCGCGCGACTGGGCGAACAGCTCGTCCATGCCCTCCTTGCCCGCGCCGGCCACCGCCTGGTACGTGGCGACCACGACCCGGCGGATGGTGAACAGGTCGTGCAGCGGCTTCAGCGCCACCACCATCTGGATGGTCGAGCAATTGGGATTGGCGATGATCCCGCGCCGCGCCTTCTTCAGCGCGTTCGGATTGACCTCGGGCACCACCAGCGGCACGTCGGGCTCCATGCGGAAATGCGACGTGTTGTCGATGACGATGCAGCCCGCCTTGGCCGCACGCGGCGCATGCACCGCCGAAACCGACGCGCCGGGCGAGAACAGGGCGACGTCCCAGCCGGAAAAATCGAAATGCTCCAGGTTCTGGACCTTCAGCACCTGCCTGTCGCCGAACGAGACCTCCTGCCCCGCCGAACGGGCCGAGGCCAGGGCCGCGATCTCGTCGATCGGAAACGCGCGCTCGGCCAGCGTTTTGAGCATTTCGCGCCCCACTGCTCCGGTGGCGCCTACGACCGCGACGCGGTATCCCATCGATCCTGTTCCCCGATCCGCGCGTCCGGACCGTCCGGACGCGATGTCCCCCCAACCGCGTAGCCCCCGGCCAGGGTGGCACAGACAGGTAGTGCCTGCCCGGACGGGACGCAAGCAAGACCAGCGATCCGGCGCGGTTTTTCGCCTCCCGGCCGGCCCGCCGCCGCTCGTCGCGCCCTTGTGTTCGGCGGCGCGTTGCTCCGCTCCGGCGCGGGGTGTTCACATGGCGGACGGGCGATCGGGCGTCCGGGCGATCGGGCAAACGGCGCGTGATCTGGCGCAAGGACGCCCCGCCCGCGCCCGCCTATGGTCCGGCGACCGGCTGTCCAGGAGTAATGCCGCCATGTCCTTCTTTCGCGACATATCGTCGCCGGCGCGCAGCCGGCATGCCATTCCGCCATCGGGCAGCAGGCCCGCGCCGGCCTGCACGCTGGTGATCTTCGGCGCGCATGGCGACCTGACCAAGCGCCTGCTCATCCCGGCGCTGTACAACCTGGCCGGCAACGGGCTGCTGGATCCGGATTTCCGCATTCTGGGCATCGACCGCGCGGCGGGCGGCGCGGCCGCGTGGCGCGACGGGCTGTCGGCGACGATGCAGGACTTCACCCGCGACCGGAATGCCGAATTCCACGCGCCCAGCATCGACGCCAAGGTCTGGTCTTGGATCGCCGACCGCCTGGATTATCAACAGGCGGATTTCTCGGACCTCGAACAGGTCCGCGCGCTGGCGGCCCACCTGCCGGGCAGCGCCGTGTTCTATCTGGCGGTGCCGTCGCGCTTCTTCGGTCCGCTGGTGGAAACGCTGGGCCGGGCCGGCCTGCTGCGGGAACAGGACGGGCATTTCCGCCGGGTGGTGATCGAAAAGCCCTTCGGTTCCGACCTGGCCACCGCGCAGGCGCTGAACCGGCAGATCCTCTCGGTGCTCGACGAGCGCCAGATCTACCGGATCGACCATTTCCTGGGCAAGGAAACGGTCCAGAACATCCTGGCGATGCGCTTCGGCAACCTGATCTTCGAGCCGCTATGGCAGAACGACCATGTCGACCACGTGCAGATCACGGCGGCCGAGACCATCGGCGTCGAGCAGCGCGGCGCGTTCTACGAACCGACCGGCGCGCTGCGCGACATGGTGCCGAACCATTTGTTCCAATTGTTCGCCATGGTGGCGATGGAACCGCCATCCTCCCTGTCCGCCGAGACGGTGCGCACGGCGAAGGAGCAATTGTTCGAATCCGTCCGCCCCATCGACCCGCAGGACGCGGTGCGCGGCCAGTACCGGGCCGGAACGGTCGACGGCAGGCCGGTCGCCGCCTATCGCGACAGCCCCGGCGTCGCGCCGGACAGCGTGACCGAGACCTACGCCGCGCTGAAACTGTATGTCGACAACTGGCGCTGGTCGGGGGTGCCGTTCTACCTGCGGACCGGCAAGTCGCTGGGCGGCCGCCGCACCGAGATCGTGGTGCAGTTCAAGAAGCCGCCGGTCGCGATCTTCCGCGGGACCGAAACCGCGTCCCTGCCGCCCAACCGCATGATCCTGAACATCCAGCCGGCCCAGGGCCTGACGATCGAAATGGCGGCCAAGCGGCCCGGCCCGGCGATGGACCTGGCCGGCGTGCAGGTCCGTTTCCGGTACGAGGACGCGTTCGACCTGCAGCCCAATGTCGGCTACGAGACGCTGCTCTATGACTGCCTGGCGGGCGACGCGACCCTGTTCCAGCGCGCCGACAATATCGACGCCGCCTGGGCGGCGGTGGACCCGGTGCTGCAGGCGTGGGGCGCGTCGGCGCAGGGCCTGGAATTCTACGACGCGGGCAGCGCCGGCCCGGCCGGGGCCGACGCGCTGCTGGCCCGCGACGGGCGGGCCTGGTACCCACTGGACGGCGCCTGACCTCCGGCCGGTCCCCCGCCGGCGCCGGATATGGCGTCAGCGGGCCTGGTCGTGCCCGTCTGAACGGCGGAACAGCGTGTCGGCCTGCTTCTTCTGCGCGTCGCTGAAACCGTCATAAAGCGTGCGGAACGCCTTGTTCAGGGCCTGCAGGTCCTGCGCGCGCTGGGTCACAAGGTCGGCATAGGACTGCATGTTGTCCGCAGCACTCATGCCGGCCAGCCGGTCGCGGCGCTGCATGATGGCGTCATGAAAGCGCGCGGCATTGTCGCGCATCACCTGGGCGAAACTGTTCCAGGCGCCTTCCTCGGCCGGGGTAATCCCCAGTTGCTGGTGCAGCGTCGCGATATGCGCCGCCACCTGGTCGGGCGTCGGGTCGCGCGGCGTGCGGGCGGGGATCGCGGACTGGGGGGCGGCTGCGGCAGCGGCCGGAGAGGTGGCCGGCGTGCCGGCCGCCGGCTGGGCTGCGGTTTGCGCGCCCGCCACGGCCGGCATGGCCAACAGGGCAAGTGCGAGGATCGGGGACCGGCGAACGATCATGGGCGGATGACTCCCGTAACGCGGGTGGGCGGAAACATGGCGGCTGGGTCGCATCAATAGGGCGGCGGCCCGTACGCGGCCGGCGGGTAATAAGCCGGCGGCGGCGGCGGGGGTTCCGGCTGCGGCGGGTAATAGGCGGCCGGCGGCGGCGCGGCCTGGCTGGCCAGCGCGCCGCCCAGCAGCGCGCCCACCGCCAGCCCCGCGATTCCCGCGCCGATGGCGGCGCCGGCGCCCGGACCGCGATGGCGGTCGTCATGCCAGCCGGGGCCGCCACGGCCATGCCAGCCGCCGCGATCCCGATACGGGTCTCCCCGATGCTGGTCCCAATGCCGGTCCCAATGTTGGGCCATGGCCTGTCCCGGCACCGCGCTGGCCAGCGCACCCGACAGGCAAAGCCCGGCCATGAAGACAGAAAACGAACGAACCCGCATGGCTGGGGCTCCTTTATTTCATCAATATCCTGCGGCCACCGCTATCGGCGCCAATCTTGTCAGAATGGGGGCATGTCGGAATCAGGACGTGTCGAAATCTGGGCACGCCGGAACCAGGGCATGCCGGAATCGCGCCCGGTCAGGCCGCGCGCGACAGCCGCTTGGCCAGGGCCGACAGGCGGTGGCGCCGCATCTCGCTGCGCGCCTTGGCGTCGTTTTCCATGTAGTTCAGTTGGATCGTGTAGCGCCTGCCGACATATTGCCGGTGGCCGTGCCAGGTGGTCGGCCCGTTGGGAAAGACCAGCAGCGTGCCGTCGACCGGCGGGATCTCGGCGGCATAGTCCTCGACATCGTCGGGGCCGCGCAGCAGGCGCAGGCAGCCTTCCCGCCGGGCCCAGGATTCGCTGGCCGGGTTCAGATACAGCAGCACCGTCACCCGCTTGGCCACCGAGTCGCAATGGATGCGGCCGTCCTTCTCGCGGGTGCGGCCGCGCAGGGTCAGCATGGTCGGGGCGTCGTGCAGGTCCAGTCCGAATTTCCGGGCGATCGCCTCGCGCAGCACCGGGCCCTCCAGTTCGGCCACCAGGTTGCGCACCAGCGGCGCCAGGTTCAGGGCCGAGGGCGGGAACGACCCGCCGGAATCGATGTCGGGCATCGAGGCCACCAGCGCCCGCAGATCGTCCGCCCGGATGAAATGCGGCACCACGACATGGGCGAACGGCGCGTCGGAGACCGCGGCGGCCTCCAGCGCGGCATAATCGGGACGGATCGGTGCGGAGACGGTCATGAAACTGCCTGGACTGTGAAAACTGGGCCGTAAGAAACCAAGTGCGCACGCAAAGGGCATGACGAGGACGCACGCGCCGGGCGCCCCGTGGGCAGAGTCTTAGAACCGGCGGCCGGACGAGATCAAGGCACCCCTCCCGATCAAGGCACCCCTGGGGCCCGGTCCATCCTGGCCCATGCGGGCGGCTTTCGGGCGGCGGGACTTCACCAGATGGAGAGCAGGCGCCCTTCCGCCCGATTTGGCGGGCGCGGGCCCTTGCTGGGAATGAGGCCCGGCGCTATCGGCGACTCATGGAAGCCGCGCTGTCGTCCTTCGCTTCGGACCTGCATCTGCCGCCGGGGTCGGGCCCGCTGGCGGCGTACGAGGCACGCCTGGCGGCGGGCCTGCTGGCCCCCGATCCCGAACAGCGCAAGGCCGCCACCCGGCTGGACAGGCTGTGGCGCGAATTGCCGGGCTGCCACCCCGTGGCGCACCGGCCCCGGTCCTGGGGCATGTCTGGGGGTATGTCCAGGGGCATGTCCGGGGGGCTGCTGGGCGCGCTGGCATCGCGCCTGGCCGGCTCTTCCCGTGCCGCGCGGCCGTCGCGGCCGCGCGGCGTCTACATGGTCGGCCAGGTCGGGCGCGGCAAGACCATGCTGATGGACCTATTCTTCGACCTGGCCCCGGTGGCGCACAAGCGCCGGGTGCATTTCCACCGCTTCATGCAGGACGTGCACCAGCGCCTGCACGCGATGAAGCAGGCGGACCCCGGACTGACCGACCCGATCCCGCCCCTGGCCCAGGCCATCGCCGGTCAGGCCTGGCTGCTGTGCTTCGACGAATTCCAGGTCGACGACATCGCCGATGCCATGATCCTGGGCCGGCTTTTCGAATATCTGTTCGCCGCGGGCGTGGTGGTGGTCGCGACCTCGAACACCCGGCCGCAGGATCTGTTCCAGCACCGGCCGGGGGCCGACGCCTTCCGGCCCTTCATCGCCATCATCCAGCGCGAGGTGGACACGCTGGAGCTGGACTCGCCACGCGATTACCGGCGGGGCGGCCTGCGCGGGGTCGCGACCTGGATCGTGCCGCCGGGCGCCGAGGCGACGCAGGAACTGGATTCGCTGTTCATGCGCCTGGCCGGCGGGGCGCCGCTCTGCCCGGTGACGCTGCAGGTCATGGGGCGCTCCGTCGCGGTGCCGGTGGCCGCCGGTCCGGTCGCGCGCTTCACCTTCGCCGATCTGTGCGGCCGGGCGCTGGGGGCGGGCGACTATCTGGCGCTGGCCACCCGCTTCGCCGCCCTGGTGCTCGACGACGTGCCGCGCCTGGGGCCGGATAATTTCGATCTGGCGCGCCGCTTCATCGTGCTGGTCGACACGCTGTACGAGCAGAAGGTCAAGCTGTTCGCCTCGGCCGAGGACCAGCCCGACGCGCTCTACCGCCAAGGCCGGGGCGCCGAGGCTTTCGAGCGTACGGCCTCGCGCCTCGCGGAAATGCAGGGCGCGGCCTATCTGGACCTGCCGCACCTGTCATGAACGGCGCGCTGCTATGGCCCCCGCCCCGCCGCTCCCTTTCGTCACGTCATCGTGATGACCATGGCAGGGCTGTGACCGGCGGGACGGTAGGCAAGCGATGCGCTCTTTGCTTGGGTATCGTCGGTGATTTTCTGCGATTGATTTTCTGCGATCTGGCGCGCCGTGTCCGGAAATCGGCCCGCACGGCGCCGTCCGGCCGCCCGTGCCGGCGCCTCTTGCCCGGCGGGAACGGAAAGGTGAGCATGCGCGCAGAGCAATCCTGCCCGTGACGAATATTGGGCGGCGGGCCGCGAAACGTGACAGTAGGGTTGGGCATCGGTCGGCATCGGGCCGGAATTCCGTCATGATCGGCGGGCACGGTGCACGACCGGACAATGACGCGGCCAGGCGGGCCGCGAGCGAGGAGATGTCGTCAAGATGGCAGGCGTAGATATCCTGTCGACCGCGTTCAGCGGCGCCAACACGGCCTATCTGGCCGAACTCTATGCCCGCTGGGCGGCGGACCCCGGCAGCGTCGATCCATCCTTCGCCACCCTGTTCTCGGTCATGGACGAGGAAAGCGCTGCGATCCTGCAGGATGCCGAAGGGGCCTCGTGGTCGCCGCGCGCCGCGATGATCGCCGAGGCGGCAGTGCCCGCGGCCGCCGCCGCACCGGTTTCGGTCGAAAGCCTGCACGCCGCCGCCGACGACAGCCTGCGCGCCACGCAGTTGATCCGCGCCTATCGGGTGCGCGGGCACCTCGAGGCCCGGCTGGACCCGCTGGGGCTGCAGGTCCCCAAGCCGCATGCCGACCTGGACCCGGCGACCTACGGCTTCGGGCCCCAGGACCTGGACCGCCCGATCTATCTGGGCCAGATCGTGGCCAAGCTGACCGGCACCCAGACCGCGACCATCGCCCAGGTGGTGGACGCGCTGCGCGCCGTCTATTGCGGGCCGATCGGCGCCGAGTTCATGCATGTGCAGGACCCCGCGCAGCGCAACTGGCTCCAGGCGCGGCTGGAAGGCGACGATTGGCGCGTAAGCACCACGGCGGCGCAGAAGAAGATCATTCTGGACCAGCTCACCGAGGCCGAGGGGTTCGAGGCATTCTGCCAGAAGCGCTATGTCGGCACGAAGCGTTTCGGGCTGGAGGGCGAGGACGTCACCATTCCCGCGCTGCATGCGGTGATCGACCAGGTCGCCAAGGACGGCGTGCGCTCGGTGGCCATCGGCATGCCGCATCGCGGGCGGCTGAACACGCTGGTGAACGTGGTGCGCAAGCCCTATACCGCGATCTTCAGCGAATTCGCCGGCGCGTCGTTCAAGCCCGACGACGTGCAGGGTTCGGGCGACGTGAAATATCACCTGGGCACGTCGACGGATGTCGATATCGACGGGCATACGGTGCATATCTCGCTGCAGCCCAATCCCTCGCATCTCGAAGCGGTCGATCCGGTGGTGATCGGCAAGGTGCGCGCGGCGCAGGACGATGACGGCCCGCAGACCCGCAGCCGCCACATGGCGCTGCTGCTGCATGGCGACGCGGCCTTCGCCGGGCAGGGCCTGGTCTACGAGACGATGGCGATGTCGCAGTTGATCGGCTATCGCACCGGCGGCACCATCCATATCGTGGTGAACAACCAGATCGGATTCACCACCGTGTCCGCCCACGCCTATTCCGGCCTGTACTGCACCGACATCGCCAAGGCGGTGCAGGCCCCGATCCTGCACGTCAACGGCGACGAGCCCGAGGCCGTGGTCTATTGCGCCCGGCTGGCCGCCGATTTCCGGCAGGCATTCGCCACCGACATCGTGCTGGACGTCGTCGGCTACCGCCGGCACGGCCATAACGAGTCCGACGAACCCTCCTTCACCCAGCCGACGATGTACAAGGCCATCGCCGCCCGTCCGACGGTGCGCACGCTCTATGCCGACCGGCTGGTGCGCGAGGGCGTGCTGACCGAGGCCGAGGCGGCGGCGAGCTGGGACGCGTTCCAGAACCGGCTTGAGGATTCCTATCAGGCGGCGCAGACCTACAAGCCCAACAAGGCGGACTGGCTGGAGGGATGCTGGTCCGGGCTGAAGCCGCCGCCGGCGGGCAGCGCCGAGTCCGAGCCCGCCACCGGCGTGCCGGTCGAGACCCTGCGCAGGATCGGCGACGCGCTGAGCACGGCGCCGGCCGATTTCAACATCAATTCGAAAATCGCCCGGCAGCTCAAGGCCAAGGCCGACATGTTCCGCACGGGCGAGGGCATCGACTGGGCGACCGGCGAGGCGCTGGGCTTCGGCTCGCTGCTGCTCGAGGGGCACCGCGTGCGGCTGTCGGGCGAGGATTGCCAGCGCGGCACCTTCAGCCAGCGCCATGCGGTGCTGACGGACCAGATCAACCAGAACACCTACGCGCCGCTGAACAATATCGACGCGTCGCAGGGCGTGTTCGAGGTCTATAACTCGCTGCTGTCCGAATTCGGCGTGCTGGGCTTCGAATATGGCTACTCGCTGGCCGATCCGAACGCGCTGGTTCTGTGGGAGGCACAGTTCGGCGATTTCGCCAACGGCGCGCAGGTCATCATCGACCAGTTCATCGCCTCGGGCGAAACCAAGTGGCTGCGCATGTCCGGCCTGGTCCTGCTGCTGCCCCATGGATATGAGGGGCAGGGCCCCGAACATTCCTCGGCCCGGCTGGAACGGTATCTGCAGCTCTGCGCCGAGGACAATATGCGGGTGTGCAACATCACCACGCCCGCCAATTACTTCCATGCGCTGCGGCGCCAGTTGAAGCTGAACTACCGCAAGCCGCTGGTCGTCATGACGCCGAAATCCCTGCTGCGGCACAAGCTGGCGGTGTCCAACCTCGAGGAATTCGCATCCGGCACGTCGTTCCGTCCGGTGATCGGCGAGATCGACCCGATCGCCCATGGCGACGCGGTCGAACGGGTCGTGATCTGTTCGGGCAAGGTCTATTACGACCTCCTGGCCGAGCGGCGCGAGCGCGGACTGGACAAGGTCGCGCTGCTGCGGCTGGAACAATTCTATCCGTTCCCGGACCGGACGCTGGTCGAGCAATTGGCGCTGTATCCCAAGGCGCAGGTCGTCTGGTGCCAGGAAGAGCCGCAGAACATGGGCGGCTGGACCTTCGTCGATCGCCTCATCGAGGACGTGATGGCGAAGGCCGGCCGCCAGGGCGCCCGCCCGATCTATGTCGGACGCGCCGCGGCGGCCAGCCCGGCGACCGGCCTGGCGCGCATCCATGCCCGCCAGCAGGCCGCGCTGGTCGCCCAGGCGCTGACCGGCCAGGCGCCGACCAGCCACGCGCCGGGCATCGGCTGACGAAGGCGGCCGGGGCGGCGCTGTCGCTCCGGCCGCGATCGGGTCATGATGAGACTGCACATGCCGGCACGCGGATTCGTCCGGTAGAGGAATTGGCCGGTAGAGGGATTGGAAAGAGAGCATGTCTGCCGAGATCAGGGTGCCGACGCTGGGCGAGAGCGTCACGACCGCCACCATCGCGAAATGGCTGAAGAAGCCGGGTGAGTCGGTGACGGCCGACGAGCCGGTGGTCGAACTGGAGACCGACAAGGTCAGCGTCGAGATCGCCGCCCCCGAGGCCGGGGTGATGGGGCCGCAACTGGTGGCCGAGGGCGACGAAGTCGAGGTCGGGGCCGTGCTGGCGTCGGTCGAGGCCGGCACCCAGGCGCCCGCGCCCAAGACCCAGGCACCCCCCAAGGCCCCGGCCAAGACTCCGGCACCCAAGACCCTGGCACCCAAGACCCCGGCCCCCAAGGCCCTGGCCGGCGTGCAGGCCCAGCCCCCCGCCAGCGGTCCGGTCGCCCGCCCGGCCACCCCGCCATCGGACGTCGCGGCGCAGGGGGCGGCCCATGCCCCCATGCCCTCGGCACAGAAGATCATCGCCGAAAAGGGCCTTTCGACCGCCGAGATCGGGATCGGCACCGGCAGGGCGGGCCGGATCACCAAGGCCGACGTGCTGGCCTTCCTGGCGCGGCCGACCCCGGCCAAGACAACCCCCGCCCCGGCTTCCGCCGCCCCGCCGCGCACCGACGACCCGCGCGAGCAACGGGTGAAGATGACCCGCCTGCGCCGGACGATCGCACGCCGGCTGAAGGAGGCGCAGGACAGCGCGGCCCTGCTGACCACGTTCAACGAAGTGGACATGACGGCGGCCAAGGCCCTGCGCGCGACGTATCGCGAGGCGTTCGAGAAGAAGCATGGCGGCGTGAAGCTGGGCTTCATGTCCATCTTCGCCAGGGCGACGATCGCGGCGCTGAAGGAATTTCCGGCCATCAACGCGGAAATCGACGGCGACGACATCATTTATCGCGAATTCGTCAATCTGGGGATCGCGGTCGGCGGCCCGAACGGGCTGGTCGTGCCGGTGATCCGCGACGCCGACCGGATGGGCTTCGCGGACATCGAGCGCACCATCGCCGATTTCGGCCGGCGCGCGCGCGACGGCGCGCTGAAGCTCGAGGAACTGTCGGGCGGAACGTTCTCGATCACCAATGGCGGCATCTACGGATCGCTGATGTCGACGCCGATCGTCAACGCGCCGCAATCGGGCATCCTGGGCATGCATGCGATCCAGGACCGGCCGGTGGCCGTGGACGGCCAGGTGGTGATCCGGCCGATGATGTATATCGCCCTGACCTACGACCACCGCATCGTCGACGGCAAGGAAGCCGTCAGCTTCCTGGTGCGCGTCAAGCAGAACGTGGAAGATCCACGCCGTCTGCTGCTCGAAATCTGAGAGCCTGGCCGGACATGCGCGCTGGCGGCGATCCGACGCGTGTTTCCTGCGCGTCGGTGCTCACGGCCCACAAGGCCGCTCCGCTCCGATGCGCGAAAACCCTCGCCTTCCGTGCCGCTGCGCGGCTCTCTTGCTCACCAGCCTGCATGTCCGGCCAGGCTCCGATATGCGGGGCCGGACGTGCAGGCCCGTCCAACGCGGGACAAAATCATGACCATTGAAATCAAGGTGCCGACCCTCGGCGAGAGCGTCGCGACCGCGACGATCGGCAAATGGCTGAAGCAGCCGGGCGATGCGGTGGCCGCCGACGAACCGGTGGCGGAACTGGAAACCGACAAGGTCAGCGTCGAAATCGCGGCGCCCGCCGCTGGCCGCCTGGGCGCGCAGCTTTATGCCGAAGGGGACGAGGTCGAGGTCGGCGCCGTGCTGACCACGGTCGAAGCAGGCGCATCCGGCGCGAAAGAGGCGCCCAAGGCCGCAACCACGCCGCCCGCGCCCGCACCTGCGCCGGCCGCCGCCCCGCCGGCCGAGACGGAGTACGATTACGATGTCCTGGTCATCGGCGCCGGTCCCGGCGGCTATGTCTGCGCCATCCGCGCGGCCCAGTTGGGCTTCAAGGTCGCATGCGTGGAAAAACGGGCGACGCTGGGCGGAACCTGCCTGAACGTGGGCTGCATTCCCTCGAAGGCGCTGCTGCAATCGTCCGAGAATTACCATGCCGCGACGCACGATTATGCCGGGCACGGCATCCTGATCGACGGCGTCAGGCTGGATCTGGCCCGCATGATGGCCCGCAAGGGCGAGGTGGTCGAGGCCAACGTAAAAGGCGTCGAATTCCTCTTCAAGAAAAACAAGGTCACCTGGCTGAAGGGCTTCGCGAAGCTGGAAGGCACCGGCCGCGTCACCGTTGACGGCAAGCCGGTGACGGCGCGGCATATCGTGATCGCCAGCGGCAGCGACAGCGCGGACCTGCCGGGCGTCACGGTGGATGAGAAGACCATCGTCACCTCGACCGGCGCGCTGGAACTGTCCGCGGTGCCGAAACGGCTGGTGGTGATCGGCGGCGGCGTCATCGGCCTGGAACTGGGCAGCGTGTGGAAGCGCCTGGGGGCCGAGGTCACGGTCGTCGAGTTCCTCGACCGCCTGGTGCCGGGCACGGATGGCGAAATCGCCAAGCAGTTCCAGCGGATTCTGGCCCGGCAGGGCCTGGGGATGAAGCTGGGCCACAAGGTGACCAAGGCGGAAAAGACCGCCCAGGGCGTGCTCCTGACGATCGAGCCGACGGCGGGCGGCGAGGCCGAGACGCTGGAATGCGACGTCGTCCTGCTGTCGATCGGGCGGGTCGCGGCCAGCCGCAACATGGGGCTGGAAGAGGCCGGCGTGGCGCTGGACGCGCGCGGGCGCATCGTCACCGACGCGCATTTCGCCACCAGCCTGCCGGGGGTCTATGCGATCGGCGACGTGATCGCCGGCCCGATGCTGGCGCACAAGGCCGAGGACGAAGGCGTGGCCCTGGCGGAAATCCTGGCCGGGCAGAAGGGGCATGTGAACTACGATGCCATTCCCAGCGTGGTCTATACCTGGCCCGAGGTCGCGACGGTCGGCCGGACCGAGGAAAGCCTGAAAGAAGCCGGAATAAACTACAAGGTCGGCAAGTTCCCCTTCATGGCCAATGGCCGCGCGCGCGCCATGGGCATGACCGACGGGTTCGTCAAGATCCTGGCCGACGCGGCGTCGGACCGGGTGCTGGGCGTGCATATCATCGGCCCCGGCGCCGGAGAGATGATCGCCGAGGCGACCCTGGCGATGGAATTCGGCGCGTCGTCCGAAGACGTCGCCCGCACCTGCCACGCCCACCCGACCCTCAGCGAGGCGGTGAAGGAAGCCGCGCTGGATGTGGAAAAGCGCGCGATCCATATCTGACCGGCTTGCGGGCGCGGCCTTCGGGCCCGTCTCCGGGAACGGATGGTTGGACGGCGCGTCATGGCCAGGGGGCGGGCTTCGGTGCGGGGGATGGAAAAGCGGGGGATCGCGATGCGGGCTGTCGGTACGCTGGCGCTTCCCGGGGCCTGGATCGTGGCGGCGGGCGTTCTGGCCGTTTCCGTTTCCGCCCGGGCCGCCGCTCCGCAATCCGCGCCGGTCTCCCCGGCCGCGATCGCGACTCCGGCCGAGGACAACCCACCCGTCGACATCCCTGCCTTGCCGGCCCTGGATGACGACGCGGCGCGGGCCGAGGCGGCGCGGCTGGCCGGGCTGATGCGCCGGCTCGTGCCGCATTTCCAGCCCGTCCCACCGGTCCGCGCCATGGATTGGATCCGCCTGGCGCGCGCCCAGGTCCGCGATGCCCATCTGCCGATCGACCGCGCGCAGTTGCTGATGGTCGTCGATCGCAATCCCCGGGTGCAGCGCGTCTGCTTCATGCTGGCGCTGCCCGATGGCGCGCCGTGGCAGGTGCTCGGGACGGCCCGCGTCTCGACCGGCCAGACGGGCCGCAAATATTATTACATCACCCCGACCGGCGCGTTCATCAACTCGGCCGACCGGCTGGGGTATCGCGCGCAGGGCACCCGGAACGAGCACGGCATTCGCGGCATCGGCGCCAAGGGCATGCGGGTTTGGGACATGGGGTGGCAATGGGCGGAAAAGGGCTGGCTGCCCAGCCGCGAGAAGGGGCAGATCCGGCTGGAGATCCACGCCACCGATCCCGATTTCCTGGAAACGCGGCTGGGCCATCCGGCATCCGAAGGCTGCGTGCGCATTCCGGCGGCGCTGAATGTCTTCATGGACCGGTACGGGCTGATCGACGCGCTGTACGAACAGGCCGCAAGCTATGACGGTCGATTCCGCGCCCTGCTGCCCCATGATCGCACCCCCACGCCGATCGCGGGCGACTGCCTGATCGTGGTGGATTCCGCCGACCCGCCGCCCGCCACCAATTGAAGGGGCCGCGGGGCGGAGCCCCGAAAAAAAGACCGCGGGCCGGCCGGATCTTCCGCTTTCCACGGCCGGACGGTTCGCTCATGATAATGTGATGCGAAAGACCGGATTGCGCCTCGCCCTGATCCTGCCCGCCCTGATGGCGGCATCGCCGGGGCGCGCGGCGCCCCAGCGCGCCCCCGACACCCCCACGCCGGCACGCGTCGCCGCCGCCATCGCCGCCGACGGGCCCCAGCGCGCCCTGGGCCGGCTGGCGGATTCCGACCAGTTCGATACGGTGACGGACGGAATCGCCGCGGCCGATCCGGCCTGGCTGGCCCTGGTACCCGGCATGGCGCCGGGTCTGGATTCCGACAGCGGGCCGGCGGTGGCCGGCGCGCTGGCCCTGGCCCTGCCGCAGAATGCGCGGCTGGTGCTGCAGGTGCTGGATGCGCGCTATGCCGCGCTGGACCCGCGCCATGTCTGCGCCCGCCCCTTCATGCGTGACGCGGTGCCGGACGTCGCGGGCTATGTCCGCCGCACCCGCGCGGCGCTGCGCCGGATGCGGGACCGGTCGCTGCGTGCGGTGCGCGACCAGTGCCTGGCGGCGCTGGGCCCCGCGAAAGGGGCGCCATAGGGCCCGGGGGGCCCGAATTCGCTCTATCTGGCGGCTTTCCAGGCGTGCAGCGCCGCCAGCGTGCCGCTGATATGCCCGGCGGGCGCCATGGCGGTGTAGGCGAACAGGACGTGTCCGTCCGGCGCGATCACGTACGAGGTCCGGCTGGCATAATGGACCAGCGGCATCCTGGAATCATAGGACGTGGCGATCTTGCCGTCCGGATCGGCCGCCACGGGGAAGCGGCTGCGGCACTCGCTGACCGAAAACCGGTCCAGCGTCTCGATCTTGTCCATCGACACACCGATGACCGTGGCGCCCAGCGCCTTGAACTGGTCCATCGCGTCGGCGAAATCATGCGCCTCGATGGTGCAGCCGCGGGTGAAGGCGGCGGGATAGAAATACAGCACCACCGGCCCGCGATGCAGCGCATCGGCCAGGCTGAAGCGGAATTCCTTGCCGCCCAGGCTGGCCGGCGCGTCGAACAGCGGCGCCGCGCTGCCCAGCTTCAGCGCCGCCCGCGCCGGCGAGAGCGAAATGACACCCACGAAGGCCATGGCCAGCGCGCCCGGCAGCGCTACCCCCAGCCGGGCATACCGTGCCGGCGCGCGGCGGGTCTCGTCACGCCACGGGCCCGTCGGCCGTTTTGCGATCCGTTTCAAGAAGGCGGCACGGGGCATGATGGACCCTTCCGGTCACGAGCAGGGCGATCGAAAGCGCGATCAGGACTTCGAATCGGGCGAGATGACAACACAATTATCGGCGCCGGTCGACAGGCGCCGGCAGGCCGCGATCGCCGCGTCATGCGACAGGCCCGTCAGGCGCGCGCGATAGAGCTGCCCATGGGCCACGTGCACGCTGGCGACCTGCGGCCGCGCGCCGCCCAGCACGGAAGCACCCAGCACCGATGCGGCGCGGCTGCGGGCATGCCCCGCGGCCTGCGAGGCCATGGAAGGCGTGCCGAACGCCCCCACCTGGATCGCCCAGTCATGCGCCGCCGGTACCATGCTGCCGCGGCGCAGCAGCGGCGCGGGCTCGGCCATGGCCGGGTTCACCAGGTGAAAGCCCTGCATCGCCGCGGCGGACGGGCGCGGCACCACGGGCGGCGGGGGCGCCGCCGCGGCGATCTGGACCGGGGCAGAGACCGGCGCGGCGGCAGGCGCGTCCTCGCTCCCGTTCCGGACGCGGCCGGCCCAGGCGGCGCGGACCGCGTCGGCCGGCGTGCCGCCGCCGGCGGGGGTCACGCTCTTCCACGCCGTATAGGACGGGGCGGCCATGCGGTCGGGCTCGGCCGGGGCCTCGGCCACCTGCACCGGCTGGCCGTCATTGCCGTCCTCGTGCTCGCGTTCGTTGCGCCGGGCCCAGGCCATGCGCACGGACCGGGTCTGGTCGCTGGTCTGCGCGCTGGCATAGACATGGCCGCGCGCGATATCGTGCGCTTCGACCATCAGGTCGGCCTGCGAGCGGACATTGGGGGTGATGCCGGCGATCTGCGGGCCGATCGCCGCCACATAGTTGCGGGTTTCGCGCGGCAGGCCGCGATTGCGGGTCAGGAAATCGTCCAGCCGTCCCGGCCCGGTATTGTACGCGGCCAGGAAGCCGGGCGAGCCGTAGATGTCGTACATCTGGCGGATATAGGCGGTACCGGCCAGGATATTGTCATGCGGATTGTACGGGTCGTCGCCCAGCCCGTATTCCGCCTTCATCTCGTCATAGGTCGGCGGCATCAACTGCATCAGCCCCATGGCCCCAGGGGCCGAGGTCACGAACTGGCCGTTGCGGAACAATTGCCCGCCGGATTCGCGCTGCATCACCGCGCGGATCCAGGTATCGGGCACGTCGAAGCGCCTGGACGCTTCCGTGATGTACGGGCCCCACGGATCGTCGGCCGGACCCGGCGGCGCGTAATAGGATTTCGCATGGGCGCGGTAATCGGCCGCTTCCTGCGTCACCGGGATCTGCGGCCCCGCGCCGGGGGCAGTGGCGCACGCGGCCAGCAGCCCCATCAGCCCGACCGCCCCCGCCGCGCGCGCGCCGCGCTCGGCCTGCTTGCGCCGGGACGGGTGGGGGGCGGTATGCGGCGATCGGGTCATCAGGGGCTAATCCGGAACAGGCATGGCGGAACGCAGGCAGGGGATCGGCAGGCACCGGCCATGACGGAGGCGAAGGTTCGGAGCGCAGATGTAAGGCAGGGATTTGAGACCAATTTATGGCCGGATCCGGGACGCGGGGCCCAGGAACGACCCGAGACGGCATTCGGCATCGGATTTCTGCCCCGGCATGGCCTGGTCAGGCGCGGAAGTTCAGGCTGATGAAAAAGAACGTCGCCTAAGGCTTTACAGAAATACGATGTTTTGCGCAACAATGTCACGCCTCCGGACAAGGTGTTTTTCGCCGTGCGCCGGGGACGTCCGCATCCCGCGGCGGACCGGCCGCTGTCCGGTTGCGGCGGGCGGGGCAATCGGCTAACGCCACGGCATGAGTGCGATGCCAGATATTCCGGACAGGTCGGAATGCGCGGACCCCGTCCTGGGGCCGCCCAGGCCGGTCAGGCGTCTCGTTTCGGCCCTGCGCGACATCGCCGGCGGACTGGCGATGTGGCGGCTGGCCGTCTCGCTGGGCTGGCTGGACATCAGGCTGCGCTATCGCGGCTCGGCCCTGGGGCCGTTCTGGCTGACCCTGTCCACCGCGATCATGATCGGCGCGATGGGCCTGATCTACGGCCGGCTGTTTCATATGGACCTGGCCCGCTACCTGCCGTACCTGGCCCTGTCGATGACCTTGTGGCAGGTCGGGATCGGCACGATCCTGACCGAGGCCTGCACCTGCTTCATCGATGCCGAGCGGATGATCCGGGCGGTGCGCCTGCCCTATTTCCTGCAGCCGATGCGCGTGATGGTGCGCAACGCGGTGGTGTTCGGCCACAATATCGTGGTGCCGCTGGGGGTGTTCGTGATCTTCGGCGTCTGGCATGGCGCGACCATGCTGCTGGCGCTGCCGGGCATCGCGCTGTGGCTGGTCAACGGGCTGGCGGCGGGGCTGCTGCTGGGCTGTTTCTGCGCGCGCTTCCGCGACGTGCCGCCCATCGTGACCAGCGGGCTGCAACTCGCCTTCTACGTCACGCCGGTCATGTGGTCGGCGTCGCAATTGCGCGGCCATGGCTGGTGGCTGCCGCTGAACCCGTTCTATCCGCTGCTGGAGGTCGTGCGCGGTCCCCTGCTGGGCCAGGTGCCGGCCGCCCCGATCTGGGCCGAGGCCGTGTCCTGCAGCGTGCTGCTGTGGCTGGGCGGGCTGTTCGTGTTCTCGCGCAGCCGCACGCAACTGGCCTTCTGGGTCTAGGGCGATGGCCGGCACGATCGTCCCCGCCATCCGGGCGGAAAACCTGTCTTTGTCCTTTCCGGTCTTCCACGGCGGCGCGCGCTCGCTCAAGAAGACCCTCTTCGCCGGGGCGAAGCGGCCGCTGGCGGCGCTGCGCGGCTCCGGCGTGCCGACCGGCGGGGTGATCGCGGCGGACGGCACGGCGCGGATCATGGTCCATGCGCTGCAGGACGTCAGCTTCTCGGTCCGCGCGGGCGAGCGGCTGGGCCTGATCGGCCATAACGGGGCCGGCAAGTCCACCCTGCTGCGCGCCCTGGCCGGGATCTACGAGCCCGCGGGCGGCTGGGTCGCGGTCAGTGGCTCGGTCAGCGCGCTGCTGGACCCGTCGGCGGGCATGAATCCCGAACTGACGGGGCGCGAGAACATCGCCCTGCGCGGGCGGCAGATGGGCCTGGACGGCGCCGCCCTGCGCCGGCTGGAAGAGGATGTCGAAACCTTCGCCGAGCTGGGCCCCTTCATGGACCTGCCGGTGCGGCTCTGCTCGACGGGCATGGGCGTGCGGCTCAGCTTCGGGCTGGCCACCGCCATCGCGCCGCAGATCCTGCTGATGGACGAATGGTTCCTGGCCGGCGACGCCCTGTTCCGCGAGAAGGCGCGGGCGCGCATGACCGGGGTGATCCAGGGCGCGGACATCCTGGTGGTGACGTCCCACGCCCTGTCGACCATGCGCGAATGGTGCACGCGCGTGCTGTGGATGGAACATGGCCGCGTGCGCATGGACGGCCCGGCCGAACTGGTGCTGGACGCCTACGCGGCCGGGCGCGACTGACGGCCTCATCGGGCGGGCGCCGGCCCGATCCTTGCGGCCGGCCCGGCGCCCGCCCGGTCAGCTTGCGATCTGCACGCGGATCGACTCCGTGCGCTCGACCACGTTGATCGCGACTTCCTCGCCCGCCCGCACCAGGCGGACCGTGACCCGCTCGCCACCGACCTCCAGGTTGTACAGCGTCATTTCCTGCAGGAACTCGGGCAGGCGCGGCCGTTCGAAATGCACCGCCACCGCCGCCGGATCGAACCCGAGCCCCAGCGTGGACTGGATCAGCGCCGGCAGGGTGGCCGCCGCCCAGGCCTGCGGCGAGCACGCGACCGGATAGCGCACGGGCCCTTCGGCCCGGTTGCGGGTAAAGCCGCAGAACAGCTCCGGCAGCCGGCGCAGGTCGGTATAGAACGCGGCGTCGAACATGCCGCGGAACAGGCGCTCGGCCTCGTTGCGATAGCCGTGGCGCGCCAGGCCCAGCCCGATCAGCGCATTGTCGTGCGGCCAGACCGACCCGTTGTGATAGGCCATCGGGTTATAGCGCGCCTCGCCCTCGGGGATGGTGCGGATGCCCCAGCCCGTGAAGGACGACCGGTGCATCAGTCCCTCGACCACGCACGGCACGCGATCCGGCGTCGCGATGTCGGTCAGCAGGATGTGCCCGGCATTGGACGACCGCACGCGGCAGGGCCGCTTCTGCCCGTCCAGCGCCAGCGCATAGGTGCCCAGCTCCTCGATCCAGAACCGGGCGTTGAAGGCCACGCGCAGGGATTCGGCATGCTGGTCCTGCCGGTCGGCATAGGCCGTCTTGCCCAGCCGGCGCCCGATCACGGCGGCGGCCCGCCGCGCGGCATAGACATAGGCCTGGACCTCGCACAGCGCGATCGGGCCCTCGGCCAGCGTCCCGTCCGCGTGGAAGACGCTGTCCCAGCTATCCTTCCAGCCCTGGTTGACCAGCCCTTCCTTGTTACGGCGGCCATATTCCACGAACCCGTCGCCGTCGCGGTCGCCATAGCGGTCGATCCATTCGATGGCGCGCTCGATATTCGGCCAGATGCTGGTCAGCAGCGTGACGTCGCCCGTGCGTTCCAGGTACTGGCCGGCCAGCATGACGAACAGCGGCGTGGAATCGATCGACCCGTAATAATGGCGGAACGGCACCTCGCCCAGCTCGGCCATCTCGCCGTGGCGGACCTCGTGCAGGATCTTGCCCGGCTCGGCGTCGGCCACCGGGTCCTCGATATGGGCCTGGTGGCGGGCCAGGTAATTCAGCACCCCGCGCGCGATCTCGGGGTCCAGCCACAGGGTCAGCATCGCGGTGATCAGCGCGTCGCGGCCGAAGGCGGTGCTGAACCACGGCACCCCGGCATAGGGATACGGGCCCGTCTTCTTGTCGGTCAGCAGCATGTAGATGTCGCAGATGCAGCGACGGATGGCCTCGTTGAAGATCTCGTTCGAGGTGGCGATCGCCGCCGCGCGGGACGAGGACAGGCGCAGCGCGCGCCGCGCCTCGACCGCCCCGGACAGGAAGCGCCGGTTCGGCCGGGCCTCGTGCTGGCCGTCGGGGTCGCATTCGACCTCGTAATGGATCAGTACCCGCTTGCCCGGCGCCAGGTCGAAGCGAAAGGCGGCATGCCGGGCATCCAGCGACGCCGGCGGCGGCCAGAAGCGCAGTTGCGTGGTGCGCCGGCGGCCGTCCAGCCCGTCATAGGCCAGGCTGACCTCGCTCTCGCCGACCTGGGGCGGCAGGCGGGTGCCGCGCCGCGCGCGGGTCGAGCCGCGCGCCTCGAACAGATCGGCGAAATCGGCCGAAAAACGGATATCCAGCAGCGCGGTGCGCGGCACGACGTCGAAATTGCGGATCTCCAGACGTTCGTAGCAGACGCGGTTCCACAGAAAGCGCGACCGCCGCACATGCAGCAGGTCGTGGTTCATCGCCGGGGTATCGGTCCCCTCCGGGCCTTCGATATCGGTATTGGTCAGGTCGACCGACAGCATGACGTTGTTTTCGCGCACCGTCGAGGACAGCAGGATCGGCCGCGTGCCCTGCAGGCTCAGGGACAGCCCGGACAGATAGCGCGTATCGTGGAAATACAGCCCGTCCGCGATCCCGTCGCCGAACAGGATATCGCCCGTCTGGTCGAAGACGCCGAACATGTCTCCCTGCTTGAGCGTATGCAGCCGCCGTTCGGACAGCAGCGACTTCGCCGCGACCGGGAACGCGTCCTGGGTCGCCGGCTCGTGGGGGGACGGGTGGGTGTCGGTCTGAACGTCCATGACGGTGATGATCCCTTCGCGGTTCCCGGCATCGCCGGACGGATCCGAACAGATATTTTCAGAGCAGATTTGGATCAGAGCAGTTTGGCGAATTTGAGAAGCAGCCACGTGATGCCCATGAACAGCGCGCACACGAAGCCGGCCTCGACCGTGCCGAACGCGCCCGAGGCCAGGAACATCCCGCCGGTATTCATGCCGAAGAACCCGGTGACGAACGTCGCCGGCAGCATCAGCGTGGTCACGATCGACACGGTATAGAGGCGCCGGTTGGTCTCCTCGGCCTGGCCCGACGCCAGCTCATCCTGCAGCGCGCGGGCGCGGTCCTGCAGCGCCATCAGGTCGTCCAGCGCCGCATGGATCTGGCGCTGCGAGCGGTCGCGGATATCGTCCTCGGCCCATTCAGGCAACTCCAGGTCCTCGCTGTGGAAGATACGGTCGACCGGCGTCGTGACCCGGCGCAGTTCGGTCGACCGGCGCCGCACCTTGCCGATCAGGCCGCTGATGCGGCCGAAATCGGTATGCTGGTCGAGTGTGAGCAGAAGATCCTCGGCCCGGTCAAGCTGGTCGTCCAGCATGGCCAGCGTGCGCCGCACGCTGTCGGCGAATTCCAGCAGCGTGAAATCGACGACTTCGGCCGGGGTGCGCGGCGTGTCGTCATGCTGCAGCCAGCGATAGGCCGCGCCCAGCGCCGGCACCGGATGGCGCCGCGTCGTGACCAGCAGCCCGGGCAGGGCGGCGAAACGCCAGGCCGAGACGTTGGTGTCGTCGTCGCTCATGCTCTCGTCGAAGCCGGGCAGCGCGCCATAGACCGCGTCGCCGTCGGCTTCCAGCCGCACGCCGCGCTCGGTGCCGGCCAGGGTCGCGCGCGCTTCCTCGGGCAGGCAGGCGATCGCCTCGACCCGGGCCCGGCTGGCGGTGTGCACCACGTCGTAATGCAGCCAGACCCAGCTTCCGTCCCGCTCGGCCTTCCCCCCATCCGTCTCCTTGTCCGCGTCTTTGTCCGCCCCGGCGGGATCGAACGCGGGCAGGGCGCCCAGATACTGTGCCGCCTGGCGCGAGGACAGCGGCACCGGCCGATGCCCGGGCGCGCACGCGACCGCCCAGACCAGGCCGTCGGCGGCATCGGTCAGCGACGGATCTGCAAGCGGGCGTTCGGTCTGGGCAATCATATCGGGCATCGGCACATCCGGGGGGCATCACGGGACCGCGCGGAACGCAACGGCACACTTGGCATGCCAGCCTGCTCGTTGCAATCCCGTGTCGCGGCTCGGCTGCGCCAACCACGTCGCGGCTCGGCTGCGCCAACCACGTCGCGGCTCGGCTGCGCCAACCACGTCGCGGCTCGGCTGCGCCAACCATGTCGCGGACGGCCGCGCCAATCCCATATCGAGGCTCGGCCGCGCCTGCGGCATCGCAACTCAGGCCGCGCCCGCGGCCTCGCACCAGAAGCCCGCATGCGGGCGCGCGGCCTCGTCCTCCAGCATCGGGCCCAGGACGGCAACCGGGTGCTGCCCGCGCGCGAACACCTCGCGGCAGGGCAGCGAGAAGGTCGGATTTTCCGGATGCGCGCCGGTCAGCGCCAGCAGCCCGTGTTCCGACAGCGCGTAGACCACGCGGCGGATATTGCCCCAATAGACGGCGCCCGCGCACATGCAGCACGGCTCGGCGCTGGTATAGAGCGTGCAATCCGCCATCGCCTCGGGCGAAAGGATCCGCGCCGCCTGGGACACGGCGCGCAGTTCGGCATGCTGCGTGGGGTCGCCGTCGGGCGGCAGCGCATTATTGATGGCGATGCTGACGACCCGCCCCTGGCCGTCGGCCACCAGGGCGGCGAACGGGTGCCGTCCCTGCGCCCGCGCATCGGCCGACAGGGCGATCGCCCGGCGCAGCAATGCCAGGTCGTGGGACGTCACCCCGTCGGACATCATCTGGGCGTGCGGGCCGTCATGCATCGTCTGCATCCTGAAACGTCGAAAAAGGGCGGAAACCGGGGGATGCGCGCAGGTCCGTCCGGCCGGGGCGAGGCCCTGGCCGGACGGCGGCCAGCTCAGGTCAGGTCCTGCGGAACCTTGCCGCCATTTTCGGCCAGCTTCTGCATGACCTGCCTGTGCAGCCAGATATTCATCGACGCCGTATCGTCGGTGTCGCCGGCATAATGCAGTTCCCCGGCCAGTTGCTTGCGCGCGGCCAGCGAACTGTCCAGCCCCAGCAGCTTCAGCAGGTCGACGATCGATTGCCGCCAGTTCAGCGGCTGCGGCGCCTTGGCGGCCATCTCGGTCAGGATGGCGGCGACATCAACCGGTTGCGCGGGAGCAGGCTGCGCCGTCGGCGCCGCGGGGGCGGCCTGCGCGGCGGGGGCCGCGGCGTCGGGGGCGGGCGTGGCCGCGGGCGTCGGGGACGCCGCATGGCCGAAGATCGTCGAAAGGATCGAACCCAGGATGCTCATGGTCGGAAAACTCCGTGGGCGGAAGGCGCCCGGCATCCATGCCGGACGCCGGGCCGGGAAGGGGCCAGGAAGAAGTCGGTACCGACTTGAACGTGAAATCAGTACCGATACAGGTCGTTCTTGAACGGCCCGTTGACCGGAACGCCGATATACTCGGCCTGTTTCTCGCTCATCCGGCTCAGCTCGGCGCCGACCTTGGCCAGGTGCAGGGCGGCGACCTTCTCGTCCAGGTGCTTGGGCAGGGTATAGACCTTGCGCTCGTACGTCCCGGCCGGTGCGGTCCACAGCTCGATCTGCGCCAGGGTCTGGTTGGTGAAGGACGCCGACATCACGAAGGACGGATGGCCGGTCGCATTGCCCAGATTCACCAGCCGGCCCTCGGACAGCACGATCAAGCGCTTGCCGTCGGGGAAGACGACCTCGTCGACCTGCGGCTTGATGTTGTCCCACGGGAAGTTGCGCAGCGCGTCGATCTGGATTTCGGAATCGAAATGCCCGATATTGCAGACGATGGCGCGGTGCTTCATCGCGCGCATATGGTCGATGGTGATGATGTCGACATTGCCGGTGCAGGTGACGAAGATGTCGCCGCGCGGGGCGGCGTTTTCCATCGTCACGACCTCATAGCCCTCCATCGCCGCCTGCAGGGCGCAGATCGGATCGACCTCGGTCACCAGCACGCGGCAGCCGGCATTGCGCAGCGACGCGGCCGATCCCTTGCCCACGTCGCCATAGCCGGCGACTACGGCGATCTTGCCGGCCATCATCACGTCGGTGCCGCGGCGGATCGCGTCCACCAGGCTTTCGCGGCAGCCGTACAGATTGTCGAACTTCGACTTGGTGACGCTGTCATTGACGTTGATCGCCGGCACGGCCAGCGTGCCCTTCTTCGCCATCTCCCACAGCCGGTGTACGCCGGTCGTCGTCTCCTCGGACAGGCCGCGCACGTCCTTCAGCATCTCGGGATATTTGTCGTGCATCAGCACGGTCAGGTCGCCGCCGTCATCCAGGATCATGTTCGGCGTCCAGCCGTCCGGCCCCGTGATGGTCTGCTCGATGCACCACCAGAATTCCTCTTCGGACAGGCCCTTCCAGGCAAAGACGGGCACGCCCGTCGCGGCGATCGCGGCGGCGGCATGGTCCTGGGTCGAGAAGATGTTGCACGACGACCAGCGCACGGTGGCGCCCAGCGCGGTCAGCGTCTCGATCAGCACCGCGGTCTGGATCGTCATGTGCAGGCAGCCGGCGATGCGCGCGCCGGCCAGCGGCCTGCTGGCGCCGAATTCCTCGCGCAGCGCCATCAGGCCGGGCATCTCGCCCTCGGCGATCGCGATCTCCTTGCGGCCCCACGCGGCAAGCGCGATGTCCCGTACTTTGTAATCCCTGGCGGTCATGGTCGTCCTGTCTGCAGAAAAGGAAAAAAGGGTCGTCCGGGGGTATAGACGCTCGGGCCCGCCACGACCAGCCGGGGGTCAGGCCCCGGTTCCGGCGACGGTCCCGGGCCCATGTTCGGTGCCGGCCTCATGTCCAGTTCCAGCCCCAGTTCCAATCTGGGCCACCGCCTCGGCCGCGCGCAGCACGCGCAGGAAATTGCCGCCCCAGATCGCGGCGATCTGCGCCGCGTCATAGCCGCGGCGCAGCAGCTCGGCCGTCAGGGCGGGGGACTCCGCGGCGTCGCGCCATCCCGCGATCATGCCGCCGCCGTCGAAATCCGACGATATGCCGACGTGCCGCACCCCGATGCGCCGGACGATATGGTCGATGTGATCGACGAAATCCGCGACGCCGACCACGCGCGCCTGCCGGACCGCGCGCGGGCGCAGAAAGGCGTCGACCGCGGTGACATGCACCACCCCGTCGCAATCGCGCAGCGCGTCCAGTTGCTCGTCATCCAGGTTGCGCGGATGGTCGCACAGCGCCCGCGCGCAGGAATGGGTGGCCAGCACGGGGCTGCGCGACAGGCGCACCGCCTGCATCATGGTGCTGCGCGCGGCGTGCGACACGTCAACCATCAGGCCCAGCCGGTTCATCTCGGCGATCGCCTCGCGCCCCAGGCCCGACAGCCCGCCATGGCGGGTTTCGCCGTCGCCCAGCGCGGCCATCGGCCGGGCGGAATCCGCCAGCGCGTTGTGCCCGTTATGGGTCAGCGTCATGTAGCGCGCGCCCCGGGCGCGAAACTGCGCCAGCAGCGACAGGTCCTCGCCCATCGCATAGCCGTTCTCGACCGCCGGCACGATGGCGGTCGCCCCCGCGCGGAACGCGGCCTCGATCTCGTCCGCCAGGGGGCACAGCCGCGCCCCGGCCGCCTGGCCCGCCCGGCCGATCGCCTCCAGCATCTCCAGCGCCTGCCGGCCGATGGCGGCGTGGGACGGGGCATCTGTCGGCCCCTGCCCGACATAGGCGACCAGGCACGCCGCCGCGACTCCGCCGCGCCGCAGCTTGGGCAGATCGACATGGCGATAGGACGTATCCTGGGCAAAATCACCCCGGTCGGGCCAGGGGATGTCGATATGGGTATCGACCGTCAGGATGGAACGGTGCAGGGACTCGAGATCGGTCATTCCGCCATTCTAGATCATGCCGCCGTCAGGTCGAAGACCCCGTCACGCACCCCCTGGCATGCATCCTCTGTCACACATCCCCCTGTCGGGTCCCCTGCCGAGTCCCCTGTCGGGCATCCCCCGCCGCATATCCTCCCTCGCATTCCCCGCGTCGCGCATGGTGCGCCCCGTCCGGGGGCGCACCATGCCGGTCCCGCCCGGCGGCCGGCCGATGCAGGCGACCGATGCGGGCGACCGATGCGGGCAATCCGCGCAGGCGATCAGTGCTGGGTTTCGGCATTGATCGGAATGCGATGGCCCTGCGGGGCCTCGGCCCCCTTCGGCAGGGTCACCGTCAGGATACCGTTCTGGAACCGGGCGGTGGCCTGATCTTCCTTGATACCGGGCGGCAGGGCAAGCCGCCGTTCGAACCGGCCATAGCGCCGCTCGCTATAGCCGCTGGTCTTGTCGGCGGTTTCCTGGCGGCGCTCGCCGCAGATGCACAGCACGCCGTTATCGATGCTCAGCGTGACGTCTTTCTCGGTCAGGCCCGGCAGTTCGGCGGTGACGCTCAGCCCCGTGTCGGTCTCGGCCACCTCGACGCTGGGCCAGGTGCTGCCCGTCGGGCTGCGCGGATCCCATGCCTGCATGAAATCGTCGAACAGCCGGTCTATTTCGCGCTGGAGACTGACGAACGGGCCGCCCTGCCGTTCCTGCGCAGGCATCGGAACCCTGCTTTCATCCCGCCCCCAGGGCATAAGAGAACGCATAGCCATGGAACTATCCCCTTCTGCATGTCTGCATGGCCGTCCCTGAACGCCCGCGCGTCCGGGGCCGGCCGACGGGGCAGGGGGCCGCACAGGCCGCACGGGCCGCCCTGTCCGCCGAACCCCGCCCGGGATCCGGCCCCTGGAAGCTGGGATGCCCCCACCCGGAATCAAGGGCCCGGGGCCCCGGCCCCGTTCCAGCCAGGCCCCGTTCCGACTCCCGCATCTGGAACAAACCGCGAAACGCGTGGCCCAGCCTGCTGGCCCCGGCATCGGCGCAAACGATCCACAGACTCACCCACAAGGGTACCCCCGGATTCTGTGGATAAGCGATCCGGCCCACAAGGGCGGCGATCCGCGCGCCGATGGCGGAAAACCGCCAAATTGGGGATTCCCTTCTGACGGGGCGCAGATTCCGCTTGCTTTTGGGAACGACACCGGATTCGCCACAAGGGTAAATAATTCACAGCCGCGAAAAACGGTGATGATCCGCACAACCCAACGGGCGCCCGCTACCGTCCGGGGCGTCGGATTCGACGAATTGCCCACGGAAATGGTGCCATCATCCACCGGAATGGCACCCCTTTCTCGGCATGATTGCCGCGACTGTCGATTGGGCGCCCGCAATGGCAGTTTTCGTCCACAGGGTCAACATGCCTCACCCGCGCCTTGGGGATCGACGGCCCGGGTTTCCGCCCAGCCGGCACATGGCGCATAATGTCGTCGTCAATCCGAAGGTGCGGCCGGCGGTGGCGGTAATCTTCCCAACAGCGCGCGTTGCCGACCTCTCGATGCCCTGTCGGCCTCATGCGCGGCAATGGCCGCCGCTGCCGCGCGGGCCGTCCAGACGGGCGGGCGTCGCCCAATGGCGATATTCGGGCTTCGCCGTGCCGGGCAAGCACTCCCGCGCGCCGCCGGGGCCCTCGCCGATCCGCGCCGCGAATTTCGCGGCCGTTTGCGCGACTCGCCAGGCTGCGTCTTCGCGCTGGCTCGCACGGGCCAGGCCATGACAGTGGCGGCAGCGGGAAATCCGCACCCGCCAGATAAAGGCGTCCCGCCCACTGGTCGCATGGAACGCCGCTCGCGGTTCCACGGCGGGTGAAATAGAGCCGCCGCCCCTGAACGCCCACCCTGCTAGCCACCATTCAGTTGTTGCTCCAACCGCCCTGGTGAGGGCCATCATGTCATCTCCCGGTCCACTGCCGCAGCTAATTCTGGCAGCGAATCCAACCACCGAGCAGGAGACGCAGGCGATATGGTACACTGCCCAGCGACAGCATATTCCGGCAGCCGAGATTTCATCGCCGTTGGTACAACCCTCAAAATCCATCGGGAAGTAATGCAATGACTACCCTCCATCTTGCGATAAATTTTCAATCCTGTGGGGTGCTAAGGGCAAAGATGCGGCCAGGTGACCGGGTAATTTCGCTGCTTTACGAAATAGTTGGGCGTCCATTACCGACTGAAGCAGAGGAAAAAGACTTTTTCAGTTCTGGAAATCTCGCGGCCACCACTCCTGAGCTTGTGCATTGGGCTCCCCCATTATACGAGAAATCTGGAAGGGAAATAAAAAACACATTGGATTTGGAAGAAATTGCGGAAAATAACGAAGATATAGAGATCTATCTGGAATCAACTCCAAATTCCATTCTGAAGACAGCACAATGCACTGCATTTCTACTCAGAAACCCTCGCTTCCGCGCACGCCTCACATTAAACCTGCTCCACATTTCGCCCGAGAACAGCGAAATGGTCGAAATTGAACGCGTGTCCGTTGACGAAAAGAAGAGTGTTTTATTAAGAGAGCTTTGGGCGGCAATTCGGTCAAAAAATCCTGTTCCATTATATCAGATGCTATCTGTGGCCGAAGAAATTCATGAAATTTTTGAAAAAAATATAAGAAAAATCTTGGAAGATTTCCCGTCAGTAGAAAACGGCCTCTCGCGGACCGAGGCGGTTATTCTAAGCCTGATCGAAAAAGGCTATTGTACACACAGGACGTTGTTTGCCGCGTTACACAACAGACGTGATGCTCTTCCAACGGACTACTGGCTTATCGGAAGCATAATTGCATCATTCGGCAATTGCCATGATAAAATTCTCGATGGCGTACCGGGTGGACAATTTAATCTTTCAATGCACGATGACCGGGCTGCTTATACAACGTGGATGAATGGCGAGTGGAAACTGACCGAGACTGGAAGATCAATAATCGAAGGGAAGATAGACCTCTCTGCTTGCCACGAAATCAACCGATGGGTCGGCGGCGTGCACCTTACAAATGATGCTTTATGGCGTTGGGACGCACGCTCCGAGAAGCTCCTTTCGCCGATCGATTGGCAACCAAAGCAATGAGGCGTTCCGGGTTTTCCGGAGGCTCTTCTCCGCGAGAAGGAGCAAGTGGCCGGCGAAAATGACACGGGATTCGCCACAAGGATAAAATAATTCACAGCCTCGAAAAACAGTGATGATCCGCACAGCCGCGACGCGCGCCCATGTTCAGGCGATTTGTCGAGCGACGGGTGGCGGCGGCCCTTTCGGATACGCCGGTCGTGCTGATCGTGGGGCAATGTCGGGCTGGTAAGACCACGCTTGACCGCCGCAACTGGATGGTGTTGGTTCAGCCAAGGATGGCGATGCCGCGGCGCTGTTTTACCCGCTGGTCGAGATCTGCCGCCTGAATAGTGTGGAGCCCGAAGCCTGGTTCATCGGCGATACTCCAATTTGGTTTCTAAAGTCGTATCCGTTCACACTGGTTCACGGATACGGCTCTAGATCATTATTTTGGCGAGCATCTTTATCCGATCAGATGATTCCATCTGATCGGATGATGCTCTAGATCACGGAGCGCCCGGCTACAAGTCGGCAGATGAACGTTCAACGCCGATGCCGCTTGTCGCAAGCTCTGATGGCGCGTTGCAGTTACAGCCCAGTATAGATCACGCAAATCAAACGGAAATCGCGCTACCCTCAAGCGATCGCCTTGCACGCGCCAATCCATGCTCTATTAGGCGATCGACGATTTCAGCGTCGCTTCTACCGCTTGCCGCCATCGCCTTGGGGTACATGCTGATGTCGGTGAAGCCGGGGATCGTATTGATTTCGTTGACGAAGAATCGCATATCTTCAGTCAGGAAAAAATCGACGCGCGCCATGCTGTCGCAGCCGAGCGCCTTGAACGCGCTTCCCGCCGCCTCGCGGATACTGCGCTCGGTCTCCGGCGGCAGATTGGCTGGAACCTTCAGGACCGCACCGTTCTGATCAAGATATTTCGCGTCATAGCTATAGAAGCTATGGCTTTCGGCCGGCATAATTTCGCCAGGACGCGAAACGAACAGACCGCCGGACGTATCCTCAAGCACGCTGCATTCTATCTCACGGCCGGAAATGAACTCCTCAACAAGCAGCTTTCGGTCATATTCGAAGCCTTTGACGAGCGCCGCCTCGAACTCGCTATCTGTCGCCACCTTGCTAACACCTACTGACGATCCTTGCCGGGCGGGCTTGATGAAGACAGGCATCCCCAGGACGCCCTCTACATCAGAGAAGCATGGCGGATTGGACTGATAAATGGTGATCGAGCGCGCTGTACGTAATCCCACCTCCCTGAGCAGTCGCTTGGCTATATCCTTGTCAAGCGCCACCGCCGAACCGAGAATACCGCATCCGGCCAATGGCACACAGGCAACTTCGGCGACGCCTTGAACGGAACCATCCTCGCCGTGTAATCCATGGAGTATAGGGAAAAGGATATCGATTTTCTGAGGGGCCAAGGAGAGACCGCTGGCAGCAATCGTGATCATCTGTCCGTGCCCACCTGGCAAAAGGCATATCTGCACGGCCTCTTCCGGTTTCGACAAGGCGCCGTTCTCGAATACACTCAACAGCCATTTTCCCTCGCGAGTAATAAAAATGGGTATTATATCGTATCGATCAGGATTCAACGCCTGGATCACGTTCGTCGCCGAAAGGATAGATACGTCGTGTTCAGCGGACCGTCCGCCAAAAAGTAACGCAATCCTAAGCTTCGTAGAGTCTTTTCCATTGGCCATGATAGCGTTTCCGGTATTGTTTTGAGGTATCATCCCGGCTTCCCGGTCGGCGCGAGAACGACCTTGGGCGGCGGGATAAGAGCAATGGCGAGTTCCATCAGTGCGGCGGAAAGCAGTGCGCCGAGAAGGGCTTCTCTTCCGAAATGGACCTGAATCCAACCGCCGGCAACTGGAAACCCAAAAATTCCGACAAAGTACGACAGCACGAACCACGTTAGTGCTGCATGTCGGTGTTCGGGGGGAGTATGATTGACAGCCCATGTCTGGATTACGGGATAGACAAGACCGTAGCCGATTCCCATGAGAATGGCAGAAAGGATCTGAAAAAGGGGATGGACTACGGTGCCGAACATGGCAGCAACGCCGAATCCCATAACGAACAGCAAGCTGATCGTCAGGACAGACTGTTTTAGTCGGGAAAATGATCGGGCCAGCAGGAGACGCCCCATTACGGCCGTGACGGCATATACCACGAAGTACGTGCCGGCATTGGCATCAGTGCCCTCGATCAGCGAAACCTGAAAGCTCATCAGACCTGAGAAAACGCAGGCACCGAGGCCGACCATCACGATCGGCCGGATAGTCGGTCCCGACGCGATTCGTCCAATATCGCGCACCCATGGGCGTATCGCGTAGCTTCTCTCGCCAATAGGTTCCCTGAAGCCAAATACGGAAAGCAATGAAGACGCAACAAGAGCGGCGATACCGACAAGAATAAACGTCATTTCAATGGAAAAACCGAGTTGCTTGACCAGGAAATTCAACAGCACCGGCCCGCCGCCAATGCCAGCCATCTGGAAAGCACCGAAACGGGTGAACCAGAAGCCTCTGTCAGCATCCGTGACGCGCTCCGAAAGAGCCATCGGCGCACCGATGTAGAACATGCCCCAGCCAAGCCCGATGAGAAGACCGGATGCGCGGGTGAAGACCGTGCCGTCTCCAGAAGAGAGGGCCAGGATGAAGAAGCCGCATGCAATCGCGCATGCGGCCATTGCAGCCATTCGCGCAGCGTCGATACGGCCAGAAAACCAGCCAACCAGCGACACACCGGCTAACGTGCCAATCATGGCTGCGCCGAGTGTCAAACCCGTATCGACATCACTCCCACCATGGGAGCGGTAATAGGAGGATAGAAGAAACGTGGCACCATAGCCGGTAGCGGCCAGCATCGTGCCTGTGAAGAGTAAGGGGGAGGATGATTTGCGCATGACACCATTGAATGAAAGCAATAAGTGGCCTATCAAAAATCGCTGTCAAAACAATTTCCAGAGCCACTTTGTCATCCCGTGATGAACCACTTTGCAAAAACGGTGAGGTCATTCCATGCGAAGGGAAAGCGCGGCGGCTGCTTTTCTCCCATCAATAGATCGGGCATCACCGATCCCGATTGCTCGCCAACTTTACCTTCGACTGCGTGAAGCGGTTCTCGCTGGAACAGTTTCTCCTGGGCACCGCTTGCCCTCCACCCGTAGGGCATCAGAAGAATGGCGCCTCTCTCGGGGACTGATCGCCGATGCGTATGAGATGCTGATTGCAGAAGGATATGCCATCGGCCGTCACGGTTCGGGTACCTACGTGGCGACGGGACTCCCGGCGGTCGCTTCAGGTGCCAGCGCTCAATTCGGAGAAAAAGAGGGGCAGCCTGTCCGAAACATTTCCGTGATGGCGGCCGAGGCGCTGCGCGTACCTATCAGCCTTCCCCAATTACCTCAGGTTGCTTTCGTAACGGGTCGTGTAATTCACGATACACGAACTTCGCGCCTTCTGGAGCGCATTGCCAGTCGCCATATTCACTATAGCCGTGATGGCTATGACAGTGCTCAAGGTGATGCGGGGTTACGCTCGGCAATCGCTGCCCACGTTACCGCATCACGGGGTGTTCGCTGCGATGCCAGCCAGGTGTTCGTGACCTCTGGGGCGCAGCAGGCAATCTACCTGACTATTCGCGTTCTCATGTCCCCAGGGGATACGGTGATCCTGGAAGACCCATGCTATCCTCCAGCCCGGCGAGCCTTCGTGCTGAACGGTGCGCGTGTGATCGGAGCACCCGTCGACAAAAATGGCTTGGTTACCGAGACACTGGTTGAACATAAGATGTTCAGTCCTGCGGTTATCTACGTCACACCTTCTCATCAGTATCCAGACGGTTCCGCATTGCCGCTCACTCGCCGACTGCAACTTCTGGCGTTTGCGCGCGACACGCAGTGCTGGATCATCGAGGACGATTACGACAGCGAGTTCCGCTATGAGGGACATCCGATCGCGTCCCTTCAGGGGCTGGATACGGAGAATCGAGTCATCTACATTGGCACCTTCAGCAAGGCCATATTGCCTGGTCTGCGTGTCGGATACGTGATCGTGCCGCCGGATCTTGTGCCTGCTTTCAGCGCGGTAAGGCCCATGCTCGACCGTTTTCCTCCGTCGTTCCAGCAACGGGTTATCGCCGATTTTTTGAACGAGGGCTATTTCCCGGCGCATCTGCGGCGGCTGAGGGAGAGCTATCGCGCTTCTCGCGACATGCTGGTTGACCTTCTTCAACACCGCCTCAGCGACCATCTGATCGTCGAGCCCCCGGAACAGGGCATTCATCTGACAGCACGTAGCACCGGCACCTGGAAGAACGACAAGCAGTTTTCCGAATGCGCCCATCAGAAAGGTGTCATCGTTATTCCCGTATCGCCAATGTATATCTCTGCACCGACCCAGGATAAATTAATCCTTGGATTCTCGGGCCTTTCCGAACAGGAAGCCGATGTCGGCACGCGGCTCCTGGTGAAAGCGTTCTCAACGAACGCAAAGAAATCTGTAAGTACTTAACGTTTTCGACAATTCCAATTTATTTGATCCGCAATGCGATTTCCATCGTGACGTTCGATTGAATTTTGGGTTTCGTCATGAATTTTTGTAATCAAAATATTTGTGATTGCAAATCAATTACTCAAAAAACAGAGCAACCAAGAGCACAAACAGTCCCGCGAGCAGGCCGAGGCCGCCCGGCCCGAGGCTCGGACGCAGTTCCCCTCCCGGGGAGCGCAGTGGCCACGCTCAATGCCGACGCGGTCGCTGCTGACAACGCCATCTACACGCTGGCGCCGCCACAGATCTGGAACCTGATCTCCGAATTTGTTCTGAGCGCACTGGATCGCAGCCGGTGACGGTGGGTTCGGGCTACCAAGTCATCCTTCGTTGCAAATCACGGCGACCAGCTCGCTCAGCTCGTTTTCAGAAAAGCAAGTAATACCAAAGCGTTTAAGAAGAGCGGACAGAACTCCATATCCTGGCTCCAAGCGGCCTGTGAAGCCCGCTTCGCCGAGAAAGCTTGTGGCGCAGGAGGGACTGCCTTCCTTGAGAAGCGCAAATCGACAACCTTCTTTACGCGCAAGTTCGAGCGCCCGGTGTGCTCCAAGCACAAAGAGATCGGTCACGTCGCGTCCATCCCACTCAATGACACGGGCGCGACCGTCCAGCACGGCGTCACCATCACCGTACCTGATTTCCGCTTCAGGTCGAGGAATACCGAACCCAGCAAGCAGTTCCGGACAGCCGGAAACAATCCGCCCCTCCCGTTCCCACTGCGAAAAGATGCCATTAGGAATCCCGGCATCTGTGCCGTCGTAGCGAATGCGTTTGCCTGTCAGGCAGCCACTCACGAAAATCTTGTTCATCAGGGGCGCTCCCGTTCGATATAGAGGCCGCAGCGTCAGAAGAAAGCGTTAAAGGCGAAGTGCCGCGCTTGCGCACCACAAAAATATTACGATTCTTTATGATAATGGCGGAACATTTTTCAATAATGTCGTACGGTGACGTGCGAACCGGTCCTGAAGACCGATGTCGGGTGGCTCAAACGGAAGACTGATGTTGAAGCCGACCGCCGGTCCCCCGGCCTCACGGGCGCCTTCTGAGGCGGCGCGCATGATCCCTGGTCCTCCCCCGGAGATAACGGTGTAGCCGGAGGCGGCAAGTTCATAGGCGACTTGGCGTGCGAGCCGGAAAACGGGGTTGTCCGGCGGAATCCGTGCGCTGCCAAATATCGTAACAGACTTTCCGAGCCGCGAGGATACTTCCTCGACCAACTCCAGTTCACGGATGATCACCGAGAGACTCATGAGGTTGAGACTTTCTTAGGTTTCTGAGCTAGATATTAGAGCTTCGAGCTGACCGTGCCGAACTAATTCGATGCACATAAGATGTGAAGGAATTTAACTGCCATGCGGAAACTACCGGTACTTCGGACATTGAAGAGCTTTGAGGCAGTTGCCGGGTTTTCGAGTTTTACCCATGCGGCGGCGACCTTGGGCCTTACGCATGGTGCGATCAGCCATCAGATCCGGGCTTTGGAGGACTGGCTGGGGAAAGCGGTGTTTGAGCGTCATAGCGGCGGCGTTAGGCTGACGGAGGACGGGGAGCGCCTTCGTACCGTCTGCGCGCAGGCCTTTTCGCTTCTGGAGGAGGAATGTAGCAGGATCAGACGGCAACGTAAGGAGCGATCCATCACCGTTGGATCTTCGGCGACGTTTTTAGCGCAATGGATTTTGCCACGGATCGAGGCGTTCTCGGAGAAGCATCCGGATTCGGTCCTGAACTTTCAGACCTGCACTGATGTTGCGGCTCTGCGTTCGGGTCGGGTAGATGCGCTGATCGTCGGCGAACTGGTCCCTTCGCCCGACGATCTTGTCGGCATTCATCTCATGGGCGACGTGATTGGTCCGGTATGTGCTCCGGGCAAATCGAGCCTGCCGCAGGGTGCCAAGGATATTCCGACTTCGATGATGCTGCATGCAGAATCACGACTGGGCGCCTGGACAGAATGGGGAACAGCGATGGGAATTGACGTCGGTTCGCGTGGAGGAAGAAGATTTGAGACGCTGTCGCTCGCTATTCAGGCCGCGCGAGGCGGCCTGGGCTTCGCGATCTCGCCGGAGATTCTGGTCCGGGACGATCTCGGCGCGGGACGCCTGGTCGCGCCGCTAGGATTTGTGGCCGTGGAACGTGCAACGTGGGTCTATATCGCGCAGACGCAGGCAATGGCTCGGGATGTCGCAGCTTTTTTGCAGTGGTTGTGCGAGGAAGCTGCCAAATTCGTGCATACTCCGGGGACCAGCGGTCGAGAATGAAGGGCGCGGCGCTGGAGAGGGAAGCGCTGAAAGGGGCCTTGGTCACGGGGACTTCACTCCGTGGTCTTTGTTCTGGGCAGCGCATGGAAGCGCCGATCAAACCATGCCAGTGCGTCGTTCTCTTCTGCATCATGCCGAATGGCCTTGACGCGGCATAAAAGTACATCATGGGTGCCGGAAATATGGACCGCTTCGACGGTGCAGTCGAGGGACGTGACGGCTCGGTCGAGCAGGGGCGCGCCCGTCACGGCCTCGTACCATGCGCCGTGGGCGAAGCGTTCCTCGGACCGGAGGCGTGAGCTTGCGAAAGCGGTGGCCAACGCCTGATCGCCTTCGCCGAGGATGTTGAAGCCCAGCACGCGATTGGCCACGAAAGCGGGATAGGAGCGGTTTGCGCGGTTCAGGCAAACCAGTAGCGTCGCCGGCGTGTCGCTGACGCTGCATACGGCGGAGACGGTCAGCCCGTGCCGCCCTTCCGGGCCGTCCGTCGTGACCACGACGACGGGAGCCCCCAACTGGCTCATGGCGGCGCGGAATGCATGCGGCGAGACGGGTTCGATCATCAAATCGGCCACCAGCCGATGCTCGTCATGCTGAGCGAGCCGTATTCGATGTGACGCGTCTCGAAGACGACCGGATCGTCCTTGTCCGCCGCGCCGAGCGCGTAGAGTAGCGGCCAGTAATGATCGGGGGAGGGAACGGAGAGCATGGCGGCTTCTCCCAACGTCTCGTAATCGATGACGGCGTCGGCATCGGCCGCTGTGACGGCCTGGACGATGTGATCGTCGAAGGCTTTGGCCCAGGAATAGGGTTCGCAGTTCTGCGAATCCCAGTTCATGCGTGGCAGGTTGTGGACGATGTTCCCCGTGCCGATGACCAGCACGCCCGCGTCGCGCAGGGGCTTGAGCCTGAGGGCCAGTTCGTAGTGATCGCGTGGTGTGCGGCGGATGTCGAGGCTGAGCTGCACCACCGGAATGTCGGCGTCGGGCCACGCCTTGCACAAGACCGACCATGTGCCGTGATCAAGCCCCCAATGGCTCTCATCGAGCACGACCGGCTCGGGCGCGAGAAGGGCCGCGACCTCGCGGGCGACGTCCGGACTGCCGGGCGCGGGATATTGGATGTCGAACAGAGGCCGTGGCAGGGACGAGCCGAAATCATGAATGGTCTTGGGGCGCGCCATGGCTGTGGCGCCGATGCCACGCGTGAGCCAGTGTCCGGAAATGGCGACGATCGCGCGTGGTCGTCCATATTCCTGCTCGACGCGCAGGGCCATGCGTCGCCATAGCCGAGTGGTCACATTGTCCTGCAAGGCGATGACCGGGCTTCCATGTCCGAAAAATATGACAGGCATGCGCATGGATCGTTTCCTCTGCGTTTCGGATCCGCCAAAGATGGCGTTGAAACATAATGGCTGTGGCGTTGTCGGCGCGCCAAGTGGCTTTATGGCGTCGTCGGCGAACTTGCTTGTGCATGCTAGTTTGCGTCGCATTCAGGCAAGCGCCACCGCCAGGGCGATGTCTATATCGAAACGATATCCGGCGACGCATGTCGCCGTGGCATCCAGAGGAGAAGCAGACCATGGCGGACCCGGTGGCAACCCAAACGGCCCTGCGCATCGCTCCGCTCAAGCCCGGCTCAGGCTTTGGCGCGGAAATTATCGGGCTGGACATCGCTCAGGCCAATGACGCCACGCTCGATGCGGTGGTGGACGCTTTCAACCGGCACGGCGCGCTTCTCATGCGTGGCCAGAAGCTCGACCCGGCGGGGCTGATGCGCTTCATCCATCGGGTGGGCACGCCCGAAGGACATACAATTCAGGACTTCACGCTGTCCGGTTTCCCGGAAATCTACGTGTTGTCCAACCGGGTCGAGAATGGACGGCCGATCGGCGCGCATAATGACGGCGTGGGCTGGCATACCGATTATTCCTACAAGGAAGAGCCGGTCATGAGCACCATGCTTTACGCGGTCGAGGTGCCCGAGGAGGGCAGCGACACGCTGCTCGCGGATGGCGTGGCGGCTTATAACGCACTGCCTCCGGAGCGTCGGGCGGCGCTTGAGAAACTCAGGTTGCACCATTCCTACCGGCACTTCATGGAGACCCGCGAGCATCAGCGGCGCACGCTGACGCCCGAACAGATACGCGACAATCCGGATGTCATCCATCCGCTGATCCGCGTGCATCCGACGGACGGTCGTCGCGCGCTGTGGCCTTCGACTGGGACAGTGACGGAAATTCTCGGGCAGGATGATCCCACGGATCTTTCGTTGCTCGATGAACTCGTGGCGTTCATGACGGGGGAAGAGTTCGTCTATCGCCATAAATGGCAGGTCGGCGACCTGCTGATGTGGGACAATCGCTGCACGCTTCATACCGGCACGTTGTTCGACGACAAGAAATATATCCGGACGATGCATCGTCTCTGGGTCAAGGGCGATCGTCCCTATTGACATCAACACGTTTTTTCTGACGGTTTCTATTTGCGGGGTTTCATGCCTGATACGCTGATTTTCGTCGATATTCCCGCCGATGATCCTTCGGCCGCCGCGCAGTTCTATGCTGAAGTTTTTGGATGGCGGAACGATCCTAAGCCGGAAGGACTTTACCATCGCATGGTGCCGGGCGGTCAATTCCGCAACCCAGATGGTACGGACAGCGAAATCGGCAATCTGCATGTCGGCATTTTCAAGGCGGACAATGCTCGCCCGCATCCGCAGGCCGATGGTGCGGCGCCCCGCAGCCTGTCGCTCGAAGGACGCAAGCCGCGCGTCTGGCTGCTGATCGGCGATGACGACACGCCGGAGCGCATTCTCAAGGAGGCAGTCGCGCGCGGGGCCACGGAATTGTGGCGCGATCATTACTGGTCCACGTTCGATGGTTACAACCACGCCTTCATGGATCCATGGGGGAATGAAATTCTCCTCTGGGGCAAGGCAGGGTCGAACCCGGAAATTCCGGAAAGCTACACGCGCGAATAGCGTTTTCATCGAAGGACGCAGTTGCGGAGGATCGGCGCGCTTCGCTTATCTGAAAGGATGGCGGACGAAGACGGCAAGGGCGGTCTCTGTTTCGATCCCGCGTCTCAGGAGCGCCATGTTGGGCGTTGCTGTCCGCGACGCGGCGCCTTACTCCTCGACGGCAGCGCCAAGGGACACCCGCCGCCATTCGCGCGGCGTCATGTCGTAGGCCTGACGGAAGCTGCGGCTGAAATGCGCGGCGTCGTTGAAACCCCAGCGAAAACAGATTTCAGAAATCGACAGATGCGTCGAAAGAGGGCTGGCGAGGTCGTCATGACATCGCGCGAGACGGCGCTGGCGGAGATACTGGCTGAAATTCTGTCCTGTCGTGGCAAAGAGCTTCTGCAATCCGCGCGGCGAAATGCCGTACTTGCGGGCGATGGCCGTCATGGTCAGGTCCGGGTCGGTCAGTTCCGATTCGATGAGTTGACAGAGACTGTGCATGGCGGCGATGCGACGATTGAGCGGCGGAGCGCCCCCGCCATAGGCCGGATCGCTCAGGACGCTGCCGATCAGCAATTCCGAAAGGGCGAGTTCGATGGCCCGAAGCTGCCGGTTGTCCATGGCTTCGAGCGACTGGCCGAGGGATTGGAGAAAGCCTGCCAGAACGCGCCTTATGCCTGGCGTCGGGTCGAGCACGCCCACGCGCAGCGGCGTCGGCGCGAGCAGTCGGAAATGCAGTGCCAGCCTTGGCAGCCGCACATAGAGCATCAAGAACGAGCGCGGGAGGGTCAGGACGGCGTCCACCGCCAGAGGGCCGCAACCGATAGCACCAACACCAAGCGGCCAGCTTTTGCCGTTCGAGGCGAGTGTGGCTGGGGGGGCGTCCGCGGGGTCGCTTTCGGAGAGTAGAATCGCCAACCATACGCCGTCCGTCTGCGCCGAGTAGCGCCCTGCGATGCGTTGAGGCGAACCGGTCAGGCGCGTGATCTCGATTCCAAGCGGTGTGACGACCTGAGTGACCCGCCCGATCGTGCGCTGGCGGGGATCGGCGCGACGTTCCGCATCCGTCAAGGGGAGTAGAGTGGCTTCCGGAAGCGACAGACGCGCGAGTGTCTGTCGCCATACGCTCGCAGCGGGCTGATCCGTATGATCCGCAAGGTCGAATGTCCAAGGTTGCACTTTGATCTCCTGCCAGTCGCATGAGATCATACAAATGAGCATCACATTCAGACAAGAACCGAGCGGAACGTATGCGTAATATTCCGGTGAATCTTGCGATCGGTTTACGAGACGATTGGCCAGCAACAAGGAGAGGGCCCCATGCCCACGATCTCATCCCCGGTGTTTGACCTGCCTTCTGAAAGTGGAGGGAAGGATTTCGGTATCTTCATGCCGATCGCAAACGGAGGCTGGATTCTCTCGACGACCGCGCCGAAGATCGACGGCTCTTATGAATATAATCGGCGCGCCGCGCTGCTGGCCGAGGAGATCGGGCTCGACTTCATTATGTCTATGGCCAAGTTCCGCGGTTACGGCGGCGTGAACCATCAGTGGGATGTGGCACTGGATTCCACCGTCCTGATGAGCGCGCTGGCCGCACAGACGAAGCGCGTGAAAATCTGGACCACGTTCCAGACGCTGCTACACAACCCGGCCGTCGTCGCCAAGATGATCGCGACCCTTGATCAGGTCAGCAACGGACGCGCGGGCCTCAACGTCGTGCCGGGCGCGTTCAGGGACGAATTCGCCCAGATGGGTGTGTGGCCCGAGACGCTGGGACATGATGCGCGCTACGACTATGCCGGAGAGTGGATGGAGGCGGTTCGCCGCCTCTGGGAAGAAGACGGCGAAGTCACGCTCGACGGGAAATACGTCAAGTTGGACCACTGCATCTCGGAACCCAAGCCGCTTCAGAAGCCGCGCCCCTTCATCGTGGCTGCCGGTCAGTCCGAAAAGGGCATGGATTTCGCCATCCACAACACGGACGCGCTGTTCATCGGTGGCCGGGATGACGCCGAGATGCGGACCATCAGCCGGCGTGCCAAGGAAAAGGCCAAGGCCGCCGGGCGTCGCCTGCGGACCTATGCGATGGCAATCATCGTCCAGGGCGAGACCGATGCCGAGGCGGAAGCGATGATGGATGTGTTCCGCGATGGCTTTGACGCCGAAGGGTTCCGTAATATGCTGCGTGCCTACGGGGTGATCGACGCCGAGATCGGCAAGGAGAACGCCATGACGGCGCGGGCGCGCACCGGTTTTATGGCACCGCACATCGCGGGCTCGGCAGAGACGATCGTCAAGCGCATCGAGCAGGCCATTGATGACACCGATCTCGATGGCCTCATGCTGATCTTCCCGGATTACGAAGCGGGGCTGAAAAAGCTGGCCCAGAATGTCCTTCCCGCGCTGCGGGCGCGTTACGGCGCATGACCGATGCCCTCACACGGCGCCTTGACGCGCTGCTGGACCGCGATGTGCTGCGTCGGCGCATCCTCGAGCTGTGCGGCATTCCCTCGCCTCAGGGCCATGAGCGTAAGGCCGGAGAGTATGTCGAGCAGTGGATGGCGTCGGAAGGCTTCCGGCCGCGCCGCGTGGCTGCCGTGCCGGAGCGTTTCCACGTGGTGGGCAGTATCGGCGGTTATGCCCCTGCGGCGGCGGCCTCGCGCGATCTTCTGATCGCATCGCATCTGGACACTGAAGGCGGTCTGGACCCCGAGGACGCGCGTTGGTGCGTACCGCCGGGAGCCCCCCCGGAAGAGCCGGTCGCGGAGCGGGACGGGGTTTTTAGCGGGGCGGCGGTGGCTAATGATCGCGGGCCGATGGCCTGCTTCCTGATGGCCGCCTCCCTGATCCGCAAGGCCGACATCCGGCTGGCAGGGTGCTTGCATCTGGCGGCCTGTCCCGGCGAGATCGGTCCCGACCCGGTGGATGGACGCGCGGGCGTGGCGCAATCGGGCAAGGATGTGGGCATGGCCTATCTTCTGGCCAATGGCGGCACGGCTCCGGATTTCATGATCGCCGCCGAGGGTACGGACTTTGCGGTCACGGCGCAGGGGGCGGGTTATGCGATCTTCCGTCTTAGCCTCCATGGCGAACAGATCTTTACGCCTCTGTTCGACGCCACGCTTCCACTGGAAGGTCATCCCAACCCGATCTACCGGCTGGGTGACGCGATCGCGCGGCTTCACGCCTGGGCGCCGCGTTTCGAGCGCGAACATCGCTTCGAAACGACATGGGGAACGACGGTCCCCAAGGTCCAGATCGGGGCGATTCGCGGCGGCCTGCCCTACGCGCTCGGCGGCGGGACGGGTGTCTGCGCGCTTTACGTCGAGGTCGGGCTTTCGGCTGTCGATCGCGTGCAGGATGTCCGCCGCGAGATGAAAGCCGTGCTCGAGGGGATCGGTCCGCACGCGCTCGATTGCGTTGCTTACCGTCAGGGAGCCGTCGCGGACGAGGGTGCGGTTTCGCCGCTGCTCGGGGCCATCAACGCGGCGAGTCACGCGGTGCGCGGGGTGGAACTGGAGGTGGCCGATCCGGTCTATGCCTCCATGTGGCGCGACCACAATGTCTACAACCGCGCGGGGATTCCGGCGGTCACGTTCGGGCCGCGCCGCTGGCGACCGACGCTCGACGATTTCGTGACGGCAACGCTGCTCTACGCCCGGACCGCGATCGAGGTTTGTGGCGTGGCGGCCTCGGAGGTTCAGTGAATGAATGCGATCTGTCTTGAAGGCAATGTCATCGCCCGGCCGCTGACAGCGCGGATCGGCGCGGAAATCGATGGGGTGGACCTGACGCGCCCGCTCGATGAGCCCACGCTGAGAGGCCTGCGGGATGCTTTTTTGTGTCATCAAGTCATCTTCTTTCGCGATCAGCCGATCTCGCATGAGGACCATCTGCGTCTGGGCCGCGCTTTCGGAGCTCTGGCGATCCATTCTGGTGTGGCGGGTTTGCCTGATTACCCGGAAGTCGTCGCCATCCACGCCGACGCCAACTCCAAATTCGTCGCCGGCGAGAACTGGCACTCTGACCTCTCCTGCAATGCCGAGCCGCCGCTGGGCAGCATCCTCACGATGAAGATCGTGCCGGAATATGGCGGCGATACATGTTTTTCGTCGATGTATGCGGCCTATGAGGCCCTTTCCGCGCCGATGCGGCATTTTCTCGCCGGGCTGACAGCGATTCATGACGGCGAGCATGTGTATCGCCCGATCGTCGGCAATAACGGCAAGACGTTTCCATGCAGCGAACATCCGGTTGTGCGGACGCATCCCGAAACCGGTCGCAAATGCCTGTTCGTGAACCAGTCCTACACTACGAGGATTCCGCAGCTTTCCAAGCTCGAAAGCGATGCCGTGCTGAACATGCTCTATCGGCACTGCATGGCGGCGGATTTCCAGGTACGCTTCCGGTGGCGGCCGAACTCCATCGCGTTTTGGGATAACCGCTGCACACAGCATCAGGCGATCTGGGACTACTTCCCCCAGACGCGGTCCGGTTTTCGCGTGACCGTCGCCGGTGACAAGCCTTTCTGATCCCCTCCATTTGCGATCTGGATTGACCATGACAAGTCTTCCCCTCGACGATGCCCTGTTCGACGCGATGGACACCTCCATCCTTCCCACGGAAGAAGCCGAGAGCCTGCCCCCGCTCTGCTATACCGACGCCGCCTTCTACGCGTTCGAAAAGCAGGCGATCTTCGCGAAGGAATGGTTGTGTGTCGGCCGCGAATCCTGGGCCGCCAACCCGGGTGACTATTTCACCTCCTTCATCGCCGACGAGCCGCTGATCGTTGCGCGCGGTCGCGACGGCGTCCTGCGTGCCATGTCCAGCGTATGCCAGCATCGCGCCATGCTGGTCGCGGAGGGCAGCGGCAAGACGCGCGCCTTCGTCTGCCCCTATCATCACTGGACCTATGCGCTGGACGGCTCGCTGGCGGCTGCGCCCGCGATGGAACGATCCTGCAGGTTTCACAAGGAAGACTTCAACCTTCCGGTCTTCGCGCTCGAAATCTGGGAAGGGTTCGTCTTCATCAATTTCGACAGGGACGCTGCGCCGCTCGCCCCGCGTCTCGCCAGGGTCTCGGACGTGCTGCGCGGCTACGATCTGCCGAACGCCGCAGGGGACAAGCCGGCCGAAGAGCAGCGTTATCCCTGGAACTGGAAGGTCATGTTCGAGAACAACAACGACGGCTACCATGCCAGCAAGCTGCATCAGGGGCCGTTGCATGACTTCATCCCCAGCGAACTGGCGGAGTTTCCAGACGATCTGCCCCATGACACGGCGGGCTATTACCGCACCAACCGCACGCTGCACCCCGACGCTGCCTTCAACGCCACGCAGCGCGCAGTCCTGCCGGTTTTTCCGGGGCTCAGTGCCGATGAGCGCCATCGTATGGTGTTCGCCAACATCCCGCCGACGCTCTCGCTCGTCATGACGGTGGATTCGGTCATCTATCTCATCCTGCGTGCGGATGGCCCTGAGAGCCATCGCGTCGATCAGGGCGTGCTTACCGCGCCGCGCGCCAAGGCGGATCCGGCGTATGCGCAGAAAATGGCCATGGGCTTCCTGGCTGCAAGCGAGATCATCGATCAGGATCTGCATGTCGATGAGATGGTGCAGATCGGGTTGCGGTCACGCTTCGCGCCGCGCGGGCGTTATTCCTGGCAGGAAGGCGCGCAACGCCTGTTCAACACATGGCTCGTCCCACGCTATCGTAAGGCATGGGCGGAACGGAATGCAGAAAAAGGGAAAAGTCAGGTCGCATGATTTTGTGAAAGGCTGGGGACCGACATATGGTAGCGCCGGAGAAAGCCTGTAACGGTTTTTTAATGGACCGCATTTGCCGAAGTTGCGTGATCGGAATATAATCCGTTCGCATGGCGCAAGAATATCCCTGTCGCGCGGTCTAGCGTCGAGAGATGCCGGGCTGTGTCGCAGGAGCGCCCACGGCCAGCGTTTCTGACAATTTGACCCTGGATTTCCCCCGGGAAAGGGTCCGTGAGGTGGAGAACCCTCCCATGTCTCTCGCCGTTCCCACTGAGGATATCGTTGTGATGACGCCAGCGAACCCAGTCGTGCCTTCGGCGGCCCGGCGGTTTTTCGCCTTGGCAGCCGTGACGGCGCTCTATTTTTTCCTTATGGCCGGGTCGTTCAATGCGCTTGGCGTCGTCTTGCCCTCAATGGTGAGCGATCTTGGGCTGAACTGGAGCGATGCGGGCTTCGGCTTCACCCTTCTGGGTCTGGCTTGTGGCCTGACCAGCCCTCTCCCCGCGATGGCCATTCGGCGTTTCGGGATCGTGGCGACGCTTGTCGGTGCGGGTGTGCTGCTGGCCCTCGGTTTCGCCCTGCTTGCGATGGCGTCCAGCAAGCTCGCCTATGATCTCGGCACGATGCTGATCGGATGTGCATTCACCATCGGCGGGACGGTGCCGGGCAATTACGTCGTGGCCAATCTGTTCGAACGCTCAAGCCGCCCTATGGGATTCTATTTCGGTGTCGGGGGGCTGGGGTCGATCGCCGGTCCGCTTTTCTACCTCGGTGTGGACAGCACGTTTCATGGCTGGCGTCCGTTCTGGTGGCTGTGTGCCGGGGCAACGGGATTGTGCGGGATCGTGGCGGCGCTTGTCGTACGTGGCATTCCTTTCGATCACGCGCATGACGACAGAATCCGCACGGCAGGCTGGCCTGCGAAAGCGGCGCTGCGTTCGCCTGCGTTCTGGGTGATCGTTGCGTCCTATACGGGCTGTCTGGCCATCAGCACCACCCTGCATGGTTTCTCCGTGCAGCATTTCACCGAGCATGGCCTGTCTTCGGCTCATGCCGCGGAAATGATGTCCATGGTCGCGCTTCTGGCGGCGACGGGCTCGTTCCTGGCTGGTGAGGTCGGGCGGGTCATGGGCGCGCGCGTGCTGACGGTCGCGGCGACGGGCGCCATGACACTGGCGGCGGTGGATCTGCTTCTCCCCCAGAGCGCGTTTACGCTCGGCGTGTTCGTGGTGACGATGGGGTTTGGCGTGGGGCTGTCCTACGTGGCCAGTGCCATGCTGCTGCTGGAGTATTTCGGCACGCGGCAGAATCTGGAGCTTTACGCGACCATGTGCCTGATCTCCACGGCGGCCGCGCTCGGTCCGTGGCTGGGCGGCGCGCTTCATGACAGCACAGGCAGCTTCCGGGCGATCTTCATGGTGTTCGGGGCGATGGGCCTTCTGCTGACGGTGGCCGTCACGTTCCTGCGTCGTCCCAACCTGCGGGACGATGCATGACGCTCTCGCCACAGGAAATTGCACCGTCGCGCACCGCGCTTCTGGTGATCGACGCCCAGAACGATTTCGGCGCGCCCGGCTTTGCCATGGCCCATGCCGGTATGGCGCTTGAGCCGGTCGAGAGCGCCATTTCCCGTATCGAGGCGCTGATCGCGGCCGCCCGCAAAGCCGGTGTGACGCCATGGTTCGTCCGTGTGGTCACGCGGCCTGAAACGGATTCCCGTGCCCTCAAGCGTTTTATGGTGCGCTCCGGCATGGCGGATGGCATCGCGATCTGCCGCGCCGGGACGCCTGGTGTGGACTATTATCGTGTCGCCCCGGCGGCTGGAGATCGGCAGGTCGAGAAATTGCTTTACAGCGCCTTCGCGGGCACGGATCTGGAGACGCGTCTGCATGCAGACGGTATCCAAAGCCTCGTTCTGTGTGGACTGACGACCGATTGCTGCGTGGATGCCACTGCGCGCGATGCCTTCCATCGCGATTTCGACGTATTCATCGCCAGTGATGCCTGCGCGGCGTTCGACGTGGCGACGCATGAGAACGCGTTGGCAATCCTCTCGACGCACTGCGCCACACCCGTCATGACTCAGGAAATCGTGACGGCCTGGAACACGGGCTGATCAGGCCGCCGCAATGGCAGCCCGTTCCGGATAGATCGGCAGGGCGCACAGCGCGAGGCTGCCGCACGCGAAAATGACGGTCATAGCGCGGAGCGACCAGCTGTAGTCCCCCGTGTGGTCGTAGGACAGATCCATCAAGACGGGTGTAACCCCCTGCGCCAGCATGACGGCCGCATACATCACACCGGCGATCCGGCCATAGGCGGCCAGTCCGAAATAGCGTGAAACCACGTAGGGCAGCGCGCCGAACTCCGTGCCCATCGCGACGCCCACCGTGAAGCCTCCGGTCACGATGGCGATGAAGTGCTGGCTCTGAAGCAGCAGGATGCCCGCGAGTGCCGCCAGATAGAACGGTGTGATGGCGCGTCCCGCCCGTGTGCGGTCCATGATATGGCCGATGACGACCTGCCATACGGCGCAGGTTCCCGTCATGACGGACATGACCAGAAGGGCTTTCGGAACCGGAATGCCGCGTGTCGTCAGAATCGGGACGAGATGGGCGATCAGGGCCGTGATGCAGCCCGCGCCGGCAGCGATGGTCAGCAGGATGATCCAGAAGACTGGCTGACGCGCGGCGCTGCCGAGCGTATCCTGTCGGGCTGGCGCGCCTGATGCTTCAGGAGGAAAGGCGATGTCGTCCGCGGGGATTTCCTGGGCGCGGACACTCGGTAATGCCATAGGGGCCGGCGCATCGCGCAACCCGATGAAGATGATAGGAAGGGCCGCCACCGCAATGACGAGGGCCAGCAACGGATAGGTCGCACGCCAGCCGGTGTGTGCCATGATCCACAGCGCCAAGGCAGGCATGACGCTGGCGCCGATGCCGTTGCCCAGTCCCGCCATGAGGCCGAGCATGACGCCGCGCCGCGCGTCGAACCATGAGGCGACGACACGCGCCAGCATCATCGTACTCGGCAGCGCACCCGCAAAGCCGATGGCCCCGAACAGCGCCAGAAATGCGAAATGATTGGCTGGCAGAAGGCCGACCAGAGCCAAGGCTGGAACATAGACCGCGAAACCGGCAAGGATCGTGCGTCGCGTGCCATGAAGGTCGGAGAGACGCCCGGCGATCGGCGATCCAGCAGCCATGCCGAGCGAGAGCATGAGAAACGCCGTGCTGACGAAACCGCGCGACCAGTGGAACGCGTCTGAGATCGAGGCGAGAAACAGGCCAAACGTGATCATGACGACCGGCGTGACACCGATCATCGCGCCGACCGTACAGGCGCTCATCAGTCCGATTTCGTTACGCCTTGGGATCGCGGGACTCATATGCGGGCTCCTTGCTGCGGGGGTCAGGATTTTCGGCCGGGGGGTAAGATGTCGCGCCGGATCTTCATGTGCGTGCCGACCGTTCCGTCCACGACCTGCGTTACAGCGAGATCACCGGAAATCGACAGCAGCGAATAAGCATCATCGGCGGAAAGGCCTGTCTCCTTGAGAAGCGAGAGCATGTCGAGGGAGGCTTCCTTGGCAGCTATATCGAGTGTGTCGCCGAAGCCGTGGACGATGAAATGATCCGGCGTTTCGAGAAGCGGAGAGCGGAAGGTGAAATCCTTGCGCAGCACGACCTGAAACAGTACGTCGAGCGAGGCCTCGATGGCCGTGCCGCTGATTTCACCATCGCCCTGGCTGATATGCGGGTCGCCGATCGAGAACAGGCCGCCATCCACTTGTACCTTGTAATACATTGTGGCACCCGCTCCGATGCGCCAATTGTCGATATTGCCCCCATGAAGGCCGGGAGGGACGGTGCTCACCCGTCCCAGCACGTCAGGTGCGACGCCTGCGGTGCCGAGATGGGGCCGGACGGGAACGCGTACTCCGGCCAGTGAAGGCTGGCGGTCGCATTCGGGGCACTCCGTGATTCGGCCGGGAATGAGATATTTCTCGCTGACGTCGTAGGCATAGAGCGCTTCGGCGGTGTTGGTGGCCGGGTCAAGGCCGTAGATCGTGACGCGTTCGCGTTCGCCAAGCTCGGAATAGAGCTGCCCCCAATGAGCTGCAAGATTCGAGCCGTAGCGAAAGCGCGGGGTCATGGAGAGGTAGCGAACCTCGATCATGTCGCCCGGCCTGGCGTCGCGGACATAGATCGGGCCGGTCATCAGATGCACGCCGGGATTGCGGTCGGCTTCGGGGATCGCGCGCCAGATCTGGTGCATGGCATCGTCCATCAGCAGGGTGGGGTCATCCCCTGCATGATGCGTCAGCGCCTCGGCCTGGATCAGGTCGCCGGATTCGACGATGAGGGCCGGAGCGAGAGCGGCGTCGAAGTAACCCCAATGCACATTCTGCGGCGTGGCCCTGAGGTGGTGGAGGGCCGCGGGCGCAACGAGCGGGCGCGTGGAGCCTGAGTCACACATGAGAACCATGACGATACCTCTATAATGATGGAGCATGCGATGTCGGAACGATGCCCTCGAGCAACATTATAATGACAAGACGAGGCTTCAAATTGTGCCAGAACGCCCCAATCCTTGATACGCGCGCACAAGGTCTTTTCCGGTCTTGTTTTTGTGAAGGCACCCATGGTTGTCAGCAAAAGGGCTTCTTCACTCTTTTGACGATGGCGAATTTCCCATGACCGATCCAATCCTGCCGATGCGCGTCACCCGCATCGCTCGGCTGACACCGCGGATTGTCGGCATTACGCTCGAACCTCCGGAAGGCATATCTGTCTCGCCGGTGGTGGCCGGGGCGCATATCGACGTTCATATACCTGCCGGAGACGGTCTGATCCGTCAGTATTCCCTGACCAGCCGGCCAGGAACACATCATGCCTACGACATTGCTGTCCTGCGCGAGTCACAAAGTCGGGGCGGGTCGGCATGGCTGCATGAAAACCTCTCGGTAGATGGCATCCTGAAGGTTGGTGCGCCGCGCGCCCGTTTTTCATTGTTCGAGCCTGCACCGCATCATGTGCTGATCGCAGGGGGGATCGGGATCGCACCTTTATGGTCGTTCGTACAGCGCCTGACGCAGATCGGCACCTCCTGGGAGCTGCACTACGCCGCATCCAGTGGAGACGAGGCGGCCTTTCTTGCCGACATCCGCGAACAGGCCGGTGCCCGTCTGAAGACGTATTTTCCGGCAAATGCTCAAGAGCGCCTGTCTCTGGACGCCATCGCAGCCGCTTGCAGGTCGGACGCGCATGTCTATTGTTGTGGACCGGTCCGCATGATGGAGGCGTTCGATCGCGCCTTCGCGGGCTTCCCGGATTCTCAGCGCCATCGCGAGCATTTCACGGCCGTGGCAGCGCCTGCGGCCGAGGGAGGCTTCGAGGTTGTTCTGGCCAAAAGTGGCGGCTTCATTCATGTGCGCGCAGGCCAGACCATTCTCGACGCCGTTCGTGCGGCGGGCATCAGCGCCTCTTTTTCCTGTGCCAAGGGGGTGTGCGGGATGTGTGAAACGCGCGTGATCGAGGGAATCGCGGATCATCGCGACAGCGTGCTGACGGCCGAGGAACAGGCGCGCGGCGAAACCATGATGATCTGCTGCTCCGGCGCGAAAACGTCGCGTCTCGTTCTGAACCTCTGATCCGTCATCGGAACGTTAAAGTCCGAACATATTTCGTTTTCAGAACATAACCCGGACGCCAGAAGCAAGAAGGTTTTTTCACACGTTCTCTAATCTCTTTCACATGCTGCAGTTGCGGTTCGCGCCCGCGGTGGCAGAATGCGACGCAAGGAGAAGCTCATGCGCACAGTTTCGTGGCTCCGTCATATCGCGTTGAACAGCGGTGCCCTGTCCCTTGTCGTTTCGCTGGGCGTCGCGAGCGAGGCCAGCGCCGGCACGGCCTCGGGCAAGGTGGCGAGCCATGTCGCGGACGGGAAGAAGGCGTCGGCTGGCAAGCCCTCAAAAGGGCGGGAGAAAGTTTCGGTGACGGCCGAGACTATTCAGGTCCGGGCTGCCGTGCGCACTGTCGATGTCCAGAAAACGCCCACTTCAGTGACGACCATCAGCGCCACGACGCTGGATCACCAGAACGTGACCAGCCTCTCCGGCCTGAACGGGCTCGCGCCGGGACTCAACATCGCAAAAACTGCTGGCTATCAAACAAATATTCAGATTCGTGGCGTCGGTATGCAGACGGCGCAGAACACGCTCACGACGTCCACGGGCGTCGCCGTCTATATCGACGGCGTCTATATCGCCAATTCGGTATCTCTGGACCAGACGTTCTTCGATCTCCATTCCATTGAGGTGTATCGCGGTCCGCAGGCCACCCAGTACGGCCAGAGCGCGCCGGGTGGGGCGATCGTGATCAATACCGCCGATCCGACGTTCGACCGGATTTCCGGAAGGGTCGAAGCTTCGGGCGGCAATTACAACCTTGCCCGAGGGCGCGCGCAGCTCAACGTGCCGATCACCAGCAATCTCGCCATCCGCGGGTCTTTCCAGTCCTATACCCATACCGGGTTTGCCCACACGACTTCGCCCTATCTCGGACGGTACGATCTCGATGACGCGCAGGACAATGCCGGAAAACTCGCTATCAAATGGCAGCCAATCAGCAACTTCACGGCGACCCTGACGGGGCAATGGTACAACGCCACACCCCATGGCGCCGAGCAGAAGAATATTCTCGATACGTCGACCAATCCGCGCGTCGTGAATCAGGACTATCCCGCCCGGAGTTCTTTGACGACATCCCTTTATCATCTCAATCTCGATTGGAAGACCTCGCTCGTCGAACTCACATCCGTGACGGCGGCGCAGCATGTTCGCAATCACGAACAATATGACAATGCCCATGTCACCGAGCGCATACTCGGGAAGTATGATGTCCTGCCGAACAACAACAATACGATGAATAATTATTCCGAGACGATCGCGCTCAAGTCGCGCAAGCCGATGCCGATCGACTGGGAAGTCGGTCTTTTTCTCATGGGGCAAAGAGGCCATGCCTACGTCAGCGAATTCGGCGGCACGGATTATACCGGGTGGCCGAGTTATCCGGTGCCCGAGAATCTCATGACGAATGCGCCCTCCACCTTGACGTACGGGAACAAGCAGACGGCGACGCGCTTTGCTGTCCAGCCCTATGTCGAGCTTGGTTATCACATCACGGATCGCCTTCACCTCAAGGGTGGCGCGCGCTTCAACTACGACCGCTACAGTTCGAGTAGCGACGGCTTTTCAGCTTACGGGAACAGTTCAAGTCAGCACAGTTTTTCGACCAAAATTCCGACATGGAAAGCCGAGCTTGACTATGATCTGACGCGCCCGTCTTCAGGCATCGAGAGCATGGTCTATTTTTCCGTGGGCACGGGCTACAAACCTGGCGGCGTGAACGGAAATCCGACGGCGAAAGTCATCGGTCAGGAATTCAAGGCCGAACGTATTCTCAATTACGAGATCGGCGCGAAAAACTGGTTTTTCCATCACCGGTTCATGTTCAACATCGCGGCATTCTATGCGAATTATCGCAACATGCAGTATATCGCGGATGATCCGTATCCTTATGCCTACGGCATCGCCAACGTTCCGAAGATCAATCTCTACGGCATCGAGATGGAAAGCGCCTATCTGGCTTTTCATGAGCGCTTGAGAATTGATGGGTCACTGACGCTGGAAAAAAGCCGCATCGCGTCGAACTATCATTCGCTCGATGCCTCCACGGTCAGCGCGGCCTATGCCTCTTCTCCGGCATGTGCCTATGGTGGGCAATATTATAATAGCGCGTGCTGGGCCTCTGTCGAAGCTTCGGCGCCGAACGTCAAAGGCAATCAGGCGCCTGGCATGCCGAACGTACAGGCGTCTCTGTCGGCATCCTATCTCTGGGACGTGCCCGGCGGAACGCTCCTGACGCGTGCGCAATATATCTATCGCGGCAACTATGCGGCACGGATTATCGACAACCCTTCGCTCGATCATGTTCCGGCCTATTTCATTTTCAACGCCTTTCTCGAATACAAGCCCAAGGCAAGCCAGTGGCGTATGTCTTTCGCCGCGACCAATCTTGCCGACACTGCGGGTGTAAACTCACGGTTTACCGATCCGTATGGAACGAACCAGACCAGCGAACAGTATATCGCGCCGCGTCAATTCGTCGGCACGATCGGATACAGCTTTTGAGCGATCGCGCGATGAAAAAAACCTGGTTCATTACGGGCGTTTCAGGTGGTCTGGGATATGCGCTGGCCGAAGCGGTTTTGTCGGCTGGGGGCCGCGTTGTGGGAACGTCACGTCAGCGGACGGCGGCTCCCGACCTTCAGGAGCGATATGGGGCTTGCCTGCGCGTCATTGCGCTCGATCTGACCGATGAGAAGGCAATCCGCGCGGCAGTCAGAGAAGCCGAGGGTTGGGCCGGGACGCTGGACGTCGTTGTCAACAATGCGGGATACGGGCTGACGGGCGCCATTGAGGAAACATCCCTCCGACAGGTCCGCGATATTTTCGATGTCAATGTTCTCGGGCCGTTGGCGGTGATCAAGGCGGTCCTTCCAGCCATGCGCGCGCGTCGGTCCGGGCATATCGTCAACATCACCTCGGTCAGCGGACTGGCGGTGTGGGCTGGAACAGGGATTTACGGCGCGACGAAATTCGCGATGGAATGCATCGGGCGCACGCTGGCGATGGAAGTCGAGCCACTGGGGATCAAGGTGATCAACGTGGCACCCGGTGGCCTGAAAACCGGCTTCGCGGGAGGTGCGTTGGAAGATTCGATTGAAAATATGACGGATTACGCTGAAACAGCGCATCAAGCCCGAGCTATTCTGACCGGGCATAGAGGCGAGGAGCCGAATGATCCGGTTCTGGCGGCGCAGGTCATTATGACGTTCATCGGGGCGGCCGATCCACCTCGCTGCCTTCTGCTGGGCGAGGATGCGTTCCGATACGCGCAGAGAGAAATCGCGATGCTGAAGAAAGATTTCTCGCATTGGCGTTCGATGATTCTTTCCGTGGGGATCAAGAACAAAGACTGATTCTCAAGGTTGCAGTTTCCATCCTGCGCGGCGATCGCTTCGCGGGTAGCGGTGACATCGTCGCCAGGCGAGGTCAGCGGGGATGACCTTGAAACCTCGTTCGCGGAGCAGGACCGCGACCTTGTCCCAGCCGGAGGCGTTCACAAAAGCGCTATGAACGAGCACGACATTCCGGGCCGGTTGGCCTGAATCGACGAGGCCTTAGCTCCAGTGCGTGGCGATGAAGCTTGCCGTGTCGTCGAGGGCGCGCCGCGCGCTGGGCAAAGCGCTCACCGACGACTGGAAGACGTGGTGCAGGCCCTCGAACACGTCGAGCTGCACCTCGCCGCCGCGCATGGCCGCGACCTCTGCATACCGGCGAGAGTCGTCCAGCAGAAGCTCATCCTCGCCGACTTGGATTAGAATAGGCGGCAGGTTCTGGGGAATCTCGTAGAGCGGCGAGGCGCGCCCATCCGTCGGGACCGCGCCCGCCAGGTAGGCGCCGGCGCCGCCCCGCAGGATCTCCCGCGTGAGGACGGGATCGTGGGTTTGCGGATCGGTGAATGACGGGCCGGTGAAAGCCAGGTCGAGCCAGGGCGAGAAGGCCACCACCGACGCGACCTTCGGCGCGCCCGGCCCGCAGAGGGCCAAGGCCGCCAGTATCAGCGCGCCGCCGGCGGAATCGCCAGCTAAGGCCACTTCGGCGACGCCCTGAGCGGCGAGCCAGCGTAGCGCCGCCGCTGCGGCGTTCGGAGCCGCAGGAAAGGGATGTTCGGGCGCCAGTGGGTAGTCGAGGACGAAGACGGCGACGCCCGCGCGGACCGCGAGCTGGCTTGCCAGGCCGCGATAGGCCTGCGCCGACCCCAGTATGTACACCCCTCCGTGGATGAGCAGGATGGCCCGGTTCGCCAGCGCATTGGCCGGACGCACCCACACACCCGAAACGCTGTCCTGTTCGACGGGCTCTGTCACGACGCCGTCTGCGATCGGCGTCCAGTCGTGCATGGCGGCGTAGGTCTCCCGCGGCGTGCCGGAGGAGGTGTGGAAGTGGTCGACGATTTTCGCCACGACGCCCTTTTCCAGTTCGCGTTCGACGGCGGAAATCGGATGGCGGATCCGGGTGAAGTTGGGGTGGTCGAGGTTGGTCATGGGTCTGGCCTCCGAGGGGCGCGTGAGCGGCGTGAGTGAACACAATCCCTTTATCAATTCCGGAACATTCCAATGAGAAGGGAAATAGAATAGAATCAATTCCCAATTGGAATTGATGAGGCACCATGGACCGGTTGGATGCGATCCGGCTTTTTATCCGGACGGTGGAGAACGGCAGCTTCTCGGCCGTGGCGCGCGAGGCGGGTGTCGGGCAACCAGCGGTCAGCAAACAGATCGCCGCGCTTGAAGCCCATCTGGGCGCGCAGCTCATGCGTCGCACATCCCGCAGCATGACCCTGACCGACGCCGGCCAAAGCTTTTATGAAGCGGCTGTGCGCCTGATCGAGGACTTTGACGAGATCAGGTCGTCGATAGGCCAGGAACAGGCCGCTTTGTCCGGCCTGGTTCGAGTGACAGCGGCACCGGTCTTCGGGCGGCTCTACATTACGCCGAAGCTCCCGGATTTCTTTGCTGCTTATCCTGGGATTTCGGTGGAGCTTTCGGCCACGGACCGCACGGTAAATCTGGTGGAGGAAGGTGTGGATCTAGCGATCCGGATGGGTGACCTCACCGACTCGTCGATGACCGCGCGCCGTCTCGCCTCAACGCCGATCGTGACCCTCGCGACGCCGGCCTATCTGGATGCGCGGGGGGCGCCGGCCACGCCCGGCGATCTCCAGCAGCATTCGTGCGTCGTTTTCAACGTGAGGCAGGAGCCCCGCCTCTGGACCTTCACCAAGGAGGGGCAAACCTCGTTCCATCATCCAGCGGGGCGTTTCAGAACCGCCGACCCCGAGCAGCTGCGGACTGCGGTTTTGGCCCACTTGGGGCTTACCCAGGCGCCGCGCTACCTGTTCGCCGATGCGATCCTTGCGGGCACAGTGCAAGTTGTGCTGGAGGACTACGTCCAAGGAACGTTGGCCATCAGCGCCGTCCATCCGGCCGGCCGGCGGTTGCCGACAAGGACGCGGGCCTTCATCGAATTCCTAGCGGATGGATTCACGAACGATCCGGCCTTCGCACGAGCCTGAACGCTACATGCTGCTGGTGAAATCCAGGGCCTAGCCGCCGGGCTGTTTTCTATCGCAGCTTTGACGGCGAGCACCACGGTCACCAGCGGGCCGGACAGCAGCATTCGGTAGCCGTCGAAGGCTGTGCAGGGGTAGAATGGAGGCCATACCCGACCGAGAAGCCGACGCTGGCGATATTGTCATGAATCCGATGGCGGCGATCAGCAGCTAGCCTTGGCGCGCTGCCGGTAAGAACCAGATATGGCGGAGAACCACAGGATACTATGGCGTAGGCGGCGGGCCGCGCCGGAACCGGATGAGAACTATACCTACACGATAGCCCTCTAACGCCGCATTTCTCGCAGTATGCCAGAAGTGGGGCCACGGAGGGCACCCGGTTATCGGTGAGACGGAGGGCGATGGCACTCCTTCACCCAAGCATCCGCGCTGTCCATAGCGGTAGCGTAGGCGTTGTGAACCTCAAACGCCCACCTTCGCAGGCATGAAGGAAGCGCCGACGCCGGCCGCTGTTATCGAGCAGGATCACCCGATCGGAGAAGGCCATCGCCTTCGGAAGACCAAAGCGGCGCAGCAGATCGGCGCGCGGGACATCATGGCCGCCGCGTGCAACCCGTTCCCGAACGCGACCGACCGAGTTCTGGACGCTGCGCAGACCGACATAAACAAGGTTGACCTTGAACCCCAAGCCCTGCGTCCGCGCTATGGCCTCCGCCAGCATGGATTTGCCGCTGTTGGACGGCCCCATGATGCGGATGCGTGGTCCAAACTCGTGCAGCGTCATGACGCAGGAAACCTCCTCGCGGCGAGGCGATATATCTGCATAGCCGGTCCCGCAACGGATGGTGAATCGAGACGACGGGGCCGTCTCGCAAGGGATCATCTCCGGGAACGCGTGCCGAGCTGTTGGGTGACATTTAACGCTGACAGAGCGTGCCAATCGGCGCCGATATCTACAGGTTTGCAGTTTGCTTAATTCATCTGAATGAATTAATATGAGCTACCTTCGCCGGAGAATCAGATGACCGCTAATGTCCCCCAGTTTTCTCGTGCCGAACGCGATCGGCGTTGGAAGCTCGCACGTGAGCTGATGAAACAGGCTAACCTCGATGCCTTACTCGTCTACGGAGATCGCGAGTCATCAGCACCCGCTCCCTTTGCGCTGGACGGCTATTTCACTAATGACCGTCTTGGCTCTGTCGTCATCTTCAAGGGTGACGCCCCGCCGATCGTGCTCGCATTCCTGCCCATGATGGTGGCCGATCATATCCAAGCGCGCCTGCGCGGTGATGACCAATGGATCGAGCCCGCACAAATTTTTGTCGGCAAGACTGGACATCACATCGTGGCGGCCTTGCAGCGGCTTGATCTGACGAAAGCGCGGATTGGCGTGCTGGGCCTAGAACCTTACCCACCGTTCTATTTCGACGGCGCTATCCCCTACCAGACATGGAAGGCGGTGTTGGACGCCTGCCCCAAAGCCACCTTCGAGCCCGTCTATCATCAGTTTTTCGCACTAGCCTCCGTTCATAGTGCCGAAGAAATCGCCTTGATCCGGCATGCTGCGGCGATCGGCGAACAGATGGCCGAAGCCATGCGGTCGGCTGCGCATCCCGGCGTTTCCGAAGCCGATCTCGTAGCAGCCACCACTGAGGTCTGTCTGCGCAACGCGGGTTTCACCGCCGAAGTGCTGATCGGATCTGGTCCGGAACACGTGGGATGGGGGCCGGCCGCATGGACCTACCGCGCGCAGAAACCGCGAATCTTGCAGACCGGCGATATCATTCTCTCCGAAGTCTTCACCTTCTTTGGCATGATGGAGACGCAACACCAGCCTGCCATAGCACTAGGGACGATACATCCTGAGATCGAACGTGCTGCCGAAGTCGCTCGCGCTTCTTATGAAGCTGGCTTGGCAGCCCTGAAACCTGGTAACACATTCGGCGATGTGGTTGATGCCATGAGCACCCCTCTGCTTGAGGCAGGCGGTTGGCATGTTCACCCACTTATTCATAGCATCAACCCCTATGGCCCGATCGGCTTTGGCACCGCGCCAGGTCCCGATGCACTACCCGAAGCTGCTGCCTATGGAGAAATGGGCCGCCTCCCAACGGTAGGGCGTGAATTGCCCCTCCGGGAAGGAATGTCGTTCGCCTTTGAACCCAACTGCGCCTTCGGGCGACACCTGGCTAATCTTGGCGGCACAGTTCTTGTCGGCGCTGATGGGGGCATCGAACTGAACCAAAATACCACGCGGCTAATGCGGGCGGGATGATGGATGATCAAGCACACCATGCCCCTTCTCCAACGGGTGACGGCACGCGCGAACGCCTGATCAAAGCCGGCCTTTATCTATTCGCGACACACGGTCTCGAAGGCGTCCGTACCAGAACCCTTGCCGAGAAAGCTGGGGCCAACCAGTCTGCCATCCCTTATTACTTCGGAGGGAAGGAAGGCGTTTACGCTGCTGTCATCCAAGAGATTGCAGACGATTTGGCGCAAACCCTACAAAAGGGCGGCATTGGCACTTCCCCCCCTCCGAAAAGCAAACCGCGCGGCGTAGATGCCTGTGCTAGTGAATTGCGCAAAATCATGAAGGGCTTCGTGCTGGCGATCCTGTCGCCTGAAGCACCGCTTGAACGCGCGATGCTCATCGTTAGGGAACAGCTCAACCCGACCAAAAACTTCGATGTGCTCTTCGATCGCTTCATTGGTCCCCTGCACCAGACACTCTGCCGCCTCGTGGCTGAGCTTCAATCTTCTGGGCCGGACGACATGCACGTCGTCATACAGGCGCATGCACTGGTTGGGCAGGCGCTGTCATTTGTGGTCGCGCAGGAGGCATTTCTGCGACGCGCTCGGCTCACGAAGATTGGCCATGCCGAGTCGGAAAAGGTCGCTGACACCCTCTCGGCCATGGCAGTTGCCGCAGCTTTGCCGAGATAACCAAATAGCAAATTCATGATGTTCTGAATTTCAGGATTCACGCGACAAACTATTTGAAAATTTCTCGATCGTGCCGGCCCGGAGACGATGCTGAATTGGGAAAGCGCGGGCTTTCGATAGGCATCGATGCACGATGCCGAGGAGGCGATGCACTACGTGGCGCGGGTTGGGGAAAAGGCGCGCCTAGCCAACCAGCACTTCTGTCAAAAAACCGAGGGCAGTATCATGTCCGACGTCGGTCGCATCATGGTAGGTGCTAATGACGTCTCACAACCTGACAGGCTGCAAGCCTGGCGAGGTGGTTGGTATAGACGACCCTGCGCCGCGACCCCCCCCCCGCACCATCTACTCGAACCGCGCTTTCCGCCTCCCGTGTTCGACCATATGCCCGCCACCCGAATCCGGGCCAACCAGTGCCTTCTTCACTCGTCCCCGGTAAGGCCGGCGCCACCGCCGCGCGCCCGCTTACCTGGCGCATGCCGTTCCAGCCTCGATCGACTCGAGTGGCGCCGTCTCATCAACCAGCAGCACGCGCGCCCCGCGACGGGTCTCCGCCAGTGCCAGCAGCTCTGCGGTATCACGTGCCGAAACCAGCGACGCCTCGTCCGCAATCCAGAGCTTGCGTGGCGCTCTGTATCGGCGAGTACCATCGGCTACCCCCGGTCATACCCCGCAAACACTCCGGCCCACGGCAACCAAAAGCAAACGCTCGCAGCCAGCGAACACATAAAAAACGGCAGTTTTTCGGGGATTCTCAAACGCCGACAGGCAGCGGCAAACACGAAAATGGTGCCCAAGGGCGGTATTCCTGCCCCTTTGAAATCACTATATTCTTAGATTTATCAATGGGTTGGTTTTGTATGTTGGCGGGTGGTTTTGATTGTTTTTGATCCCCTCTACGCCCTATTACGCCATGCCGTATGTGTGATTCCGCGAAAGGGAATCACATGGCATCCATCATACGGCGGGGTAAATCATGGCGCGCAATGATAGTCCGAAAGGGGCGGCGGGTAAGCGCCACGTTTGATACCAAGGCGCAAGCGATATCCTGGGCGACGCAGGCAGAAGCGGCAATACTGGCGGGAGAAGCGCCGGCCGAACCCGAGAAGCCAGCCCATGTTGCCAACCTGCTCGTCTCGGACCTGCTTACCCGCTATGCGACAGCAATATCTCCGTCTAAACGCGGATCGCGCTGGGAAATCATACGTTTGCATGCCCTAGCCCGCATGGATGCGTTCCGCGTTCCCGCGCGGACGTTCGATCCCCCTGCGTTGGGCGCATGGCGTGACAGCCGGCTGAAAACTGTTTCCTCGGAGACGGTCAACAGAGAATTGAACGTGCTTTCTGCGGTATTTAACGTGGCCATCAAGGAATGGCGAGCACCTATGCCGGGGAACCCCGTTGGCATGATCCAAAGGCCGCCACGATCGAAACCGAGGAAGCGGCGCGTGTCTCAGGCAGAGCGTGAACTGATGGCCGAATGGCTGGGCTGGGATATGAAGTCGCCCCCCGACTCGGTGGGACAGTGGACCGCCTTCGCCTTCTTTCTCGCCCTCGCCACGGCAATGCGGAAGGGGGAAATCCTATCCCTGACATGGGGCGACGTGCATCTTGATGACTGCTACGTCCACCTAGAGCAGACAAAGAACGGCTATGAGAGAGACGTCCCAATATCGTCCGAGGCGATGAGTCTGCTGAAAATCCTGCCCCCGGGGCCAGCCGCTGCGCCAGTCGTCCCCATCCAGTCTGGGACCTTGGACATGACGTTCAGGCGGGCCAGGATCGACGCTGGCCTGCCCGATCTGCATTTTCATGACTCGCGCCGGGAAGCCACTACGGAACTCAGCAAGCGGCTGTCGAACGTGCTGGAACTATCGGCCGTCACGGGACACCGCGATTTGCGCGTCCTGAAGTCTTACTATCGCCCCAAGGCGTCCGACTTGGCTAAAAAATTGGGGTAGTGCGCGGCCGGCCACCGCGCATGCGGACTTCAGGAGGCGGCGCGGCGGCCCATGCCCTCACGGCGGACGGACTCCAGCGCGGTCGGCCGAGGCCGGCAACGCGCGGGGGAAGCCGTTCCGGGGATTTGCTGGCCATGGTCCGAACGCTGCTTTCAGTATAGCGTAGGAATGCCGCCAGTTCTCGAATAGTCCATAGGCTGTCGTCACTCATTGTCTTCTTCCTTCATTTCGCCATGTTCGGGGCAATGCGGTGCCCCGATATCCAGCCATTTGCGCGTGACGCGCGCCGTGTATCCGCAATGCGGGCACGCGACCTTGATCATCCGCGCGCTCTGTTTCTTCGGCCGGCTCGACACGGGCGCATCCTCGCCGTCGCCGTCCGGTTCCACCCCGCCAGGGGTGCGCCGCATCTTCGGCTTCGCCCCCGGTTCATCCAGTATTGACCATTCGAGCGGCGCATGAGGGATGTTGCCGATTGCCGACAGCAGTGGGTCGATCCATTCCCGCATGGCCGGCGTCATGCGGGCAATTTGCGTCAGGGGGCGCGGGAATCCCATGAGCAGGGCGATCCGTTCGAATTCCCCCTTATGCCCGTGTTGCAGCCCGACCGCCGCATGAATCAATTCATGCGCCAGGATAAACGCCGCGTCTTCCGCGCCGCGAACCTGCGGCCCCACGAAAATCTCAAAGCGACCGTCCTGGCTGGCGCGCTTGTCCCAGCATTCACCGGCTGCCGTCTTGTTCATGCCGCGACTGGTGAAGCCGACCGCGACCCGAAATGGCGGCAGCGGCTTGCCCAGCGCCTCGAAGCGCGGGGCCATGCGCTCCGCCAGATTGTTCAACCATGTCTCTCTGTTCATTGCCCGCAATCCGTTTAAACGCTTTCGGGTTGCCTAGTACGAATTGCGGGCGGGTACAAGCCCTTAGTGCGGGCCGGCCAGCATGACCGCCGTCAGGGCGAGACCCACGGCCGCGCCGAACAGCAATTCACCCAGCGGCGGCCGGTCGGCCGGCAGGACACCCAGCGCGGGACATGACCAGCGGATACCGTATGCGGTGACGTAGCATGTGGGCATCAGGATGCCGGCCGCCAGCAGCGGGGCAACGCGATAATGCAGCATGGCGAACGTCACGCAAGCCGGCAGCACGCACAGGACGCCGTGCAGCAGCAGCGCGCAGAAATCCCGCGTGTATGTCCCGTTCTGGCGGCCGAGGTCGATCCCGCCGAACATCGGCACGGTCGCGCCGGCCCACATCAGCGGCACCAGCAGCAGGGCGTGCCAGATGGTGCCGTGAGCGATCGCCAGGGATATGGCGGCGGCCAGGGCGCAGGAACCGCCCCACGCGACGATCCGGGCCGTGGTCGAGCCCCAATGGACGCGCTGCGCGATGGATGCGCCCCATAGCCCGCCACGCACGCGGTTGCCGAGGCCGACCAGGGCTGCGGATAGCAGCCCCAGCAGTGGAAAGGCGCTGGCGTGATGCATGCGTCAGGCCGCCGCGATCTTCGCCGCTCGGGTTTTGAACAGAACGCCGTCGATATCGCGCTTGATCGTATACCACGCGCCGCGCGCCTTGGTTTCGATGGCGACGATCTCGCCCTTGACGTAGTTCTCGACATTGACGGCCGACGCCTTCACCTTGGCGCCGATCTTCAGGGTATTGGTGGTCATGGTGTGTTATAAATCCTGGGTTTAAAAAGGAATTTCATCATCAACGTCATTGCGGCCGTATCCGGTGCCGCGCGACGCATTGTTCTGATTGGCGCGGGACTGTTCGCCGCCGCCCTGGTTGTCCAGCCGGCTGGTCAGCGACACCAGCTTGCCGTCATACGCCTGCAACACGATTTCCGTAGTGTAGCGATCGGCGCCCTGCTGATCGGTCCATTTGCGGGTCTGCAATTTGCCCTCAAGATAGACCTTGTCGCCCTTCCGTAGATACTGTTCCACGAAATTGCCGATATTTTCATTCCAGATCACGATGCGGTGCCATTCGGTGGCTTCCCGCTTCTCGCCGCTCTGGCGGTCCTTCCATGTTTCGCTGGTCGCGACGGTCATGGAAACGACCTTGCTGCCGCCCTGTGTGGACCGCACCTCGGGGTCCTTCCCGAGATTGCCGATCAGGACAGCCTTATTGACGGATTGTGCCATCGGTTACGATCCCTTGACCGGCAGTTTCACAAGCAGGTTCAAGACCGACAGAAAGCCGGCCTGAAGCTGCGCCCACAATACGGCCGCTGCCGCCTGATTGACCTGCCGCGTTGCCAAAAGGGCCTGGGCAAACTGCCCGATTTCGACAACGCGGATGGTGATCTGGTTCACCAGATTGGCGTCAGTTCCGCTGATCGTTTGTTGTGCCATTTTCTCCGTTCTCGAACGCGATTACGTCCGAAAGCCTGTAAAGGACGCTCTGCCCGATCTTGCGATAGGGCGGCCCCTTTCCTTGAGCGCGCCAATTCCCCAGCGTGCGCCGGCTAACCGAATCACGCCAACGGGAAACCAGATCGTCAATGGTCAGGAACTCCATCACTCAACCCTCTGTTCATTCAGGCCGTCCGCGTCGGATGAGACGCGCTCACGTTGCCTGTCGAAAGCCGCCGCCTGGGCCTTCAAAGTTTCATGTCTGCCGTCCGCTTCCAGCGCCTTACGCGCGGACTCGGGCGTGCGGTTCCATTCTGCGCGGTATGCTCGCATACCGCCCTCGGCCACGCTTCGCAGCGTGTTGAATGCGCGTTCCGTGGCCGGGTCGATCGGCTTCCCGCCATCGACCCAGGCCCGGACCGCCGCGCCGTCTTCGCTGGTGATATATCCCTGACCGCGACCGAGGAACGGTTGCAGTTCGCCGGGACATTTTATCACGTCCTGATGTTTTCCTTCGTTGTCCATCATCATGGACGCCGTCATTTCGAACATCAGGTTTTTTTCACAAATCGGCTGAACACCGAGACTTTTTATATTTCGAGGGTCCGTCGCGTCAATCTGTTCTCGCGCCCTGATGCACAAAATAATATGCATATCGACGGACAGGATCGCATTGATGAAATCCTTATGCGCGTCCTTTGCAATTTTCCATCCCTGCACCGATTTGTGCTTGGCCGCGATGTCGGAACAGCCACCAATGCCTTCCCACATGTGGGAATAGCTATCGACAATCAGGACTTCAACGCCCGCCCGCTGGAACGCGAGAACGGCCCGCTTATAGCGGTCGGGGGAGAACGGCGCATCCAGATCGGCGATCAGGAACGGCGTGTTGGTCGGCCGCGTCTTGTGCGCCTTCAGCACGTCCGCATAGAGTGATCCGCGACGATTTTCCGTGTCGAGAAAACCGATCTTCCCCGGATCGTAGTTCGTCAGGCCGTAGGCGAATTCGAGCGCGGTCCGCGTCTTGCCGCTGCCGCTTGTCCCCGAGAAGCAGAAAATCAGCCGCGCGCCTTCGCGCTCGGCCGGGCGGATCACGATGATGTTGTCTTCGTCCTGCATTGTATCAGGCCCCCGCGTCCAGGCTGCGCGTATACCAATCCGGCATCCCGAGTGTCTGGATTCCCCGGAGATTCCCGCTTTCCAGGGCGTCGGCGTAGTCGCGCAGATTGGCGCGGTAGAGACGGCGGCCGTGTGCCTTCATTGCGGCGGGCAGCGAATAGACGCGCACAGGATACCGGCCCAGCGCACGCCGCTTGCCGACCGCGATGAACAGGAACGCACGCGGGGGTTCGCCATGCACGGCCGCGTATCCATCCGTGTAATAGCTATCCTGCACGTGGTAGCGGTAATCATGCGCCGATGAGAAAAATCCATCGATATCGTCGGTGGTCTTCACGTCCGCGATCCATCCCATATTGGTCAGGAGGCGATCGGGACGGCAGCGGCAGCGGATGCCGGTTTCCGTGTCCGTCCAGAAATATGACCGTTCCGAAACGCCCTCGGCTTCCAGCAATTCCCGGGCGGTCGGGTGGGCCATCACGCTGTCATAGCACAGCATCAGGGCCTTCCAGTCGTCGGCGTCGATCACCTGCTTGCCGGCATGCGCCTGTTCGAACTCTGCCGCCGCCAGCTTCCCGTCCTTCGTGCGCCGATCGAATTTCGGCGCGCGGACATAGGTCGCCTTGAAACTCTCGGGTTCCAGCAACAGGGCATGCAGAGCGGTGCCGAATTCCAGGGTGGCAAGCGCGTCTTCATCGACGGGCGCGCCCTTGGACCATTCCAGCACGGCCGGCGATTCGGCGATGTGGTCGAGTTGCGATTTCGATACGGCACTGTCCGCGTGATAATCCGCGTTCGAAACGCCGTCCTTGTATTCGTTGGTGCTCAAAGTGTTTCGTCGTGATCCGTTGTGTAATACCTAGATATAATCTCGCCTGTGTCATATCTATGATACGTCAAAAGGCAACAGTTTTTAACATCTTGGCAGATTTCTGGCGCGACTCGGACTGGCCGGGGCGCTATCACGTCTATGGATGCCGTTTTCTGTTCAATCCATATTGCGCGACTATCAGGCGCGAGTCGCGGAAGACGTGAGCGCCCATTTCAAGGCGGGTGTCACGCGGGTCCTTGTGCAGATGAGCACCGGAGCCGGCAAAACTGTTTTGGCGGCCTACCTGATGCAACGTTGCATCACCGCCGGACGCACCGTCTATTTCCTATGTCACCGGGATGAACTGGTCGCGGGGACGAGTCGGACCCTGCTGCGGTATGGGATTCCGCATGGCGTAATTGCAGCCGGCCATGCGCGCGTGACGAATGCGGCCATTCAGGTATGCAGTATCGGCACCCTGAAATCGCTGTTGGGTTCGGTCCCTGTTCCTTGGTTGGTGATCGTTGACGAGACGCACCACAGCCGGGCGGAGGGGTGGGAAACGGTCATTGACCATTTCACGACTCGGGGTGCTCGGCTGGTCGGGCTGACTGCCACGCCGAAGCGGTTGGACAATCGGGGGCTTGGGGCGCATTTCGACGCGATCGTCTGCGGTCCGACCACCCGCGACCTAATCGATCGGGGGCATCTGTCGAGGTTCCGCCATTTCTTCCCGCCCGAGGCCGGCACCGAACTGGTGGGCGATCCGGTCGATCATTGGCGCAGGCTGGCAGCCGGCTTACGGACTGTCGTGTTCGCGAAAAACGTTGCGCATTCACGCTGGGTCGTGAAACAGTTTTGCGACGCTGGCATTCCGGCCGCGCATCTGGATGGCGGAACCCCGAGGGGGGAGCGGCGGGAAATCATCAGGCGTTATGCGGCTGGCGAATTGCTTGTCCTGTCGAACGTGGACCTGTTCGGCGAGGGGTTCGATCTGGCTGCCGTGGCACAGGCGGACGTGACCATTGATTGCGTCATGATGCTGCGGCGAACCAAATCGCTGTCGCTCTATCTGCAATGGGCCGGGCGCGGCCTGCGCCCCGCGCCAGGGAAAACGGCGGTCATTCTGGACCATGCGGGTAATTGGTATCTGCATGACGATATCGACGCGGACCGGGATTGGACCCTGGGGGATGACACGGGGGCGGTGAAGCGCGACGGAAATGTCCCTGCGCCGTTCACCTGCCCCCAGTGCTTTGGTCAGGTCCGATACCCCTATCCGATGTTCTGCCCGACCGTTTACCCGGACGGGACGAAATGCGGACACCAGTTGCGGAAGCAGATCGAAGAGCGCACGATCGAATTCCGTGAGGGCGAATTGCGCGAGATGGCGGAGCGGGAGCGCGAGGCCGAACGGTGGCGGAGAAAATCCGAAGACGCCGAGGCGCAGACGCTGGCCGAGCTAACCGCCCTGGGCCGGCAGCGGGGATACAAGGACCCGCATAAATGGGCATTTATGAAATGGAGCGCACGAAACCGCGCGCGTCGTCGCGGCGCGGAACTATAAGCATGATCACAGACAAGCAGATTGAATCCGCGATTGCGGAACACGGCAGCCAGGCGAAAGCCGCTGCCGCCCTGGGGCTGAACCGCCGCACCGTGGACCGGAGGGTGCGGGGATGGGTCAAGCGGGGCTATGCGCCCGAATATGACCTGACGCGGCCCGTGCCGGACGGATTCCGCCTAAAGGGGGCCAGCACGTTCTACGATGAGCATGGCGTCAAGCGCATGCAGTGGGTCAAAAGCCAGATCGACCCGGAACGCATGGCCGAGCTACAGCACGCCGCCCTTGAGGCCATGGCGGCCCGCCTGCCGCGTGTCCGGCCCCAGCCGTTCCGGTCGGTCGCGGACGCTGACCTTGCGACATGCTACGTGCTGACGGACTACCACCTGGGCATGCTGGCATGGCGTGAGGAAAGTGGCGACGATTGGGACGTGCCGATCGCGTCGGACCTGCTGGTGCGCTGGTTCCGGTCGGCGATCGACAATTCCCCGGCAGCAGGTGTGGGTATCCTGGCGCAGCTTGGCGATTTCCTGCATTGGGATGGCCTGGAAGCGGTCACGCCGACGAGTCGCCACGTGCTGGATGCGGATACGCGGTTTCAAAAGGTGGTCCGCGTCGCTATCCAGGCGATGAGACAAATTGTGCAAATGATGCTTGACAAGCATCAGACCGTCCACATCATCAATGCCGAAGGGAATCACGATCCGGCCAGTTCGATCTGGCTGCGGGAGATGCTGGCCGTGATCTATGAGCGCGAGCCGCGCGTCACGGTCGAGCAGTCGCCGGACCCGTTCTATTGCTACCAGCATGGCGACGTCGCGCTGTTTTTCCACCACGGCCACAAGGTCAGGCCGGGGCAGCTTGACGTGACGATGGCGGCGAAATTCTCGGACGTGTTTGGGCGGACTCGGCACCGATTCGCGCATTGCGGGCACCTGCACCACAAGCAGATGCGAGAGTCCGCGCTGATGCTGGTCGAACAGCATCGGACCCTGGCGGCCAAGGACGCCTATGCGTCGCGCGGCGGATGGCTGTCAGGCCGCTCCGCCAGCGCGATCACGTATCACGCGCGGTATGGAGAGATCAGCCGCGTTACCCTGCCGCCCGAGGCTGTTGTGTAGGGGGTTTACAGGAACTTGCCAATGAGGCGATCATGGCATCTCCATTTCTGGAGAATCTTCCGATGAATGAAGCACACATTAAAAATCTTATCGCTCAAATTCGGCATAAAAATGGGGCCATTACCCTCGGACTGAAGTCAGGAAAAGAAATACCAATCCCTGCCGATCCCAGTGACAAACATAGCGAAGTATTATTGACTAGCAATGCTCTTGTGGTGCGTATTGGGGAAAAGACCGGGTTTGAGTCTTATTATTATATAGGATACTCTGATATCGAATATATAAAAGGTGACAGGCTAATCAATGTTTAGCCGGGCTTGATTTGATTAATCCCATTCTCTCTCCAATTTCGCGTTCGACGATTCCGAGGGCATAGCGGGCGCGGGACGCAGCCTCACGGGGCGTCCCGGCCGTGTCAGCCATCCACAGATGGACCACGGCCGACGCCAGGGGCTTGCAGGGTTCGGCCATCTGCCATTTGTCCAGAGCCGTCCACGCCGCTCGCCACAGGGGCATCCGGGGCGGGGTCGGCATGGCGATGAAGTCGCGGATATAGAACGCCGCTTTTTCCAGATCGATCGGGCCGCTGTGCTTCTGGTTCGTCCAGCCGCGCCACAGGTATTTCGTGGCGTTACCCAGGTCGAACGACATATGCCGTGTGACTTCCAGGCATTCGATGCCTGATGGGTGCGATGTATAGTGGCTGGGATGTCTGACAGGGTCGTTCATGGCTACATGTCGCGATGAGCAGGCCGGCCGCCGCGATCCACGCGACGGCGGCCATGGTGATGGTGGGGGTGGTCAGGTTGCCGCGCTTTCGATCAGCGCATCGATCGCGCGTTCAATTCCTGCGCGATAGGGCGCGTAGCTGACGGCGACTTCCGTTCCATCCCGGTAAATTCGCGCGTCGTTCCGCGTGCATTCCACGATATGCCCGCGATACGCAAAGCTGATGCTGATCTTGACGATCATTCGCGCCTTCCCTCCCGATCCGTCTGCCCGGCTGGCGGCTGAGGATCATGGAGCGCCGCAACGGCTTCGTCATGCGAGCGAAGGAGCATTCTGGCAGCGCGGTGCCAGCCAGTTTTCCTCAAGCTTGATGCCCGCTCATTACATAGCCTCTGGAAAGAGTTCAGCATGCTGGAATGTGTTTCCTTCAGCCGCTCGGTCTCTGCAATCAGCGCAGCGATCCGGGCTTCGGCGTGGGCGTTTTCGATAGGTGCCTGATATTGCTTTACTACGTATTCGATGAAAGTCTTGGCGGCTTCATCCGGGTCGGTGAACTCTCCCTGGACACGGCCATCCCGATAGAATTTGAGTTGGCCCGCGCTGTGAAAGGAGATGACGAACGGGTCTGGCTGCGCGATGTAATGGAGGCTCGCTTCGTCATGCGCGACGACATAGGATTCCCGGCCGGACATCACTCGCCCTCCATCACTTCGCGGAAGTGAATGCATTTGATGCGGTCATCCGTCGCTCTGTCGTCAGCGGACTTTCTGCTGTTATGACGGAATTCTTCCCCATAAGGATAAATGTTAAGCCAAATTTCGCGCGGCGCGGGGGCTTCCTCGGCGCACATCAGGCGCCAATTTTCTCCATGGGCGTATACCCCTTCTGCCGAGTAACGCACGAGCGATTCCCCGGTGCTATCCTTGACCAGAGCGATGACGGGCGTATTGAGCGTTTGCCAGTCCCGGCACAGAACGCGGGCCGGCCGACCGTCGGCAGTGCAGAACGGACCGGGGTGGTCGGCGCGATACGGGCCGGTGATGCGGAGTTTGTTGGTCATCCCGCAATCTCCGTGAATTCGGCATTGATGACGACCGTGCAGCCGTCCAGGGCGGCGCGGCAATAATGGCGGGCCATTTCACGGCCAACCGGCGTCAGGCGGAGCGTGTAGGGCGCGGTCAGAATGAGAAGCGGAACAGCGAAATCCAGCATCATTTCATGGGCGGTTTTCGCGTCTTCGGTGCCGCGTTCGAATTGCATTTCCTGCTGATTGTTCAGGCGTTCGGCAAGAAACATGAACGTCAATATCTTGACGTGCTGGCTATTCACAGTGGGGAACTTCATTTCAGAAACCTCTTGATAAAATCGGTTACTACGTTGAATGCGTCATAGCATTCCTGGCGCGATGCCTCATTCGCCGCCGCCCCTTCCAGGGCGTAGAAGCGAATTAAGGCCATCGCCCGCAAAACCTCGTTCACGATACTGGCGCCATCAGATCGTAAGCGTCGGGGAGATTGAAATTCATCTGTCCCGAAACGTAGTAATACAGGGTGATATTCAGGCTGGTTATTTTCGCCGTCATTTGCATGTTGGCGGGCAACGTGGGGTCGATCGCCGTCACGACATAGTCATATCCACCGCGCGTTTTTCCCGTGGAGCCGACGTTGAAAACAGTTTCAGTCATAGCGGAAGTCTTACCATAATTATTTGCGTGAGTCCAATCGGTATTTAGCGAGTATTCGGAATGCTTCGCTGGTATCGCGCAGGAATATCCGTGATCCGTCGATAAGGATACACGGAGCCGCGATCACGATCGCCGTGACGATGAACAGAGAAAGCGCCAGCCAGCGGAAGCCGGCGCGAGATAGGGCGTGGAGCATTGGTTAATAGACCCTTGCTGGTGGCATGTTGAAAAAAATGCCGCGCTTGTTTCGTGTTTCATCCACCTTCAGTCGGCGCAGAACCTTGGCGATGGCCCTGGTTTCTTTGTTGCCTTTGGGATCAAATCCCAGCGCGACCAGGACGGCCGTTGCGGTCATTGGCGTAACGCCTCTCGCGTCCATATCGTATTTCGCACGCAGTATTTCTTCCATCGGGTCAGCCGGCTGAAAGGATTTGTTACTTTCGTTCAGAGCATGCAATTCCGCATCCGTTAGCCAGTATTGTTCGCCTGACAATAGCAATGCCTTCATTTCAGCCCAAAACTGTTGCATGTTGATATCATGCATATAATCCACGCTCTTGACCGGTATTGTCCACCAGCGGCGATTGCCTGTGTCATCCACGAGGAATTGCGGTTCGTTGACTGATGCGAACGCGATCGTCCGGCGTTGCAGTTCGCTGGGTTCCGGCGCGTATGGCAGCCGGATCGTGTCCATGGAATTGGTGATGAACGCTTTCAGGCTGGCGATATCTGACTTTCGGAAAGTCCCGTCAAGTTCGCCAAGCTCTACGATCCAGTGAGATGCGAACCGTATCACGCTGTCCTTGTCTTCGGGCTTGATTGTGGTCCCGGTCAGCATTGTATCGCGTAGGGGGCCGACCAGCTTTTTCGCCCAGCGGGTTTTGCCGATCCCCTGTTCGCCGACGAATACCAACACGCCATGCGCCTCGAAGTCGTCGCCCTTATAGATGGCGGCCACGCCGGAGAGGCACCAGCGCAACATAAGCCGATCTTTCAGACGTGAGTCACTTTCAACGGTATTGCAGAAATCTTCGATGCGGCTGACACCATCCCATGGTTCTGAATCAATCCATTCGGCGACGGGGTTATACGGATTGCGAGACGCCAGCATCGCAACGTAGTTCTGTACCTGTCCAACCGGCATGCGAGACTCTGCGCATTTGTCAATGAGCATCGTCAAGGCCGAACTTCTGATGTTGTCCCTGTCAATCGTAGTGTTGAACGGGAATAGAATTTCTGTTTTTCTTTTTACTTTATTGTATCGTAAGTTTATCCCGAATGAATTGCACATGCGCATAACGTTTGTTGACGTGCATAGCGGCGTTCCGGACGCGGTTTGTTGCGAATAATCGCTGCCGGGCAGCACCGCTTCCCATGGTAGGATTCCGCCATCGCCCTGTTGAATAACACCCGATTTCAGGTCAACGTCGCCGGTATTCTCTTTCAGGTATTTTCGCGCGTCGATGCGCGTCCAGCCCGCCGCTTCGCCGTCCGCGATATCCCAGCCGTCGCATTCGGCAGCCAGATCGTATCCCACCATCGCGACTTCTGCCGCCACGCCGCGCAACGCTGCCGCGAGCTTGCGCATGGCGGCGATGCCGGGTTGCTCCGACATCGGCAGGATATTGTGGGTCGTGGGATGCTTCTGGCTGTCGCGGTCTGGCCAGAGTAGCACGACGCGACCGGCCAGGGGGCGCACGTTCACCCTGTCGGCCGTGTTTGCGCCGCCCAGCCACGACAGGACCGCGTATCCCTCGGAATGCAGCAGTCGCTGGCCAGCATCGGCGGCCTTCTCGCCCTCGACAATAACAACGGGGCGGTCATCATCCCCGAGCCGGTCCAGACCGTAGAGCGGGCGCGGCGTGCCCCCCGTGATGCCGCGCGGTCTCCATTTCTGGCCATCCCACGACCAGGGCACGATTTGCTTGCGGGCATCCGGCGGGTCATATCGCGCGACATGCATCAGAAGGTTGCCGGCCTCGTCCCGGTAATCCCACATGCGCGACGGCGCGCCGCCGTATTTGCTGAACCATCCCGTGCAGGCCGGCACATCAGCCGGAACCGGCATGACGATCGGGCGGGATTCCTTGGGGTGTAGTTTGACGGGTTCAGCGTCGCCGTATTCGGCCATCAATTCCTTCGCGGCAGCGACGTTGTCGCCGTTATGCCGAAGATACGCCTGGAGCGAGATGATATCTCCGCCGGATGCACCAGCCGCGAAATCGGCCCACAGGCCAGTACGGACGTTGATCGAAAACGATCCAGGACTGCTATCCCCACGCATCGGGTTCAGGCCCTGTAACTCGCTTCCGATCCGGCGCGCACCAGGGATCAGGCGGCGCGCATGCGCCTCTATGGGGATGCGCGCCTTCAGGTCATCAAAATCTATTTTCACGGCTGTGACGTCAGATGCCAGCCTTTGCAGAGGGGGCATTCGTATGCCCGCACGGGTTTATGATCGCGCGGCGACAGGCGGCTGATTGTGTCCAATTCTGCGCGCGCCGCGTCTTCGGTCGGGAAGCGGGCCTTCACGCAGACCTGTTCGCCGGTCGGCAGGCGATAGCCGCGCAGCTTCCCCTTGCTGTAGATCGCGGCCACGCCGTGGCGGCGCATCAGGCGGCGCGTGGCCTTGGTGACGTATTTCCCGCGCGTCTCGATCCGGGCCAATTCCCGGCGGAAACTATTTGCAGTCAGCATGGACAATGTCCCTGGCGTCGGCGACGGATCGGGCAATTCCCGACCGACCGCCGTGGCGTTTAATGGATGTGAGGAAAGGGCCTTGCTGTTCGCGCAGGCGGCCTTTCCGGTCCTTCACTTCGATCGCAAAAAATTGCAGGATCGTGGTTCCAACCATCTCGGGCGTGATCGTGATCGGCACGCCGCCAAACAAGTCCGAAAACCCTGGCGGCAGCCCGGTCGAAAATCTCCGCCCGCTCCGCAACACGACATCCCCTGGCGACACGAAAACGGCCATCTGGCGGTCAGCGATCAGGGGCTTGCCCCTGCCGACCCATCCGGTGCCGACATTCGCGCGGAATGCGAGGCAGGTTCCGGATAGGTCGTTCCGAATCTCGTTCTGGATATCGTGTTCGGCGGTCATTGATGTTTGGTTTTAAACTCCATGATCTCCGCATGTGCTTTCAGCAGCGCGGCCAATTCCGACACCTTTACGGGGACGGTCTTTTCCTCGGCCACGTCAGCAGGCGACAAAATGACTTCCGCGACGTCTTGGGGCAGAGAGGCGCAAAAATTTTCCGTCACGGCGGCCAGGGTTTCGGTCAGGCGGCGTGGCAGGGCCTTTCCCATGGTGCTGGCGGTGACCTTTTTCTTGCCCTGGCTGGTGGCGCGCTCGACCTGGCCGGTCAGGTAGGCCAGGGCCTTGTCGCCGTGGGTCCGGATCACGTCAGCGGCGATCGCGGCCGACACGGTGCCCGCGCGGACCAAGTCGTGGATGCCCGGTTCCGCCTTGGCCAGAAGCAACAGCCCGTCAACGCTCTGCCGCGTGACGCTGAACCGGATTGCGATATCGTTCGCGGACAGGCCAGCCTGCTCCATCCGGTGATAGCCGAATGCCTTTTGCAACGGCGTGAGGGGTTCGCCGCTGGCGCATTCGATGATACGCGCCGTGGCGTCGATCGTGTTGCCACGGAACGGGATAGTGTCCACCCATTCGACCGGGTGGCCGGCCGTTGCCGCGATGGAATAGGCGGCATGGCGGCGATGCCCGTCCACGATATAGACGGTGCCGTCCGGATCGACCCGGACTTCCAGGGGCGGAAGGCTTCCGCCGGCCAGGATGAAATTCACCAGCGGGTCAATCGCCGGGGACTGCACATCCGCCGGGTCGCGCAGGTTGAAGCCTGGTTCAACGCGCAGGTCCGCAAGGCGGATCGTATAGAGTTTGTTCTTCTTGAAAACGCCCTTGGCGAGAAGGCTATTAAACGTCTCGGTCACGTCCGATCACTCCTGAACTCAAGTAATAACGATCAATACAGATTGATTAATACTGTATATTGTTGGTTTAGTTCTGGCTAGTGAGGTGTGATTTCGCGGACGCGATCGATAATCTCGATCGCGATATCTGTCGCGTTTTTGGCGCCCGACACCATGGCGATGAACACGGCTTGTCGGCGGTTGAGGTAGTGTTCACCGCCGATCGTGCAGGGCGCGCCCAGGCGGCCGATTTCGGCTTCCCGGCGGCGGATCATGTCGCGCAGGACCTGGGGGCTTCCGAGGCCGATCCTGGCGGCCAGATTGGCGTCATGAATGCGGGGTTCACCGCCGACCATGGCGGGTGCGATGGAAGGCGTGGTATAGGCGTGGTCAGCCGTTTGCATTTGGGTGCTCCAATGCATGGGGTTAGGGCGGCACGCGGTGGTCCAGACCGCTTGCCGTCCGCACTTTATGTTGTTATAAAGTTCTCATGTCAACACTTAATGACAACAAAAAGAAGATGGGCCGCCCCCGAGTCGATAGCGAATTGGTGTGCGCCCGCATTCATCGCCCTTTGGTCGACGCGATTGAGGGGTGGGCACGTGCGAATGATATTCAGCGCGCCGAAGCCGTGCGCCGCCTAATCGAAATCGGCCTTGATGCTTCTGGGCGTGCTTCGGGTAAATAAAAAGCCCCGTTTCCGGGGCTTTCTGGTTTAGAATGGGCTGGACGAAGGGCCTGATGCTTTCCCTAAATCCGCAAACCCATTTGAGGCGGCGCATGCCTTTAGGGAATTTATTACTTTTGTGCTTCCAGAGAGAGATATTTTCTTTGTTGTTTTTGATCCGAATTTAATGTTCATAACAGACGATTGGTCCATGGCGTCGAATAGCTTGCCTAGCTCAATAGGATCGGCGTCACTCTCCAGCATTGTCGCCCCCTCCGCTGTCATATCGTAGGTATGGCTGTAGGGCCCAACAGATATTGTCATCGGTCCAGTCTGCCCGACAGTCAGTGACCATCGCGGATCGGCCGCGCGTATCTCTGTCGAATGCCCATCCACACGGAAAGCAATCTCCGCCGTTGGTGGGGACGCAATGCACATATCAATATGCAGCCCGTCGTCGGGTGAATGAGAAAACGCGACCCAGTTATCCGACTCCGCTAGCGGGATGAGGCCGTGCCCCTGCGCATGCGCAGACGCGGGGAGCGCGACACATGCCGCAATCAATATACGTTTAAACAATTTACCTCTCCGTTGTGCGGAGAGGGTTTCTATCGCTCTGGTGTGATTCGGGGCAAACGAAAATGGCGCTGGGTTGCCCCAAGCGCCACATCGCGTTTGCATGCAAACGATGACTGTTTCTTATACCGTCCCTTCAGGGCCCTGCCCGCCGCGTGCTTATCCTCCAATCAGAGACCAACCCTTCCAGGACCGTGCCCGGCCACTTTTAATATTTAGTATTCCTGCCGTCGCGTTGCAGTATTCTCCACCAGTTCCGCGCTTTCCTCCGGGTCGTTTCCATTCAACATCTGCCTGGGCGAACAAATGCCTATTGTCTCTGACAAATTGATATAGATTTCTGAATGAATAAATATTTCCATCTGGACCCGACAACATCCAATCTACAGCGTGGACGTTTTCTGACGATTTTCCCGATCGCGGTGACAGTTTAGCCGCTGCCGTCGCCGGCCGATTGGCGTCAGGTCCTCGCGCGTTGTTGGGATTTGTTTGACCTCGGTTTCGGTATGGCTTGCGCGGCGCGCTCGAGGGGTGGCCGTGTGTCGTGCGCCGTTTGGTGACGGTAATCAAGCTCGCGCCGGTTTCTGCCGCAATTTGCGCATTGGTCTTTCTCCAATCGATTTCGGCCCAGTTTACCCGGTTCGTTTTGGCAGAATCGATGGTTGGCTCATCCGGGTGAGCATCAGGCATGCGTTAGTCCCTCTCTGGCGCTCCGACCTTAATGCGAAACAGCTCCCAGAAGGCCGGGTGCATTTTGCGCAACCCGCCCTCCCATTGCTGCCAGGAGCGCCACGTAGAATGGATGAGCCCTGCAGCCTCGGCCTGGGTCAGATCGGCAGATGACCGAGCCGAGCGAATTTCGTCCGGGGTTGGGTTGCGGGACCGATTGGCCCCGCTCCTGTTGGGGTGGTTGACCATCACGGATGCATGTCGTCGGCCAGGAACCGCGCAAGCACATCTGCGGGCCCGGTTGCGTCGGTCCATTCTGTCACGCCGCTCGATCCGGAACCGACCAGCACAATCCCGCCACGCTGCATGTCGTCGGAAAACACGATTTGGTAACGGTCTGCCTCGAACGCCTGGAACTGTGCCTCATCTCCGGCGATATCGGCCAGCAGGTTGGCGTCAACGGTGTTGATGTCGATTTTGATCATAGTCTGTCTCCGCCCCTGATTTGGCGAGGCGCCCGTGTCAGCGTCGTGCTGATAGGTCATTGATACACTCATTGAATGTGTCAGTCAAGCGGTAAAATGCTACTATCGCACCACGTCAGGATACCGCCGAACCAATTCGGCGCATTGGGCTGGGGTGGCGCGCATCTTGGGATAGTGATCCCTAAATATGCCATAGGCCACGGCTCTGTGTGTTTCCGGCAGGCGGAGCTTTCGCCAGCGCGCGCGGGTCTTCTCCATCACATCGTCAATATCGTCCGGCATTTCCACCGGCCGCCCAAGCTTACCGCGCGCAGCATCCCCGACCCGGTAGAGCGCACCTGCCGCCGTCCGCCGCTTGGGCATCCCGGACGCGGTTAGCTGCCTGCCGATCTCCATCGTTGACATATCGTCCAGCCCTAGAGCGGACTTGATATCTGCCGCCGATACTTCGCAATTTTGGAACACGGCTTCGACGCGTTGGCGGATATCGGACGGGGCTGGCACCCGCCTCCGATCTACAGGCGGCAAGCGTTCCAGAATTTCGCGCATCATGGATTTCAGTTCCGCAACCTCGGCGAACAGCCGCTCCATGTCCCTCGTGGCCATATATTCCCCCACCATGCAAATGTGACAGACATTGATTGACATCCAGTCGTCTGTCAAGCGATCAGCCGCCGGAGATGATGCGGCCAGAAAAATCGTAATGGCGGTTTTCTGCCATTTTACCGGTGAACGATGAACGAGGTGAACGATTTTTTCTAGAGGGGTAAGGGAGACAGTGAATGAAGGAGAAATGAATCTGTCATACATTCATAGCAATGTTGGGGCTCCTAAGAAAACTCGTTCACCTCATTCACTCGTTCACCGGCATCAAGACCCCGATTCACATCCGTTTCCGGTTGTGTTAGAAAATCTCTTGATGAAGTCTAATAATTTACAGATGGTGTCGGACGTGATCGGTCGTGAACGGGCGGTATCGCTTGCACGGGCGATCAATCCGGACTCGACCGGGCATCGGCGGCTGTATGTCCCGGCGGAGCCTGTTCCCGGGCATTTTATCGCGGCCGTGGTCGGGTATCCGGCCCTGTATGACCTGTGCCGCGCTATGGGCCGATCGCAGCTTACGTTGGAATGCCCGGATCGCTTTATGCGCCGGGAACGCATGCTCGACCTTCTCCGGTCGGGGATGACGCCATCGCGGGTTGCGCGGATTGTCGGTCTCAGCCGTAGCTACGTGTCCCGTGTTTGCACGCGGATGCGCTACGCGTGACCGATCATTATCGCATCTGGGGTGCAGGTCTGGTTGGGGCTGTTGTCGCGCTGCCCTATCAGGATGGCATTCGGACCAAGGCCGGGCGCATCGCGTTTGTCCTGACCGGGGCCGTGACCGCTGATTATGTCGCGCCGGTCGTGGCGTCGCATTTCGGGGCGACGGCGTCCGGCGTGTCATTGGCGGGCTTTGCGTGCGGGATGTTCGCCGGGACTGTCATCGCCAAGGCAACCGACATTATCCGCAGTATCCGGGCATCCGATGTGCTGGCCGTCATCGCCGCGAGGTTCGGGCGATGATCCAGCAGTATTCAGCCTTGATCATCATGTTTTGGTCGGGGCATCGCTTGCTGAAAGGCCATGATGGCCTGTTCGGCGGAGCGATTTACTTTGTGATGATGCTGGCAACCATTTCGATCTGGTTCGCTGACACGTCATTGCCGCAATTCGTGCCGGTGCGTGAGGCGACGCTGTGTGGCGCATTCGCGACGCTGGCCACGTATAAGGGAGTTCTGCGCAAATGGCGCGGCTGACAGGTATCTCGCGGAATATGTCCGCGTTTCTCGACATGATCGCGATTTCGGAACTCGGTGTGGCCCTGATCCGTGAGAGTGACGACGGTTATAACGTGCTGGTCGGCTCGACGGCCGCAAAGCCGCTGTTGTTTCGCTCGTATGCGACGCATCCGGACGTTTATAACCGCGCCCTCAATTCGGACGCGGCGGGCGCGTATCAGTTCATGGCCCGGTATTGGCCGTATTACCGCGATCGGCTGGGGCTGGCAGATTTCGGCCCCGTGTCACAGGACCGATGGGCAATCGAGATGATCCGCGAGTGTGGCGCGGTGGCGGCGATCGAAGCTGGGCGCATCACCCAGGCGATCGGGCTGTGCAAATCGCGCTGGGCCAGCCTGCCGGGTGCCGGATACGGGCAGCATGAGCACACGGCCGGGTATCTGGTCGCGGCGTATCAGGGTGCAGGTGGGGTGATGGCGTGATCGGGGCTATTCTCCTGGCGGTCGCGGGCGCGATCGAATTCGCGCGCGGCGAAGTCATCGTCGGGGCCGACTATCTGATGCTGGCTGGCCTGTTCTACGGCGCGACCAATCGGGATGATCGGGGTGGGTATGCCTGATATCCCGCAATGGATGTTCGCGGTCATGGTGGCCGTGTATGCCGTGCCGCTGGCCGTGCTGTTCTTTCTGCTGGCGTGTGCGGCGATGCTGATCGGACATGTCGCCGCGCTGGTCATGGCGGCGGCTCTGGTGCTGATCCTGGCGACGGTGCGGCCGCGATGATCCCATATCTCTCCGAAATCAAGATCGGGCTGGGCGTGCTGCTGCTGGGTGGCACGTTTTGGTTCGGATATCATGTCGGGTCGGAGCATGGCGCGGTGCAGGTGGCGCACATGCAGGCGCAGGCCGCGCAGTATAGCGCCAAGCTGGCCGACGAAACGGCGCAGGCATACCGCGTCACCGTCGATAACACCCAGGCAAATGCCATCACGCTGGCGGACAGTCAGCGCGGCCATGCGGCGGCCGATGCGGTCGCGCGCAGCTATTACCAATCGCTACAGACCCAGGCGCAGGATGATGCCCGCAAAAATACTCATGTCTCTGGCTGCGCTCTCGATGCTGACGGCCTGCGCATCTGGCGTGCCGCAAACGCCGCCATCAGTGACCAACACCGTGCCGTTGATCTTGCTCCCGCCGTACAGTCAGCCGGCGGCGCAGGTGCCGATGCCGGCCAGTGGTGGCATCGCTGATCTGTTGCAAAACCACATCGCTGTTGCGGAGATGGCACGGCGCTGCAATGCGGACAAGAGCGCCCTCGTCGCGTATCTGCATGCCCAAAAGGGAATCATCGTTCGCCCATGATTTAGGCATCGCGGCATGGCAAACCGTGACATTTATGCAACGCATGCGCGGAATGCATGCATATCTGCCATGCCATGCGCAAATCGCGGGTCCTTCCTGGGATGAAACTGTTTGCGGTGACCCCGACACCCCCGATTTTCCGTTGTGCGTGGGATTTTTCAACCGATTTGTTGTTTCTGTTTCGGGCGTAGGCTAATTGGCAAAAAATTCGGGCGGGAAACTGGTAAATCGCCAGGAATTAGCTGAAATCTTAGGCGTTTCCCTTCCCACGGTAACGGCGTGGGTAAGACAGAAAATGCCATACGTCCAGCGAGGGTCGCAAGGCGTTGATTGGCAGTTTGACACGGCGGCCGTGATCCAGTGGCGCGCGGACCGCGCCGCCGATGCGGCAGGCGGCGTGTTGGACAGCGCGGACGAGATCGAACGGCAAATCGCCCTGGTTCAGCTTGAGCATGCAAGGCTGAAATTCGCCAGGGACGCCGCCCTGGTGGTGCCAGTCGATCAGCTTGAGCGCCGGCTTAGCATCGTTTTTGCCGAAATCCGGACGGCGATGCGCAACATCCCGTCGCGGACGGCGGCGATGCTGCTGGGCGAGACCAGCGAACGGCAATTCAAGAAAGTATTGAGCGAAGAAATTGACCGGGCGCTTACTGCCCTGTCGGAATATGACACCAATTTGTTAGATGAGTCGCTTGAAGACGATCAATCTGAACAGCCTGAGTAATATAGGCGGCATTAAACGCGCCATTCGCCGGGGCCTGGGGATGCTGCGGCCTCCGCCGGACCTGCCGCCGTCCGCGTGGTGTGAAGAAAACCTGAAAATCCCCGCGGGGAACGCCATCCCCGGCCTGTATCGCATCCTGAACGCGCCGATCCAGCGTGAGCCGATGGACATGTTTATTGATCCGGATTGTCGCCGCGTCACGCTGATGTGGGGTGCGCAGACCGGAAAAACCACATGCGCCCTCGGGATGCAGGGTTACGCCATCGCACAGCGGCCCAGGTCGCAAATGATGATGCAGCCATCGCAAGGTGATTTGAAAACGTGGCTTGAGACCAAGTTTAATCCTCTGGTCGAGGCGAGCGAAACTATTTCCCGCCTGATCGCCAAGCCGCGCGGTCGAGAAGGCGTCAATAACCAGTCCATGAAATCGTATCCGGGCGGGTTTCTGATGTTCGCCTGGGCGGGTTCGACCAAGACGATGCGCGGTCGGTCTGCGCCGCTGATCGTGTGCGATGAGACGGACGGTTATAAGCTGACCGAGGAAGGGCACCCGGTATGGCTGTTGTGGCAGCGCGCCGCGACGTTCGGTTCCGACCGGTTTTTGCTGGAAATCTCTACGCCGACCATCAAGGGCGCATCGCATATAGAAGACGCCTATGAGGATGGCGACAAGCGCCGGTTCCACGTCCGCTGCCCCGATTGCGGCGAATTGCAGCCGCTCCATTGGGGAAATGTCCGTTGGAAAGGCCGCCTGTCTGCCGAATTGGACGATGCGGAGCGGGATTTAACGCATGATGATCATGAGCCGGAAACGGCCGAATATGCGTGTGATCATTGCGGCTCCCTGTGGTCCGACGCGCAGCGGATCAACGCCATCCGCAAGGCCGAAGCGGACGGGGGCGGATGGGTCGCGGAAAAGCCCTTCCGTGGTCATGCGTCCTATCACGCATGGGAAGCCTACAGCACGTTCCGCAAGCTGGGCGACATCGTCCAAGATTATCTGGACAAGCTGAAAGCGGATGACCTGCAATCGTTCGCGAACGTGTCCCTGTCGCGGACCTATGAACTCAAGGGCGACGGGGTTGAGCCGGACGCGCTCTATGCGCGGCGCGAACCATTCGGCAAGCACCTGCCGGATAACGTCCTGTATATCACGCTGGGGGCGGATATGCAGATGGACCGCCTGGAATACGAAATCGTCGGCTGGGGGCCGCAGGGTGAGTCCTGGTCCCTGGAATACGGGGTGTTGTGGGGCGATCCCCTGGCCGGCGACGTATTCGGCGATCTGGAAGCCGTGATCAAGGGGCGGACCTTCACGCGCCGGAACGGCGATACGATCGGCATATCCGCGTCGTGCCTGGATACCGGCGGCACCACGGGATATCCGCAGGCCGCGTGGGATTGGCTCAAGGGCAAGACGGGGCGGCGCATATTCGGCGTGAAGGGCTATTCGCCGTCCTGGGGCAATCCGATCGTCCCCGCGCCGCAACGGCGGAAGTCGGGCAAGGCGCGCCGCAAGGTCGATATCTTCCCGGTCGCGGTCGATGAAGCAAAGCTGGTGATCATGCGCCGGATTGCGCAGACGGTCGGGGCGAAAGAGGCAGGTGGCCCCGGATATATGCACGTGCCGGACGATCGGCCGGAAGATTGGTTTAAACAGCTTGCGGCGGAAAAGCTGGTGATCCGCAAGGGGACGTCTCGCCGGGAATGGTTGAAACCCCTCAAGGCCAGGAACGAGGCGTTGGACTGTCGCGTGTATGCCTACGCCGCATTAAAAATCATGAACCCGTCGCTTATTTTGTCGCCTCCTGACGTGCAGCCCGAGGAAAAGAAAGAGGATACTCCGCCCTTGCCCCAGGTAGCAGGGCGGCGGAAATGGAGACGGCCGGGTTGAGGCATTTTAGGCTTCCCGAGTGCATCACTGGTGGAACGACGTTGAACGTCCCGGTGGACGGCAACGTGACGCTGTATATGCGCGGGCCAGCGTCGATCACGTTGGCCAGTGTTAACGGCTCCATTTCCGCCGCAGCGTCGGTGACGACTGGCTGGGCGCCTGGGCTCTACTCGTTCTCTGCGCGCCTGACGGATGACGCCGGAAACGTGGATGAGATCGCGGCCGGGACGGTCGAGATCAAGCCCGACATCGCGACGATTGCCCCTGGAACCGATATCCGATCGCAGAACCGGCGCACCTACGACGCGATTTGCGCGGTGATCGAGAACCGGGCCAGCATGGATCAGCAGAGTTACAAAATCAACAACCGCGAACTGGTGCGAACGCCAATCGCGGACCTGTTGACGCTGCGCGCTCGATATAAATCCCTGGTCGCGCAGGAAAACGGGCGTGGTGGCGTGCGCGAGCATCGGGTTATTTTCTGATGGGCATCGTGGCGAATCTGTTTAAACTGCCCGGAAGCGGAAAGCGCGAATTGGGTAGCGCGATGTATGGACCGCGCGCCCGCAAGGCCATGCGCCTGGTTGGCGGGATCGACGCGGCGCGGGTGGATCGGTTTGCCGAGACATGGACCGGAACGCCCGTTACGCCCGACGAAATGATCCGCCTGTGGCATCGTATTTTGCAGGCGCGTTCGCGGGATATGGCGATCAATGATCCGTATATGCGCAATTTCGTGCGCCGGGCACGGGTCAACGTTATCGGTCATGGCCCGAAGCTGAAATGCGCCGTCCAGATGGCATCCGGACAGCGGGATGACACGAAGACGAATTCGGCTGTCATGCAGTCCTGGGACGAATGGAAGCACCCCGAGAATTGCGATGTGACGGGGACGGAAACGTTCCGGTCGCTGGAACTGACCGTTCAGAACGCGCTGACGATCGACGGAGAGGCGTTCGTCAAAATAGTTTCAGGCGGCCCGTTCGGCATCCAGTTACAGTTGATCGACGCCGTGCGCTGCCCGGTGGATTATGATTTTTCAAGTGACGGAAAAGGGACGTATATCCGGAGCGGGATCGAATTCGATCAGCATGACCGACCGGTTGCCTACCATTTCTCGACCGACGACAATAACGGAGACTATTACCAGTTCGGCGGTATGAAGTATCACCGCGTTCCGGCGGACGAGGTTCTTCATATCTTCCGAAAGGAAATGATCGGGCAAAAGCGGGGCTTGCCGTGGGCAATGTCCGCGCTGTTCCGGCTCAAGCGCCTGCGCGGGTTTGAAGATAACGCGGCGATGAATGCCGAGGTCGGCGCGGGAAAAATGGGGATCATCAGTTGGGACCCCGACGCCGGCCCCGAAAAAGAGGATGATCAGGAAGAAATCCGCATCACGGCGGAAGGCGGGACGTTCGTCGAACTGCCGTCCGGTGCCCGCCTGGACAAATGGGACCCCTCCTTCCCCGAAACTGCCATGACATCGTTCACAAAGACGCTGCTGCGCGGGGCAGGGGCTGGCATGGGGGTGATGTATCCCGGCTTGGGTAATGACCTGGAAGGCGTTAATTTCAGTTCCATTCGCGCCGGGGCATTGGACGAACGGGAATTGTGGAAGGAAGACCAGCGACTGATTATCGAGGGTCTACACCTGCCGATTTTCCGACGCTGGGCCGCTGCCGCCTTGCTGCGCGGTATGGTGGTGAACGATGACGGGTACGTGGTGCCAGCCGGCAAATTGCGCGCCATCGTCCGCCATTCCACGTTCCACGGGCGGCGCTGGGATTGGGTCGATCCGAAGTCCGACGCGGTAGCTAACCGTATGGCCATGGAAAACCTGATCAAGTCGCCGCAGGAAATCATCCGTGAGCGTGGCCATGATCCGACACAGGTCATTCAGGAAATCGCGCAATGGTATCGCGATTTGAAGGCGGCAGGCGTCCCCGATCCTGTAATTGCCCTGGCAGCCGGGCAGCAATTCAAGGTCATGATTGACGAAAAACCGGACGGCTCCGCCGCCTCGGGCAACGATGAGAAGCAATGATCGCAGAACTATCGAGAACGATTGCGGAGATTAACCGTCGCGGCGGCAATTTCCGCACGATGACCGTGCAGGGGGTCGATCGCGACGCCCGCACCGTCGATCTGGCATTTTCCAGCGAGCGCGCTGAAGTCCCGCGCTGGTTTGGGACCGAAGTGCTGGGGCATGAGCCCGGCGAAGTCCGTATGGACCGGCTGAATGATGGCGCGCCCATGCTGGTCAGCCATGACATCCGCGATCAGGTCGGGATTGTCGAGCGCGCCAGCATCGACGCGGACCGCGTCGGCCGGGCGACGGTCCGCTTCGGGAAATCGGCCCGCGCCAGCGAGATTTTCGACGATATTGCGGACGGAATCCGCAAGCATGTATCGGTCGGATACCGTGTGCACGGCATGCGGCTGGCCGAGACGCGCGACAATGGCGCGACCGAGGTCTATCGGATCACCGATTGGGAACCGACCGAGATTTCCACCGTGCCGGTCCCTGCCGACCATTCTGTGGGCATTGGGCGCGATTTGTCGCCTGTTGACGTGCCCAAGTCCGAAAACATCGTCGATGATATAACCCCAATCGAACAAACCGGGGCAAGAGCAACCACCCATATGACCGACATCACCGAGCAGGAACGGCAGGCGGCTATCGACGCCGAGCGTGCCCGCGTCAACGATATTCTCGACCTGGGGCGCCAGTATAACGCCACGGACATGGCCATGGACCATGCCCGGAACCCGAATGCGTCCGTATCGGATTTTCAGCGCGCGCTGCTGGAACGCACCGGCAAGTCCGCACCCGTGCCGCCGAAGACGTCCGATGTGGGCATGACCCGCCGCGACATGGGCAAGTATTCGATCGTCCGCGCAATCCGCGCGCTGGCCGATCCCGCCAATCGCCGTGCGCAGGATGATGCCGGCTTCGAACGCGAGGTCGGCGACGAAGCCCGCAAGCATCAGCGGAATTCCGACAGCGGAAATTTCGTGATCCCGTCCGATGTGCTGCGCCACGCCGTGGACGGCACCCGCGACATGAACGCGGGAACGAACGGCCAGACCGGGGCAGGCAGCACTGGCGGCGCGACCATCCAGACGTCCCTGCTGGCGTCGTCTTATATCGATATCCTGCGCAATAAGGCGATTTTCACCCGTGGCATTTCGATGCTGGGCGGGCTGGTCGGCAATATCGAAATCCCCAAGCAGACCGCGACTACGCAGGGCTATTGGATCGGCGAGGGGGATGCGCCGACCACGTCGAACATGGATTTCGGGCAGGTCAAGCTGTCGCCGAATACCGTGGCCGCCTATACCGACATCACCCGGCGGCTGATCATGCAGTCCAGTATGGACGTGGAAGCCCTGGTGCGGCGCGATCTGGCCATCCAGATGGGTCTGACCATCGACTCGTCGGGTTATTACGGCTCCGGCACCGGCAACCAGCCGCAGGGACTCAAGGGACTGACCGGTATCGGCGCGATGACGTTCGCGGCCGCCCAGCCGTCCTATGCTGAAATCGTCGAGATGGAAACGACGATCGCCCTGGCGAACGCCGACGCCGAGACGATGATGTACAAGGCGCGGGCCGACTTCCGGGGCTATGCCAAGCAGACCCTGAAATTCCCCGGCGTGAACGGCTCGGCCACGATCTGGGAACCCGGTGACACCGTCAACGGCTACCGGTGTCCCATTTCGCAGCAGATCGCCACGGGCGATTTGTTCATGGGGAACTGGTCCGACATCATCATGGGCATGTGGGGCGGCCTGGAACTGATGGTGGACCCCTACAGCAACAGCACGTCCGGCGGCATCCGCGTGGTGACGTTCCAGGATATCGACTGGGCGTGCCGCCAGACGGCCGCCTTCGTCGTCGGCAGCAAGCCGGCGGCTTGATCAATACACTAAGGGGCGGCTTTCGGGTCGCCCCCTAACGGAGCGCATATGAAACCCTGTGTTGTCCTGAAACCGTTCTGGCTCGATGGCAAGCGCCTGGAAGTCGGGGATGCGATCGAACTGCCGGCACCCGAATACCGGCTTCAGCTTCATAACAAGCGCGTCGGGCCGCCCGGCACGCCCGTCCCGAAGCGCCGCCGCAGGGTCTGATGCCGACGCCCGCATGGGATGATTTGGGCGCGTTCCTGAGCCTGGACGATTTCGCCGTTACGGCCACCACGGCCGGCGGCCAGACATTCCCCGTCATCCTTGAGGAAGCGTATTTTTCCCACGAATTGGGCGCGTATGACATGAATACGGCCGAGCCGTGGGGGACGGCGAGATGGTCGGATGTGCAGGGGCTCAAGAAGCGTGCGGTAATCACGCTGTCACAGACGGTCGGCGGGGTGCAGGTGTTCAGCCAGCCATATTGGCTGGTGCATGACCCGGAACCGGACGGCACCGGCATGGCGGTATTGAGGCTGTCGCGGACGGCCAATGCTTAACGTCAATCTGGACCAGTTCGAAAGCTGGGAAGAATTTATGCCGATCGTGCGCGCGCTGGACCCAGGCGGCGACTATATCGGCAAGGCAGTCGGATCGACGAACCAGCGCATGGCGCAATGGATGCTGACGCGATCGGTGCGCGGCCTATCCGCAAGGCTGGGGATTCCGCAGAAGGTTTTGCGGCGCCGCCTCAAGCGGTTCCGCGTGCAGGGATATATCCATGGCGCGAAGGTCTGGTATGGCCTCGACGCGATCCCGTTCACCGATCTGCGCCCGGTCGAGGATCGCGGTGGCGTGGTCACGCGGGATGGCGGCTATTATGAGCGCGGCGCGTTCGTCACCGCGTCGCGCAAGACCGGGCGCATGCGCGTTCTGAAACGCCAGGGCCGCGAACGCCTGCCGGTCGAAGACGTCGAAGCGAATATTTATCAACAGGCGATGGACTTTATCGCCGACCATATCATGGGCACGCCGGAATTTGAGGCGCAATACATGCGCGTGCTGGAACGGGAACTGAAATGGCGGACCCGAACGATATAACGACCGATTTAAACGCCCTGCATTCTGCCATCCAGACGCAGATTGCGGCGGCGTTTCCGGCATTCCGAACGGTCGCGTTTTATCAGGATGACGAATCCGAGGAAATCCCGACCCCGGCGTGCCTGCTGGAAATGGACGAGTTCGAGGACGGCGATACAGACCCCGGAAACGGGCAGGTCTGCCTGTCCCTGCGTTTCTCCGCGCGGCTGCTGTTCAGCCGACAGAATGATGCCAGTGGGCCGATACAGGCGCGGTTGGCGGGCGCGGCCCTGGCCGCGTTCGTGAACAAGAACCGGTTCGGCGGGGGCGTGTCGCCGGGCATCGTGATTTCCGGCATGACGGATGATTTCCGGCCGGCTGTATCCGGCCGCTGGTCCATCTGGCGGGTGGAATGGGTGCATCGTGAGGCATTTTTTGGAACGTCCATATGGACGCCTGGACCGGTTCCGCAGGCGGTATTTGTGGGCATCGCGCCGAATATCGGGCCGGACCATGTGGCGGACTATACGAAGGTCTGGCCGGCATGAATGCGCGGGCATTAGGCGACCATGACCGGCAGATCGCCAATATGGTCCGGATCGGGGTGATCGCGGCCGTCCAGGGGAATATGGCCACGGTCACGATTGGCGACGTGACGACAGACTGGCTGTATTGGATCAGCCGGCGGGCATATGTCGATTATGACTGGTGGGCACCTGTGCCGGGCGAACAGGTGGTCGTGCTGGCGTTGTGGGGCGACGTGTCGCAGGGCGTCATCCTGGGTGCGATCCCGCAGGATGCGCAGGTCGCACCGGGAACCGGGGCACAGTGGTCCAAGCGTTTCGCGGACGGGGCGACGCTGACATACGATCCGGGGACGCATATTCTCACCGCGAATATTCCGGACGGCGGCATTGTCGTGAACGCCGGGAAAAGTGTGACAGTCAATGCGCCGGCCATTCTGGCATCGCAGAACATTGACGCGGGCGGAAATCTGTCGGCGGGCACGGGTGCCACGGGGTCATTTACCACGCCGACCGGTGCAATCGTTACAGTGCAAGACGGCATCATCACGAACATCATGTGAGGCAGAATGAACCCGCAAGGCAGTTCGATTATCAACGATGCATATTTCGCTGCCGCCAAGATCAAGATTGAGGCGGCCGAGACATGCGAGGAAATCCAGGCCCTCGGCAACGAACTGATGGATTCCATGAATGCGCAGTTGAACGCGATCAAGCAGCAATTCGCGTTCCTTCAGCCCATCATGAGTCTGCTGGTTTCGCCAAGCGCAGATTTGACGAAGATCGTGACATGGATAGAAGGTTTTATAAGTTCTTTCCTTCAGCCATATGTTGCGCCGGTTGAGAATTACATCCAGCAGATCGCGGCGCTTGAGGCGGCGATTTCCGATCTGGAAAGCGCGATCATGGAGGCGGCATCAAAAATCGAAAGCTGCACCGTCAATTTGCCCGCCGTCGCGCAAGTCGCGCTTTCTGCCGGATGATTCACTTTGTCGCCTCATGACGTGTCGCCGGAGAGCGCGACCGACTAGGTTCGGGGGGTGGTGATCATCCCGGAACGGGCAGGTTGAACGGGGACGAATTGAGAAAGAGCCTTGGCCCGCATTCAGAACTCGTGCCGGGACGGTCGCCGCGTTGATTGGCGTTGACAGAAATACAGGGAAGGAACTGGGGGATTTCGCCCATCTGGCGCAGTCGGTGGGCGATATCCTCACGACGCCGATAGGTTCCCGCGTCATGCGCCGGACCTACGGAAGCCAATTATTAGAGCTGGTCGATTCATGCATGAACCAGTCCGGCGTCATGGACATATACGCCGCGACTGTTCAGGCGCTAATCGAATGGGAACCGCGTATTCAGGTCATGGGTGTGCAGGTCACGCCGGGCGTCGGCTCCATGACCATCAGTGTTAGCGGAAACTATTTACCGAACGGAACGCCGATTAAGATTGACGGAATTGTAATCTCTTAATGCCTTCTGCAAACTATACCGTCATTGATCTTGCGGGACTTCCGCCGCCGCAGGCCATAGCGCCTGTTTCCGCCGAGACGGAACTTTCAAATCTTCTGGCCGACTTCAAAACGCGCTATCCGCAATATAGCGCGCTGGTCGAGTCCGACCCGATCATGAAATTGGCGGAAACGTTCGCATATCGCCTGGCGCTGGAAGTCCAGAACCGGAACGAGGCGATCCAGGCTGTAATGCTGGCCTATGCCGAGGGGCCCGACCTGGACCAGATCGGCGCGAACCTGGGCGTTCAGCGCCTGACGATCACCCCGGCGGACAATACGACAATTCCGCCCACGCCTGCCGTCATGGAACAAGACACGCCCTATCGGAGCCGTATCCAGCTTGCGCCCGAGGGGCTGAGCACGGCGGGTCCGTCCGCCGGTTATATCTATTTCGCGAAGTCGGCCAGCCCCCTGGTTTTGGATGCTGACGTATCCACGCCGTCGCCTGGGACGGTGAATGTCTATGTTCTCTCGACCGTGGGGAACGGGGTTCCGGACGCGGCTCTGCTGCAAACAGTTTCAAACGCGGTGACACCGGATACGGTCAGGCCGCTGACGGACAATGTGCAGGTTCTGCCGGCAACCGTGGTCAATTACAGCATTACGGCCGTCCTGACGCTGTTCCAGGGGCCGGACCAGTCGGTGGTTCTGTCAGCGGCGCAGGCGGCCGCAGCGGCCTATGCCGCGTCGGTCCAGCGGATCGGCTATGGCGTCGCCACGTCCGGCATCTATGCCGCGTTGCAGCAGACAGGCGTTCAGAGCGTTTCGCTGTCCGGCTGGGGCGGAGACATTCCGGGGGCCGTTGGGCAGGCACCGTATTGCACGGGGATAAACATCACCGTGGCGGGGACGCCGGGTGTCTGAAAGCCTGCTGCCGCCGAATGCGACGCCGCTTGAAAGCGCGATGGAGATGGCCGCCGCCGATCAATTGGCGACCATTCCGCAGCTTGGGCGGACGGTCAATAACCCAGCGACGATCCCCGTCCAATGGCTTCCCTGGTTGGCCTGGGCGTGGCGTGTCGAGAATTGGGATAATAACTGGTCGGAGGCGCAGAAGCGCCAGACCGTCGCCGCGTCGTTCGCCGTGCATCGCCAGAAGGGCACGGCCTATGCGGTAAAGTCCGCAATCGGCGCGCTGAACCTGAATTTGCAGATCGTCGAATGGTTCGCGGATACGCCGGTCGGTGCGCCCTATACGTTCCGAGGCATCCTCAATATCGAATCGACGGACGTTGCCAATACTGATTGGGCGAACGTCATGAATATCATCAATACGACGAAGAATGCGCGCAGTGTTCTTTCTTCTATTGATATGGCCGCGAATCTGAATTGTGAAACCGTGCATGCCGGGGCGACCTGCTTTGGCATGACCATCAGCGTCTGATATAGAATATATGGCAAACTATACCACCATCAAAACGAACTATGGTCTGTCGCTGGAAACTGCCGCACAGGCCGCCGGAACGCAGATCAGCCTGACACAGATGGCGATCGGCGATGGTGGGGGCAATCCCGTGACGCCGAACCCCAGCCAGACGGGACTGGTCCGGGAGGTTTTCCGCGTCGCGCTGAATGCGATTGCGCAGAGCACGGAGGACGCAACGCAGTTTACGGCCGAGGCGATCATCCCGGCTGAAAGCGGCGGCTATACGATGCGTGAGGCCGGCCTGTTCACATCTGACGGGTCTCTGTTCGCCGTTGCCAACCTGCCGTCTGTTTATAAGCCGAGTTCCAGTGAGGGGGCGTTCGGTCAGGTTGTCGTGACCATGACGTTCAAGGCCGCGAACGCCGATGACGTGTCCCTGTATGTGGACGAAAACGTTTCCGTCGCAACGCGCCTGTGGGTCGAGAATTATGTCACCCCGGCGCATGTGTTCCCCGGCGGGCAGACGGCGCAGGTCCTGGCAAAGAAGTCGAACGCGGACGGCGATTGGGAATGGGTGGACCCGAGCGCAGCCGTTCAGGTGCTGGTCGATACGATCGAGGAAGACCAGACGTTGGCGGCCGGCCAGACGGTCGTCAACCTGAATACGGTTACGACAGAGGGCCTCGCGGTCTTCATCAATGGACTGCGCCTGGAACAGAACCAGTGGGGCAAGACCAGTCCGACAAGCCTGACGTTGGCGCAGGCCGGGAATGACGGCGACAAGATCACGCTCGTTCAGAACGAGCAGACGGGTTACAGCGACGTTCTGCGCGGCAAGAACAATTTGTCGGACGTGCATGACCCGGTCCAGTCTCTGGCGAATATCGGGGGCCTGCCGCTGTCTGGTGGCAGCGTGTCGGGAACGCTGGCGGTTGACGGCGGCACGTTCTATGTCAACGGCAACGCGGCCACGAACAGGCAGATGCTGTTCCAATCGTCCGGCCTGTCGCGGTTTGCGGTATGCGTGGACGCGTCGGTTGAGTCGGGCGGAAATTCCGGATCGGAATTGCGCATTTCGCGGTTTGACGATAGCGGTGCATTTATCGACAGCCCCTTGATGATCGACCGGCCGAGTGGCGTTGTGTCCATGCCGTCCGGTATCGTCGCGCCGCAGGTTGCTGGCCCGGCAAACAATTTCAACGTGCTGTATGGACCGGGCGGAAGCAATAAGGCCGGGTTCCAGGGCGACGGCAATTTCGTCGTCTATAACGGCAGCGTGGCCGAACTTTCGGTCGGGCTGGGCACGATCATAGCGCGGCTGTCGGCGCAGTTCACCAGCGGCATCACCGCGAATTCATACCTGACGCGCGACGATGCGGCAGGGACATTCCGCAATATTTTCCTGAATTCGTCCGGCGTAAACCGTTGGGATTTCGGCGCGAATAATTCCGGCGAGACCGGAAATAACGCGGGTTCCGATTTCTATATCACGGCGCATTCCGATAGCGGGGGTTATCTTTCGACGCCGTTTTGGATTCCGCGCGCCAGCGGGCAGGTCCAGATCAACCTGGGCATGTCGATCAATAACGGCTCCGTTCTGAACCTGACTGGCAATGCGACGCTGTCCAGCGGGAACAACCAGTCTATTTATTGGAACAGCAATAATAGCTGGATGACGTTCGAAGCCGGTGGCCATATGTCCATTTGGGACAAGGGGAACGGCCTGATCTTCTGGACCGGCGGCAGCGACAGCACGCCGAACGTCAATACCAACGGCGCGTTTTACGCGAACAAGGGCGCAGCCATTGCGGGCGGCGCGACGATCAGCAGCGGTTATTCCTCGGGCACGTGGTTGCAGATCGGTCCGCAGCAGGCCGGCGAGGTTGCGCTGGGGCTGTTCAACGCGCCGGCCGGGTATGGCGCGAATATTTTGCAGGCCGGGATGAACGGGCAGACGTTCTTGTCGGTGCAGAATGATGGCGGCGTTATTGTCCCCAGCGGGGCATATTTCCAGGCGCAGAACGCCAATGGCGTGTTCGTCCCGCAGGCCGCGCAGTTCGACAACGGGTATCGGGCGGCCAGCACATCGTTTGTGCGCCGCGCCCTGGGTAGCTACTCTGGCATCGTTGCTTACGCCAGCAATACCCAGCTTACTAACGCCAATGTTGGGCAGGCAGTCCAGTGGTGTGGGCCGTCCGGCGGCGTCATGACCCTGCCGACTGGTTCCGGGGTCCCGGCCGGCGGGCTGATCACTGTATTTAACCAGACGCCCGGCACGGTGACCGTGGCGGCATCCGGCTCCGATTTCCTTCATTCGCCCACGGCCCAATGGGGGCAGCTTACGCTTCAGGCTGGCGACACGATGGAATTGACCAGCCGTGGCAATGGCGAGTGGGATATCTCCGGCGGCACTATGGCGCTGCTGTTTTCCAGCAGCCTGACCACGACGCCGCCGGCTGGCGATAGCTCGCAGCGGATTCCGACGACTGGATGGGTCACGAACGGCTTCCTGAGCCTCGCCAATGGCGGGATAGTCAGCGGGCATATGGCGTTCAACGGCATTGTCGATCATTACAGCGATATCCACGTCAATGCCGGGAAGTGGCTGTATACCGACACGATAACATCCAATACGCCCGGCAGTTCGGTTTATTTTAACACCGGCATATCGCTGAATACCGGAAATATTTACGGAACGAGCAATTTCGTAAATGTGAACTATGGGCCGAGCAATGCCTTTGCGGCGAATTTCCAGAATGATGGGAATTTCGTCCTGCGGCACGACGGAAACCCGTTCTTCAACATCGGAACGGAGAGCCTGACTGCGGAAACGTCTGTTCCTTGGACATTCAGTAGTTCAATCACTGTCAGCGGTAATATTAACGCCAACGGCGGGTTGACTGCTGGCGGAACGGCGACATTCAATGGCGAAGCTGGCTTCAACCAGAGCGTATATTTTGATGGACCGGCGGGCTCTGTAAGGCTTCAAAACGCGCCGTCTGACGTTCCGGGTTCGACAGGACTGAACGTTCCAAACACTGCATGGGTTGATGCAAACTACGTTTCCAGCACGCATTATATGGCGTCCGGAGACTCGCCATGCGATGCGATCCACTGGAGTTCGGGGACGGGCGCCCCATGGTTCCATTCAGGCGCATGGAGCGGCTATCTCGCAACACAGAACTATGTCCTGTCGGCCATGCAAAATGGCTGGGGGCTTAGCCATAACACGAACAATCCCGGCTTCGTCGAGCTTCCTGGCGGTTGGTATCTCATGGCAGGCATAGCGTCCTATGCGTCGTCGGACGGGACGAACGGAACGTTCATAAGTCTGCCGACGAATTTTCCGAATGCTGGCGTGGCGACTATGTGTATCGATACCGGGGCGAACGCAAATAAGATCGCCGTCGTTAGCGTGGCGGCAAATGGGTTCAACGTGGTGTGCCGCGATTCTGGCACCAATGCGCTTGCCAATACGGCCTTCCGTTATATCGCGATTGGATATTAACCAAATGACCACGATCAAATATTCACCTGCGCAGGGTTTTTTTCACGGAAGCATGAAATATGCGACCATACCATCTGACGCCGTGGACATTGCCGAGCGGGATTATCACGCGCTGTTCCTGGCGCAGTCGAAGGGGGCGAGCATTGTCCCCGGACCTGACGGGACGCCCCGGGCGATATCGCGTGCGGACGGCGAGGAAATCGACCTGAGCACGGTAACGGAAGACAGTGATTTCCGTGCCGTGCATTCGGTGCGGGACGAAGCCCGGATTGCCCTGGCGCATGCCCGGAAATATGTCTATGACCATTTCAGCATCCTGAACGACCCGACGCCGGATGCGTGGGTGGCATACCTCAAGGCGCTGATGGCGATCGAGAACGGAGCGGATACCGTGAGCACGGAACTCCCCGCCGCGCCGCAATAACTCACTTTGTCGCCTCGTGACGTGGCAGCGGTTCAATTCCATCCATATGTTTGGCCATCTTTCACCAGCATCGGTTATAGATGGCCAACAATTTTCTTCACGGGGCTGAGGTCCAGACCGTTAGCGACGGCGATACGTCCGTCCAGGTCACCTCGACGTCCATTATCGGGATCGTCGGCACCGCGCCGTTCGCAGACCCGACGCAATTCCCGCTCAATACGCCCGTCCTCGTCAACGGCAACAATACGGCACTGATCGGCGCATTGATCGCCAATGCGCAGGCGACCGATATCGACGTGGGCACGCTGCCGCAGGCGATCGCGGACATGCTGGACGAACTGACCCCGGCGGTCGTCGTGGTGCGTGTCCAGGCGGTATCGACCAATGGCGCGCAGACGCCCGCGTCCTACGATCCGGCGACAATCCCGAACGTGGTGGGCGGCTTGGACGCCAACGGCAACGCCCTGGGCGTGCATGTGCTGCTGAATGCGGAGTCCGTGACCGGCTACCGTCCGCGCCTGCTGTGCGCGCCGGGCTGGACGCATCAGACCACGGCCGGCGCGGTCCTGAATGTCGCGGCCACACAGGGCGGATCGGGCTATACGCCGGGCACCTATCAGCTTGTGCTGACCGGCGCGGGCACGGGGGCGGTGGTCAACGCCGTGGTGGACGCGGGCGGTGCTGTGTCGTCGGTCGCGGTGACCGAGAATGGAAGCGGTTACGCCGCATCCGGAACGACAGCCGCCATGCCGGCCGCCGCTGGCGCGGGAACGTCGCCGGCCGAGTTCACCATTTCCGTGGGCAACACGGATAACCCCGTCATCGCTGAACTGAGTGGCATTGCCCAGCGGCTTGGCGCGGTCATTTACGCGGACGGTCCGAACGTGTCGGACGCGGCGGCGATTTCGGCGGCGGGGCAGGGCGGACAGCGGGTGATGATGATCGACCCGTGGATGATCAAGCTGAACCGCGCCGGGGTGATGACTGCGTTCCCGCAGTCGGCCAAATGGGCGGCGAAGCAGGCATACGTGGACAATACGATCGGCTGGTGGGCCAGCGTGTCCAACAAACCGCTGAACGGCATTCTGGCCCTGGCGCGGCCCGTCTCGTTCACCCTGGGCGACGAGTCCTGTTCGGCGAACCTGCTGAATGGCGCTTATGTCTCGACGGTCATTCGTGCGTCCGCCGGATTCAAGACCTGGGGCAATCGGGCGCTGGACGGAAGCTTTCTGTGCGTGACGCGCACCGTGGATATCGTTAACGCCTCGCTGCTGGCGTCGGCATTGCAGTTCGTGGACGATGGCGTGACCACGAATTTCGTCGATGAAGTCGTCGGTTCGGTCAACGCGTTTCTGCGCCAGCTTAAATCGCTGGGGGCGATCACCGGCGGCAAGTGCTGGGCCGATACGGCGCTGAACACGCCGCAGTCGGTCATGAACGGCCAGACCTATTTCGATTTCGACATCGGTCCGGTCTATCCCGCCGAGCGAATCACGTTCCGCTCGTCCATCAACAACAATTACATCACCACCATTTTCGGGAACGGAAGCAATAGCTGATGGCTGGTCCCCGCAGTGTTTTCAAGGATTATAACCTGTTCTTCGCGGCGAATTCGTTCGCGGGGAACATCAACGATTTCAACCCGCCCAAGCTGACGCTGAATACCGAGGAATGGAAAGGCGGCGGTATGGGCGCGCCGCTCAAGCTGAAGCAGGGCCTTCAGGCGCTGGATACCGATTTCAGCGTCATCAATTTCAGCCCCGTTATCCTCGGCGCGGTTTATCCGACCGAGGGCAATGATACCAGTTTCATCATGCGCGGCGCGTATGAGGATTGGGACGGCACCGTGACCCAGCGCGTCATCACGATGCGCGGTGAAGTCACGGCCAAGGACGAAGGGACGTTGAAGATCGGGCAGGTGGCGACCGTCAAGATTTCGATGAACCTGAACTATTACTCAGACACGATCGGCGGCGTCGTCGTGGACGAGATCGACGTCATCAACATGATCTGGAACAAGAACGGCGTGGATGCCCTGGCGGTCATCCGTAACGCCCTGGGAGTATAACGACCGATGGCCAAAGAGGATTACTGCACCGTCAACCCTGACGGTTCCGTCACCGTCGCCCTGTCGAAGACCTACACGTTCGACGGTGCGCAGCGCGAGAAGATCACCCTGCGCGAACCGACCGTGCGCGACCAGAAACTGTTTCCGGCGGGCGCATCGCAGAAGGCGACGGCGGATGCCGAGGGCAAACTGTTCGCCCATCTGGCGGACGGCGTGACGCCCGCGCAGGTCGATGACCTGACGATCCGCGACTATGGTCGGTTGCAGGACGCATTCGGTTTTTTTCTCGACTAGGCCCCGATTACGTTTCCGAAGGGGTCATGGCGCTCGGGCATTTCTGCCATTGGCAGTTGTCCGAGTGTCTTGATTTGAGCACGTCCGATTTCATTGACTATATTTCCCGCCTGCCGAAAGAGAAGTAATGGCCGATAAACGTTTGAAGGCTTCCATCATCATCGGTGGCCTTCTGGACGGATCATTGCGGGCCGCGTTCTCGGACACCAAGGCGGGTTTCCGGCAGATTGGCGATGCCATGCGCGCCGCCAATCGCACCGCATCCGATTTAAAGAAATCTATCGATGCACTGGCGGCTTCGGGGAAATCGACGGATCATCTCGCGGAACGCTATAACGTTCTGACGCGTGCGATCGATCGCGCGCGCAATGCATCGAACGCACTGTCGGCGGCCGAGCGACGAAGCCAGGGCATTCGGGGAGTATCTGACCGCCTGGGTTCGGTCGCGGCGAAGGCGGGGGCCGCATCGGCGGTCATGGCCGTTCCGCTGGCGACCAGCTTGCGCGAGGCCAGGACGATGCAGACCGAGGCCGCGCGTGTGAATGCGCTGGGATTCGATCGGGCCACAACGGCGCAGGCATTGCAGTTTGCCCGTAGCTTGCGGGCCTACGGCGTATCGCAGACCCAATCCGTCGAACTGATGCGCGACGCGCTATCGACCTTTGGCGACCTGTCCGACGCACAGCGCGCCCTGCCGACCTTGGCGCGAATGAAGTTCGGCAACGCGGCCATGTTCGGGCAAGAGCGCGGCGAGGAAAACACAGCGCAGTTTATGAATATGCTGCGCGTGATCGATTCGCGCGGCGGCGCGTCCAGCCGGTCGGAGTTCGACCGGCAGGCCGACCATATCCAGCGCGTGATATCGGCCACCGGGAACCGCGTGACGGCCGAGGATTGGCGCGAGATGGTGCAGCGTGGCGGCGTGGCGGCAAAGTCCATGTCGAACGATGCATTTTACTATCAGATGGCCCCGCTGATCCAGGACATGGGCAGCGGCGACGCGGTCGGAACCGGTATCGCGGCCCTATACAGCAATCTGTATCAGGGCAAGACGACGAAGCGGGCGGCGATCAACCTGCAAAACCTGGGCCTGATTGGGGATCCGTCCAAGGTCAAATATGACAAGGCGGGGCAGACGGCGCAGCTTAATCCAGGGGCGATCCTCGGGGCGACGCTGCTGCGCGAGTCGCCGTTCGAGTGGATGCAGAAAGTTCTGCTGCCCGCCCTGGCGAAGAAGGGGATAACCGATCGCCAGAAAATTCTTGATACGATCGGCGGCATTATCACGAACGGTCGCGGCGCGAACCTGCTGGCGACCATGTTCACCAATCAGACACAGATCGAACGCGATAGCACGAACGCGCGGCGGGCGAACGGCATTGACGAAAATTTCCGGCAGGGCCAGGACACGGCCACCGGCCGGGAAATCGGGTTGCGCGCGCAGGCCGACGATTTGCAGTTGCGCCTAGGCAATTCCATCCTGCCGCTCTACACGCGCGCGTTGGCGTCGGCCGCGAATGCCATTGATCGTTTAAACGCATTCACCGATCGCCACCCACGACTTGCCAGGGATATGGCGGTCGGGATCGGCGCGGTTACGGTCGGCCTCGCCGCATCGGTGCCGGTGCTGCTGGTCGCGGGGGCCGCGCTGAACGCCTATGCGGGGTTTTCTCTCCTGGCGGCCAAGCGGGAGGCCGCGCTTGCCGAGGCGACGTTGAGCAACACAGCGGCGACCGTTGCGGGGGCCGAGGCGGAGGGGGCGCTTGCAGCCGCGTCGATGACGCGCGCGCGCGGATGGGTGACGGTCGGCCGCACCGTCAAGGCGGCCGTGCTGGGCGTTGTGGGGGTGCTGGGCGCGCCGATCCGCTGGATCGGCCGAATCGGGACGGCGATCCGTGGGTTGGGTGCGGCCGGAGCGGCGATGGAGGCCCTGGGCGTCGTGGTCGAGGGCGTCGGGGCTGTGTTTTCGGCGCTGGTCAGCCCTGTGGCTGTTGCCGTGGGGGCAGTCATTGCCGGGGCGGTTCTGGTCCGGCGTTATTGGGAGCCGATTTCGGCATTCTTGACAGGCGTCTGGCGCGGCATTGCGGCGTCGGCTGCGCCAGCCGGTGCCAAAATCGGCGCAGCCCTACAGCCGATCGCAGGCGCGGCCAAGGCGGTATGGGCTTGGTTCGGCCGGATGCTTGAGCCGGTGCATATGAGTGCCGCTGGGCTGGCGTCAGCCACCGATGCCGGCATACAGTTCGGGCGCGCGGTGGGGGCGGCGATTGGGGTGGTTGAGTCGGCCTTGGGTCGGGTCATCAACGCAATCGGCTGGATCGCCAATAACGCGGGCGCGGCCATCAGCGGCGCGACGGGTGCGGTGACGCGCGCTTACGACTGGATGACGGGGGAAAAGCCGGCAGTGCAGCCGGCCGAGCAACCGGCGGCCACCCCGAAGCCCGGCGCGGCGGTAGTGCGCGCGGCCGAGAAACAGGCCGCCCCTGTGTCCCCGAAGCCTGGGGCGTCGGTCGCGCGCACCGCGCCCCCGCAGGCGCCGCAACCTGTGCCAGCGCCGCAGCCTGGAACGGCCGTAGCTCACGCCGCGCCCCAGCCCGCGGCCGCCCCGCAGCCGGCAGCGCAGCCGGCCGAGCACCGATCGGCTCCCCTGCCGGCCGTGCCGTCCATCTCGCATCGCACAACCAACGTCACACGTCAGGGCGATACCGTGACCCACAATTATAATATCACCCAACAGCCTGGGCAGTCTGGCGCCGATCTCGCGCGGCAGATTGCCACTACGCCGCCCCGAGCGCCCGCACCGCGCGCCGCGCTCTATGATCACGCCGACTGATGGTCAGCTTTTCTTCGGGCCTGTCGATCGCACAGGCCGCAATCGGGCAGATCGGGGCCGTTCTCGGCAGCATGAGCACGGGCAATGCGCCCGCGCTCATGAGCCTGGGCGGATTCAAATTCAGCTTGAACACGCTGGCATTTTCGCAAATGACGCGCACGACCGAGGCGGCTTGGGCGTTTATCCCGCAGGTGGGGCGGCTGGAAGCGGGGCAGTTCACCGGCCCGGGATCGGACGTGATCGAAATCCCCGGCATCCTCTATCCGCAGCGGTTCGGTTCGACCGTTGCGCTGGATCAGCTTCGGATCATGCAGGGGCAGGGCTATGCGTGGCCGCTGATCCTGGGGGACGGGAGCGTATTGGGGAATTGGGCGATCCTGGCGATCCGCGAGACGCGATCGAATTTCAATGCGCAGACGAACCCGCTCAAGGTCGAATTTTCCATTACGTTGAAACAGGTTAGCTAATGCTGACATATCAGACGCGCGATGGGGATGTGCTGGACGCCATCGCTTATGCTCAATACGGCTATTGTGACGATTCGGTCATGAGCCAGATTTTCGCGGCCAATAGCGGGATCGCGGCGCAAGGGGCGGTCATGCCGGCCGGCACGATGATCAACCTGCCCGATATCGTCGCCCCGCAGACGTCCAGCCCGGCGGTCAAGCTGTGGGATTGATGCCGCAATACGCCCTCACGGCGAACGATAACAATATCACGGCCCTGATCGCGGATCGGTTCCTGTCTCTGTCGCTGGACGACGAGACGGGGTTTATGTCCGATTCGCTTGAAATAGTTTTGGCGGACAACATCCCCGGCAAGCGCCTGGCCAAGCCGCCGACCGGGGCGATGCTGGATTTGTCGCTGGGCTACGACCAGTCGCTGACCGACATGGGCATGTTCGTGGTGTCGGGGATCGGTCGGGCCGGCGGTGGCGGCCGCGTCCAGACGCTGACGATTCGCGCGCACGCTGCGCCGTATCAGGGCACGCCGAAGGGCGTTCTCGATTTTCAGACCCAGAAGACACGGGCCTGGGCGGACGGGACCACGATCGGCGCGATGGTCCAGAAGATGGCGCAGGAACACGGCATGTCGGCGTCCGTGTCGCCGTCCCTGGCATCGGTGCCCTTGCCGCATATAGATCAGATGGACGAGTCCGATATCTCGTTTCTGGTGCGGCTGGCGCGGCAGTATGACGCGATCGCCAAGCCGGCGGGCGGCATGCTGCTGTTCGTCGCGCGCGGCGAGTCGCAATCGGCGTCCGGCGCGGCCCTGCCGGTCATCAATCTGTCCGTGTCGGACGTGGCGACGTGGGAATGGGACGAGGATCGCCAGCAGGCCCCCGGGACAGTCGTGACGACCTATCACGACCCGCACAAGGCGACCTTGCATGCCGTCTCTATTGGCAGCGGCGACCCGGTGCGGCGGATCAAGCGCAAATATAAGACGCAGGCCGAGGCGTTGGCGGCGGCGAAGGCCGAGATGGCGCGGCGGGCGCGCGGGGCTGTCCGGTTGCGCCTGACGTTGCCCGGCAACCCCCTGATCACAGGGGAGGCGACGCTGATCCTAGACAGCACATTTGACCCGGATGTGGCCGGCACGTGGCTGGTCACTAAGGCGCGGCACGGGCTGGACGCGGAAGCCGGATATGTTTGCGAAATATCGGCCGAGCGGCCGAACAGTGACCCGAGCGTGTCGGCGTATACCGGCGGTCCAGTCAGTGACGTGGCGCTGGCGGCATCGGGCTGAATGATGCTCACGAAATCGTGATTACACCAAACTACGCCAAACCGATGCGTAAGTCATTGATTTTGCTCGTTTAATGGTGCCCAAGGGCGGAATCGAACCACCGACACTGCGATTTTCAGTCGCATGCTCTACCAACTGAGCTACTTGGGCACCGGGCCGTGGTCCGGCGGGGCGAAGCGACCGGGGCCGGTCCGCCGTGGGGGTGTGATCTATCCCACCTCATCGTCGGGATCAACCCGTCTCGACTCGTTTTCGTCAAAGATTTGCGACCCCTCGTCGCTGTCGGGCACGCGATAGCGTTCGGTGAACCAATGGCCCAGATCGATATCCGCGCAGCGCCGGGAACAGAACGGACGGAATGTCGGGTCGCCGGGCCGGCCGCAGATCGGGCAGGGGGGCAGTGCAGTCGGTTCAGTCACGGTCATGGCTCCAGCCCAGGGGTGGCAGGGACGGGTCCAGCCGCCAGGCCAATTGGTGGCCGGACAGGCGCGCGGCATCGTCCATGGCGTCCGGGTTCGCCTCCAGCGCGCGGGCCAGGTCGGTGCCCACGCGCAGGGCCGGCGCCGTCCCATGCCGTCCGGCCGCCTGGCGCGCCCACTCGTCCAGCATGCGCAGGGCGCGGCCCGTGGCGCCGGACAGCAACTCATGCAGCGGCGGCCCCACGCGCGGACGCAGGATTTCCGCCAGGCCCAGCGCGGTGAACCCCAGAAAGCGCGGGCGCAGCGGGTCCCGCGCCAGGGCGCCCTCGATCGTGTCGCGCAGCGCCTGGCGCTTGCGGATCGCCAGCCCCGCGACATCCAGCACGATCGCCCCGGACAGGTTGCGCAACCGGATCTGGTGCAGCAACGCCGGCAACGCGTCGCGGTTGGCGGCGAATTGCGCGGTCTGCTTGGCGCGCCGGTCGGTGCTGGCGGCGCCGCCATCCATGTCGATCGCCACCAGGGCAGGGGTCGGGGTAATGGTGGCGCGCATGCCGCCCGGCAGGTCGACGCTCGGCTCGGCCAGCGCCGCGACGGCGGCCTCGGTCTCGGAATCGAACGCTCGGGCGACGCGGTGCAGGCGCGGCCGCAACGCGGGCGGCAGACGCGCGGCGATGGCCGCATCCGCGACCAGGATCGGCGCGTCGGGCCAGGACGCCGCCAGTGCCGCCAGCGGCGTCGGGCCGCGCGCCAGCAGGACGGGCGGCCCGGCCAGGGCGGGCGGCGCGCCGCCCGGCGGCAGGTCGCCGGGTGAACACGCGGCCAGCCGCGCCCCCTTGCCGCCCTGCGCCGCGCGGGTAACGCGCACCAGCACCGGGTCGCCCTCGGCCAGCGGACCGGGGGCGGCCGAGTCGGGCAGAAAGCCGCTCAGCCCGTCCGCAAGGTCGATGAAGGTGCCCCCCAGCGCCGGCAGGCGCGCCCCGGCGCGGCCGCGATGGATGTCGCCCACCCCGTCCGGATGCGCGGGGCGCCACAGCGCATAATCGCGCAATCCGGCGTCGTCCGTCACAGCCAGGCGGATCTCGCCCGGCGCGCCGGCGGCCCGGATCTGCGCCGTCACCGGATCCAGTCCCCTTTCTGGCCGCGCAGCAACTGCGCCACCTCGAACAGCGGCAGGCCGATCACGCTGGACGGGCTGCCCGACAGGAACCGGACAAAAGCCGCCGCATGGCCCTGGATCGCATAGCCCCCGGCCTTGCCGTGCCAGTCGCCGGCATCCAGCAGCGCCGCGATCTGCCTTTCGGTCAGCCGGGCGAAGCTGACGGTGCTGGCCACCAGCCGTTCCGCCGCCCGGCCCTGCGGCCACGCCGCGCTGGGGCGCAGGGCCACGGCGGTCAGCACCGTATGGCGCCGGCCGGACAGCAGGGTCAGGCAGCGCCGCGCGGTCTCGCGGTCCTCGGCCTTGGGCAGGATGCGCCGCCCCAGCGCCACGACCGTATCCGCGCCCAGGACCAGGGCGGGCTCGTCCAGCGCGGCCGCGACATGGGCGGCCTTCTCGCGCGCCAGGCGCTGGGCATAGAGGCGGGGCAGTTCGCCGGCAAGCGGCGTTTCGTCCAGGCCGGCGGCGACGATGCGCCGCGGCTGCAATCCGATCTGCGCCAGCAGGTCGCGGCGGCGCGGCGAGGCGGAGGCCAGGACCAGCCCCGGCAGCGGCGGGGCGGACGAATGCGGATCGGACGGGAACGGGTCGGACAAGAGGAGTACCGCCGCCTTACTTGAAGCGGAAGGTGATGCGACCCTTGCTGAGATCGTACGGCGTCATTTCGACATTCACCCGGTCGCCGGCCAGGACGCGGATGCGGTTCTTGCGCATCTTGCCGCTGGTGTGGGCCAGGATCATGTGTTCATTGTCCAGCTTGACGCGGAACATGGCATTGGGCAGCAGCTCGGTGACCGTGCCGCTGAATTCGATCATGTCTTCCTTAGACATCGGGTCCTTCGATCTTCTGATTGACCGGCGCCGGGCCGGTACAAGGGACAAGCCGAGCGCCGGGATCGTCGCGCAAGGCGATCCCGAGGCCCGATAGAGAGAATGCACGCGGATATGTGCGGATTGTCGGCGCCGCGGTCAAGCTTTGTCGACGCCGGTCACGATTGCGTCCAGCCGTGCCGAGACGCTCAGCGCGTGCGCGTCCAGCCCCTCGGCCCGCGCCAGCGCCACCGCGGCCGGCCCGATCCGGCGCAGCGCGTCGGCCCCCGCGCCGATGAAGGTGGTGCGCTTCAGGAAATCGAACACCGACAGGCCCGAGGCGAAGCGCGCCGTCCGGCTGGTCGGCAGCACGTGGTTCGGGCCGCCGACATAATCGCCGATCGCCTCGGCGCACTGGCGGCCCAGGAACACCGCGCCGGCATGCCGCACCCGGGCGAAAAGCGGCTCGGGGTCTTCCAGCAGCAGTTCCAGATGCTCGGGCGCGATCGCATCGATCAGCGACGCGGCCTCGTCCAGGTCGCGCACGGTGATGATGGCGCCGTGCGCGTCCCAGCTCGCGCCGGCGATCGCCGCCCGCGGCAGGGTGCGCAGCTCGGCCGCGACGCACGCCGCCACCTGCCCGGCCAGGGCCGCGTCCTGGGTGATCAGGATCGACTGCGCCAGCGCGTCATGCTCCGCCTGGGCCAGCAGGTCCAGCGCGACAATGCGCGGATCGGTGCCGGCATCGGCCACCACCACGACTTCCGACGGACCGGCGATGCTGTCGATGCCCACCCGGCCGAACACCTGGCGCTTGGCTTCGGCCACATAGGCATTGCCCGGACCCACCACCCGGTCCACCGGGCGGATGCTCGCCGTGCCATAGGCCATGGCGGCCACGGCCTGCGCGCCCCCCACGCGATAGATCTCGCTGACCCCGGCGCGCCGGGCCGCCGCCAGCACCAGCGGGTTCAGTACCCCGTCCGGCGTGGGCACGCACATCGCCAGCCGCGCGACCCCGGCCACCCGGGCCGGCACCGCATTCATCAGCACCGAGGACGGATAGGCCGCGGTCCCGCCGGGCACATACAGCCCCACCGCGTCCAGCGCCGTCCAGCGCATGCCCAGCTCGACCCCCTGCGCGTCGGTATAGCGCAGGTCGGCGGGCATCTGGGCGCGATGAAACGCCTCGATCCGATCGGCCGCGACATCCAGCGCCGCCAGCAGCGCGTCGCTCACCCGGGCGCAGGCGGCATCGATCTCGGCCTCGGTGACGCGCAGCCGGTCGGGGGTGATCGCCATCCGGTCGAAGCGCGCGGTATAGGCGCACAGCGCCTCGTCCCCCCGGGCGCGCACGGCGGCGATGATCTCGCTGACCGGGCCGTCCACCCGGGCGGTATCCCCCGCACGCTCATCCAGCAGGCGGGCGAAGGCGGCGTCGAAATCGGGCTGCGTGGTGTCCAGGCGTTTCATGCGGTGGCGGCCTCACGCGGGGCCTGCGCGCCCAGCGCCTGGCGGAACCGGGCGATCAGTGCGCCGATGCGCTCGGGCTGGGTCTTCAGCGCGGTGCGGTTGACGATCAGCCGGCTGGTGACGTGGGCGATCGTCTCGGTCTCCTCCAGCCCGTTGGCGCGCAGGGTGGACCCGGTATCGACCAGGTCGACGATCAGTTGCGACAGGTCCAGCACCGGGGCCAGCTCCATCGCGCCATGCAGGTGCACGATGTCGGCATTGATGCCGCGCGCGGCGAAATGGCGGCGGGTGATCGCGGGATATTTGGTGGCCACCCGCACCCGCGACCAGCGGGCCGGGTTGTCACCCGTGCCCTGTTTGCCCGTGCCCTGCTCACCCGTGCCCTGCTCCCTGGGGCGCGCGACCGACACGCGGCACGCGCCGATCCGCAGGTCCAGCGGCGCATAGATCTCCGGATAGTCGAATTCCATCAGCACGTCGGCGCCGCAGATCCCCAGTTGCGCGCCGCCGAAGGCGACGAAGGTCGCGACGTCGAACGACCGCACCCGCACCACGTCCAGCATCGGGTCGTTGGTCGGAAAGCGCAGCCGGCGGCTGCCCTCGTCCAGGCAGTCGGCGGCCGGCAGGATGCCGGCGCCGGCCAGCAGCGGGGACGCGGCCTTCAGGATGCGCCCCTTCGGCAGGGCAAGGACCAGCTTCGTGTCCGGGATCGGGGCGGTCATGCACTCTCCAGCAGCTTCGAAACGCGCCCCGGGGCCGCCACGTTTCCGGGGCGGCCTGGCCCCATCCGCCGGGCGCGGGCGCCATGTGCGCTGCGCCTTATCACATTCCGCCCGCCCGCCGGAAGGGCCGAGGCCGCGGCCCCGCCCCGCGGCCCTGCCATGTCAGTCGCATACCCGCGCGATCTGCGCGCCACAGCGCGCCAGCTTCTGCTCCACGGCCTCATAGCCGCGATCGAGGTGATAGACCCGGCTGAGGATCGTCTCGCCATGCGCGGCCAGGCCCGCCAGGATCAGCGAGAACGAGGCCCGCAGGTCGGTCGCCATCACCGGCGCGCCCGACAGCGCATGCACGCCGCGGATGATGGCCGACGAACCATGGACATTGATGCGCGCGCCCATGCGGTTCAGTTCGGGCACGTGCATGAAGCGGTTCTCGAAGATCGTCTCGGTGACCATCGACGCCCCCTCGGCGACCGACAGCAGCGCCATGAACTGCGCCTGCATGTCGGTGGGAAAGCCGGGATAGGGCTCGGTCATGATGTCCACCCCGCGCAGCGCGCCGGTCCGGCGCACGCGCAGCGCGTCGTCTTCCTGCAGCACCTCCACTCCCGCTTCCTCCAGCGTGCGCACCACGGCGCCCAGATGCTCGATCCGCCCACCGACCAGCCGCAGGTCCCCACCCGTGATCCCGGCGGCGCAGGCATAGGTGCCGCATTCGATCCGGTCTGGCATCACCCGGTGGGTGGTGCCGTGTAGCGCCTCGACGCCCTCGACGGTCAGCGTGCCGGTGCCCGACCCGGTGATGCGCGCGCCCATGTTGTTCAGGCAGGCGACCAGGTCGGCGATCTCCGGCTCGCGCGCCGCGTTGATGATCTCGGTCCGTCCCCGCGCCAGGGCCGAGGCCATCAGCAGATTCTCGGTCGCCCCGACCGAGGCGAAGGGCAGGACGATCCGCTCCCCCACCAGGCCGCGCGGCGCCCGGGCGTTGATATAGCCGTTTTCCAGCGAGATCTCGGCGCCCAGCGCCTCCAGCCCCTTCAGGTGCATGTCCACCGGCCGCGTGCCGATGGCGCATCCGCCGGGCAGCGACACCCGCGCCTCGCCGCAGCGGGCCAGCAGCGGGCCCAGCACCAAAATCGAGGCGCGCATCTGCGACACGATGTCGTACGGCGCCACCGTGCTGGTGATGCTGCCGCCGACCGCCAGGGTGGACCCGTCGCCCTCGACGTCCTCGACCGTCAGCCCGTGCTGTTCCAGCAGGCGGCGCATGGTCGCGATGTCGGCGATGCGCGGCACGTTGCGCAGCATCAGCCGGTCCGAGGTCAGCAGCCCCGCGACCAGCAGCTTCAGCGCCGCGTTCTTGGCGCCCCCGATGACGATGTCGCCCCGCAGCCGGTGGCCGCCGCGAATGATGAAACGGTCCATGCCGCGGCTCTCCTACATCCGGGGGGTGGCGACGCCGCGCTGGCCCATATACTTGCCGGCACGGTCCGCATAGCTGACCTCGCAGGGCGACGCGCCCTGGAAGAACAGGAACTGGCAGATCCCCTCATTGGCATAGATGCGCGCCGGCAGGGGGGTGGTGTTGCTGATCTCGATCGTCACCTGGCCTTCCCATTCCGGTTCCAGCGGCGTGACGTTCACGATGATGCCGCAGCGGGCATAGGTCGACTTGCCCAGGCAGACGACCAGCGTGTCGCGCGGAATGCGGAAATATTCCACCGTGTGCGCCAGCGCGAAGCTGTTGGGCGGAATGATGCATGCCGGCCCCTCGCGCGTGACGAAGCTGTTGGCCGCGAAATTCTTGGGATCGACCAGGGCGTTGTCGACGTCGGTGAAGATCTTGAATTCCGACGCCACCCGCGCGTCATAGCCATAGGACGACAGGCCATAGGAAATCACGCCCTCGCGCTGTTGCCGCTCCACGAACGGTTCGATCATGCCGACCTCCTGGGCCATGCGTCGAATCCAGCTATCGGGCATGATGGGCATCGTTGCTCCCTTCCGTCGCGTGGAGGGGGTGAATCGCCTCCGGTACCAGCCCCGACCACTAGCGAAGGCCGGGCCGCTCCGCAATCAGCTCTTTTCGTCCTCGGCCCGGGGCGCGGGCAGGTCCGCGCGGGCGCGCGACTGCTGCTTGCGCCGGCGCAGATTCTCGCGCAGAGCCGCGGCCTCGCGCGCCAGGCGCTCCTGCCGCGCGGCCTCGGCCTTCTCGGCCTTGCCCGGGACCTTGTCCCGAGTCCCGCCCGGGGGGATGTCGTCCGGTCGGGTCATCGCCGCCGCGCCGCCCACAGCTGCACCAGCGAGCCGGCCATCAGCAGCGCGCCGACCCCGTCCAGGATCAGGATCGGCCATCCATGGCCCCAGAGCGGCCAGTGCCATTCCGACGGGCCCAGCTCCATCAGGATGCTGGCGCCGAAGCAGAACACGGCCAGGGTCTGCGCCCAGGATACCGCGCGCGGCGCCGGGTGCCGGCCCGGTCGGCCGCCGGACCGGCCGGCATGAAACGGGTCAGTGGACATCGGCGCATTCCTCCGGCGCGGTTTCGGGCATGTCGGCGTCCGCCGGGGTCCGGGCGGCGAACCATGCCTCCATATGCGACCCCAGTATCTCATCATAGACCCGCAGCGTCGCCTGCTGCATCGCGCGGGTGGTATAGTGCGCCAGCACCCCCCGGCGCGCGGCGGCTCCCATTGCCGCTTCCGCCTCGGGCGCCAGCGTCAGCATGTCGCGGATCGCCCGGGCCAGGGCGTCGGCATCGCCCGGCGGGACCAGCAGCCCGGTCTCGCCGTCCCGGACGGTTTCCATCGCCGCGCCATGGGCGGCGACGATGACCGGGCGGCCCATGGCCTGCGCCTCGACCACCACGCGGCCGAACGGCTCGGGGCGCAGCGACGGCACGACCACCAGGTCGGCCAGGGCCAGGGCCGCGGGCATGTCGGCGCAATGGCCGGCGAAATGCACCCGTCCGCGCAGCGCCGGGCTGGCGCGCACCGTGCGCAGCAGGTCGCGGCCGAACCGGTCGCCGCGCCGCCCCGGCCCGACGAAGACGCAGGCCCAGTTCCGCCCGCATCCGCCGGCCCGCTCCATCCGCGCCAGGGCCTCCAGCAGCAGCGCCTGGCCCTTCCACGGCGTGATGCGCCCGGGCAGCATGATGATTGCCGCGTCGTCAGGCAGGCCCCAGCGTTCGGCCAGGGCCTGCAGCCGATGGCCGCGCACGGCCTCGGGGTCGAAGCGCGCCGTGTCGGCCCCGCGCGGAATGACGCGCAGCCGCTCCGGCCCCACGCCGTAATCGCGCGCCAGCCGCCGCGCGATATAGGCGCTGATGGCGATGACCCGCGATCCGGACGCCATGACGGCGTTATAGCGCCGCTTGCCGGGGACGTTCTCGCGATACACGCCGTGCCAGGTCGTCACCAGCGGCACGCCGACCCGCCGGCAGGCCAGCCAGGCCGACCACCCCGGCGCGCGAGAGCGCGCATGCACCAGATGCACGCCCCGGGCGCGGATCAGCTCGGCCAGCCGCCGGGCATTGGCCAGGATCCGCAGCGGGTTCTTGGTCCGCAGGTCCAGCGGCACATGCGTCCCGCCCGCATGGCGCAGGCGCGGCAGCATCCGCCCCGCCGCGCACGCCACCAGCGCCACCCCGCCGCCGCGAACGATGGCGTCCGCCATCTCGACGGTGCCCTGTTCGATCCCCCCGGCATCCAGCGCGGGCAAAATCTGCAGGATGACGGGACAGGGCGCGGGGGATTCCATGGCCCGACCGCTTAGCATGAACGCGCGAACCGCGTCACGTTCGCGTCATATGTGACCGTGTAACATGGACGTCCTGCCATGATGTGCTACAGAGCACGCATGGGGTGGTCGCACCCCCAAGAAGACAGAAGAACAAGAAGAACCAAGAAGACTACGGAAACCTCCATGAAGACGGGCGGCACGAACGCTGTCTCCCTCTTTCCGGCGTCGCCTCCGATCGTGACGGACCAGATTCCGCCTCGCGGGGCGGCGCCGGCATCTCCATGTTTTCCCATGTTTTGCCCGGCGCTGTTTCCATGCGGCACGTTCTGGATTAACCAGGGCGCATGACGCGCGTTCTCGTGATCAAGCTGGGTGCGCTGGGCGATCTGGTCCAGGCTTTCGCACCGTTCGCGGCCATCCGCGCCCATCATCCCGACGCCGCCATCACCCTGCTGACGACCGCCCCCTTCGCCGAGCTGATGCGCGCCGCCCCGTGGTTCGACCGGGTGGCGGTCGATGCGCGCCCCTCCTGGTGGGATGTGCGCGGCATGCTGGCGCTGCGCCGGACGCTGCGCGGCCACGACGTGGTGTACGACCTGCAGACCTCGGGCCGCTCGTCGCGCTATTTCCGGCTGGCCGGCCGCCCGCCCTGGTCGGGCATCGCCCGCGGCGCGCGCTGGCCGCACGACAATCCGCATCGCAACGCCATGCACACCCGCAGCCGCCAGCGCGACCAGTTGCGCCGCGCTGGCATCGCCCAGGTCCCGGATGCCGACCTGTCGTGGCTGGCCGGGGGCGGCCCGGTCCTGCCGCAGCCTTATGCCCTGCTGGTGCCGGGCGCCGCGCCGCACCGCCCGGCCAAGCGCTGGCCGGCCGAACGGTTCGGCGCCCTGGCCGGCCACCTGCTGGACAGGGGATTGCTGCCCGTCGTGGCCGGCACGGCGGCCGAGGCCCCGCTGGCCGCCGCCATTCGTCGGGCCTGCCCGGCGGCGCGCGACCTGACGGGCCGGACCGGCCTGGCCGACCTGGCGGGGCTGGCGGCGCGGGCCGTGCTGGCGGTCGGCAACGATACCGGCCCCATGCATCTGGCCGCGGCGATGGGCTGCCCCGCGACCGTGCTGTTTTCCCGCGACAGCGACCCGTCCCTGACCGCGCCGCTGGGCCGCGTGCCGGGGCAGGTGCGGGTCATCCGCGTTGACGATCTGGCCACTCTGAGTGTGGATAGGGTTGCGGCGTCGCTCGGCTGACGCCATTACAGCGACTTCCCTTCACGCACGACTTTCCAGTCCGGAGCATCGACACCATGCCTGCCATCACCCTGCCTGACGGATCCGTTCGCCGCTTTGACGGTCCGGTGACGGGCACTACGGTGGCGGCGGCCATCGGTCCAGGGCTGGCCCGTGCCGCCCTGGCGATGGAGCTGGACGGCAGGCTGGTCGACCTGTCGCGCGAAATCGCCGACGATGCCGCGGTGCGCTTCATCACGCGCAAGGACGAGGCGGCGCTGGAGATGATCCGCCACGACACCGCCCATGTGCTGGCCGAGGCCGTGCAGTCGCTGTGGCCGGGCACGCAGGTGACCATCGGCCCGTCGATCGAGAACGGCTTCTATTACGATTTCTATCGCAACGAGCCTTTCACCCCCGAGGATTTCCCCGCGATCGAAGCACGCATGCGCGAGATCGTGGCCGCCAACGCGCCCTTCGTGCGCGAGGTCTGGCCGCGCGACGAGGCCATCCGCTTCTTCGAGGCCAGGGGCGAGCGCTTCAAGGCCGAGCTGATCCGCGACCTGCCCGAAAGCGAGCCGATCTCGATCTACCGCCAGGGCGAATGGCTGGATCTGTGCCGTGGTCCGCATCTGCGCGGCACCGGCGATGTCGGCACGGCCTTCCGCCTGATGAAGGTCGCGGGCGCCTATTGGCGCGGCGATCACCGCAACCCGATGCTGACGCGCATCTACGGCACCGCCTGGCGCGACCAGAAGGAACTGGACGCCTACCTGCACCAGATCGAGGAAGCCGAGCGCCGCGACCATCGCCGCATCGGGCGCGAGATGGACCTGTTCCATATCCAGGAAGAGGCGGTGGGCTCGATCTTCTGGCATGCCAAGGGCTGGCGCCTCTATACGGCCTTGCAGGATTATATGCGCCGCGCCCAGACCCGCGAGGGATATGAGGAAGTGCGCACGCCGCAACTGGTCGACCGCGCGTTGTGGGAGGCCTCGGGCCATTGGGACAAATATCGCGAGCACATGTTCATCGCGACGGTCGAGGACGAGGACAAGACCCTCGCCCTCAAGCCGATGAACTGCCCCTGCCATGTGCAGATCTTCCGCCACGGCCTGCGTTCCTATCGCGAGCTGCCGCTGCGCATGGCCGAATTCGGCGCCTGCCACCGTTACGAGCCCTCGGGCGCGCTGCACGGCATCATGCGCGTGCGCTCCTTTACCCAGGATGATGGGCACATCTTCTGCACCGAGGCGCAGATCGCGCCCGAGACCGCGCGTTTCGTGCGGATGCTGGCCGAAGTCTATGCCGATCTGGGCTTCGAGAGCTTCCGGGTGAAGTTCGCCGACCGGCCCGAGCAGCGCGCAGGCACCGAGGAAAGCTGGGACCGCGCCGAGGCCGCCCTGGTCGAAGCCTGCCGCCTGGCCGGGATCGATTACGAGCGCAATCCGGGCGAGGGCGCGTTCTACGGCCCCAAGCTGGAATTCGTCCTGCGCGACGCCATCGGCCGCGACTGGCAGTGCGGCACGCTGCAGGTGGATTACGTGCTGCCGGAGCGGCTGGACGCGTCCTATATCGGCGAGGACAGCGCCCGCCATCGGCCCGTCATGCTGCACCGCGCGATCCTCGGGTCGTTCGAACGGTTCCTGGGGATCCTGATCGAACAGCATGCCGGCCGCTTCCCGCTGTGGCTGGCGCCGGTCCAGGTGGTGGTGGCGTCGATCGTCACCGACGCCGCCCCCTATGCCGAACAGGTGGCCCACGCGCTGAAGCAGGCGGGGCTGGCGGTCGAGACCGACATCCGCAACGAGAAGATCAACGCCAAGATCCGCGAGCACAGCCTGGCGCGCGTGCCGATCATCCTGGTCGTCGGCCGCAAGGAGGCCGAGGACGGCACGGTGGCCATTCGCCGCCTGGGCGGCGCAGCGCAGCAGGTCGTCCCCCTGCATGAGGCCGTCGATGCCCTGGCGGAGGAAGCCCTGCCCCCCGATTTGCGCCGGGCGCGTCAGGCAGCCGTCTGATTTCGTCAGCCCTGGCCATCCCCCTGGCCGATGGCGGCGCCCATGTGCTGGCGGTATGGCCGGGCGTTTCTTCTGCCCGGGACGCATGGCTGGCTTCAGCCTTCATGCGACGAGAATGCTTGATCTGGATAGGTGCTTTGCGCCACATAACGGCGTATCCGGAGGTGTATCGCGCAGTTCCGACCCCATGCCCCTGGGCATCGGTGGGGAATGCGCGTTGTCCGGACGCGAAAAAGAACACAGGAGCCGACCATAGCCAGACCTCCGATGCCCACTCCGCCTAACCGCGAGGGCCCACGCGTCAACGAAGAAATCCGTGTCCCGCAGGTGCGTCTGATCGACGCGGATGGCGAGATGCTGGGGGTGATGCCCACGCGCGAGGCGCTGGCGCGCGCCTATGCCGTCGGCCTCGACCTGCTGGAAATCAGCCCGAACGCCGAACCGCCGGTGGCCAAGATCCTCGATTACGGCAAGTTCAAATACGAACAGCAGAAGAAGCGTAACGAGGCCCGCAAGAAGCAGAAGGTCATCGAGATCAAGGAGGTCAAGGTTCGGCCGAATATCGATGAGAACGACTACCAGGTGAAGATGCGCGCCATGCGCTCGTTCATCGGCGAGGGCGACAAGGTCAAGGTGACGCTGCGCTTCCGCGGGCGCGAGATGGCCCACCAGGACCTGGGTATCAAGGTGCTGGAGCGGATCCGCTCGGAAATGGACGAGCAGGCGAAGGTCGAGCAGATGCCCAAGCTGGAAAACCGCCAGATGATCATGGTCCTCTCGCCGCGCTGATCCGCGCCGGACGACCCTAATAAAAAAAGCCCGGACGGAAGGTTCGGGCTTTTTTTATTGGATAGCCCACGGGTCGTGCTACGGGCGCAGCATGATCGTCGCGGTGGCGGCGGCCGTCACCGTCTGCTCCTCGAGCGGGGCGGTGGGGGGCATGGACGCGCGGGCGGCCATCATCATCATCATGGGCATCGGGCGGGACGTGCCCTGGTCCTGCAACGCGATGGTGCGGATCGGCCCCATCGTCATGCCCAGCACCTTGGCCGCGGCCTCGGCCCGGCGGCGCACGTCGCGCAGGGCTTCGGCCTCGGCCTGCTGCGTCAGGGCGCTGCGCCGCTCGGGCGACAGCGACCAGTCCAGCCCCGACAGGCCCAGCCCGCGCGCCTGCAACTGGCCCACCAGGGTCAGCAGCGCCGTACCGTCCGCGCCCGTCAGACGGATGACCTGCCGCGCCGTCCACTGGGCTGGCCTGGCCGCTTCGTCATGCTGCACGACATAGGAATCGGTGACGATGGTCAGCCCGCCGGCAGCGTTGGCCGCGTCCACGGCCTGACGGATCACGCTGTTGACCCGGCCCTGCACGGCGGCGGGCGTGGCGCCGTTGCTTTCGGCAAACAGGGTGGCGGTCAGCCGGTCAGGCGCCGCATGGACGGTTCCCGCGCCGGTCAGGGTCAGTTCGGTGTCGGCCGTGCCCTGCCGGCCGGCGGCGTCCTGCGCCCGCGCCCCGGCCACCGGGCCGGCCAGCAAAAGCACGGCCACCGGGATCAGACGGGTCATGGCGGTGGCGGTCATGAATGATTGTCTTCCTTCAATACCATCAGGGCGCGGCGCAAATCGATGATACCCGACCGGACCCTGCCCTCGCGGCACAGCAACGCGCCATGGATGCGCAACTCGCTCACCTCGCGCGTCAAGGGCGGTCCATAGGCATCGATGACGGTCACCAGCCGATCGCAGAAGGCGCGGCTGTCGCTGGTGATCACGACCGGGCGCCCGGAATCAGAGCCCGCCTCCGGGCCCGAATCCTGCCCCCGATCCTCGCCCGGCCGGGGCGATGCATCGTCCGGCGCGGGCGCGAAGGCGCAGACGCACAGGCTTGCGGCCAGCAGGGCCGGGATGACAAGAGACGGTGCGTTCATATGGCGCAGCCTAGAAGGGGTCATCTGTCGCGCTCGTGGGGTGATTGTGAAGTCTCCGTCACGACCGCGGGATGCTGCGCCCGCGGGGCGGGTGGAATGGGAATGGGCGCGGCCGCGCGGGCCTGCGGCTGCGCCTGCCGCGCGACCGGCAGGATCATGCGGACCGACAGCCCCGGTTGCTGCGCGCGCAGGCGCAGCACGCCGCCATGCAGTTGTACGATCGCCTGTACCAGCGACAGGCCCAGCCCCGCGCCCGGGGTATGGCGCGCCGCTTCGGCGCGGAAGAAGCGTTCGGACGCGCGGGCCAGGTCGGCCTCGTCCATGCCGATACCCTCGTCCGTCACCGCGATCGAGACCGCGCTGGCGCCCGGCGCGAGCATTGTCAGCCCCGGCAAGGCCGGCCCGGTGGCCGCAGCCAGCGTCACCGTCCCGCCGGCAGGCGAGAATTTGATGGCATTGTCCAGCAGGTTGGCCACCGCCTGCTGCATCAGCGCCTTATCGCCGTAGAAAGGCAGGCAGGACGGCAGGCGCAGCGCCAGGCGGATCTGCTTTTCCTCGGCCACCGCCTCGTACAGATCGCCGATATCGGTCAGCAGCGGTACCAGGTCGAAGGGGGCGAAGGCCGACCGGCGCGATCCGGCCTCGATCTGCGCGATGCGCAGCAGCGCCTCGAACACCGCAGTGACATTGTCCAGGTTGCCGACTGCCCGCTCGATCGCCAGCCGCAGTTCGGCCGCGCTGCCGGCATGCAGGGCCGCGTCCTCCAACTGGGTGCGGGCGCGGGTGATCGGCGTGCGCAGATCATGGGCGATGGCGTTGGAGACCTGGCGTACGCCATCCATCAGCCGGACGATGCGGTCCAGCATCTCGTTGATCGCCTCGGCGACCTGGTCCAGTTCATCCCCGTTGCCCACCAGGGGCATGCGGCGCGACAGGTCGCCACGCGCGATCGCCGAGCTGGTCTGGGCAATCGACTTGATCATGCGGCGGAACATGCCATGAACCAGCACGGCGCCGCTGATCGCCAGCAGGGTCACCATCATCCAGGCCCAGAGCAGCGAGTCGGTCAGCAGCCGCCGCAGCACCGCGCGGGCGCGGACGTCGCGTCCGACCAGCAGGCGGAACCCGCCCGGCAGCGCGAAGGCCCGCACTTCCGCCGTGTCGCGCATGCCGGCCCGCGTGACCTTCAGCGAATACCATTGGTCGGTGCGGACCACCTGGGCCGGCCATTCCGACAGGTTGCCCGCCAGCCTGTTCCCGGTCGGGCCGACCATCAGATAGATTGCGTCGTCGTCCAGGTTCTGTTCCAGCCGGTCGTCGATCGTCAGCGCCAGCGTGGGCAGGCCGCCTTCGGCCCAGCGCTGGCTCAGCGCCCGCGCATCGGCATTGATGGCGGTTTCCACCTGCCGTTCCAGAAAGCCGATCGTCCCCCACCAGATGAAGGACATGAACAGGATCGACGACAGGGCGAACAGCACGCCATAGCCCAGCGAAAAACGCAGGCTGGCCGAGCGCGGCAGCCTGAAGCGCCGGCGCCCGCCCCGTCCTCTGTCCTCGCCCTCGGGCTGCATGGCCGGCGCCGCCCCCGTTCCTATTCCGCCCGCAGCATGTAGCCAGCGTTGCGGATCGTGTGGATCAGCGGCGTGTCGAACGGCTTGTCCACCTTCTGGCGCAGGCGCGATACATGCACGTCGATCACATTGGTCTGCGGGTCGAAATGGTAATCCCATACGCCTTCCAGCAACATGGTGCGGGTGACCACCTGCCCGGCATGGCGCATCAGATATTCCAGCAGGCGGAATTCGCGCGGCTGCAGGTCGATCCGCTGGCCGCCCCGCCGGACGGTGCGCGACAGCAGGTCGACCTCGAGATCCGCGACGACCAGGCGCGTTTGCGGCACGTTGTCGCTGCGCCCGCGCCGCGACAGCGCCTCGACCCGCGCCAGCAGCTCGCTGAAGGCGAAGGGCTTGGTCAGGTAATCGTCGCCGCCGGCCTTCAGCCCCTGAACCCGGTCGTCCACGTCGGCCAGCGCCGACAGCAGCAGGACCGGCGTGCTGTTGTTCTGCGCGCGGATCGTCTCCAGCAGCCGCAGCCCGTCGATGCCGCCCGGCAACATGCGGTCCAGGATGATCAGGTCGAAATTCTCGCTGACGGCCAGGAACAGCCCGTCCTTGCCGTTATCGACCGGTTCGACCAGATGTCCGGCCTCGCGCAGGCCTTTGGCCACGAAGTTGCGTACCGTCGGATCATCCTCGACGACCAGAATATGCATGCGGTCCGGCTCCCGTTTCTTGTTTCCGGCCTATCTTACGTCGCGCCGTGGCGCACTGGCCAGAGCAGCAGGCCAAAGCAGTTGTCCGGGCCGCCGCCAGGGCGTCAATCGTCCATGTCCTCGGGACGGTGCCCGACAACGACCGGCATCGTTAGCACCGCGCCATGGCGCTGGATGCGCAACTGGACGGTCGAACCCGGATGTTCGGCGGCGATGGTGCGGATCAGGGTACGGGAACTGTCCATCGGCTCATCCCCCACGCTCAGCACGATGTCGCCGGTCCGCAATCTGGCGCGGCGGGCCGGTCCATCGCGGTCGATATCGGTGATGCGCACCCCGTCATGCCCATCGCCGTCGGCCAGTGTCACGCCCAGCCAGCCGCGATCGATATGCCCGCTGCGCCGCAGTTCGGCGACGATCGGCGCGACGATCTCGGACGGAATGCCGAACCCGATCCCCACCGACCCGCCGGTGGGCGACACGATGGCGGTATTCAGCGCCACCACCTGGCCGCTGAGATTGAAGGACGGCCCCCCGGAATTGCCCGGATTGATCGGCGCGTCCAGTTGCAGGAAATCGTCGAACGGGCTGGCGCCGATATCGCGCCCGCGCGCCGAGACGATGCCCGCCGTCACGGACGATCCCAGCCCGAACGGATTGCCCGCCGCCATGACCCAATCGCCGACATTGATCTGCCGGCTGTCGCCCCAGGTGACGAAGGGCAGCGGATGCGGGGCCTGGATCTTGATCACCGCGATATCGGTCAGGTCGTCGCTGCCCAGCAGCTTCGCGGGATATTCGCTGCCGTCGGCCAGCGAGACGGTGATGTGGTCGGCCTCGCCCACCACATGGTTGTTGGTGACGATCACGCCGCTGGGGTCGATGATGAAGCCCGACCCGGCCCCCAGCATTTCCTCGCCGCGCGCGCGCATCCGGTCGCGGAAGCGCCGCTCGAAGGGCGTGCCCTTCACCCCGGGGGGCACGGGCTGGCGTTTCTGCTGGTCGTTGGCGCTCTGGGTGTCGGTGCCCTGGGTAACGGCGATATTGACCACCGCCGGCACGACCTGGCGGACCAACGGCGCGAAAGTCAGCGGGCCGGAGACGACCAGCGGAGGGGCCGGCGGGGCGAACACTGTCTCCGCCGCCTGCGCATCCGCGTGGCGGGGCGAGCCCGCCAGCACCGCGCAGGCCGCCAGAGCGAGGGGCAGGCGGCGCGGCAAGCCGGGCGCGAGGCGGGGAAAAGGCCGGCTTACCATCCGCCGCATGGGCACGTGATCCTGTTCGTGGCGCGCCGGGCGCAGGGAAAGCACGGCGACGATGGCGTGACGATAGCGCAAGATGGCGGCGGCGTCATGGCGTCCGGGTTTGGGCGTCCGGATTTGGGCGCCCGGATCGGACGCCCAGACTGGCCCCCCGATCAGGCATGGCATGCGTCAGGACCGGCCGGCCCGGCGGGCTGGCGGGCTGGCCTGCGCCGGATCCTCGGGCCAGTCATGGCGGGGGTAGCGCCCGCGCATGTCGCGACGCATGGCGGCCCACCCCCCGGTCCAGAACCCCGCCAGGTCGGCGGTGATCGCCTGCGGCCGGCCGGCGGGCGACAGGAGCGCGATCTGCAGCTTGACCAGCCCGTCGGCCAGGCGGGGCGTCTCCCGCAGGCCGTAGAAGGTCTGTGCCCGCGCCGACGCGGTGGGCACGGGCTGGGTATAATCGACCGGCACCCGACCGCCCGGTAAATCCAGATGCGTCGGCAGCGCCTTGTCCAGCCAGGTCAGAGCGCCGTACTCCACCCGTCCGCGCAGCATGGCCAGCACGTCCAGCGCCGCGACCTCGGACAGGCGAGTCAGGCCGGTCAACCACGGGGCCAGCCAGTCTCCAGCCTCCGCCGCCAGGGCGGCATCCGACAGGTTCGGCAGCTCCGCGTGCCCTGGCAGGGCGCGGGCCAGCGCCACGCGGGCCTGGAATTGCCGCGCCGCCGGGGTCCAGCCCAGGCTGGTGTCCAGCCGATCGGTCACCTGGCGCAGCAGCAATGCCGCGACATCGTCGGGCGAGGCCGCGACCGTGCGGTCGCGCAGCACCAGCGCCCCCAGGCGCAGCCGGCGCCGCGCCAGGACCGATCCGGTCGCCGGGTCCAGCGTCGTCTCCACCTGCTCGGTGGCGCGGCGGCGGATGGAAGGGGGCAGATTGTCGGGGTCCAGCCGGGCCGCCATGCGGATTTCGGCTGCCGTGCGGACATGCAGGGTCGCCACCGCCAGCAGGCCGGCATCGGCCAGCCGGTCGGCCCTGCCCAGCCGCGCGCCGCCGCCGCCCGACAGGCGAAAACTGCCCGGCTCGCCGCGCCGCTGCGCAATCCGGTCGGGGAAAGCCGCTGCCAGCAGCGAGGCGGCGTCGCCGGCCGCCGTAATGCCGCCGCGCAGCCCCAGCCGGCGCCGGTACTGGCCGGCCGCCTGGCGGATCCGGGCCAGCGCCGCACGATCGGCGTCGGCATGATCGCCGCCGGCAATCAGATCCAGCCGCAGGGCGATATCGGCGGGCGGAATCGGTGGCACGCCTGCGCCGCCCGGCCGCGCGTTCGGGGCCGCGCGCGGGCGCAGCGGGTCGCGTTCCTCCAGCAGGGCGGCGATGTCGGCGGCCAGCGCGGCCTCGGCTTCGGTCGTGGCCGCCAGCATCATCGCCGCCAGCCGCGGGTGCGCCCCCAGTGCGGCCATGCGCTCGCCCTCGGGCGTGATGCGCCCGTCCTCGTCCAGGGCGCCCAGAGCGGCCAGCACGCCGCGCGCGGCCTCGAACGCGCCATTGGGCGGGGCGTCGGGCAGCGGCAGTTCCTCGGGCGTTGTGCCCATGGCGGCCTGCCAGGCGGCGCTGTCCAGCCGCAGCCCGGTCAGTTCGGCATCCAGAATCTCGGGCCGGTCATGCGGCGCCATGCCGCGGCCGGTCGCCTCGCTCCACAGCCGCAGCGCCACGCCCGGCCCTTCGCGCCCGGCGCGTCCGGCACGCTGCGCCGCCGCGGCGCGGGAAATCCGCACCGTATCCAGCCGCGGCAGGCCGGTGCCGGGGTCCAGGCGCGGGCTGCGCCGGTAGCCGCCATCGACCACCACCCGCACGCCCGGCACGGTCAGCGACGTCTCCGCGATCGAGGTTGCCAGGATCACCCGCCGGCCCGCATCGGGTTGAGGCCGCAGCACGCGATCCTGCTCGCCCGGCGGCATTTCGCCGTACAGCGGCAGGATGGTGGCCGGTGCGCCGGCCAGCGCCGCCTGGGTCCGACGGATCTCGCCCACTCCTGGCAGGAAGGCAAGGATATCGCCCGCATGCTCGGCCAGCGCGGCGCGGATGGCGCGGGCCATCGCCTCGGGCAGGTCGCGCAGGCGGGTCAGGTCGCGTGGCGCGTGGCGGATCTCGACCGGGAACATCCGCCCCGCGCTTTCGATCAGCGGCGCGTCCATCAGCGCCGACAGCGCGGCCCCGTCCATGGTCGCCGACATCGCCACCAGGCGCAGATCCGGCCGCAGGCTGCGCTGCACGTCCAGACAGAAGGACAATGCGGTATCAGCGTCCAGCGACCGTTCGTGGATCTCGTCCAGGATCACGCAGGAGACGCCGTCCAGCGTCGGATCGGCCAGCAGGCGGCGGACCATCAGCCCCTCGGTCACCACCTCGATGCGCGTGCGGGCCGAAATTGCGGCGTCAAGCCGGGTGCGATAGCCTACCAGCCCGCCGACCTCCTCGCCCAGCAGGCTGCTCATGCGCTGGGCCGCCGCGCGGGCGGCCAGGCGGCGCGGCTCCAGCATCAGGATGCGGCCATCGCCGCGCCAGGGGGCGTCCATCAGGGCCAGCGGCACGGTCGTGGTCTTGCCGGCCCCCGGTGGCGCGACCAGCACGGCGCCAGGGCGCTCGGCCAGGCTGGCGCGCAGGGCTGGCAGGATCGCGGCCACCGGCAGGTCGCTTGGCAGGTCGGCCAGCGTCGGGACGGGATTTTGCAGGTCGCGGTCAGATTCCATATCCTGTTTATGCGTCCGCGGCCTGGAACCGGCAATCGCCGCCTCCCGCCGCCCAGTCTTCCGGAGCCTCGTTTCGTGGTCCCTGCCCGGTCTTCATCCCTCTCCGCCCGCCTGCGCCGATGGTTGCCGGCCCTGCTGTGCCTGCTGGTGCCGGCCATGCCGCCCGCCCATGCCGGAGCGGCGGAAAGCGCCGCGCTGACCACGCCGCGTGACAGCGCCACTCTGGTGACGGATACCGACCGCTACCGGCCCGGCATGCCCCTGCATGTCGGGCTGCATCTGCGCTTGCAACCGGGCTGGCACACCTACTGGCTCAATCCCGGCGACGCGGGTGAGGCCCCGACCTTGGACGTCGCGGCCGAAGGCGGCGCCACCGGCCGGTCAGGCGCCATCGCCTGGCCCACCCCGCGGCGGATCAGCGACGGGCCGCTGATGTCCTATGCCTATATCGGCGACGTGCTTCTGCCGGCCGTCTTGCAGCCCGCGGGAGCGGGCGACGGGCCGATGGTCCTGCGCGCCACTGCCGAATGGCTGGTCTGCGCCAGCGTCTGCGTGCCGGAAAAAGGCAGCTTCACCCTGACCCTGCCGGTCGGCGATCCTGCGCCGTCCGACCAGGCGCCACTCTTTGCCCGGGCCGCCGCGGCCCGGCCTGTGCCCTCGCCCTTCGCCGCGACCATTGCGCCCGACGGCGTGCTGACCTTGACCGGCCAGGGCCTGACCCCGGACGCGGTGCGCGACGCGTGGTTCCTGCCGCAGACCGAGGGAGCGATCGACCAGGACGCGGCCCAGGCCCTGTCCGTGCAGGAAGGCCGGCTGACCCTGGCGCTGAAACCCGCCGATTCGTTCCGCAAGGCTCCGACCCTGGACGGAATCGTGGTGCTGAAGGACCCGGCGGGCGAAGAGCGCGGCCTGGCGGTGTCGGCCGGCTTCGCGCCTGCGGCCGCCGTATCGCCCACCGTTTCGTCCACCGCCCCGGCGGACACGGCGGCGGGCCAAGGCACGGCCCATATTCTGCTTCTGGCCTTCGCCGGCGGCCTGATCCTGAACCTGATGCCCTGCGTGTTTCCCGTCCTGGTGATGAAGGCGATGGCGCTGACCCGCCTGGCCGGCAGCGGCGCATCGGTCAGGCTGGCCGGGGCCGGGTCCTATGCCGCCGGGGTGATCGGGGCATTCGTGCTGCTGGGCGGGGTGACCCTGACCCTGCGCGCGGCCGGTGCGGCGGCGGGCTGGGGGTTTCAGTTCCAGTCGGCGGCCTTCGTGACGGCAGTGTGCTGGCTGCTGTTCGCGGTGGCGTTGAATCTGCTGGGCGTATTCGGCATGGGCAATGCCGTGGCGGCGCTGGGGGGCGGCCCGGTCTCGCGCGCCGGCTATCTGGGTGATGCGATGACCGGCCTGCTGGCGGTACTGGTGGCCACGCCCTGCACCGCACCCTTCATGGGGGTGGCGGTGGCCGGCGCGCTGGCGGCGTCGCCGGTCCTGGCGATGGCGGTGTTCGTCGCCATGGGGGCCGGTCTGGCCGCGCCTTATGTGCTGCTGGCCGGCGTGCCGGGCCTGGCACGTCACCTGCCGCGCCCCGGCGCCTGGATGGATGTCCTGCGCCAGGCGCTGGCCTTTCCGGTGCTGGGGACCTGCGTGTGGCTGGCCTGGGTGCTGGCGCTGCAGCAGGGTGCCGGTGCGGTGGCGGCGCTGGGCAGCGGGTTGGTGCTGGTGGGCCTGGCGGCCTGGCTGACCGGCCTGGCACAAGGTATGACGATGCGCGACGGACCTGCGCGGCGAGTCCGGCTGTGCCGGGCAGTCGCCCTGGCGGCGCTGGCGGTGGCCCTGGCGCTGCTGCCCGGGCTGAATCGGGCCGGGCCGGTGGGCGCGGCGCAGGGCCTTGCCGGCACCGACGGGGCCGAGCCGTTCTCGGCCGCGCACCTGGCGGCGTTGCGGGCCCAGGGGCGGCCGGTCTTCGTCGACATGACGGCGGCCTGGTGCATTTCGTGCCTGGTGAACGAACGGGTGGCCCTGTCATCGACCCCGGTGCAGGACGCTTTCCGCACCCGGCAGGTCGTATACATGAAGGGTGACTGGACCAACCGCGACACCGCGATCGGCGCCTTTCTGCAGGCGCATGGGCGTGCGGGCGTGCCGTTCTATATCTATTTCCCGCCCGGCCACGGACCGGGCCGCGCCCTGCCGCAGATCCTCACGACCGGGCTGGTCCTGGATGCGCTGAAATCCTGACCGGGTGGCCCTGCCCGGTTCAGTATCCGCCGCCGGGCTGGCTCGGCTGGCCCGTCGTTCCGGGCGGCAGGGTCAGATAGCCGGGCTGCGGCGAGAGGACGTGCGGCGCCGGAGGCGTCGAGGGCGCGGCCGCCGCGGCACCGCCGGGCATGCCGGTCGGGAAGATCGCATCGGGCCCGGCACTGACCGGCGGCGCCGGCCGGGGCCGGGGAGCAGGTGCGCGCGCAGGCGCGACGGCAGGGGCCGTCATGGGCGGGGCAGCCACGGCAGGCGCCGCCGAGGCCGGGACAGCAGCAGTCGGAAGAGCCGCACCCGGAACAGCCGCACCCGGAACAGCCGCACCCGGGGCAGGGACCGCCGGAATCGGGCCGGCCGGAACGGGCGCCGAGGGCATGACCGGCGCGCCATAGGGCGCCGGCTCGGGCGTGGCGCCGGGCATGCCCAGCGATTGCTGCTGGATGGCGCCGGGCCCGGCACCCGCCGTATCGACCAGCCAGTCCGCCAGATGGTGGCGGACCTGGAACTCCAGTTCGATATTCATGTCCTTCATCATCTGCTTCGTCAGGTCGTACAGATGGGCCGGCGAGTCCGCGTTGCCGTTGCCGTCGCTGTCCCCCGATCCGGCGGAGAAGTCACGTCGGACATGGGCCTCGGCATAGCCGGTGCGTTGGCCGTTGGCCGAGACGATATCCAGATGCACGTCCATCTCGCCTTCCAGCGAACCGCCCGGCAGGTGCAGGATCGACGCGCGATCGATGGTGAACACCGCGCTGCCCGTGCTGCCTGCCGGCATCAGCCGGTCGGCCGCCATGCGCAGCAGCGCCTGGTCGGGCGGCGTGGGAGCATTGGCCGAGATGTCGCCGGGCACCGACCCCGGCACGCCGTTATCGACGGTGCTGATCGACGCTACGTTCAGGCGCAGTACCGACAGGTAATCATAGCGCAGCGGTGCGAAGCTGGTCGGTGGCGCCTCCTCGCACGCTGCCAGTGGCAGCAACGGGCATGCAAGCAGCAGCAGCATGGGCAACCGGGCAGTCCGGCGGGACGGGCGCATGGATGACCTCTCCAACGTAAGGCGCGACGGGGACGTAGGGGGAACGTGCCGCCCCCGGCCCGGCTGGTCAATCCGTCGCGGACGCCCCGCCGATCTCGGCCCGGCTGAAATGGAAGCTGAGATTGCAGAACTCGCAGCTCATGCTGATCGTTCCATTCTCGGCCATGTGGTCCAGGTCGTCGGTCGAGAACGTCTCCAGGATTCCCGACAGCCGCGCCCGGCTGCACCGGCAGCCGAAGGCCAGCGCCCGGGGGCGGTCGGCGCAGACATCCTCGGAATGGAACAGGCGATAGAGCAGGGCCTCGGGCGCCAGCGCATCGTCCAGCAATTCCGCCTCGGTCACCGTTTCCGCCAGGGTGGTGGCGGTCGCCCAGCTTTCCGCCGGGTCGTCGTCGGGCGTCGTTCGGGCGGCCAGCCCCCCTTCGGTGGCGATGCGCTCCAGGATCAGCGCCGATGCCCGCCAGCCGGCCGAAGTGCGCGCGCAGGCCAGGCGGATCCAGCAATCATGCTGCTCGCTGGTTTCGAAATAATGACCGGCCATGTCCGACAGCGATGCTCCGCGGATCTCGACGATCCCCTGGTGGATGTCGGTGTCGGGTCCCTGGTCGACGGTAAAGGCCAGATAGCCGCGTCCCAGCAGCCGCGAGGCGTCAGCATCCGGGTCGGACGCAGCCAATGCCGCGATCCGCTGCGCGTCGGACCGGGCATGGAAGCGCAGCGCGCCGGCATGCGTGCAATCGGCCACCAGGAACGAGACCGGGCCGTCGCCACGCGCCTGCAGCGAGAAGGAGCCCTGGAATTTCAGCGCCGAGGCCAGCCCGCCGACCAGCGCCAGCGCCTCGCCCGCCAGGCGCAGGACGATCTCCGGGTGGTCGTGCCGGGCCAGCAGCGCATCGGTCAGCGCCCCCACCCGGACCAGCCGCCCGCGCACCGGCCGGCCGGCAAGATAGAAGGGCGTGACTCCCTGGGGAACCACCAGGTCCGGCACGTCGGGCCGGTGCGTGTCGAGAAAGGCGGGCGTGTCGATCATACCATGTCCAGAAATGGGGCCATGCCCGGGGACGCGGGCATGCTTCGGGATGGAGAGGGCGGGATCAGATCCGGGCGCTGATCTCGGCCTCGACGGCCTCCAGCCGGGTTTCGAAGGCGCGCAGGATATCGGGGCGCAGCTTTTCCTTCGCGGCCAGCGCCTTCAGCAGCGCCTGCCGGCAGCGATCATGCCCCGCATCCAGGTCTTCGGTGCGCGGCGCGCCCGCCAGGCAGTCCAGATAGGCATTGCGCAGGATGGTCACGCCCGGCCCGCTGCACGGCAGGGTGGCGAAGGCGGCCTCGACGATCCCTTCGACCCACCCCGGCGTGGCCGGAACCTCCTCGGTGCTTGTGGGGCGCGCGGGGATCTGGGCCGGACCTGTCATCAGGGCTCTTCCTCTCCATAATCCTGCCATTGCGGGCCGCCCATGGCCCAGACCAGCAGCCCCTTCTGGGCATGCAGGCGATTTTCGGCTTCGTCGAATACCACCGATTGCGCGCCCTCGAACACGTCCTCGGTGACTTCCTCGCCGATATGGGCAGGCAGGCAGTGCATGAACAGGGCATCGGGTGCCGCCAGCGCCATCAGCGCCACGTCGACGCAATAGGGCGCGAAGGCGACGCGGCGTTGTTCGGCGTCGCTGTCGGACATGCTGACCCAGGTATCGGTCAGCACGCAGTCGGCCCCGGCGACGGCCTGGCGCGGGTCGGTCGTCACCATGATGTCGGCGCCGCCCTGCCGCGCCCAGGCCAGGGCGTTTTCCGACGGCGCATGGCTGGCCGGGGTGGCCAGGCGCAGCGCGAAGCCGAACAGCCGCGCCGCCTCGATGAACGAGGTGGCGACATTGTTGCCGTCGCCCACCCAGGCCAGGGTCCGGCCCGCGATCGGCCCGCGATGTTCCTCGAACGTCATGATATCGGCCAGGATCTGCACCGGGTGGGAATCCGGCGTCAGCCCGTTGATGACCGGTACGCTGGACCAGCGTGCCAGTTCGCGCAGCGCCGTGGCGTCGCCGGTGCGCAGCACGATGGCATCGACGAAGCGCGACAGCACGCGCGCCGTATCGGCGATCGTCTCGCCCCGGCCCAATTGCATGTCGTTGGGCGACAGCAGGATGACGTCGCCGCCCAACTGCCGCATCCCGACCTCGAACGACACCCGGGTGCGCGTCGACGGCTTGGACAGCATCAGCCCCAGCGCACGGCCCAGCAGCGGCTGGCGCGGATGCAGCGGCCGGGCGCGGCCGCGCTGCATCCGCTTGATGCGGCTGCCCAGATCCAGGATGGCGCGCAGCGTGGCACCGTCGAAATCGCGCAGATCCAGGAAATGCCGCGGCGGCGGCCCGGCCAGAAGCGGAGCGGAGGGCAGGGCATTCATGCCGCGGACTCCTCGGCCACGGACGTCTCGGCGGCCAGATGCGCGCGCAGCCGCTGCGCCGCCCGGCGCAGGCGCTGGCCGGCCTCGGCGCAATCGTCCTCGGTCAGCACCAGCGGCGGCACCAGGCGCAGCACGTTGTCGCCCGCCGTCACGCTCAGCACGCCCTCGTGCATCGCCGCCTCCTGCATCAGCCCGACGGGCACCACGCAGCGCAACCCCAGCATCAGCCCGATCCCCCGCCGCTCGGCGAACAGGTCGGGGAATTCGGTGATCAACCCATCCAGCCGGCCGGCCAGTTGCGCACCGCGTGCCTGCACATCCTGCAGAAATCCGGGGGCCAGCACCACGTCCAGCACCGCGTTCGCCGCCGTGCAGGCCAGCGGGTTGCCGCCGAACGTCGTACCGTGCGAGCCGGGCGTCAGGTGACGGGCCAACGCCTCGGTCGCCAGGATGGCGCCCATCGGAAAGCCGCCGGCGATCCCCTTGGCGGTGGACATCACGTCCGGGGTCACGCCCGACCATTCATGGGCGAACAGCCGGCCGGTCCGGCCCATGCCGGACTGGACCTCGTCCATGCCCAGAAACAGGCCGAATTCGTCGCAGGCCGCGCGCAATTCCTGCAGGAAGCGCGGATCGGCGACGTTGACGCCGCTTTCGCCCTGCACCGGCTCGATCATGATGCCGGCGGTCTCGGCCGTGATCGCGGCGCGTACGGCGTTCATGTTGTTCATCGGCACATGGTCGAAGCCCTCGACCTGCGGGCCGAACCCTTCGAGATATTTAGGGTTGCCGGTCGCCGCCAGCATCGCCAGCGTCCGCCCGTGGAAGGCGCCGTTGAAGCAGATGACGCGGTTGCGCTCGGGGTGGCCGCCGAAGGCCTGGGCGCGGCGGATCATCTTCACCATGCCCTCGTTCGCCTCGGCGCCCGAATTGCAGAAGAAGACGCTGTCGGCGAAGCTGGCGGCGACCAGCCGTTCGGCCAGCCGCTCGGCCTGGGGTACCCGGTACAGGTTCGACACATGCATCACCCGCGCGGCCTGGTCGGCCACCGCCGCGACCAGATGCGGGTGGCCATGCCCCAGCGACGAGGTCGCGATCCCCGCGCCCAGATCCAGGAATCGTCGCCCGTCCGCCGCGTACAGCCAGCAGCCTTCGCCCCGCTCGAATGCGAGGTCGGCACGGTTGTAGGTGGGCATCAGGGCGGGAATCATCGAAAGCCAGGCCTTGTTGTGATGGTTGTGTTCCGGATCGTTCGTCTGCGGAAACACCAAAGGGCCCACACGCCGCAGCGGGCAGGCCTCGGTCTCCGCGCGCATGATGCGGGCGGGCGGCGGCACAAGTCAAATCCTGTCTTGACATGGCCCTCTTTCTGCGCACCCGCCGCGCCGGCGGGGCTTGAAGCCCCCCGGCTGCGTGCCAACGTCACCGACCGTCCCGGGACGCCGGGCAGGACCGTTCGGCGCGGGATCGTCCGTCATGACAGGACGGACACAGGAGACCGGGTCATGAATGCGATTACACTCGTCTTGTCGGGGCTGCTGCTGCTGCTGGGCATCTGGGCCGGCGGCCTGCTGGGTCCCGAGGGCGCACCCATCCATCCTTGGTGGGCTCTGCCGTTCCTCGTCCTGTCGCTATGGATCTTCCTGTCGCTGCGGATGGCCAATGTCTGGCAGAAATTCGTCGTGCTGCGGATGGGGCGCCTGCAGGGCGTCCACGGGCCTGGCCTGTTCATGATCATCCCGGTGATCGACCGCATCGTCGCGATCATCGACGAACGCATCCAGACGACGGGTTTCAACGCCGAGCAGGCACTGACGCGCGACACCGTGCCGGTGAATGTCGATGCCGTGATCTTCTGGCATGTCCGCGATTCCGAGGCCGCGGCGCTGCGCATCACCAATTACCGCGAGGCGATCGACCGGATCGCCCAGACCTCGTTACGCGAGATGATCGGCTCGTCCATGCTGGCCACGCTGCTGTCGGACCGGCGATCCTCGAACGAACAATTGCGCGCCGAAATCGCCGGCAAGATCACGGCCTGGGGGATCGATGTCATGTCGGTCGAAATCCGCGACGTCGCCATTCCCGTGGCGCTGCAGGACGCGATGTCGCGCCAGGCTCAGGCCGAGCGGGAGAAACAGGCCCGCATCATCCTGGGCTCGGCCGAGGCCGAGGTGGCGGCCCGTTTCGTCGACGCGGCCGAAACCTATGCCGGCCATCCGGCGGCCCTGCAATTGCGGGCGATGAACATCATTTATGAGACAACCAAGGAACGCGGCGCGACGATCCTGATGCCGACGACGATGATCGACAGCATGAACCCGGCCGCGGTCGCGGTCCTGTCGGGGGCGGCGGCCCGGACCGAACCCGAGATGCGCACCGCCGCCGAATAACGGCGCAGACGGTCGGACGCGCGGCCGGCGGTATCCGGCCGCGCGCCGCGATCAGTGGCCGTGTGCTGCCAGCCAGGCGGCCAGCGCCGGCTGCGCCCGTGCCGCGATCCCGGCATTGGCCGCGATCAGGTCGACGGCTTTCTTCGCCTGGATCGTGGCGCCGGTCGATGCAGTTACCGACGGGTCCGCCATCAGCGCCTTCGCCACGGCGGGGCTGACCGACTGGCCGGCGATGGTCGGCAGCAGATCCGCCTGCGACCAGGGGGCCAGGTGGCTGCGGATCTGCTTCTGGGTCGCAGGGGCCTGGACCAGGCTCCAGACCAGGTCCGGATTGTCGCTGTCATGGGCGACCACCGCCAGCACGCGCGCGATGCGCCCGTTCGGGATCACGCCGCTATAGGCGATCCGCACTGTCCGCGCGATCAGCGCCGGATCGCGCGCGGCGGCCAGGGCGCGGAAGAAGCGCAGCTTGTCCTCGGTATTGCCCGCCGCCTGCAGCATGCCGGCCAGCGCGTCATAGGTGGCGCTGTCGGCATGGCGTCCGACGACCCAGGTGACCGGGGCGACCATGCTGGCCGGCAGGCTGGCCGGATCGCGGCGATAGGCGGCAAAGCGGCGCTGGGCTTCGGCCGCCACGTCCTGGTCGTCGAACTGGCCCAGGGCCGCAATCACCTCGGGACGCAGCAGCGTATCCAGGAAGGATTCACCCGCGCGCGGCGTCCAGCCCAGGCGCGCCAGTTGCGGCGCCAGCAGGGCGCGGGCAAAGGCGTGGAAGGCCGGACGCGCCGCGCTGCCGCGCGCCAGTTCGTCCAGGGTACGCAGATGGCTGATCGTATCCTGCCAGACCGCGATATTGTCCTCGTGCCGGGCGTTCAGGTCGGCAATCAGGTCCAGCCAGGCCGCCAGCGGCGCCTGCCCAGCCTGGAACAGCGCGAACTGGTCCCCCAGCAGATCGGCCCGGTCGGCGGCGCCGAACCGGGCGAAGGCGGATGCCAGAGCCGTCAGCGACGCGGTGTCATAGGCGGTGCGGTAATAGCCGTTCTCGCCCATATTGGCCTTCAGCGCCTGGCCGCAGCCGGCGAAGGTCAGGCTCTGCGGATGGTCGGGCGTCAGGATCGTGCGCTGCGACGCGATGCCCGGACCGCCGACGGTGACCGGAATGTTCCAGCGCGCCGGTAGTGGATGCGGATCATCGATGCTGAAGCGGCCCTCGGTCAGGGTCAGCGTCGTATTGCCTGCCGTGCAATGGCGCGCCACGCTGACCAGCGGGATGCCCTTCTGTTCGGTAAAGCTTCGGGCGACGCTGGCGACATCCTGGTGCGATACGCCGGACAGGGCGGCCCACAGATCGGCGCTGGTGGTGTTGCCATAGGCATGGGCCTTCATGTAGGCGCGCATGCCGTCGCGGAAGATCTCGGGACCCAGCCAGTCCTCGATCATCCGGATGACCTGCTCGCCCTTCTGATAGCTGATCCGGTCGAAGGCCGTGTCGGCCTCGCTGACGTCATGGATCACTTGCTGGATCGGGTGGGTCGTGGGGTGCGCGTCCTGCGCCATGGCCGCCTCGCGCTCGGCATGTTCGCGCGGCCACATCTGCCAGCCCGGGTTGAAATGATCCGTGGCCTTGGTTTCCATCCAGGTGGCGAAACCTTCGTTCAGCCAGATATTGTCCCACCATCCCATGGTCACCAGGTCGCCGGACCATTGATGCGCCATTTCATGGGCTACGACGATATACACGATCTCCTGCGTGCTGGGCGCGCTGTGCGCCGGGTCGAACAGCAGGTCGTCGTCGATGAAGGTGATGGCGCCCCAGTTTTCCATCGCCCCGGCCTCGTAATTTCCGGGAATGGCGATCAGGTCCAGCTTGGGCAGCGGGTAGGGAACGCCGAAATATGCGTTGTAATAGGGCAGGATCTGCGACGCGGCCTGCAGGGCGTAGCGTCCGTTCTGCTGCTCGCCGGCGGGGGCATACACGTTGATCGGCGTGCCCCCTTCCGTCTTGCCGCTGACCGCGCTCAGGTCGCCCGCGACCAGCGCCAGCAGATAGCTGGCCATGCGCGGCGTGGTGCCGAAGACGACGCGCTTGGCGTCATGGCCGACGGGCGTGGTCGAGACGACGGGCATGTTGCTGATCGCCACGTCATGCGCGGGTAGCGTCGCGGTCAGTTGGAACGTGGCCTTGAAGGCGGGCTCGTCCCAGCCGGGGAACATGCGCCGCGCGTCCGCGACCTCGAACTGCGTGACCAGCATGCGCCGCGTCTTGCCGTCCGGCGCGCGGTAATCGTCGTAATAGATGCCGTTCGGTGTGGCCGGGATCGGACCGCGATAGGCGATCGTCACCATGTGATGCCCGGGGGCGACCGGCCGCGCTGGGGTCAGGGTCGCGGTCTGCGCCTTGTCATCCTGGGTGATGGCGGCGGCTTGACCGTCCACCGTGGCCGAGATCAGCGTCAGGCCCGCCTGGTTCAGCGTGATGCGCGCCACCGGCGCCGACGCGGTGACGTCGATGGTCTCATGACCGTTCAGCATCAGGCGCTTCATGTCGGTCACGATGTCGATGCGATAGGCGCCGGGCACGACATCCTTGGGCAACTGGCCGGGCGCGTGCGCGAAATCGAACGGGGATTCGCCGAGAGCCGGACCCGAGAGCAAGGCCGTGCCGGCCAGCAGCAGGGTGGCGATGGCGGGTTTGTACCGCATGGGAACTCCAGAAAATGGCGGGTTCGGGCGCGGCACATCGTCATGGCGGCGATCATGCCGCCGCATGCGGGATGCCCTGGGGCAGCCCGCCTGTTCCCGAACCCGGGAATGCAGGACAGCGTATCCCCCGTAAAGGAGGATACGCCGTATGAACAGGGCAGGGACTTAGAAGGAAGCCCGGACGGTGAACATGATGGTCGCAGGCATGCCCGGCAGGCCGTCGGCGAATTGCGGGGTGCACCCGTAATTGCTGACCGCGTTGCCGGCAAAGCCCGTGGTGCCCGGCGGGTTGCTGGTGAAGGTGCCGCAGGACGCCGGCGAGATCTGCCGGTATTTGTACTGCCAGTAGAACGTGTTGAACAGGTTCTGCACGTTCAAGTCGAAATCGACCTTCTTCAACGGACCAAGCTCATGCACCGGCATGGCGTAGTTGACGTCGAGGTTGAAGATTACGAACGGCGCGATCCCGCCGTTTGGATCCATCGTCGTGGCACCGGCCGTGGTGTTGTAATAATCATAGGTGCCATAACCACCCGTCGTGCCTGGAATCGGACCGATATTCTGGAACCCGGTCAGGTCGTACGTCGTGTACTGATGGCCGGTATAGCGCCCGGTCAGGTTGACGTTCAGGTCGTCACCCCGGCGCAGCAGGTTGCGCTTGTTGTAGTCGACGCTGAACTGCGCCAGCCACTGCGGAATGCCCGAAACATGGCTGCCGCGCTGGGCGATGCCGAACTGGTCTTCCTGGACCGTCACGGACGCCTCGTACGTCTTCAGGTACCGCGCGCTGTTATGCGAGAAATTGCCCGAGAACGTCCAGGTGCTGTTCGGACGCCACATCAGCGTGACTTCCTGGCCGCGCATCAGGCGCTGGCCGGAGTTCGTATACAGCGCATCGCCGGCCTGTGGTCCGGACTGGTACTGGAAGAACCCGAAATCACGGTCGACCTTCTGATAGTAGTAATCGGCCGAGAACAACCAGTGGGACGTGTTGTACTTCACGCCGCCTTCATACATATGCACGATCGACGCGCTGGGCGGAGAGCCGATCACGCTGGGCGAGAAATCGCTGGTGGGGGCATAAAGTGCCGAGGTGCCGGCACTGCCGTAGAACGATACACCTTTCAGGGCCGGCGCGATCTTGTCCAGGTCGTAGGTCACGTTGACGAACGGCAGGAACTCGCGGTCCCATTTATGATTTCCGAACGGACCGTAATTGCAGGTATTGGCCTGACAATAGGGAGTCGCCAGCGTCGCCGCGGACGGAGTGCCGAAAACCTGATATCCCGTGCTGTACGCGGTCTTGGTACCCTGCAGGGTAAAGCCCGGGGTGATATGCAGCGTGTTGTGCAGCAAATCGATCTTGTCCTGCAGATAGCCGGAGAAGATCGTACGCTGCTGCCCGCCGCCGAGACCGCCGCCCTGATTCGGGGCACCTGCGACGTCGTTTATCGCATCATGCGGGACGGGCTGGGTAATGCCGTAATAGACCGGCGTATTCAACTGCGTCTCGCGCGCCACCAGGCCGCCGATATGGATCGTGTTCCGGATGCCCCAGAATTCCGGCACGAGGATGGAAACGCGCGGCTGAATCCCGTACGTGTCCGTGTGCAGCGTCTGGGTATAGGCGTTATAGCCGCAGGGGCTGGTCTGACCGGCCGCTGCCCATTGCGCCACAACCGAAGCCGGACAGGCCGGGCTGTTATTGTACATGGCATTGCCATCGTACGTTACGGCGCCAGGCTGATAGGCGGGGTTGCCGTAGCCGTACAGACCCTGTTCGCCGAAGCCGGCGATGGTCTGGTTGAACGGATTGGCGCCTCCGACCGTGAAGGGCGTGTCGCCGCCATTCGGCGCGAACAGGGCCGGGTTGGCGTATTCCTCGGTCGTCGAGTTGGAGTAGCGATAGAATCCGCTCAGTCCAACATTGATATAATCGTTGATGTAGGTGTCATTCTTCAGCATCAACGTGAAATAGTCGTTGTTCTGGCGGAAATATTCCTGATCCGGCGAGTAATTGCTGAAATTGCCGTTCTGCTGCAGGTACGGCATCGGAATCGGTTCCGGCGTAATCAGGCCGCTGCCGGTATTGTACAGCACCGTCGCCTGGAACATCGACTGGCCCTCGTCATAGGGCTTGTCGAGGGCCGCTTCGAACGAGTTGTAGCGGGCCGGCGTATAGTCGATGAAGCCCTTGGTCTGCATGTTGTCGTACTGCACCATGACCTTGGGCGCATCGACGCCCCGGCCCAGCGCGCCGTCAAGCTGCCCGGAATCGACCTTGAAGCCTTCCCGCCAGGTGCCGAACGATCCTACGCCACCGTACACATCCACGCCGAACTTGTCCGCGGGTCGCAGCGAGTGATACGCCACCGTGCCGCCGATCGTGCCGAAGGTCGACTGGTCGGGATAGGCCACGCCGGGATAGACCGAAACGCCGCTGATCTGGTCCTGGGTGAACGGGGCCGCGATGATGTTCTGCAAGAATGCGCCGCTGCCGCCCTGCAGCAGGTCCTGCATCGGCATGCCGTCCAGCGTATTGGCGGCTTCCAGCCCGCGCGTACCGCGGATCGACATTACGGGTTCGTTATTGCCGATGCCCTGCTGATAGGTATAGACCGACGGCGCGTTACGCAGCAGCGAGACGATATTGCCCGCGGCACCGCTCATGCGGATCTGGGTCTGCCCGATTTCCGTCACCGCGCTGGGTGAATCCTGTTCGCGCAGCAGGCGGCGCTGGGCGCGGATCATGATGGATTCCATCTGGTCCGGCGGTGCGGTGTTGGCCGCGACGGTTGTCGCCACGGCCGGGGCGGCAACCGGTGCCGCCGCAGGAACCACATGCGCCGCCCCGGCCACGGGCTTGGCCGCCGCATGGTGGCGGGCCGTGCTCTTGTGGTGATGGGTCGGGGGCGTGGCGGTGGTCACGGGGGCCGTCTGGGCGGCGGCCAGGGCCGGAATCGCCGCCGCGGCGATCAGCGCCGTGGCGCCCAGCAGCAGGGCGCGGCTGCCCGGGCGGGTTTCAATGAAAGCCGGATAGCGCCGTCGCTTCCGGACCTGACCAGGTACCGCAAGGGTACGCTGACGCGGTGTTTCGCCGTATAAGGCCATGAAATACCTGCATTGAAGTTGAGACGAAGAAATAGCTCGAGCGATGCTCCGGGACGCATATGCGCCCAACTCGTAACAAGAAGGCAACATGGGTGGAACGGATTGTGTTGAAATTGTCCACACGTGGCATTTTAGCAACATTGAGCCGGATGGAAAACATATGAAATGATACAAAGATAAAGTGTATATCTTTATTTTTTTAAAAATTTCCCAGAATTTTTTTTCGACTGTGTATCATATTATATATGATTTTAGTGGCAATTCCGCACGAATCGGTCGGACGCGCAGTGCTATCTGTTATTTTTGCAACGCTGGTTCCGGCTAGGGAGCGCCGGCCCCGCTCCCCGCACACGGACTGGGGCAATCCAAAAGCCCATTCCCTTGTGAATGAACGTGATTCTCCTAACGAATCAGATTTAAAATTAATAAATTTAAATTAAATAAATTATCCACAATAATATTTGTCGTCCGAGAGAATTTTTTCTTTGCAGGGCTTATAAATTCTCATCTAGAAATTAATTATAATTAATTTTTACATTTATCTGTTCGGTCACGCACTCCGCGTACCCACGAGGTAGAAGAGCGTGTCAGATGCGGGATCGTCGCCTGTAATGCCTAAAGGCAGTCATCCAGGGGCAGCAGGGTATGGCGGCGGAACGCCACGACGATTGCTTCTTCTTCGATCGACAGGACAGTTGAAGAAGGCACCTTCGGGTCGGTGCGTCGATCTGACAGACCGCTCCGGCCCTTCCATTTGGCAGGCCGCGGTTGCCGGAGTGGGTTTCAATAAGAGTCGGATAGCGCCGTCGCTTCCGGATCTGACCGGGTACCGCAATGCTACGCTAACGCAGCGTTTCGCCATATAAGGCCATGAAATGCCTGCATTGAAGTTGAAAGGAAAATAAAAAACTGCGAATCTCTCTCCATGAGCATATGCGCCCAACTCGTAACGAGAACGGCATGCAGCAAGCGCTTGCTGGGACTAATGCGTGTGGCCGGGAAGGGGGCGCGGCGGCATGCCCGCGAAGGTCACCAGGCTCTGGGCACCGTTCGCCGAAACAGAAGATACGCCGAAGAAATGATCGTCGATATTGACATTCTTGAGGACGAGCGACGTCGCGCCGGCCGGCGCGACGTGATGGTCTGTCCAGGCAGTGCCGTCGGCCAGGCGCCAACTGACCCGATAGGATGCGGCGCCCGGCACCGACGCCCAGGTCACGGTGGTGTCGTCGGACAGCGCGCCGGTGATCGTCGCCTTGACCGGTGCGGCGGGGGCGGATGCCAGGTTGGACAGTACGATCATGTTCAACGCTGTCACCCGCGCGAGATACGGGAAGTCCACAAAATCGATCGTGTCACCGTAGAAGCGCCCGTCTTCCACCCGCACGCGCTGATGCTGGCGGTCATAATCCTCCACCGCTTCGGTGAAGCGAACGGCGGGGAAGCCTTCAGCCAGGAAGGGAATATGGTCACCACCGCGCATGAAGCGGTCCGGCCGCCGTACCGCCCGCACCATCAACCCGATGGCCGGATGCGCCGCTGCTTGTGCCACGATGGCCTTGGCCAATGCACGCGAGGGGGAATCATCCTCGCCGCCCGTCGCACGCTGCGTCTTGATGTCAGTGGTATCGGCGGCAGTCTGGATTCCTTCGCTGAACACGCGGACGCGATTGTCGACATGTTCGCCACCGATCCCGTGGGTGTTGCCGACGATGTCGTTGTTCAGCACGCTGGCGACCTGCCATCCTCGAGCTTTCACGGTACGGGCCAGAAGTTCGCCGCCCCATAATCCCTGTTCCTCGCCCGACAAGACGGCATAGATGATCGTCGCCGGGAAATGTCGCCGTGACAGCAGGCGCGCGGCCTCCATCACTAGGGCCACACCCGACGCGTCGTCGTTGGCGCCCGGTGCGTCGGTGGTCGCATCCATCACGTCATTGACGCGGCTGTCGATATGGGCCTCCACGATTACCACCCGATCGGGATCCGTCATGCCTTTCTGGATGGCCAGCACGTCCTCGATCCGCACCCCATCCGGAGCGCGCGGTCCGGTGAACCGGTCGCCGATCGTCTCGATCGTCAGGCATCGGCCGCAAACGGCGCTGTCTGCCATGAAGCGGTCCGCGACCCAGCGCCGTGCCGCGCCGATCCCTCGGTGGTCATCTGTTGTGGTGGACAATGTATGCCGCGTGCCGAACCTGACCAGTGCCGCCACCGTCTGGCGCAGCCTTGCCTGGTCCGGGTGCGGTATGTCGTTCGCCGCCGCCAGGCTGGATCCGGCAGGCGTCACGGATCCCGCCAATCCACACCCCAGCATGGCAAAGGCGGTAAGAAAGGTCAGGGACACACGCCTGCTGCGTGGACTGTCGTCAAGGTAGGATCCAATAGCGCGTTTCATTTCTTCACCATTTCTTTCTTTCACTCCGCGCCGTAACCGCCTGTTCACGGCGGGCTAAGCAGAACGGCGCGCCCCGAACAGACGCGCCGTCCGCCAGACTCCGGCACGACCCACGGGCTGCACCGGTCCATGTGGCTCCGCTTCACGATCGCCCCGCTTTAATGACGGAGGGAGGTATGCGAAATGCGATGTTGACAAGGTCAGAAGTTCACGCCGGCCTGTGCCCAGATATAGCGGCCGATGAACAGGTTGGAATAAAGCCCCGAGGCGCTGTTTTCCGTCGAATCCTGCACGAATGGTGGGTTCTTGTTTAGAATATTATTGACACCAGCGGTAAATTTCCAGCGACGGAAATTATAGCCGACCGACACGTCATGGGTGAAGATGCCAGGCGTGTGCGTGTAGCCATAGAGCGGCCCATTGCCGGCAGCGATCGACTGCGCGTTATAGGTCGCAAGGTCGGTCTGTCCGTCGTTCCACTGCATGCCGCCCATATACTGCATCATGTAGGTGAAGCTGAACGCGCCGTGCATCCAGGTCGCGGTCGCGTAGTCGCGCACGCGGGGTTGGCCGTTGCCTGTCGTATACATCAAGCGGCCGGCTAGATTGTCCCACGCGCCGCCAGGTTCGAACTGTTCCAGATAGCTGACCAACTGCTGGTAATTGTTATGCAGGACGAACACATCCTCCGGCGTGACGCGAATGCGGTAATCCAGGTCGAAATCGATCCCGCTGGTCCGCAAGCCACCGACATTCGTGTCGATCGTCGAAAGGTCGTTGATTTGGTCCGTCAGCGCTGATCGGTCGATCTGGTTGCAGTATTTCGGGTTGTTATACTGATAGCACTGGTTCGCGACATATTGCGGCGACAGCGCGGCGATCATGTTCTTCAGCGTGTAGTGCCAGTATTCGACCGAAGCCGACAGGCCAGGCGTCCAGCGCGGAGTGATGACGGTGCCGACGGTATAGGTGCGGCCGGTTTCCGGCTTCAGGCTGGCATTGCCGCCGACCAGCGACGGAATCTGGCCGGAATTGGCATCGACCAGCGTCTGCGGGTTGACCACGCCGTGCTTCATGCAGTTCGCGATGACGGTCGCGCTGATCGCATAGCTGCCGCCCGCACAGGGATCGTTGCCCGCCAGATAGCTCAGGCCTTGGCCGCCATAGAGTTCATAGACATTCGGCTGACGGAAGGACGTGCCGAGCGTAGCGCGGAAGCGGATGTCACGGATCGGCGCCCAGTTGATGGATACCTTCCAGTTCTCGGTGCTGCCAAACGTGTTGTAGGAGGAGAAACGCCCCTGGCCGTCGATCGTCAGGTCATGCGCGAAGGCGACATCGTGCAAAAGCTGCGCCTTGCCTTCCAGATAGGCTTCGTTGACATTGAAGCCGCCGCCTGTGTACTGGCTGGTATTCGTCATGCTCAGCCCGGCGGCCGCCAGCGGGTCCGGGTTATAGTTCAGCTGTTCGCTGCGATGTTCCATGCCCAGCGCGATACCGAACGCTCCACCACCGGCCCACGGCATCGTCGCGACCTTGTCGTTGTGGATGCGCACGTTCAGGTCGCGCATCTGATATGATCCACCGTCATGGGTGGTATAGTTGATATAGTTGATCTGCTGCGGCGTCAGGCGCGAGAACGCGTTCGTCACCAACTGGCAGCCTGCGGAGGCTTGGCAGACCGCGGGGTTGTACGTCACCGCGCTGTTCGGATCCGACGGGTCGAGCTGCTGGATCCCGTAGGAGTTCATCAGGTTCTGATAGCTGCCGATATTCTCGCCCTGGTCAGCGTACTGGTTGGCGCCGTACGTGTAGGAAACGTCGTACATCCAGTGATGGGTGATTTCACCCTGGACGCCGAACTTTCCGGTCACGGTATCGGTCTGGCTTTCGAACCGGCGGTCGCCCAGTTCGATCAGGCGGCGGTACAGATAGACGTCCTGCGGCGCGCCCGAATACAGGCCGCTGAGCGTGGCCAGGCCGTTGGGGCCGGTCGGGTTGTAGGGGGCGTTCGCCGGCAGGATGAAGGCGTTCGGCAGGTTGGAGGGAGGAACGCTGCCGGACGTCGGTTCGCCCGCCAGGGTGACGGCGGTGGCACGGTGCGAATACAGCGCAGTGGCATAGACCGAGAAATGCCGGTTGATGTCGTAGTGGAAATCGCCGTTCGCCGTGGCATCCTGATAAGCGTTCGAAATCCACTGCTGTGACCCATAGTTGTAACGGTCGGCATCCGTGAAGTTATGGATGCTGGTACCGTTGTTACTAGTCGACCATTCGTAGTTGCCGTCCGCCGTGAAGATGTTGCCGCCGGGCGGAATGGATGAGCCATAGGCTTGCTGGCCCGTGGGATTGTTGGTAACCGCCACCGGAGTGGCCCAGGGCCGATCGCGCTGCGGCACACCGCCCACGGTCTCGTACTGGGCGAAGATGGTGATGTTGCCCTTGTCGTGATCGAAGTTGAAGCCCTTGTAGCCCGAGATCATGCCCGTCCGGTCATCGCCCTGGTCGGTGATGCCACCGCGAACGGTGATGTTCGCGTCGTTCATGTTGTGCTTGAGCTTGATGTTGATGACGCCCGACACGGCGTCGGCGCCATACAGTTCCGAACCGCCATCCTTCAGGATTTCGACGCTCTGAACGGCCTGAATCGGAATAGTATTCAGATCCACGCAGGAATTTTCACCGTTCAGCGACGTGCGCTTGCCATCGATTAGAACCAGGACGCGGTTCTGGCCCAGGTTACGCAGGTCGGCGCAGGCCGCGCCAGCGGTGCCGTTGGTCTGGCTGTTATACGTGCCGCCCGATCCCATCGAGGGCAGGCGCTGCAGGTAGTCGCCCATCGACGTCGCGCCGGTCTGTTGGATCTGTGTCGCGGTGATAATCTGGACGGGGTCGGCTCCCTGATTGGCCGAGGTGGACAGCATCGAACCCGTGACGACGACCGCTTCCGGTGCCGCCGCGTCGACCAGTCGCGGACTGGCCGCGGCGAGATTCGTGAACGAGCGGGCCGGGATCGGCGCGGCCATGGTTGCAGGCGCGGCCGAAGGCATCACATGCGTCGTCCTGGCCATCGGCTTGGCTGGCACATGGTGGTGGGTCGTGCTTTTGTGCTGGTGGGTCGGGGTCGGGGTGATCGCAGGAGCCGTCTGGGCAGTGGCCAGGGCCGGAATCGCCGCCGCGGCGATCAGCGCCGTGGCGCATGGCAGCAGGCCGCGATTGCCCGGACGGGTTTCATCGAGAGTTGGATGGCGTCGTCGCTTCCTGACCCGGTCGGGCGCCGCAAGTGCATGTTGACGCCGTGTTTCACTGCATAAGGCCATGAAATACCTGCATTGAAGTTGAAAGGAAAAAATAAAAAACGCGAGCGAAGCTCCAGGACCATATGCTCCGGGTTCGCAACGAAATTGCAACATCCTGCGTCCATCATGTGTCGAAAAATGTCCACAGGTTGCATTTTCGCAACGTACGTATTGCGCATTATGAAACGAGATGTATGAAATCAGTATGTTATGTAATTACTTTATAACTTTTGTACAATCCCTGGGCCGCGAAGCCGCGCTACGTAGCGGAATGGGTTGGTTTGCAATAGGATTGATTGCGAAATAATAAAATTATTTTTATGGAATTATTTTTTCAAGGCACTTAAAAACTCTACTGCCGTCGAGGATTGTCCATCCCCAACCGTCATTTCGATCATGGCCGGAAATCAACCGGATAGATAACCCAATTACGACATGCCCATACTTGGCGTGGCTCTTTCGTTGCGAATGCCACCAGGCAAGCCGCGCCAAGTGTGGGGTCGTTCAGTGCGGCAAATTATCCGTCCGGCGGATAAAGTCCGCCGCGTTGTCGTGCAGTTCCTTCAGCGCCGGTGCATGGGCGTACACCATGTGTCCCGACATATATTGATGGATCTCGATATTTCCGGCCAGCTTGCGCGGGATCGGCAGGTGGCGCATTTCGTACACGCCTTCGAAATAGGGCGTGCCCAGGTCGAAATAGCCCTGGTTGAGCTGAACCTTCAGCATCGGATTTTCCTTCATCGCCATGGCCAGGTCGGGCAGGACGTTGGGCAGGCCGCGATTCGAATGCGGGACACCGGGCTGTTCGTGGGTAAAGGACCATTTGCCGATGGAATGGGCGCTGGCCTTGTATTCCTCATAGGCGCCGGTCGGGCTGTCGCCGCCATAATGCAGGACGTCGCGGGCATAATCGTTGAAGGCCGACAGATAGGCCGAGCCCATCGCCGAATCCATCGGGTCATAGAACGGATGCTGCGACAGCGGATCAATCGAGGCGCCCGAGAAACGGCTGTCGAGCCGGCCGGTATCGGTGTCCTCATCCGCCATCAGGGTCTTTTCGAATTCGCCACCATTGACGCGCAAATTGGCGCGCTTGATGTAATCGACCGGCAGGCCCGTATAATCATGCAGGCGGGCGGCGATCTCGTTCAGCCGTTGGTCGGTGATCGCCGTGCCGTCCTGCAACGCGCCGGCATAGTCGGTCAGTGCGAAATGCTCGACCTCATGCAGGAATGCTTTCAGGTCCGTCGGCTGGTGCGGCAGCTTGCGATGATACCACGCGGTGGCGGCATAGCTGGGCAGGGCGAGGATATAGGGCTGATCGACGCTGGGATTGGCCTCGGCCCGGTCGATGTTGTTGTCGTAATCCAGGATCTGCGACAGCAGCATGACCCCGTTCAGGTCGATCTCCTTGTCCTGCTTCAGCATGTTCGCGACGATGGCCGACCGAGTGGTGCCGTAGCTTTCGCCGAAGAGATATTTGGGCGCGTTATAGCGGTGATACCGGCCCAGGAACTGGGCGATGAAATCCGTAAAGGCCCAGGCATCGGGGTCCGTGCCGTAGAACGATTTTTCCTTGTCCTTGCCCCCGATCCGCCCGAATCCGGTTCCCGGCGCGTCGATGAAGACCAGGTCGGTGACGTCCAGCAGGCTGTCGTCATTGTCGACCAGCTTGTAAGGCGCCGCAGGCGTATGGGTGTCGTCGGCCGTGACGATCCGCCGCGGGCCGAAGGCGCCCATATGCAGCCACACCGTGGCCGATCCGGGACCGCCATTATAGATGAAGGTGATCGGCCGCGCGGCCGGCGCCACGTTCTTCTTGAAATAGGCGACATAGAACATCGCCGCCACCGGTTGGTCCCCCGGCTTGCCCTTCTTTTCCGGGGCCGCGTCGTCCCAGTCGCGGGGATGCACGATCAGCGTGCCCGCGACGGCCTGATAGGCGATTTTCTGCCCACGGACCGTGACGATGCCGTCCGAGATCTTCTGCCGCGGGGTGAAATCGAAGGGGGCGAGGGAAGATTTCCCGTCATCGTCCTGCGGGGCGTCCTGCGCCGCATGCTCGGCGGCCAGAGCCGGAACGGCAGGCAGTGTGGCGGTGGCGGACATCCAAAGCCCGAGGGCCGCGCCGCAGAGAAGGAGTTTGCGATTCATCGTGTGTATCTCATGTCGGTCTGTCGTTCGACCGGTCCGGCATGGGGTATGCCCGCGATTGCGCGCCCCCGCCCGCGGAATGCGTCCGGTTCGGTCGGTCGAGCGCGTTCGGTCGCGATCGCGGCAGGATAACAATGTTCTGCCAGTGCACCAATCCTGGCGCGCCTGCACGGGATAAAAGATAATTTAGAACATGTCGCGATTGGGCCGCCGAATAAAAAAAGGGCAGTGGCCGCGAAGACCACTGCCCGTCAGCAATCACATGGTGATCGCGTCAGAAATCCACGCCGGCCTGCAGGAAGACATAGCGGCCGACCACCAGGGTGCTGTATTGCGCCAGGTTGGTGTTGGACGCCGAGTCGAAGACGAACGGCGGCTTCTTGTCCAGGATGTTGTTGACGCCCGCCTCGAAGTTCCAGTTACGCAGGCGATAGGCCAGCGTCAGGTCGTGCGAGAAGATCCCCGGCGTCCGCCACTGGCCGGCGGTCTTGGCCGTCAGGTCCTGGGTGCCGTTGTTCCAGACCATGCCGCCCGTGTAATGCATCATATAGGTCAGGGCGAACGGACCGTGCTGCCACGTCGCGGTGGCGTAATCGGTCACGCGCGGAATGCCGCCGCCATCCAGGATGCCCACGCCGCCCTGATAGAACAGGCGCCCGGCATAGTTGAACCACGCGCCCCCCGGCTCGTTCTGCTGCAGGTAGCTGACGATCTGCTGGAAATTGTTCGACAGCGTCAGCATGTCCATCGGCGACAGCCGCAGGCGGTAATCCAGGTCGAAATCGATGCCGCTGGTCTTCAGGCCGCCCAGGTTCTGGTCCAGGCCGGTAACCGTGGTCAACTGTCCGGTGTTGGTGCGGGCCGAGATATCGCTGCAATAGCCCGGGTTGGCGCCCGTATAGCAGCCATCCAGGATATACTGGGTCTGCAGCGGGCTGATCATGTTCTTCAGCGTGTAGTGCCAGTAATCGACCGACACCGACAGGCCGCGCACCCAGCGCGGGGTCAGCACGGCGCCGATCGTATAGGTGCGGCCGGTCTCGGGCTGCAGCTTGGCATTGCCGCCCGAAATCGTCGGCACCTGGCCGGAATTCGCATCCACGAAGGTCGCCGGGTTCACGCCCTGCCGCATGCAGTTCGCGATCACGTTGGGGGACAGGCCGCCATAGGAATCGGCCTGCGCGCACGGATCGACCGCGGCGGCATAGCCCAGCGACGAACCACCATAGAGTTCATAGACGTTCGGCTGGCGATAGGACGTGCCCAGCGTGGCGCGGAAGCGCACGTCACGCGTGGGCGCCCAGACGATCGAACTCTTCCAGTTCTGGGTGGAGCCGAACGTGTTGTAGCTGGACCAGCGGCCCTGGGCGTCGACCGTCAGGTCGCGGGCCAGCGGGGCATTGTGCAGCAGCGTCAGCTGCGCTTCGCCATAGACCTCGTTCACGTTGAAGCCGCCGCCGGTATAGGACGAGGTATTGCCCGTCGTCTGCCCCGAGGCCACCAGCGGATCGGGCGAATAGCTCAACTGCTCGCTGCGATGCTCCATGCCGAAGGCCAGGCCGAGATTGCCGCCGTTCTTGTAGGGCAGTTTGGCGACCTTGTCGTTGTTGAGCCGAAGGTTGAAGTCGCGCAATTGGTAATAGGCGTGATCGTGCTCGGTGAACTTGCCGTAGTTCGCCGCGGCCGCCGAATAGGGCTGGAACGGGTTCTGCAGCACGCATCCCGGTTGGCTGGTGCACACGGTCGGGTTGTACACCACCGCGCTGTTCGGATCGCTGGGGTCGAGCTGCTGCACGCCCAGTTCCTGCTCCAGATGGGCGTAATTGCCCATGTTATTGTAGGAATCGGTCGTCTGGTTCCAGCCGTACGTCATGGACGCGTCATAGTTCCAGCCGTACCACAGCTCGCCCTTGCCGCCCGCGATCACGGTATAGGTGTCGGTCGCGTTGTTCTCGCGGCGCGGGCCCAGATCGTTCATGCGCTTGTACAGATCGACGTCCTCGCCCCAGTAATTATAGGGGTTGCCGGCCGGCAGGACGAAGCTGCTGGGCAGGGTGGACGGATAGATGCTGCCGGTGACCGGCGAGGCCGCCATCTGCATGAAGGACGTGCGGTGGCTGTAGCGGACGTTGGCATACACATCCAGATGCCGGTCGACATCGTAATGCGCGTCGCCGCTCAGCGATGAATTCTGGATCTGGTTCGTCAGGTACTGGTACTGGCCGAAATTGAAGCGATCGGCCTTCGTGAAGTCATGGAACGTCGTGCCGTTCTGGTCCGACACTAGGTTCAGATTGCCCGACGCATCCAGCACGCGCGCGGCAGGCGGAATTGACGATCCATAGACCGGCGTCACGCCCGGCCCGGCGACGGGGTTGGACAATTGCGGATTGGCCGACCAGTCGCGGTCCCGCTGGCGGATGCCCTGCGTCGTGTTGTACTGACCGAAGATCGTGATGTTGCCGCGATCATGGTCGAAATTGAAGCCCTTCGTGCCCGAGATCAGGCCGGACAGCCCGTCGCCATACTGGCTGACCCCGCCCTTGACCATCAGGTTGGCCGTGTTCACGTCGTGGCGCAGCTGATGTTGACGACACCCGCCACCGCATCGGCGCCATAGAGTTCCGAGCCGCCATCCTTGAGGATCTCGATGCTCGCGATCTCGTTCAGCGGGATGGAGTTTAGGTCGACACAGGCGGCCTGGCCGTTGATGGCGGTGCGCTTGCCGTCGATCAGGATCAGCACGCGATTCTGCCCCAGATTGCGCAGGTCGGTGCAGGAGACGCCATCGCCGCCGTTGGTCTGGGTATTGCCCGTGCCGGACGAGCCGATCGAGGGCAGGCGGGACAGATAATCGCCAAGGTTCGTCGCCGAGGTCTGCTGGATCTGGCGCGACGTGATGACCTGGACCGGATCGGCCGTCGTATTGTTCGAGCTGCGCAGGAACGAGCCCGTGACCACCACGTTCTCGGCATTGCCGGCCCCCGAGGTGCCGCCGGAGGCGAGAGAGGCGGCATTGGTCAGCGATGCGGCTTGGGATGCCGCCGTCTGGGATACTGTCTGGGGCGCCGCTGTCTGGGCGAAGGCGGGCGACACCAGCGTTCCGCCGAATGCGGAAAACGCCAGCAGCATCCACTTCCTGTTCCGAGGGATCATTCTGTAACTTTCCTATTACTTAGCGGTAATAAAAGTTACATTCTTTATCCAGCTTGTCGACCGGCGGTCGAGCGGGATGTCGCAAATTCTCCATGATCTGTTGTTCATATGCAACAGAAGACAGATGTGCAACGGCCATGCCAGGCAGGTCGTTCGCCATGGGGCCTGGATTGAAATATGTCGTATTATGTCAAAACAATATGCAAAATTATCCAGGAATATTTGTTGCTGACAAAAAATATGTCGCAGGGACGCCTTCCCGTATCAAATCGCTCCATGCATGATCTCTGTGTTACAAAAGACACAAATCCGGGTCGCGATGGCACCGGAAAGCCGGGTGCGCGCGCCATCAGGCATGCGTCGCGCCACGCGGCGTAATCATTCTTATTCGTTGATCGAATCGATCTAAACAATCTATTTTCACGTTTGATTTGATTGGTGCATCGTCCGCCGGTCGCGTCCCCGCAGAACGGTCCCGTCACCATGATGAATGTCCAGTCGCCTTTCCCGTCCGGTCGCGCCTGCGACGACGATTCGTATCCTGTCATCCGGCGCTTCACGCCCAACTGGTTCGCCGTCACGATGGGCACCGGCGTGCTGGGGCTGGCCTTGCATCAGGCGCCCTTCCGCACCGCGGCGACCGAGGTCGTTTCCACGGCCCTGTGGGGGGTGGCCGGCCTGCTCTGGCTGCTGTTCGCCGGGCTGTACGCGGCGCGCTGGGTCCTGTACCCGCATGAGGCGCGGCGCATCTTCGACCATCCGGTCATGGCGACCTTCCTGGGCGCCATTCCGATGGGGCTGGCGACGGTCATCGGCGGCCTGCTGGCTTTCGGCGTTCCCAGCTGGGGGCAGGGCGCGGTCGGTGCGGCCGTGGCGTTGTGGTGGTGCGATGCGGCTTTGTCCGTCGCGGTCGGGATCGGCATCCCGCTGGCGATGATCGTCCGTCAGGACCACACGCTGCCCGCAATGACCGGGGTCTGGCTGCTGCCGATCGTCGCGGCCGAGGTCGCGGCCGCGACCGCGGGCGCGCTGCTGCCGCACCTGTCCGACCCGGCCGCGGCGTGGCGGATGCTGATCCTTTCTTACGCGCTCTGGGCATTTTCCGTGCCCCTGGCCTGCAGCGTGCTGGCGATCCTGGTGCTGCGGCTGATGCTGCACAAGCTGCCCCCGCGTGAGATGGCGGCCTCGGGCTGGCTGGCCCTGGGGCCGCTTGGGACCGGCGCGCTGGGGCTCCTGGCGCTGGGCCAGGACGCGCCGGCGATCTGCGACGCCAACGGCATGGCGGCGCTCGGGCCCGTGGCCGCCGGCGCCGGTATCGTCGGCGGGACGATCCTGTGGGGCTATGGCGCGTGGTGGCTGATGTTCGGGGTTGCGACTGCCCTGCGCTATCTGCGGCAGGGGTTGCCGTTCAACCTGGGGTGCTGGGGGTTCACCTTCCCGCTGGGGGTCTATGCCCTGGCTACCCTGACCCTGGCGCGCCAGACGCACCTGGCGCTGCTGGCGGTGATCGGCGGCGTGCTGGTGGCGGGCCTGGCGGTGATCTGGGCCATCGTCGCGGCGCATACGCTGCGCGGAGCCTGGCGGCGCACCCTGTTCGCAGCGCCCTGTCTCGGCCTGCCATAACGGCGGAAGGCGGGGGCGCTCAGGGCTCGCCGGCCGTCGCCGCTGCGGGCCGGGCCGCGCGGGGAACCATCACGCCGCCGATCGAAGCCGCCACGATGCACAGGATGCCGATCCATTGCGAGGGGGCCAGGCGTTCGCCCAGCAGGGCCAGCCCGATCAGGGCCGCCATCACCGGGTCCAGGCTGGCCAGGATGCCGTACTGCCGGGCGTTCAGATGCTTCATCGCCAGCATTTCCAGCGTATAGGGCAGCGCCGAGGACAGCACGGCCACCACGCCTGCCAGCGCGGCGGCGGCGGGATGGGCCGCAACATGCGGCAGGGTGGGCACGAAGACCGGCGTCGCCAGCAGCGCGCCGACCGCCAGGCCGATGGCGGTGGCCCGTGGCGCGTCCATCCGTCGGCTGACACGCGCGCCGACCAGGATGTAGACCGCCCAGGCCGCCCCCGCGAGCAGCGCGAAGACGACTCCCAGCAGGTCGATCCCGCCGTCATGCAGCGCCGCCCCCGGCTGCAGCAGAAGTCCCAGCCCCGCTAACACCAGGGCCGCCAGCAGCAGATCGACCGGCCGGCGCGACTCCGCGAAAGTCAGGATCAGCGGCCCCAGGAATTCGACCGCCACGGCGATGCCCAGCGGCAGGCGTGCCAGTGCCAGATAGAACAGCATGTTCATCACGGCGATCGACGCGCCATAGCGGGCGACCAGCAGCAATGTCCCCCGGTCGGGGGCCGCGCGCCACGGGCGCACCAGCGCGCCCAGCAGGATCGCGCCCAGCCACAGCCGCAGGCTGACGGTGCCCAGCGGGCCGAATTGCACGAAGACCAGTTTCGCCAGCGACCCGCCGACCTGGAACGACGCGATGCCGCCCAGCAGCAGCAAGGCGGCGCCGACCGGCCCGCCGGGTTTCTGCCCGGAAATGGCGTCCGGGGCCGTGCCGGTGGCCATGATGGTCTGTATCCTGCGTCAGAAGGTCGGTGTTGGTGCCGTACGGCAGGAGGGGCAGTGGGACAAGATCCGATGAGACAGGATCTTCAGACGTCCAGATCCTCGACCATGCTCGCATGCTCCTGGATGAACTGGAAGCGGAGTTCCGCCCGCCGGCCCATCAGGTGCTCGACCCGCTCGCTGGTCAGGGCGCGGTCCTCGGCCGGGGTGACCACGCGCAGCAGGGTGCGCCGCTTCGGGTCCATCGTCGTCTGCTTCAGGTCGCCCGGTGGCATTTCCCCCAGGCCCTTGAAGCGCGAGACCTCGATTTTCGCGTTCGGCTTGAAATCGCGCTTCAGCTTGCGTTCCCGGTCGGCGTCATCCATCGCATAGACCGTCTTGCCGCCCTGGGTCAGCCGGTAGAGCGGCGGCTGCGCCAGATACAGGTGCCCCTGGCGGATCAGATCGGGCAGCTCGCGGTAGAAGAAGGTCATTAGCAGCGATGCGATATGTGCGCCGTCCACGTCGGCGTCGGTCATGATGATGACCCGGCCATAGCGCAGGCGGGCGGCCTCGAACCGGTCGCCGACGCCGCAGCCCAGCGCTTCGATCAGGTCGCGCAGCTCCTGGTTGGCGCGCAGTTTCTCGGTCGAGGCGCTGGCTACGTTCAGGATCTTGCCGCGCAGCGGCAGCACGGCCTGGGTCTCGCGGTTGCGGGCCTGCTTGGCCGACCCGCCGGCGGAATCGCCCTCGACCAGGAAGATCTCGGTCTCGGCCGCGTTCTCGCGCGTGCAATCGGTCAGCTTGCCCGGCAGGCGCAGGCGCCGGGTCGCGCTCTTGCGCGGCGTGTCCTTCAGGTCGCGGCGGCGCAGCCGCTCCTCGGCGCGTTCGATGATGAAGGCCAGCAGATTGTCGGCCTGCGCCGGATGGCCGGCCAGCCATTGTTCGAACCGGTCGCGCAGCGCGGTCTCGACCAGCCGGCCGGCCTCGGGCGAGGTCAGCTTCTCCTTGGTCTGGCCCTGGAATTGCGGATCGCGGATGAAGGCCGACAATTTGGCCGCCAGCGCCCCCAGCACGTCATCGGCATTGATCGAAGCGGCGCGCTTGTTGGAACGCTGCTCGCCCCAGGCGCGGAACCCCTTCAGCAGGGCCGCGCGGAATCCCGTCTCGTGCGTGCCGCCCTGCGGCGTCGGGATGGTGTTGCAATAGGACGCAAGATTGGCCGACCCGGATTCCAGGAAGGCGATGGCCCATTCCATCCGTCCGGTAGCCGCGCCGTCGGGGCCGACCGGCAGGTCGGCCTCGCCCGACCACATGTCGGTCAGCAGGGTGGCCGCGCCCAGTTCGTCGCGCAGGCTGTCGGCCAGGCCACCGGGGAAATGCAGCACGGATTCGGCCGGGATGTCGGCGTCGCGAATCAGCGCCGGGTCGCACGACCAGCGGATCGTCACCCCCCGGAACAGATAGGCCTTCGACCGGCACAGCCGGTACAGCCGCGCGGGCGAGAAATGCAGCCGACCGAAAATCTGCGGATCGGGGGTAAAGCGGATCTGCGTGCCGCGCCGGTTCTGCGTGGCGCCGATCCGCTCCAGGGGCGTGACCGGATGGCCGCGTTCGTAGACCTGGCGCCAGACCGCGCGATCGCGCGCGACCTCGACTTCCATCCGCGCCGCCAGCGCATTGACCACCGACGAGCCCACGCCATGCAGGCCGCCCGACGTGGCATAGGCCTTGCCCGAGAACTTGCCGCCGGCATGCAGCGTGGTCAGGATGACCTCCAGCGCCGAGCGATCCTTGAATTTCGGGTGAGGATCGACCGGGATGCCGCGCCCGTTGTCGCGGATCGTCAGCCAGTCGCCGGCCTCCAGCGTGACGTCGATCGTGGTGGCGTGGCCGGCCACGGCCTCGTCCATCGCATTGTCCAGGATCTCGGACGCCAGGTGGTGATAGGCGACCTCGTCCGTGCCGCCGATATACATCCCGGGTCGGCGCCGCACGGGCTCCAGCCCCTCCAGCACCTCGATCGCGCTGGCGTCGTACTCTCCACCGTCGCCGCGCGCCGGTGCGCTGGGCGCGGCCGGACGGTTGCGTGTGTCCCGGTTCGGCCGCGGCGCGGAGAAGAGATCGTCGTTCATGGAGTGTTCTTTGTTCCGCCACCCCGGCGCCTGTCAAGCGCGCCCGTCGTGGCACGTGCCCCACCGGCCGGCGTCGCCCGTCTTTCAGTCCCCTGCGTTCCGCTGCCCGCCTCAGCTACGGGTCGAATGCGTCCGCCGGCCGCGATAACGGGTGCGGATTTCGGTGCGCAGGCTCCGCTCGGGCGCGATGCAGGTCTCGTAGGAGGCCGGCTGGATGATGTCCTTGGCCTGGGCATAGCTGGACAGATCGGCCGGCGTATCCAGGACCGCGACCTCGTCGAACATCGCAGCGCGCTGGTTGCAGAAGGCGGTGCCGGCCTTCAGCCCCCGCTCGGACTGCACGTTGGCCAGTTGGGTGATGTAGTCGTCATGCTCCCGCTGGGCGCTGCGGCCATAGGTGGCGCGGAAATAGCCGTTCAGCGTGTTCTCCTCGGCCAGCAGCGTGCCGCGGAACTGGGCGACGAAGCTGTTGTAGCGGTCCTGCATGTTGCACGACAGCGCCGTGACCATCAGCTCGCTCTTCAGGCCCTGGACGTCGAACGCCTCATGCGCGGGTGAGGTGGTACAGGCATCAGCCGCCATCGCCGCCTGGCCGTTCAAAAAACCGGCAAGCGCCATGCCGGCCATTGCGGCACGCCGAATCGGAAAAGACATGGTGCGATTTCTCCAGACCGATCAAGGTGCTGCGCCGGATGGCAGCCGGCATATGAACCAATATGTGAACTAGATTGGCTAGAACTTTATAATGGCAACATAACCCTGGCGGTTGCGTTGGCAATTAAAATCTGGGTCCGTTCGGACGCGCTTCTATCGTCCGGGGGCGCGGGCCGCAAGCGTTCCGGTGCCGCATTTCCGCGTGCTCGGGCGTTGTCCCGATGGTCCGTCCGGGCAGGTCCGAACGGTGTCGGCCGGCGGGCCGGCACGCAGATTCACGCGGCGGGGGAGTTCCACCGTCCCGCGATCTGCTCTAGAGCGGTGGCCGGCGATTTTCGACCGCGTGCCCCGGCGCCTGCGGTCTGTGAACAAGCGGAGCTGACGAGTGCGAGTGCGACTGTCTTCTGCAATCCTGGTGGCGGCGTCCGCGCTGCTGGCCGGCTGTCAAAACAGGCCCGTGATACAGGCCGCCGTGCCGCCCAACCCGTTCGGCTATCTGAAGCGTTCGGCGGTCTGCAAGGTCGGTCCCGTGCGTCCGGACGCGTCGGGCCAATTGCAGGCCAGCATGACCGTGCGGAGCGATGACGGGAATTGCGAGATCCTGGTTCAGCAGGATGGCGGGCAGTCCTATGCCTCGTTCGGCGTGGCGCCGGCGCCCGAGCACGGCAAAGCGTTCATCTATAATTACAATAATCACACTTATGTGACGTACACGCCCAACACCGCCTATGCCGGGCCGGACCATTTCACGGTGACGCTGATCCGCGGCAGCGGCCTGCCGCGCCGGTCGCTGGTCGTGGCCGCCAGCGTCGACGCCACGGGCGTCGTGGTGCCGACCCCCGCCGTCACCGCCCCGCCGCCACCCGCGCCGGTCAAGAAGAAGACGGCGCGTCGCCGGACGACGCACACCGCCCAGCATCACTAAGGGCATCACTAAGGCCGGCGCCACCGCCGGCCGTCAGATCCGATCAATCAGACCGGATCAGATTGACCCGGTCAGATCGAAAAGGTGATCGGCTCGGCCAGCGGGCGGCGCATGCCGCTGGACTCGGCGCGGCGGACCAGGTCGTCCAGGGTCAGCTTGCGGCACTGGCCGGATACCGCATCATCCAGCTTCTGCCAGCAGGGTTCGATCACCTTGGCGAACAGCGCGCCGGCCGGGCCGTCATCGGTCGACGAATCGTCTGCGGTGGCGGTATCGACGATATCGGCCAGCGTGATGTCCCGGCGTGGGCGGCCCAGGCGGTAGCCGCCGCGCGGCCCGCGCACGCTCTCCAGCAGCCCGGAACGCGACAGGGTCTGCAGCAGCGGTTCGATGCCGCGTCGCGCCAGGCCCGCGCGCTCGGCGATGTCGGCGGCGCTGACCGTGCCGCTTCGCCCGGCATGAAACGCGACATCCAGCATGATAAGGACCGCGATCATCGCCCTGTCACGCCGAAGCAGCATCCCCGTTCTCTCCTGTCCTGCCGTGTGTCCGATCCGGCGCGCGGGCGGCCCGGCGCAGGGTTAATGGCGGAAATCTAACAGGAACGGGGACGATGATCCACGTTTCTGTTCGGTATGATGGTGGATTATCTCCATGATTGCGATTAAATCCGCGTCAGGGGCCGTGCCGGGGAATATGGAACGGTGCGATTGCCGGAACGGCCGTGATGCAGGCGAAGGGGAGATGACGATGGCGGATGAAGACCGGCTGGGCCTGGCCCATCCCAGGGGCCGGGTGTACGATTCGATCGTCGATACGGTCGGTGGCACGCCGCTGGTTGGGTTGCCGCACCTGACGCGTGAGGACGAACTGACCAGCCGCATTTTGCTGAAGCTGGAATTCTTCAACCCGCTGGCCTCGGTCAAGGACCGGATCGGCGCGGCCATGGTGCTGGCCGCAGAACGGCGGGGGGAGATCGTGCCCGGCAAGACGGTGCTGGTCGAGCCGACCTCGGGCAATACCGGCATTTCGCTGGCTTTCGTCGCCGTGGCGCGGGGATACCGGCTGATCGTCACCATGCCGGAGGGCGCGTCGGTCGAACGGCGCAAGATGCTGCGCCTGCTGGATGCCGAACTGGAATTGACGCCGGCGCGGCTGGGCATGGCCGGCGCGATTGCCCGGGCCGAGGACATCCTGAAGAAGACGCCCCATGCCTGGATGCCGCGCCAGTTCGACAATCCCGATAATCCCGCCATTCATGCCGCCACCACGGCCGAGGAGATCTGGGCCGACACCGAGGGTACGGTGGATATCGTCGTGGCAGGCCTGGGTACTGGCGGCACCGCCAGCGGCATCGCCCATGCGCTGAAGCCGCGCAAAGAGGGGCTGGCGGTCTATGGCGTCGAACCGGTCGAAAGCGCGGTCCTGAGCGGGGACGAGGCCGGCCCCCACGGTATCCAGGGCATCGGCCCGGGTTTCTGCCCCCATACGCTGGACCTGGCCGCGCTGGACGGCGTGCTGACTGTGTCCGAGCGCGAGGCGATCGCCGCCGCCCGCCGCTGCGCCCGGCTGGACGGGGTGCCGATCGGCATTTCCTCGGGCGCCGCGCTGCATGCGGGGATAAGACTGGCCCAGAAGCCGGAACATGCGGGCAAGACGATCGTGGTGATCGCGCCGTCCTTCGCCGAACGCTATCTGTCCACTTCGCTCTTCACCGGCCTGGCCTGAGTTTTCATGCTCCCGGGCCAAAGCTGGCCGGTCCAAGGGGCCATATGGCCCCTTGCGGGTTCGGGCAGAGCCCGGCCGTGACTTATTTCAGAATGATCTCGACGCGCCGATTCTGCGGCTCGCGGGTGTTGGGGCCGGTCGGCACCAGCGGATGCGATTCGCCGAAGCCGTGGATCTCGATCGCGGCGCCGGGCACGCCGTCGCGGACCAGTTCGGCCTGCACGGCCTGGGCGCGGCGCAGCGACAGCGCCATGTTGTAGCGTGCGCCGCGCGGCCCGGGATGGGCGGCGGAATTGTCGGTATAGCCGTCCACCTCGATCCGCGTCGTCTGGGTGTGGGTCGATGCCTGGGCAGCGGCCGCGACGATGCTGCGGGCACGCTCGGTCAGCGCCGCCTTGTCCCAGTCGAAGAACACCAGATAAGTCCGGCTCTGCGCGGGCGCCGGAGCCGCGGGTTCGGGCGCGGGCGGCGGCGGCGGGGGCGCCGGATTGAATTCGTAGCGCAGGCCCAGCAGCAGGGAATGGTTGAAATCGGTCTTGGTGTCGCGATTGCCCGACGACGCGCCATAGGGGTGCATCATGTCATAGCCGCCGATGGTGCCCAGCGCGCGCGCACCGTGCGACTGGGGCCCCAGCATCGTCCAGAACCGGTATTCCGCGGTGGCCGACAGCCCGACCACCCACGGCACCGGGAAGGCCAGGCCGAAGATCCCCTGATAGGCGAAATTGCCGTAGGTGCCGCCGATCTGCTGGCTGAAGCTGTTGTTCGGCGCCGTGACGCTGGCATTCATCGCCTGCCAGGCATAGCCGACGCCCGCGCCGAAATACGGGAACAGCCAGCTCTTACCGATATCCATGTCGAACAGGGCATTGGCCATGACGCCATAGGTCTGCTGGCGCCCGCCGGCCCGGCTGCCGGGCACTGCGCCCGAATTGAAGCCCTGCAGCCCGTTATTGCGGTAATTGCCCTCGATTTCCACGCGGAAACCGTTGCCCAGGCCCCAGCCGACGCTGCCGATGCCGGTGACGCCGGTATGGTAGCTGTCGCGCCCGTCGGGGAAATTGGGCGAGGACCGTACCCGCTGGTCCTGGTTGAAGCTGGCCCCGCCGGCGCCGGCGACATACAGGCCCTGCACCGGCTGGGCAGCGGCCGGGGCCACGGACAGGACGGCGCCGAGGGCGCATGAAGCCGCGAGGAAGGACCCCGTAAGCAATCCGTGCCGCAATGTCATAACCTGTTCTCTCCCTTCGCCGGGCGCCGTCGATCGTCTCGCCCGGTCGAGCGAATATGCCTGGCCCGGCCGGCGGTCTCTCGTAAGAGCCCCCTTGCGGGCGGTCAATCACCGTCTTCTTTTGCCGAAAGACGGGCTTATGGCAATCCATGGGCTGCCCGGCCGCGCGTGGAACAGGTTGTGCGGCCCGTTGTGTGGCTCAGCGCACACAGCGCCCATGGTCAGATCAGCAGCGCCTCGAACGGGGGCAACAGGTTCGGCGCGTCGAATTCCAGCACCCACAGATCGGGGTCGCGGCCTACCTGGCGGGCGACATAGGCGTCGGCGGCCTGCTGGTCGACCGGTTCGACCCCCGTGCCGCGAATCCAGGCCGGACGCCCGTCCGGCGCCCGGGTCTGGCTCAGCACGGACAGGCGTCCATCCCGTCCCAGCAGCACCGCCAGCACCCCCCCCGCATCCGCATCGCCGCGGCGCAGCACCATGGCGGGGTGGCCGTCCTGGTTCGCCTGCCGGATGACGGCGGCAGCCCACAGGCTGGTACGCAGCCGGGCCTCGGTCATGGTCCGCCGCCCTTCGTCATCTCGTTCCGTTCCATCGGCCGTCATTCGGTTTGCGGGGCATAGGTGCCCTCGTCGGGAATGGCGTCCAGGGCGGCGCGATATTCCGCCGGATTGTCCAGCAGCGACCGCGCGGCATCCAGGTCGGAATCGGTGCCGATGGCCGCCGGGCAGAATTTGCGGATCTCCAGGATCCGCGACACCGGGACCGGATAGCGCGCGGCCCGCGCGGCGTGAACGGCATCGCGCATGTCGTCCTGGCCGGCCGCCAGGTCCTGCAACTGCCGGGCCAGGTCGGCCTCGCCCCGGCTGGTGCAGAGCTGCGGCATCACGCCCAGCCCCTGCAGCGGCCAGCCCAGTGGTGCCAGCACGCGACTCCAGGTCACGAATAATTCCCCGCCGTCGGGCATCTGGCCGATCGTCTGCACCAGCCCCTTGCCCAGCGTGGCGCTGCCGACCACCACGGCGCGCCGGTGGTCGGCCAGCGCGGCGGCCAGGATTTCCGCCGCGCTGGCGGTGCGCCCGTCCACCAGCACGACGATCGGCACGCCGCCGGTCATGTCGCCGCCCTGCACCGCCCAGACATGGTTGGCCTGCGGATCCCGCCCGTTGGTGATCGCCGCGACGCCGCGATCCAGCACCAGTGCGCTGGTCGTCACCGCCTGCTGCAGCACGCCGCCCCGGTTGCCGCGCAGATCCACCACCAGCCCGCGCAGATGCGCGTCGTCCGACGCCTGGTCCAGATACTGGCTCATTTCCTGCGCCGTATCGGCGGAAAAGGCCGTGACGCGGATCACCACCACATGGTCCGCCGCATAGGCGAAGACCGTCTCGGGCGGTACCGATGCGCGGCGCAGCACGACAGTCCTCCGGCCACGTGCATCGCCCACCAGCAGCGTCACCTTGCTGCCGGCCTCGCCCAGCAGCCACTGGGCGACCGTCCCGGCCGTCTGGTCGCGGGTCGCGCGGCCATTGACGGCATAGAGCCGCTGGCCGGTCGACAGCCCTGCCGGCCAGGCCGGACCATTAGCGTTGACCCCGGTAATCAGGACCGATCGCGCGTCGCGGCCCAGGGTCAGGCCGGTCCCGGCCTCGCCGCCCGTGCGCGTGTCGCGGTCGGTCGTGGCCGGCGCGGGCGCGACATAGCGCGAATACGGATCCATATGGTTGAACAACTCGTCGAAGAACCCCTGCAGCAGCCCGCCGCCGCCGCCGTCGCGCAGGGCGGCCGAGCGGCCCCAGGCCGCCCGCATCAACTGGACCGTCAGCGCGGTCCAGCCGGCCAGGTCGCTCTCGGCCGGGGCGGGCAGGCGCAGGATCGTCTCCTGCCCTTGGGCAAGCTGGACCGCGCCGGCGGGTTCGGTCACCGTCAGGGACGGGTCGATGGCGCTCAGCCCGTTCAGGCCCCACAGGGAAAATTCGCGCGGCGTATGGCTCTCCAGCGTGCGCGGCAGCAGGAAGGCCAGCGCCGCGCTGACGACCGAGGACAGCAGGGCAGGGTCCAGGTCGGCCTGGACCGATGCGCCGGTACCCTGCGGCGTCTGGGCATCCTGCGCCGCCTGGGGCGCCGGCGCAGCCGGAGTCGTGGCCGGAGTCACGGTCGGCGTTGGGGTGGATGGCGGCGCGGGCTGCGGGACGGGGGCCGGCGTCTGGGCCGCATGGCCCGCCACCGCCGTCGTCAGATGGATGACGATCAGCATCGCCGCGATCGACCGCGTCGGCAGCGCCAGCATGGCGATGCGCCGCGCCGCCCGGCGCAATCGCGCGGGCGGCCGGCCCGGCGCAGCCGAAAAGGGCAGGCCGCGCATCAGCGTCGGTGCATGCCACGCGTGCGGCCGCGGCGCGCCGCGCCGGTCCGAGCTCGATCGGCAACCCGATCGGCGCCCATGTCCGGATCGACCAAGGCGAACAGCAGGCCGCCCGTCACCGGCGTCGCCTCGACCAGACGAATCGTGACGGGCTGTCCCAGCGAGAGACGCATCCCGCCATGGCGGCCGCGCAGCGTTTGAGTCGTGTCGTCATGGGTCCAGACATCGTCGGGCAGGGTCGATACCGGCACCAGACCGGTGGCGCCGGTCCGCGTCAATGTCACGAACGCGCCGAACCGGGCCACGCCTGTCACGTGACCGTAAAATTCCATTCCGATGCGTTCGGCAAGCCACAGTGCGACATAGCGTTCGGTGGTTTCTCGTTCGGCCAGGACGGCGCGCCGCTCGGTGGCGCTGACCTGCTCGCCGATCTCGGCCAGGCGCGCGGCATCGCCGGCTGGCATGCCGTCGGGCGGCAGCGTGCCCAGGCCGATCAGGGTGCGGTGGACCATCAGGTCGGCATAGCGACGGATCGGGCTGGTGAAATGGGCATAGGCCGGCAGCGCCAGGCCGAAATGACCGATATTGTCCGGGCTGTATTCCGCCTGGCTCTGCGCCCGCAGGATCGTCTCGCTGACCAGCGTCGCCGAGTCGCCCCCGGCCGCCTGCGCCAGGACCCTGCCCAGGTCGCGGGCCTGCAGCGCGCCGGCCGGCGGCAGGGCAAAACCCATGACCGACAGGCTGTCGCGCATCGCCCCCGCCCGCTCGGGCGAGGGCGGAGCGTGGACGCGGTAGAGGCACGGCCGGCGGCGGCGCTCCAGTTCCTCGGCGGCGGCGACATTGGCCAGCACCATGAATTCCTCGATCAGCCGGTGGCTGTCGAAGCGCGGGCGCGGGTCTATGGTGACGATTCGCCCCTGCGGATCCAGCCGCACCGTCCGTTCCGGTACGTCCAGGTCCAGCGTGCCACGCCGCGCCCGTGCCGCCGCCAGCGCCCGAAAGGCGGCGAACAGCGTGCCGATCAGCCCGTCCGGCAGCCCCGTCTCCTGCGCCCCGTCGATCGCCGCCTGCGCTTCGTCATAGGTCAGGCGCGCGGCGCTGCGCATGATGCCCCGGCCGAAGCGATGGCGGGTCTTGGCGCCGTGGGCATCGATATGAAGCTCGGCGAACAGGCAGCCCCGATCCTCGCCGGGCCGCAGCGAGCACCAGCCATTGGACAGCGCCTCGGGCAGCATCGGCACCACCCGGTCGGGGAAATAGACCGAGTTGCCGCGCCGCTGCGCCTCGCGGTCCAGGGCCGATCCCGGACGCACGTAATGCGCCACGTCGGCGATCGCGACGATCAGGCGGAATCCGTCGCCGTCAGGCTCGGCATAGACCGCATCGTCGAAATCGCGTGCGTCGGCCCCGTCGATGGTGATCAGCGGAACCTCGCGCAGATCCTCGCGCCCTTCGGCCGGCACGCCACGCGCCCGCTCGGCCTCGGCCAGCGCCTCGGCGGAAAAGGCGTCGGGAATCCCATGGGTATGGATCGCCAGCAGGCTGACCGACCGCGCATCCCCCATCGGGCCCAGCCGTTCGATGATCCGCGCGGGCTTCAGCCCCGGCCCGGCCAGCGGCAGCGGCTCGGCGATGACGACGTCCTCGTCCTCGGCGCCCAGCGTCTCGCCCGCGGGGATGATCCATTCCGCCTTCGCCCGCCGGTCGGCGGGGATCAGCCGGCCGGCCTCGGCAGGGCGGCGCGGTACGTCCCCCGGCGGCGGCACATCGGGCGGCGCGGAGCGGAATACCCCGACAATGCGCGCCGGCGCGTCGGTCAGCCGGCGCAGGGTGCGTCCCTCGTACCGGCCGGGGCCCAGTCGCTTCAGGCGGGCGACCACCCGCTCTCCCGGCGCCAGGGCGGGGCGTCCCTTCTGCTCGGGATGCATGAAGATGACCGGAGGCGGCCCGTCGCCGTCCCATGCCACCGGCCGGGCGATCGGATCGCCGTCCGGGTCGGTGCCCGTGACCTGCACCACCGCGGCCTCCGGCATCGCGGCCGAGGCACGGAACCGCCTGGCGCCGGCCGGCACCAGCGTGCCCTCCAGCGCCAGCGCGCGCAGCATGTCGCGCAGCGCCGCCTTGTGCTCCGGCCCCAGGCCGAACGCCCGGGCGATCTCGCGCTTGCCCACCCGGCCGCTGGCGCCGGCGATGAACCGGCGCAGGGTCTCGCGATCCGGCAACGCCCCCTTGGCCGCCGGAAGAGCGGCCGGGGGCGCAGTATCGGTCGGCACGGGATCGGGTGAAGGCGGGTCGGACAGGTCCCGTCCCTCCATCCTCAGCCCGCCTTGGCTGCGGCGCGCCGCGCCCGGGGGGGGGCGCTCTCCTTGGTGTCGGCCTTGGCGCTCGCGCGTGCGGCTTTCGGCTTCGCTTCCTTGGGGGCGGCCTTGGGGGCGGCGGCTTTTTTGGCAGAAGCCTTCTTCACGGGGGCCTTCTTCGCTGCGGCCTTGCCGCGCGGTTTCAGCGGCTTGCCCTTCTCGGCCAGCAGCGCCAGCGCCGCATCCAGGGTCACGTCCTCCATCGCCTCGCCGCGCGGCAGGTTGGCGACGACCTGCCCGTGCTGGACATAGGGGCCGAAGCGGCCCTTGCGCACGATCACCGGCTCGCCGTCCTTGGGATGCGGCGCCAGGGTGCGCACCGACGCCAGCTTGCGCGCCAGCACGTCCACCGCGCGATTCAGCCCGACGGTCAGGATGTCGTCATCCTTGTCCAGCGACCCGAACACGGCGCCCATCTTCACATAGGGCCCGAACCGCCCCAGCCCGGCCTCGATCATCTCGCCGGTTTCCGGATGGGGGCCGATGATCCGCGGCAGGGACAGCAGGCCCACCGCCTGGTCCAGCGTGATCTTGTCGCCTTCGATGCCGCGCGGGATGGTGGCGCGCCGGGGCTTGGCCTTCTTGTCCTCGGGGTCGGGTTCGCCCTGCTGGACATACAGGCCCCACGGGCCGCGCCGCACGCTGATCTCGTCGCCGGTCTCGGGGTGCTGGCCCAGCACCCGCATCCCGTCCTTCAGCGTGTCGGCATCGCCCTCTTCCTTGGGGTCCACCACCAGCCGGCGGGTGAACTGGCAGGTCGGATAGTTCGAACAGCCGATGAACGCGCCATAGCGCCCCAGCTTCAGTCCCAGCCGCCCGGTGCCGCAGGCGGTGCAGACCCGCGGGTCGCCGCCGTCGGGTCGGGCGGGGAAGAAATGCGGCGCCAGGTCGTTGTCCAGCGCGTTGATGACGTCGGAGATCTTCAGCTCCTTCGTCTGGTCGACCGCGTGGGAAAAATCCTGCCAGAAGGCCGCCATCACGTCGCGCCAGTCCGCCCGGCCGCCCGATATGTCGTCCAGCTGCTCTTCCAGCCCGGCCGTGAACTGGGTGTCGACATAACGTTCGAAGAACGAGGTCAGGAACGCGGTGACCAGCCTGCCCCGATCCTCGGGAATGAAGCGGCGGGCCTCCAGCCGAACATAGTTGCGGTCGCGCAGCACCGACAGGATCGAGGCATAGGTTGACGGCCGCCCGATGCCGATCTCTTCCATCTTCTTGACCAGCGACGCTTCCGAATAGCGCGGCGGCGGCTGGGTGAAATGCTGCTCGGCCGCAACCGCGCCGCGCCGCAGCGGATCGCGCTCGCGCATCGGCGGCAGCATGCGGCTGTCCTCGTCCTGCTCGTCTTTCGACCCGGTATCGTCCCGTCCCTCGCTGTACAGCTTCAGGAACCCGTCGAAGGCGATCATCGAACCGGTGGCCCGCAATGTCGCCGCCCCGCCCGCATCGGCGATCTCGACGATCACCTGGTCCAGTTCGGCCGACTGCATCTGGCTGGCGACCGAGCGTTTCCAGATCAGCTCGTACAGCCGCCGCTGGTCGTCGGTCAGGTAGCGCGCGACCTCGGCGGGCGCGCGGTCGACATCGGTGGGGCGGATCGCCTCGTGCGCCTCCTGCGCGTTCTTGGCGCGGGTGGAATAGATGCGCGCCTTGTCCGGCAGGTAGGCGGCGCCGAAGCTCTCGCCGATATGGCCGCGGATGGCGGCGATGGCCTCGCCGGCCATCTGTACGCCATCGGTGCGCATATAGGTGATCAGGCCGACCGTTTCGCCGCCCAGGTCGATGCCTTCGTACAATTGCTGGGCGGTGCGCATCGTCACCTGCGCGCCCATGCCCAGCTTGCGCGACGCCTCCTGCTGCAGGGTCGAGGTCGTGAAGGGCGGCGGCGGATTGCGGCGCACCTTGCGCCGTTCGACCGACCGCACGGCGAACTGCCCGGCTTCGACCGCCGCCTTGGCGGCCATCGCGCCGGCCTCGTCATGCAGGTCGAACTGTTCCAGCTTGCGGCCGGCCAGGTGGGTCAGCCGCGCGGTGAAGCGCGCCCCCTCGGGCGTGGTGAACTCGGCGCCGACCGTCCAGTATTCGCGGCTGCGGAAGCTCTCGATCTCCGCCTCGCGCTCGCAGATCAGGCGCAGCGCCACCGACTGCACCCGCCCCGCGCTGCGCGAGCCCGGCAGCTTGCGCCACAGCACGGGCGACAGGGTGAAGCCCACCAGGTAATCCAGCGCCCGCCGCGCCAGATAGGCCTCGATCAGCGGCTGGTCCAGGTCGCGCGGCTGCGCCATGGCGGCGCGGATCGCGCTCTTGGTGATCTCGTTGAAGGTCACCCGCTGGACGTCCACGCCCTTCAGCAGGTTCCTCTCTTCCAGCATCGCCCGGACATGCCAGGAAATCGCCTCGCCCTCGCGGTCCGGGTCGGTCGCCAGATACAGATGCCGCGCGCCGCGCAGCGCCTTGGCGATCGCGGCGACCTGCCGGGTGCCGCGTTCGTCGGCCTCCCAGTCCATGGCGAAATTCTCGTCGGGCCGGACGCTGCCATCCTTCGGCGGCAGGTCGCGCACATGGCCGAACGAGGCGAGTACCGTAAATCCATCCCCCAGATACTTGTTGATCGTCTTCGCCTTGGCGGGCGACTCGACCACGACGACATCAGTCATTCTGTCTCCGGATTACGCTTCTCGTTCCAGGTCCGGCCGGCCTGCGGGGGGCAGGGATGGAAGGACAACGCTACCACCTGGAAGGGTTTCGATGTTGCCTGCCAGCTCCAGTTCCGACAGCACGGTCAGGATAGCCGATGTCGAGAACTGGCAGCGCCGTACGAGATCGTCAACCGGCGTCGGCGTAAATGACAGCAGCGACAGCACCGCGCGGCGAATCTCCCCGGCATCTTCAGGGGTGTCGGCGTCGATCGCCGGGGCCCTCCCGGCGGCCTCCGCCGGGGGCGGGGCGGGCCACGGCGCCTGATGCTGCGCCAGGTCCCCCGGCCGGCCGGGACGGGGCGCCGCGGCGCCCGCCCCGATCCTTTCCCCACGTCTTTCTTCTGGCAGTTCGGCCAGCACGTCATGCTCGCTTTCGGTCAGGACCGCCCCATGCCGCAACAGCGCGTTGCTGCCGCGACAGCGCGGATCCAGCGGCGATCCGGGCACGGCGAAGACCGTCCGACCATACAGGGTCGCCAGTTCGGCGGTGATCAGGCTGCCCGAGCGCAATGCGGCCTCGACGACGACGCAGCCCTGGGCCAACCCGGCGATCAGCCGGTTGCGCCGGGGGAAATGACGGGTCTGCGGCGCAACGCCCAGCGGGGTCTCGGTCACCACCGCGCCGTGCCGGGCGATCAGCGACTGCAATTCTGCGTGTTCGGACGGATAGGGACGGTCCAGTCCGCCCGCCACCGCCGCGATCGTCGCGCCGGCGCGCAGCGCGCCGCGATGGGCGGCGGCGTCGATTCCCCGTGCCATTCCTGAAATGATCGTGATCCCTTGCGCCGCCAGGGTGGCCGCCAGGCTTTCGGCCATGCGCGCCCCGTTGGACGAGGCATTGCGTGCGCCCACGATCCCCACCGCGCAGCCGTGCAGCCGCGCCGGGTCGCCCAGCACGGACAGCGCCGGCGGCGCGTCGTGGATCGCCGCCAGCAGGGGCGGATAATCCGGATCGCCCAGGATCAGGATCCGGCCGCCCAGCGCCGTCGTGCCGTCGATTTCCGCCGCGATCTCGTCTGGCGTGGGAATGCGCAGCGCCCGCGCGCGTCCGGCCGCGCGGGCCCGCGCCGGCAAGGCGGCCAGCGCGTCGGCCGCGTCGCCGTAATCCAGCAGCAATTTGCGATAGCCGACAGGGCCGACCCCCTCGGTCCGCGCCAGGCGCAGATGGGTGGCCAGCCGTTCGGCGGCGCTCACGGCGTCTTCCGCCCGATCCGCGGCTCGGCGCCGGACAGCAGCCGGCGGATATTGCCGTGATGCCGCGCCAGGGCCAGCACCGCGATCAGCAGCCCTGCCAGCGGAATCGGCGCGCCCGGATCGCCGCCGTTCAACAGCGTCAGCAGCACCGGCAACGCCACGAACGCCGACAGCGCCCCGGCCGAGGAAATGCGCGTCAGCCGCGCCACCGCCAGCCAGATCGCGCAGCAGGCCAGGCCGACCCGCCAATCCAGGGCCAGCGCCGCGCCCAGCCCCGTGGCCACGCCCTTGCCGCCGTGAAATTTCAGCCAGACCGGAAAGCAATGGCCCAGCACAGCGAATATGGCCGCCACAGCCATGGCCTGCTCGGTATGGAACGGCGACAGGATAAAGCCGCAGGCCACGGCGAAAGCGCCCTTGGCCCCGTCCAGCAGCAGGGTCGCCGCCGCCAGCCCGCGCCGTCCCGTGCGCAGCACGTTGGTCGCGCCGATATTGCCCGACCCGATACGCCTGATATCCCCCGCCCCGCCGAACTGCGCCAGCAGCAGGCCGAACGGCACGCTGCCGATGCCATAGGACAGCAGCGCGATCGCCGCCAGCAGGGGCAGGGCGAAGGCCGGAACCGCGTCGTGCATCATATTCCCGCCGTCAAGCATCGGTATGGGCGAAGACCGGCTTTCCGGCCTTCCAGGTGCCCAGCACCCGCCCCTCCAGCGCCCGCCCGTCGAAGGGCGTGTTCTGTGCCTTGCCGGGCATGCGGTCGGCCTCGACGCGCCAGGCGCGTTCCGGGTCGAACAGGCACAGGTCCGCCGCCGCCCCGTCGGACAGGGTACCGGCCCTGCTGCGCAGCAGGGCGGCCGGCCGGTGGGTCAGCAGGCCCAGCGCCTCGATCATCGGCAGCGCACCGCCATGGACCTGCGCCAGGGTCACCGCCAGCAGGGTCGCCAGCCCGGTTCCCCCCGGCGACGCCACGGCAAAGGGCTGGCGCTTGTCGTCGGCATCGCAGGGCGCGTGGTCGGACGCGATGGCGTCGATCGTCCCGTCGGCCAGCGCCGCGCACACTGCTTGCCGGTCGGCCTCTCCCCGCAGCGGCGGCGACAGCTTGGCATAGGTGCGGAAATCGCCGATCGCGGTCTCGTTCAGGTCGAAATAGGGCGGCGCGGTGTCGCAGGTCACGCGCAGCCCGCGCGCCTTCGCCGCGCGGATCAGCTCCAGACCCTCGGCGGTCGAGACATGGCAGAAATGCAGCCGACCCCGCGTCAGTTCGGCCAGGCGCAGGTCGCGGGCGATCATGATCGCCTCGGCCGCCGCCGGAATGCCCGGCAGGCCCAGCCGGGTCGCCAGTTCGCCGTCGGTGGCGCAACCGCCTCGGGCCAGGGCCGGCTCCTCAGGGTGCTGGACGACCAGCGCGTCGAACCCGCGCGCATAGGTCAGGGCCAGGCGCATCATCCGCGTGTCGGCCAGCGCGCGCGGCCCGTCGGTGAAGGCGATCGCCCCGGCCTCATGCAGCAGGCCGATCTCGGCCATCTCCGCGCCCTCGCACTGCCGGGTCAGCGCGCCATAGGGCAGGATCGACACCATGCCCGTTTCCTCGCCGCGTGCGCGCAGGTGGCGCACCAGTGCCGGGTCGTCGGTCGCCGGCTGGCTGTTGGGCAGCACCGCCATGGTGGTGATGCCCCCGGCCGCCGCCGCCCGCGCCGCCGACAGCACGGTTTCACGATATTCGAACCCCGGCTCGCCGATCGCCACGCGCATGTCGACCAGCCCCGGGCACAGGATCGCGCCGCCCCCGTCGATCACCCGCGCGCCCTCGGGGGCGCCCTCGGCCGCCGGCAGGTCGATCCCGGCGATCACCCCGCCGCGCACCAGCAGCCGGCCGGGCCGGTCCAGCCCCCGCGCCGGGTCGATCAGGCGCACATTCTCGAAAATCGTGGCGTCTATTGCGGCGTTCACGGGGCATCTCCGGCACGCGACAGCAGGTCCAGCACGGCCATGCGCACGGCGACCCCCATTTCCACCTGCTCGCGGATCGCGCTCTGGTCGGAATCGGCGACGCGGCTGTCGATCTCGACGCCGCGATTCATCGGGCCCGGATGCATGACCAGCGCCTGCGGACGGGCCACCGCCAGCCGCTTGTGATCCAGGCCATAGAAGCGGAAATATTCGCGCGCGCTGGGCACCTGGCCGCCGCTCATGCGCTCGCGCTGCATGCGCAGCATCATCACCACGTCGGCGTCGCGCAGCCCGTCTTCCATCGTGTAGTGCACATCCACCCCCAGGGCGCCGATCGCGCCGGGGATCAGGGTCGGTGGCCCGACCACCCGCACCCTCGCCCCCATCGCCGTCAGCAGGTGGATGTTCGACCGCGCCACCCGGCTATGGCTGACATCGCCGCAGATCGCTACCGTCAGCCCGTGCAGCGTGCCGAAATGCCGCCGGATCGTCAGTGCATCCAGCAGCGCCTGGGTCGGATGCTCGTGCGTGCCGTCGCCGGCATTCACCACGCTGGCCTCGACCTTGCGGGCCAGCAGCGCCGGTGCGCCCGACTGCGAATGCCGCACCACCAGCAGGTCGGTGCGCATGGCGTTCAGCGTCGCCGCCGTATCCAGCAGCGTCTCGCCCTTGTTCACCGACGAACTGGCCACCGTCATGTTGACCACGTCCGCGCCCAGCCGCTTGCCCGCCAGCTCGAACGAGGTCCGCGTGCGGGTGCTGTCCTCGAAGAACAGGTTGATCACGGTGCGCCCGCGCAGCCGGTCGCGCGGCGTCTTGCGCGACCGGTTCATCAGGGCATAGCTCTCGGCCAGGTCCAGGAACGGCTCGATACGGCTGGGATGCATGCCCTGCACGCCCAGCAGATGCCGCGCATGCTGCGCGAAGAACCGTGGCGGTGCGGCGCGCGGGGCGTCGTTCATCGGGCGACTGCCCCGATCCGGGCCATCACCTCGTCCCGCCCCAGCGCGGCCAGCGTCGCGTCGATGCCAGGCGAGGTCGTGGTGCCCGTCATCGCCGCGCGCACCGGCTGCGCGACCTGGCCCAGCTTGTGGCCGTGATGCTCGGCGAAGCGCCGCAGCGCCGCGTCGATGGCCGGCGCGTCGAACGGCTCGATCACCGCCAGGTCGCGGGCCAGCAGCCCCAGCATCTCCCTGGCCTCCGGCGTCAGCAGCTTCTCGGCCTTGGCATCGCACTCCAGCGGCACGTGCCGGCCCAGGAAGGCCGCGCTGTCGGCCAGGTCCACCAGCGTCCTCGCCCGTTCCTTCAGTCCCGGCATCAGTTGCAGGATGCGCGCCCGCACCGTGTCGTCCAGCGTCACCCCCGGCCGGCCGGCCAGGCGGGCGGCCACCTCCTCGGTCAGCCGCGCATCCTCCGCCTGACGCAGCCAGACGCCGTTCAGGTGCTGCAGCTTGACGTAATCCATGCGCGACGCCGACCGCCCGACGCCATCCAGGTCGAACAGGCGGATCTGCTCCTCGCGCGACAGGATCTCGGCATCGCCGTGGCCCCAGCCCAGGCGCAGCAGGTAATTGTTCAGCGCCTCGGGCAGGTATCCCATGTCGCGGAATTCCACCACCGACTGCGCGCCGTGCCGCTTGGACAGCTTGGCGCCGTCGGGCCCGTGGATCAGCGGCAGATGCGCGAAGGCAGGCAGCTCCCAGCCCATGGCGCGATAGATCATCGCCTGGCGGAAACTGTTGGTCAGGTGGTCGTCGCCGCGGATGACGTGGGTGATGTCCATGTCATGGTCATCCACTACCACCGCCAGTTGATAGACCGGGGTACCGTCGCCGCGCAGGATGATCATGTCGTCCAGTTCGGCATTCGCCACGCGGACCTCGCCCTGCACCAGGTCGTGGATGACCGTCTCGCCCTCGCGCGGGGCGCGGATGCGCACCGTGAAGGGTGCGCCCGGCGGCGCCTCGGCCGGGTCGCGGTCGCGCCAATAGCCGTTATAGCGCGGCGGCTTGCCCTCGGCAGCGGCCTGCTCGCGCATCTGCTGCAGTTCTTCGGGCGTACAGAAACAGCGATAGGCCAAACCCTGCGCCAGCAGGTGATGCGCCACCTCGGCATGGCGGGCCTGACGCGTGGACTGAAAGACCGGCGCCTCGTCCGGGGTAAGCCCCATCCAGGCCAGCCCGTCGAACAGCACGTCCACCGCCTGCTGGGTCGAACGTTCGCGGTCCGTATCCTCGATGCGCAGCAGGAACTTGCCGCCATGGTGACGGGCATAAAGGAAGTTGAACAGGGCGGCGCGGGCGTTGCCGATATGCAGCAATCCCGTCGGGCTGGGTGCGAAGCGCGTACGAACGGTCATGAGCCGGGTCCATACCATGGGATGTCTCCGCCATACAGGGGGTGCGCCCGGCTGGTGCTTCTCCCGACGGGCGCATCTTCTGCAACCCGCCTGCCGGGGCTAGTCTGTCCGGGTGGAACAGCGGGCGGGCAAAGGCGGGGTGACGGACGCAACCGGCAGGCAGGATTGCACCAAGCCATGGCTCGCGCGCCAGCTTCTGGCCGAACGGACGCGGCTGGCGCTCTGGCTGCCGGTGGGGCTGGGGCTGGGCATCGCGGGCTATTTCATGCTGCGGCAGGAACCGGGGCGGCCGGCAATGCTGGCCGTGCTGCTGCTGGCCGTGGCCATGGCGGGCTGGATCGCGCGGCGCCCGGCCGACCTGGTACCCCGGCTGGCCGGCGGCGCGGTCGCGGCGATCGCGCTGGGGTTCGTCGCGTCATGGGTTGATGCGCACCGCCGGCCGCCGCTGCCCGACCTGCCGCGCCGTGCCAGTATCGTGACCGGCCGCATCGCCGCCGTCACCCTGCTGCCGCCCCGTTTACCGCCGTCCCACTCGTCATTGCATCCATCGGGGCATCCATCAGGGCATCCATCAGGGCATCCGTCGGGGCACCCGGCAGGCGATGCCGAGCCGGCCATCCGGCGGCTGGACCTGGCGGATGCGGTGCTGGACGATGCGATCGATGACGGCATGCCGCCCTTGCGCCGTATCCTGCGCGTGCGGGTGCGGCCGGACGACCCGGCGGCGCTGGTGCCGGGCATGACGGTACGGGTGCGCGCGCTGTTGCGCCCGCCGCCGCCGCCCGCCTGGCCGGGCGGCCCCGACGGTCAGCGCCGAGCTTGGTTCGATGGCAGCGCCGGCAGCGGCACCGCCCTGGGCCTGGTGCAATCCGCAGGGCCGCCGGTGCCGCCGCGCAGGGTGGACGTCCTGCTGGAATCGCTGCGCGAATGCGTGGTGGCGCGGATCCTGCGCGTGCTGCCCGGCGCGCCGGGCGGGGTGGCGGCCGCCATTCTGACCGGGTCGGCCGCCGCCATGCCGCAATCCGACCGCGACGCCTTCGCCGATGCCGGGCTGGCGCACTTGCTGGCGGTCGCGGGGCTGCATCTGGGCATCGTCATGGGGGTGGCGATGACGGCCGCGCGGCTGGCGCTGGCCTGTTCCGAACGGGCCAGCCTGTACTGGCCCTGCCGGCAGATCGCGGCCCTGGCCGCCCTGGCGTCAGGCGGGGCCTACGTCCTGCTGACCGGCGCGCATCTGCCGGCAGTGCGCAGCCTGACCATGGCCGCGCTGGTGGCGCTGGCGATCATCACCGGCCGCCGTGCCGTCTCGATGCGCGGGCTGGCGGTGGGGGCGACCCTGCTGCTGCTGGCCGGTCCGGCGGACCTGCTCGAGGCTCCGCTGCAGATGTCGCTCGCCGCCGTGATGGGCCTGGCCGCGGGGTTCGAGGCCGCGCGTCCGCTGCTCGCGCGGCTGGCTGACGGACCCGGCTGGTGGCGCCATGCCGCGCGCCACGGCGCGCAATTGCTGCTGGCCAGCCTGTTCGCCGGGGGCGCCACCGTGCCGGTGGTCATGGCGCATTTCGGCACGCTGCAACCCTGGTTCGTGCTGGCCAACCTGCTGGCGGTGCCGCTGATGGCGGTGTGGATCCTGCCCCTCGGGCTGTTGGCCCTGGCGCTGATGCCCCTGGGGGGCGAACCCCTGGCGCTGGTGCCGATGGGCTGGGGCATCCGGCTGGTGCTGGCCCTGGCGCATGGGGTGTCCGGCTGGCCGGCGGCGCGGGTCATGGTGCCTGCCATGCCGGCCTGGGGGCTGGCGGCCTGGCTGCTGGGCCTGTGCTGGCTGTGTTTGTGGACACGGCGCTGGCGCTGGCTTGGGGCGGCGCCGCTGTTGCTGGCACTGGCCGCGCCGTTCCTGATCGCGCGGCCCGACCTGCTGCTCTCGCCCGACGGGCGGGTGCTGGCGGTGCGCGACGGCGCGGTGCTGCGGATCGGCCCGCGCCCGGGCGCCGACATGCCGGTCGAACGCGACTGGCAACAGGCGCTTGCCCTGTCGCTTGCCCCGCTGGACTGCCCTGGCGGCGCCTGTCGCATGGGCGCCGTCGCGCTACGCCTTGCGGCGGCGGCCGGCGTCGATTGCGCGGGCGGCGCCGTGCTGGTCACGCTGGTGCCGCTGGACGATGCGCACTGCCCGGGCGTTCGCACCCTCGACGGGCTGACGGCCTGGCAGGACGGCGCCCAGGCCGTCTTCCTGCACGGCGACAAGGTCGAAATCGTCTCGGACCGGCAGACCCGTGGGGCGCGGCCCTGGGTGCTGGGGCCGGGCCAGCATGGCCTGCCCACCCTGCCGCTCGCCCGGCGGGAATAGTCCGGGACGGATAGCCGGCAATGGGCAGGCGGCAGAGCTTCAGGGTGGCGTCAGCACCTTGCCGGTATATTGGCAGGGTTCCTGCGCCGGGCAGCGCCAGCATTCGGGCCGCCGCGCCTTGCAGACATAGCGCCCGTGCAGGATCAGCCAATGATGCGCCGGGCGCAGCAGCGGCGCCGGGATTCGCGCCACCAGTTGGTCCTCGACTGCGCGCGTGGTCTTGCCCGGCGCCAGCCCGGTGCGGTTGCCGATGCGGAAGATATGCGTATCCACCGCCATCGTGCTGTCGCCGAACGCCACGTTCATCACCACGTTCGCGGTCTTGCGCCCCACGCCGGGCAGCGCCTCCAGCGCCGCGCGGTCACGCGGGACGCGCCCGTCATACCGGTCCAGCAATGTCTGCGACAGGGTTATGACGTTGCGCGCCTTGGTGCGCCACAGGCCGATCGACCGGATATGCGCCCCGACTCCATCCTCGCCCAATGCCACCATCGCGGCCGGGTCAGGCGCGTCGCGGAACAGGCCCCGCGTCGCCCGGTTGACCGACGCGTCGGTGGCCTGAGCCGACAGCACGACCGCGACCAGCAGCGTGTAGTCATCAACGAATTCCAGCTCGCTCTCGGCGTTGGGATGGGCCTCGGCCAGCAGCGTGATGAATCGTTCCACTTCCTTCAGCGTCATGCGGCGCTTGGCCCGCGCGGGGCGCGGCACCTTGACTGGGGTAAGGGGCTTGGTCATGGGGTCTGGCCGTCCGTTCGATTCGGGCCCTTTTTTCCGCCGGGCAGCGGCGACAGGCAAGGGGCGACTTAAGGGTGGCGGTTGCTTTCATCCAGCCGCGCGGCGATAGTCCGGGCCGTTGCAGGCGGCCCGCCGCATGCGGCCGGAACGGACGAAAGGATGGCCGACGGGACCGGCCGGGATATCATGACGGACACTGACTCCGCGCCCGCCCCCCGGGGCCGTGCGCGCAACGAATTTGTCGAAGTGCTGGGCTTCGTGATCCGGCGCTGGTCGCGCCATCCCGGCGCGCTGGCCTGGACGATGGCCGGCATCGCCGTCGCGACGGTGGCCGACGTGGTCACCCCGCTGCTGGCCGGCTGGATGGTCGACGACGTGGCGCGCGGCGGCGCGGTCGGGTCCCTGACGCCGGCGCTGGCCGCGGCCCGGCACGGCGTGCTGTGGACGCTGGGCGGGCTGGTGCTGCTCGGCCTGCTGGGTGTGGCGGGGCGGCGCATGTCCTATCTGGGCATCACCTTCCTGACGGCGCGGGTGATGCGCGGCATCGCCGAAACCGCCTTTGCCCGTGTGCAGCGTTTTTCCACCGACTGGCACGGCAACACCTTCGCCGGCTCGACGGTGCGGCGACTGACGCGCGGCATGTGGGCGGTCGATACGCTGGCGGACACGCTGATGCTGATGCTGCTGCCCAGCGTGCTGGTGCTGGCGGCCACGACCGTGGTGCTGGCCTGGCACTGGCCGTCGATGGGGCTGCTGCTGGGGCTCAGCTCGATCATGCTGGTGGCGATGTCCGCCTGGCTGACCCTGCATTATGTCGCGCCGTCCGCCCGGCTGGCCAATGCGTGGGATACGCGCATGGGCGCGGCCCTGGCCGACGCCGTCACCTGTAACGCGGTGGTCAAGGCCTTCGGCGCCGAACGGCGCGAGGAAGCGCGCCTGTCCTGGATTCTCTCGCGCTGGCAGCGTCGCACCGAACGGTCCTGGGTGCGGGGCACCAATTCCGGAAACCTGCAGAACGTGGCCGCGCTGTTGATGCGCGTGGTGCTGATCGGCGCGGTGCTGGCGCTCTGGTGGCGCGGCCGGGCGGGGCCTGGCGACGTGGCCTATGTGCTGACGATGGTCTTCCTGGTGCAGGGCTATCTGCGCGATATCGGCCAGCAGATCTCGATGGTCCAGCGTTCGGTGAACGAGATGGAGGAACTGGTCGCGATCTATCGCTTGCCGCCCGGCGTGCAGGATCGGCCGGACGCCCCGCCGCTGCGCATCTCTCACGGCGCGATCCGCTTCGACCAAGTCGGTTTCGGCTATCGCGGACAGCGCGGGCTGCTGTTCCGTGACCTGTCGATCGACATTCCCGCCGGCAGCCGCGTGGCCCTGGTCGGGCCCTCCGGCTCGGGCAAGACCACGTTGGTCAAGCTGGTGCAGCGCCTGTACGACGTGACCGACGGCCGGATCCTGATCGACGGCATCGATATCGCGACCGTCGCGCAATCCAGCCTGCGCAGCCAGATCGCGATCGTACAGCAGGAACCGGTGCTGTTTCACCGCTCGCTGGCTGAAAACATCGCCTATGGCCGGCCCGGCGCCTCGATGGCCGAGATCGAGGAAGCGGCACGCCAGGCCAATGCCGCCGGCTTCATCGGCCGCCTGCCCAAGGGCTATGCCACCATGGTGGGCGAACGCGGGGTCAAGCTGTCGGGCGGCGAACGCCAGCGCGTGGCCATCGCCCGCGCCTTCCTGGCCGACGCCCCGATCCTGATCTTCGACGAGGCCACGTCCAGCCTGGATTCGGAATCCGAAATCCTGGTGCAGGACGCGATGGAACGGCTGATGATCGGCCGGACGGTGCTGGTGATCGCCCACCGCCTGTCCACCGTCGTCGGGCTGGACCGCATCCTGGTCTTCGCCCACGGCGAACTGCGCGAGGACGGCTCCCACGCCCAACTGATCGCGCGCGAAGGCGGCCTGTATCGCCGCCTCTTCGACCTGCAATCATTGGACGGATAAGGGCGGCTGGCGGCCCCGCCGATCACGTAGCCATAGATGGAACAGGCGCGTCTCGATCCGCGCTTCCACGCGGAGCGCAACCGTCGAGTGGCGGGAAAGCCAGATCCCCGCCATGGTTTCAATCCACGCTCTCGTACGGAGAGCGACCGTATTTTTCCCACGAATTAGGCGCGTATGACATGTTTCAATCCACGCTCTCGTACGGAGAGCGACTAAAAGTAGTCACGTTTGCCATTAGAATAATACCTGTTTCAATCCACGCTCTCGTACGGAGAGCGACAATCCGGGACCGGTCAGGATCACGGTGCCATCCGGTTTCAATCCACGCTCTCGTACGGAGAGCGACCCGCGACCGATAACCACGGCGCCGGATATGTCTGGTTTCAATCCACGCTCTCGTACGGAGAGCGACTGGCCTCGCGCGATGGCCACATTCTACCTGGCTGCGTTTCAATCCACGCTCTCGTACGGAGAGCGACCGTTCGAGGCGCCGTGCGAGGTGATCAACGACGCGTTTCAATCCACGCTCTCGTACGGAGAGCGACCCGTCGTTGCGGGTTTGCGGGAGGGCGCCTCTGTGTTTCAATCCACGCTCTCGTACGGAGAGCGACATGACCGCAATTGGCCGCGCAATCCTCGAAGCAGTTTCAATCCACGCTCTCGTACGGAGAGCGACGTCGGGGATACCGGGTTTTGGCAGCGCGGCGCCGTGTTTCAATCCACGCTCTCGTACGGAGAGCGACCCTATGGGTTTGTGCTCTATGCGTTCCCATGGGGGTTTCAATCCACGCTCTCGTACGGAGAGCGACGCTTTTCGAGCCACCTGCCCGCGTCGCTGAGAAGGTTTCAATCCACGCTCTCGTACGGAGAGCGACACCCGGCCGCAGCAACCAGTGCGGACTTGGCAACGGTTTCAATCCACGCTCTCGTACGGAGAGCGACGTTCCCGACGATGGAACATGATTTCGACATACCTGTTTCAATCCACGCTCTCGTACGGAGAGCGACGGCATTGATGGCATCCTCATTGCCCATCAACTGGTGTTTCAATCCACGCTCTCGTACGGAGAGCGACCAGCAGCCGGGTTGCGCCCGGCGGCGGCGCTGCGGTTTCAATCCACGCTCTCGTACGGAGAGCGACGGATTGCCCCAGGACGGCGAATAGCCCTTCACGCCGTTTCAATCCACGCTCTCGTACGGAGAGCGACGCCCGGGTCAGACTCGGCAGCCGGCCACAGCGCATCGTTTCAATCCACGCTCTCGTACGGAGAGCGACCCTTGAGGGGAGCCCTTGAGAGAACTGGAGCGATGTTTCAATCCACGCTCTCGTACGGAGAGCGACCAGCGATGGCGCTCTCTCTGGCTGCATGCGACGAGTTTCAATCCACGCTCTCGTACGGAGAGCGACGAGCTCTCCCCTGTTTTCCGGGCGCTGGTGCGACGTTTCAATCCACGCTCTCGTACGGAGAGCGACCATAGTGGTCCAGACCTTCCATGCGGTTCTGATAGTTTCAATCCACGCTCTCGTACGGAGAGCGACGTGTATGATACTGCCCGCGCTGTGCAGGTGTTGGGTGTTTCAATCCACGCTCTCGTACGGAGAGCGACACCCTTTATGCTATCATCTTGTTCGGTCTTATAAAAACGGAACATTTGCGCGAAATGCATGGCGGTTAGTCCCCTGGCGAGACGGGCGAGCGCGTTCATATCAGTAAAGCATTGATCGCAAAAAGTATTCCGGCCGCGCGAACCGACCCGGTCCGGCGTGATCGCTTGTGGTTCGCGCGCACTTCAGAACAGCAGCGGCCCGTCCAGGTCCAGAACGGGCTTGGCCCCGACATGCTCGATCCGCTGCCTGCCCTTCGCCCCAAGCTGATAGAAGCGCAGGCTGTCCTTCGCCGTATCGGCCTCCGCAATCAGGCGGGCACGCAGTTCCGCCCAGCGTGCCGGGTCGACATCGCATTCGAAGACGGAATGCTGCACGCGCTGCCCGAAATCGAGACAGGCGCGCGCCACCCGCCGCAACCGACGCCGGCCTGCTGCATCTTCGGTATTTACGTCATAGGTGATCAGGACAAGCATCGGTCATTTCCAGATGAAGGCGGGGTATCCGTCCAGTTCCCCTCGCAAATGCCGCGCCAGCAGCAGGGACTGAAGATGGGCGACCAGCCCGAATGTCACCGATTCCTCCAGGAAAGGATGGCGGATTTCGTCCTTCTTGCGATCTTGCCACGCGACCAGGACCGCCTTGCGCGCGTCCTCGGTCATCAGGACCGCGCCGCCGTCGCTGACGGTAAAATCATCCGCGGCGACCTGTCGCCGGTTGATCAGGCTCAGCGCCAGTCGGTCGGCCAGGACCGGCCGCAATTCCTCCATAAGGTCCAAGGCCAGGCTGCTGCGCCCCGGCCGGTCCGCATGTAGAAACCCGACCTGTGGGTCGAGCCCGACGCTTTCCAGCGCCGACCGGCAATCATGGCCCAGAACGGCATAAAGGAAAGACAGAAGGGCGTTGACCCGATCCAGCGGCGGTCGGCGGGTGCGGCCGGCGAAGACGAACGCGCTGTCCTCGACACGGATCAATTGATTGAATGCGCCGAAATAGACCTGGGCGGCTTCGCCCTCGATCCCGCGTGCCGTATCGATATCCGGCGCCTGTGCGACACGCCGGACGACGTTGGTCAGGCGCTGTTCGGCATCCTGCAACTGCGCTTGCGCATCAGGCGCCAAGGCTGCCCCGTGGTCGCGCAACGCTCGGCGCAGGACCGTCCGCTGGTTGGCCGCTTTGGCGGCAATGATATTGCGCACGATGGCCAGGGCACGTGCGCTGTCATCGGCAGCACGGTACTGCGTGCGACGCAGCAGCACGTTGCCGCTGCGCGCTCCCTCGGCGCGCGCCAGAAAACGGCCCTGCGGCGAAAGCCATGACAGGGTGATGTTCGCTTCGGCGCACGCGCCCATCAGGGCGGGCGACGCCCCGGCATGTCCGAAACAGATGATGCCGTCCAGCAGATGCAGCGGCGCACGGCCGCGCTCTCGGCCTTCCACCTCCACGACGACATTGGCGCCGTCCTTGCGCAGCCAGGCATTCTCGGTCGTGACGTAAATGGTATTGAGATGGCGGCGCACGGATGCTTATCCTTCCTCGTCCAGGCGCGATGCCAGCCAGCGTGCGATCGCGGGTGGCCGCTCCAGCCGGCGCGGCTGGCACGCATGCACCAGCGAACATTTCTTGCAGGCCGGCCGATATTCGGGACGCGGCGTTTCCTGCCCGGCGATCATCGCCCGCACGTCCCGCGCCACGCAGGCAGTCAGACGGCGCAATGCGTCGTCGAAGACCACGATGGTGCGGCGGCGCGGCTGGCCATAGAACAGCGCGCCTTCGGGCACCGGCCGTCCGAACATATCCTCCAGGCACAGCGCCTGTGCGCAAAGCTGGACCTCGTCGGCACGATGGGTCTTGGGGCGTCCGCGCTTGTATTCGACAGGATAGGGGATCGCATCGGTGCCCTTGCCGTGGAACTCCACCGCGTCGGCCTTGCCGAACACGCCCAGCGCCAACGAACGGATGACCAGCGACCGGACGGTGCGCACGTCCCGCCGCCGGTCGGGCCGCCCATCATCCACACGCTCGTGCAGGATGCGCCCTTCGGCGGTCGCACCATCCTCGGCCCAGATCCGTTCGACATGAATCAACGCACATTGCCGGGGGCAGAACAGATAATGCTGCAAGGCCGAGAGCGGGATGAGCGCATCCTCGGCCGCGCCATCCGGTGGCGGACGCATCCGCATCCTACCGTTCGATGATCTCGACCCCGTCGGGTGCGCCGTCATGGTTGACGACGATTTCGTAATCGTCCCACGACCGGGCGGGCGGCCAGTTGTCGATGGCAGGGCTGCCGACCGGATGCGTGGCGCCCTGATGGGCGCGCAGCACCGTCACTCGATCGAACAGATCCTGCGCCCGCGCATTGCCCAGGGCGGAGGCATGGCGGAAAATGACCAGCTTGCGCGCCGACATTTCACCCCGCGCGGCCGATCGGTCATGATCGAACATGCCCAGCAGCGCATCCCACAGCAAGTCCAGGTCGCTGTCGGAAAAACCGGTTCCCTTGACAGGATGGGACGCGAGCGGTGCCGAGACATAGCCATGCATGCGATACAGTCCGTACGGCACGATATGCTTGCGCCCCATCGTGCGGCCGCCCTTGCTTTCCGCATCACTCTCGGTCGTGGCGGCCAGCCGGGTGATGGAGATCTCCAGCGGCAGGACCGGTTCGACCGACCGCGCGAAGGAAAACTGCACCGGCCCGCGCACCTGCCCCGCATTCACGCCGGTCGTCATCACAGCACCGAAGGTCCGGATATCCCAGAAATTGGCGCACATCCAGCGCGTCAGCCCACGGGATTTCGCTTCATCCTTAGGCAGTTTATTGAAATCGCTGGTGGCCTCGGGCATGACGGCCGACCAGGCGCGCTTGTGCTGGTTGTTCAGCGTCGCGCCCTCGCTCATATAGATCTCGAAGCCCTGCATGTCCGGGCGCGCCAGCGTGATGTAATTGCGCACCTTGCGCTTCAGCGCGACATCCGACACCAGGCCCTGATTGGTTTCCGGGTCCAGTCGCGGCATGTTGCCGGCATCCGGGTCGCCGTTAGGATTGCCGTTGCTGACGTCGAAGAACAGGATGAATTCGTGGCGGTTCTGCATCGTTATGGTCTCACTCTTCGGTTTCTGCAGTATCGGCGGCGTCCGGCGCATCCTGGTCCGCCACGGCGCCGGCGGGGCCGCCGATCCGCTCCCGACGCTGGTGGTAATAGCCGATGGCGAATTCGGCCTGGTGTTCCAGCGGCAGCGATCGCGGCAGCGACAGCGGCCCGGCCGGGATGATCCGGCCGAAGATCTCTTCCAATTCCTTCTCGATCACCGCCGCCCAGCCGGGTTTCTTCTTGCGGACATTGGCCAGGTGATTCTGTCCGTTTCTAATGATAACGGCAAAGATTCCAGCCGGCGTGGCCGAGGCTGCGCCGAAATACCGGTCGCGCATCGACGCCTTCACGCCCGGACCCAGCGCGGCGCGCTGCGCGAGTTCGTAGACGGCGAACAGCCGTCCCAGTTGGTACCCGATATTGGGATAGTCACGGTCGAGACTCACGGGAATGTCTCCTTTGTCTGAACGGTTCGCGCCGCGCCGCGCGCGCCGCAATACGGCGCGCAGCACGGCGGCGTGCCAGCCGGTCGCCGGGTCGTCGCCCGCGCGCAGACGCATGAGCGTGGCGGCCAGCCATGATCGCGGATAGGGGCTTCCGGCCAGGATCGCGCGCAGGACCTCGCCGGCCAGCAGGGGCGGGATGTTCTCGAACTTCTCCTGCAACGCCACGGTCTTCGCCAGCAGCAGGTTGACGTCCGGCGGCCGTGCCCAGGGCGACGGCTCCATGCGCATGTCGTCATAATGCGCGGCCAGCCGTCGGGCGAACGCGTCCAGACTGTCCGACTGCCAGAACCGGACCGACAGCCGCGCCGCGTTCGGCGACAGTCCCAGCACGTGAAAGCGCGTGCCTGGCTGAATGTCGGGGCGCAATTGCGACAGCGGCAACCCGCGCGCCACCGCGTCCAGTTCGTCGCCGATCGCGCGCGCCGCGCCTGCATCGGCGACCGATGGATGCAGCGCCTCCTGGAACCAGTCATCGGCGTTCCGTGCCGCCTGCGGGTCGTCCGCTTCGGCCCAGAACACGACCGTCGCATCCCCCACCGGCCGCCGGACGCGGTTGGGCCCGTTGCGGGTCAGCAGCCGGTTCAGCGCCGCGCCATAGCGAAAGGCCGCGCCCTCCGATGTCGGCGCATTGTCCCCCTGCTTGTGATCATAGGAACAGAACGCATCCAGATTGAACGAGACCAGGCTGGCCCCGGCCGTCTGCGCGCCGTCCACGCCCTTGATCGAAGGGTGCAAGCGCGCGGGCATCGCCCGCTCGCCGGTCACCAGGCAGAAAACCGTCCGCGTGTCGGCCGTCTCACGCACCCGCTCGGCCAGGCGCCGGGCGGCGGGGCGGCGATGCAGGTAATCATCGTCGCCGTCCAGGCGAAACACGATATTGGCATCCAGCATCTCGGACCGAAAGGGTTCCGCATTGAACCGATCCGGCTGCCAGTTCTCCAGGAAACGCAGAAACGCGACCAGGCCCGCATCGTTGGTGCCGTTCAGTTGCGCCTGGTGGAACGCCACGAACGCCGCATGCTCCTGCGCCGTCCGCTTGCCGGTGCCAGCCGTTCGGCTCAGCGTATAGGATGTTTTGTCCCACAGGAAATTGGGTGCGATGCCGACGGTACGCTTGATCGACGCCGGCACCGGCAGCAGCCGGGGCGCCGGCTTCTTGCCGTTTCGGTCATGGCAGTCCAATACGTCCACGACCTGTCCGTCACGGTCGATGATGATGCACCAGCCGATCTTCTCCAGGCTCCAGCCCGGTTCTTCGGCATCGTCCATCCGGTTGTAATACCCGACCAGCGCTTCCAGCGGGCCGGGGCGATGTGCGGCCATCATGCGGCCAGGTCCGGACTATCGGCGGCAGGCACCGTCAGCACGCCGTCTTCCATCTTGGCGCGGAAGAAGCGCGCGGTGCAGCCGTCGGCGAAATCGATGTCGTGCAGCATCCATCCCAGATCGACCGAGCCGGCCGGGTGGTCCGACGCGGGCAGTGGCGCGCCCTCGGGCAGCAGGGCGAATTCCGCAGGGAACTCGCGCGTGCCCAGGCACGGGCGGTGGAAACATTGCCCCTGCGCGGCGCGCCGGTTGAACATGCTGATATGCTTGGCCGGCGTATCGCCGGACCCCGCCTTTTCTGTCATCGTGAAATGAGCCTCGATGACATAGGCGACATCGATCAGGATGGTTGCCGCGCGCTGCTGGCGATGATCATCGACATTCAGGCCCAGCCCGTCGGTCCGGCCCGCCGCCATGCCGCGCGCCGCAAGCGCGGCGCTGGCCTTGGCGCCGACTTCGTTGCGGCGCAAGGACTGGAACCGGATCGGCTTCAGAACATGAATGCGATCGATATGCCAGCGAATTGCCGGCTTCCAATGGATGGCTTCAAGTATTCCCCGCGCGGCCGAGGGGGGCGGCACGTCATACGACACTCTTTCAGACTTGAGCTCTGGCCTGGTGAAGCAGGCCCGTTCGCCCCAGACATGCAGTCGCACTCCCATGGGATGCCTTTCTCCTGGACGTCGCTTGTTTTGATAAATAAAACGATCAATGGGGCTTTGTCAAGCGATGAGTCATACTGACTCAATCGTCACAAGGAAGGAAGATTGTCTTGCGCGCGGGATGCCACCGGGCTTGTCTCGCCGCGGGTCAATGGAGCAGAAATGTCTTGTCGGAAGAAAAATTTTGGCAAGATTGTAATCCGCGTGAAAATCGGTGGAAGAGCTGACATGCGGATCGTGGTCGAGGTAGAACCTCCATAGTCGCCGCATAGCGGCGTGGGTTGAAATCTTCCGTGTGAAGAATGTGACACTTATGGCGGGTGATTTCCGGTCCAAACGGACCGGAAATCGCTGACTACCACACATTGTTTTCGGAATGACGGAAGGTCGGGTCGTCAAGTTTCAGGCCCAGCCTGTCATCGTACAGATCCAGCGCGCCGGGATCGAGACAGACGAACCGGTCTCCATAGTCCTGCGCTCGGATCGGCTGCACGGCACCAGCGGCCAGCAGCACCCGGCGCGTCTGTGCCGGAACGGGCACGCTATATTGCTGCAGCCGCCGCATCGTGCCGCCGGGCAGCACCGGCGCATGTTCCAGCGCGTGCAGGACGCGCCGGGCGGTCTCGTCCCATGGGATGATCACCTCTTCCATGACCGTGTCGATCATGCGAAAGGCTTGGTCGATCTGCGCGAAGGGAAAATCACGTCCCTGCGCCGCGTGTGCGACGGCCGGCAGGATGGGGAAAACCCGGCCATCGATCCGGGCCGCATCCATTCCCTCATAGCGCAGTTGAAAATAGAGTTCCCGGAAATAGGCATGCACGGCCTCCAGCCCCAGCACATCCAGGCCCCGGTGCAGGATGGGCCGCGTCGCCTGCCAGAATGGCTCCAGCGCCGGCATGATCCGGCGCTTCGACGCATCGTCGGGGTCCGGCGCCTCGAACACCACCACGCGGCCCAAGCCTGCCAGGCGCCCCTCGCGATTGCAGCGCCCGGCGGCCTGTGCGATGGAGGCCAATCCCGCCGCAGCCCGCCATACCTCGGGAAAATCGACATCCACCCCGGCTTCGATCAAGCTGGTCGATACCAGGCGCACCGGCTGCCCGGCCGTCAGGTCCTGACGAATTTCCTCCAGAATCGCGCGGCGATGCGCCGGACACATCAGGGTCGTCAGATGGCGTGCCCCGGGCATGGCGCCGATGCGGGTAAATAATTCCTGCGCATGAGCCCGCGTATTGACGATGCACAGCATCTGGTCGCGCTCCGCGAAACGGTCCGCGATGTCCTGGTCCGAAACCGGCTCCTGCCGCCATTCGACCGAAACCCGCTTCAGCGCCGTATAAAGACCGGCCGGATCGGGGGCCAGTTCGCGCGTGTCGTCGATGTCCAGCCCTTCGCGATGCCCGCGCGGCGCAGGCGGCAATGCTTCGTCCTGCCGTCGCAGCGCCGACTGCGTGGCGGTGCACAAAACGATGCTGGTCCGGTAATTGCGGGCCAGTTCGTCCAGGGCCGCCATGCACGGGCGCAATAGATGGACCGGCAGCGACTGCACCTCGTCCAGCACCACGACGCTTTGGGCGATGTTGTGCAGTTTCCGCGCCCGGCTGCCGCGCGCGGCGAACAGCGATTCGAAAAATTGCACGCTGGTGGTGACGATGATCGGCGCGTCCCAGTTCTCGGCATCGCGGCGCAGTTTGCTCAGCCCGTCCGCGCCCTCTTCCTCGCTGTCATTCTCGCTGCCCGGCTGGCGTCTGTCCCAATCGAAGCTGGCGTGATGCTCCAGAATATCGTCCGGCGTGCCCAGAGCCGCGCGGAACACCGCCGCCGTCTGTTCGATGATCGAGGTGAAGGGAATGACATAGATGACACGGCGCATGCCGTGCCGCGCCGCATGTTCCAGCGCGAACTGCAGTGACGTCAGCGTCTTGCCACCGCCGGTCGGCACCGTCAGCGTGAACAGCCCCGGCGCCAGAGCGGCCTTGCCGACAGCATGGTCCAGAATGGCGCCCCGCAACCGGTTCAGGGGCGTGTCGTCGCGGCGCCGCGTTCGCATGTGGCCGCGTATGGCGTCCAGGTGCGCGGGCCGCAGTGTGCCGCCGCGCGCTGGCGGCGGCTCCTGCGCCGCCGTGGCATAAAAACGCTCGGTCGCGATGAAGTCGGCATCCGTCAGGCAGGAAAATAGCATGCGGGTAAAGAAGGCGACGGTAAAACCGGGATAATCCGGATTGGCGGCCGGCGGCCGCAAGGCCCTCAGGTCCTGCGGGCTCGGCAGGGTCGGGCAGACCGATTGCCAGTCCCCAATGGGTTCGATGTCGTAAACCCCGCTATCCAGGCGTTCCTTCAGCGTGCGGTTTTTTCCGCCATGCCCGGCACCGTCCATCAGACCGCTGTGGTGGCCGGCAATGGCAAAGGCCAGCAGCCGCCCCAGGGCGCCATACAATTCGACGGCCACGCGGGCGCCGGCCGTGCTGTGGTCGGGGCCGCGCGCGCCCGCCATTCGGATATAATGCTGATACGCGGCCGAACATTTCCCGATATCGTGCAACAACCCGACCACTCGGCCAAACAATGCGGCGCCGAACGGCGTGGCGAACGATTCCGCCAGGCCGCCGACATCAGCCAGATGGTCGATCAACGGTTCCCACCGTCGTGGGTCCGGGTCATCGGGTAGCGAATGCGCGAACAGGTCCATGTATCGCAGGATGAAGGCATCTACCCGGGTTGGCGATGCGCCAGATCAACGCGCCGTACGTTTTCTCGGCGGAGTTGCATAAATTTTATGTGAAGATTCAGTCACACCCGCCGCAGCATCCATTTCGCTGATCCGGCTTTGCCTAGATCTCCACCTGGGCCGGCATGATAGCCTCTGCCTTAATCCACTAACGTCTGGTTTCACCCCACGCTTCCGCGAAGAGCGGCCGAATGGTAGTCAGCGGGCCTGGGACCTGTTCGTGTTTCAATCCACGCTCCCGCGCGGGGAGCGACCACCCGTAAATGCTTTGCGCGTCGTCTCCGACCGCGTTTCAATCCACGCTCCCGCGCGGGGAGCGACATGTCCGCATGGCGGGTTATACGGGATTGGGGGGTTTCAATCCACGCTCCCGCGCGGGGAGCGACAGCGGTCGGCAAGTCGCCGGCATCCTGAAAAACGGTTTCAATCCACGCTCCCGCGCGGGGAGCGACCTGTGGTCAGGCGGCACAGCCAGGTATTCTTCTGGTTTCAATCCACGCTCCCGCGCGGGGAGCGACCAATGCGCTCGCGCATTTCGCGGGCAGCCTTATTGTTTCAATCCACGCTCCCGCGCGGGGAGCGACCGCAGCGGCGACGACACGGTCCTGGCGGGCAGAGTTTCAATCCACGCTCCCGCGCGGGGAGCGACCACTCTGGGTGACGGCAGGGACAACGGTCACGGCGTTTCAATCCACGCTCCCGCGCGGGGAGCGACTCGCGACGGACCCACCCGAAGACGTTGACCAGGCAGTTTCAATCCACGCTCCCGCGCGGGGAGCGACGCCTCGCACAGCGCTTCGAGGGCGATCGTGTCTGTTTCAATCCACGCTCCCGCGCGGGGAGCGACGGCGGGACCGGCCCCATCTCGGCTGAGCCGATCGTGTTTCAATCCACGCTCCCGCGCGGGGAGCGACGTCGGCCAGCCCGGCATCCACGCCGTTCTGTCCGAGTTTCAATCCACGCTCCCGCGCGGGGAGCGACCCACGAATGATCGAGACACGATGAGACAAAACGAGTTTCAATCCACGCTCCCGCGCGGGGAGCGACTCCTGATCCGCGAATTGACGCCACAGCCGGGTTGCCGTTTCAATCCACGCTCCCGCGCGGGGAGCGACAACACAAACGCCCTTATGCCGACGCCGATCCAGAGGTTTCAATCCACGCTCCCGCGCGGGGAGCGACGGATACGGCGGGCTGTCGAATCGACGCATAAAGCGTTTCAATCCACGCTCCCGCGCGGGGAGCGACCTGCCGGGCTTGATCACCTCGGCATGCAAATGGTTGTTTCAATCCACGCTCCCGCGCGGGGAGCGACTGCCCGAGAACCCGGCCTGCGCGCCGTAGCCCGAGTTTCAATCCACGCTCCCGCGCGGGGAGCGACCGGGAACGTGCAATAACCTGGGCTACCGCCACCGGTTTCAATCCACGCTCCCGCGCGGGGAGCGACGAAGGCAGGGCATTGGGCATACTCGTATGCCTCTGTTTCAATCCACGCTCCCGCGCGGGGAGCGACTCCGGATTTGCCCATCAGAGCGCGCAGGAGGGCGGTGTTTCAATCCACGCTCCCGCGCGGGGAGCGACCCCACCCTCACCATGCGTACCCCGGCAAGAGCGACGTTTCAATCCACGCTCCCGCGCGGGGAGCGACAAAGGTCATCCGCGCCATCGGCACGCCTGTCGAGGTTTCAATCCACGCTCCCGCGCGGGGAGCGACCCTTGGACAATCGCCTTCTCAATCCCTCCAGGAGAGGTTTCAATCCACGCTCCCGCGCGGGGAGCGACCTGTCGTTCCCAGAGCCAATGTTTGGGGTGCGCAGTTTCAATCCACGCTCCCGCGCGGGGAGCGACTGGTTCGGCGTTGCTTGCAGTTGCCGATAGAGCGTTTCAATCCACGCTCCCGCGCGGGGAGCGACAAGACCCCACGATCGGCGTGCGCCGCCTCAAGGAGTTTCAATCCACGCTCCCGCGCGGGGAGCGACCTTGCACTGCGCCAGATCGGCGTCGGGTCAATAGGTTTCAATCCACGCTCCCGCGCGGGGAGCGACGTTCAGCGTATTGCCGATCTTCGCACCCTGTTTGGCGTTTCAATCCACGCTCCCGCGCGGGGAGCGACGTTCGTGCGGCCGATCGAGTTGGCGATGCGATCGTGTTTCAATCCACGCTCCCGCGCGGGGAGCGACGCGTCCTCGCGAGCAGTGCTCGGTGCCGGAGAAGGTTTCAATCCACGCTCCCGCGCGGGGAGCGACTCCATCATAATGGCGACCGCGTCGCTGCCGCCCGAGTTTCAATCCACGCTCCCGCGCGGGGAGCGACCGCGCTGAGCCATGATCTGCGCATCAATGGCGCGTTTCAATCCACGCTCCCGCGCGGGGAGCGACGCGTCGGCGTCGTGATGACGCCCGATATCGCTTGGTTTCAATCCACGCTCCCGCGCGGGGAGCGACATTCCGGTATTTCCCGTATCGAAATCAGACGCCGAGTTTCAATCCACGCTCCCGCGCGGGGAGCGACTTCTGGACGAGAACCTGCGGCGATATGGCAATCCGGTTTCAATCCACGCTCCCGCGCGGGGAGCGACTAGCGTCGGCGTCGTGATGACGCCCGATATCGCTTGGTTTCAATCCACGCTCCCGCGCGGGGAGCGACCATTTTCTGGACCAAGCTTTGCGAGGGGATGCCGAGTTTCAATCCACGCTCCCGCGCGGGGAGCGACGGACGATCTACGCGACGCCAGGTTCCAGTATAAGTTTCAATCCACGCTCCCGCGCGGGGAGCGACCGGTCTGGTTCTTACCAGTTTGACTATTTCGCCGAGTTTCAATCCACGCTCCCGCGCGGGGAGCGACGGTTGAGCACAAAGCGGGCGAGCAGGCCGGGACGGTTTCAATCCACGCTCCCGCGCGGGGAGCGACGATAATCACCCCAGAACTGGGCGATCAGGCGCCGGTTTCAATCCACGCTCCCGCGCGGGGAGCGACCATCTATCCTGGCCTGGGGTCTGGGCCACACGATGTTTCAATCCACGCTCCCGCGCGGGGAGCGACAGGGTGTAGAGCCACGCTCGGCGGGTCATGCTGGTTTCAATCCACGCTCCCGCGCGGGGAGCGACGCCCTACCAGCTATCATATTGCCTTACCAAGGAAAAACCCTTCTATTCCGCGAACGTTCGGCCGGATTGCCGGCGGCGGAAGGAAACGGGTTGGGTGCTCTCGGCCAAGCTGTTGGTTCGTATGCGTTTTAGCCGTGCGCGAACCGGCCGGGTTTTTTCCGACAGCTTATGGTTCGCGCGCCGGGATGGCGGTGGGATCTGGTCTCCCGACCGGCCTAGTGACGATGCAGCATCGGCCCCAGCGCGGCGCCGCCGAACAGGTGGATGTGGAAATGCGGCACTTCCTGACCGGCCGCCACCCCCATGTTCGACAATAGGCGATACCCCGCATCCTCCAGTCCCAGCAGCGAAGCTACCTGCCCTACCGCACGGGTAAAGCCCGCGATCTCGGCATCGCTGGCCGTGCTGCTGAAATCCGCGAAGGAGACATACGCCCCCTTGGGAATAATCAGCACATGCACCGGTGCCTTCGGCGCGATGTCATGAAACGCCAGGGCATGGTCGTTTTCATAGATTTTCCGGCACGGGATTTCCCCGCGCAGGATCTTGGCGAAGATATTCTGCGGATCGTACGGACCCCGTCCCGAAACGGCCATGGACATCTCTCCTCGTTTATGGCGGCTCACGATCAAGGCGGCCCTGCGTCGCGCGGGGGCGTATGCCAGTCCGGCGTCAGCCCGCCAGCGGGTCATGGGGGCGGGCGGCCTTCTCGGCAATGCCGCTCACGCCCTCGCGGCGTTGCAGTTCGGCCCAGATTTCTTCCGGCTGCACCGCGGCATCCACCCACATGACGATCAGGTGGTACAGCACATCTGCGCTTTCGCCCACCAGTTCGTCGCGGTTGCCGGCCACGGCCTCGATCAGACACTCGACGGCTTCCTCGCCGAATTTCTGTGCGATCTTGCGCCGCCCACGGGCCAGCAGCCGCGCGGAATGACTCAGCGACGGATCGGTCCCGCGGCGCGCGGTGACCACGGCGAACAGCCGGTCCAGTACGTCGGACGTGGCTTGCGGCGCGGCCGGCAGCGGCGTCGGCACAATGGTGTGCTTGGTGCTCTTGCCCGGGGTCGTCGCGCTCTTCTTGGCGGATGCCTTCTTGCCGGCGGCCTTGGCGCCGTCGGTCTTGTCCAGGGACTTGGGGGTTGGAGACTTTGGGCCCCGGGTCTTGGGACGCAGGGTCTTGGGGGTCTTCGGCATCGTGCTCTCTGGCTCGGGGGTCCGGCGCGGCTTACGCCGTATGATCGGGCTGGATGTGGCGCACCGGCAGGCCGGCTTCGGCCAGCGCCTGCTTGACCTGCGGAATGGCGAACTGGCCGAAATGGAACACGCTGGCCGCCAGCAGCCCGGTCGCCCCGGCACGCGCGCCCTCGACGAAATGCGCCAGCGTGCCCACACCGCCCGACGCCACGATCGGCACCCGCACCGAAGCGCAGGCCGTGCGCAGCAAATCCAGGTCGAATCCGCTGCCGGTGCCGTCGCGGTCCATGCTGGTCAGCAGGATCTCGCCCGCGCCGCGTTCGGCCACCTCGCGGCACCAATCGATCACATTGCGTCCCGTGGGGGTGCGCCCGCCATGGGTATAGACTTCCCACGACCCATGCCCGTCCGACCGCGCGTCGATCGCCACCACCACGCACTGGCTGCCGAATTTCCGCGCGGCCTCGTTCACCAGCTCGGGCCGGTTGACCGCGGCGGAATTCATCGCGCATTTGTCGGCGCCGGCCAGCAGCAGCCGCCGCATGTCGTCGGTGGTGCGCACCCCACCCCCCACCGTCAGCGGCAGAAAGATCCGCTCGGCCGTGCGGCTGACCACGTCCAGAATCGTGTCGCGGTTCTCATGGCTGGCGGTGATGTCCAGGAATGTCAGCTCGTCTGCGCCCGCCGCGTCATAAACGGCCGCCTGTTCGACGGGATCGCCCGCATCGCGCAGCGCGACGAAATTGACCCCCTTCACCACCCGGCCGTTCTTGACGTCCAGGCAGGGTATGACCCGCAATTTCAGCATCAGGACAGAACCCGCAGCGCGTCCGCCGGGTCAACCCTGCCGTCATACAGGGCCCGGCCGACGATCACGCCTTCGATTCCCGGTGCGTGCACGGTCGCGACCCGCAAGGTGCGCAGATGCTCCACCGTCCCGACTCCGCCGCTGGCAATGACCGGGATCGACAGCGCATTCGCCAGTTCGGCGGTCTGAGCGATGTCGATGCCCGTCAGCATGCCGTCGCGGCTGATCTCGGTGAAGATAATCGCGGCGACCCCGGCATCTTCCATCCGGCGGCCCAGTTCGATCGCCTTCATGTTCGACGTCTCGGCCCAGCCCTCGGTCGCCACCTGGCCCGACCGTGCGTCGATCCCGGCCACGATCCGTCCGGGAAAGGCCCGGCAGGCCTCGCGCACCAACTCCGGATTCTTGACCGCGACGCTGCCCAGGATTACCCGGGTCACGCCGGCGGCCAGCCAGCGCTCGATGCTTGCCATGTCACGCAGCCCGCCGCCCAGTTGCACCGGCACGGTGGCGTTGGCGATGATCGCCTCGACCGCCGGCGCGTTGGCCGATCGCCCGGCGAACGCGCCGTTCAGGTCCACGACATGCAGCCACCTGCACCCGGACTGCGCCCAGACCCGGGCCTGCGCGCCCGGATCGTCGGAATAGATTGTGGCATCGTCCATCTCGCCCCGGCGCAGGCGCACGCAGGCCCCGTCCTTCAGGTCGATGGCGGGATAGAGGGTCAGGCTGTGTCCGGTCACGCTGGCGGGTCCCGTGGCAGGAATGGGGATGCTGGCCGCCCGCGGATGGGCGGGCACGACACGCTCATTCTCCTGCAGGCGTTTGGTGAAGAACAGGCCGCGCACCGTGCGCCCGCCCGCGCGGGCATAACTGGGATGCGTGCCCCAGTGATGAAAGCCGAAGCCGCGAAACAGCCGGATGGCGGCCTCCTGCGTCTCGCGCACATCCAGGTTCAGGATCTGGTACCCCATCGCCCGCGCGCACTGCTCGGCCTCCAGCAGCAACAGCCGGCCCAGCCCATGTCCGCGGGCATAGGGCGCGACATAAAGATGCATCAGCGTGGCGCTCATCGCCTGCGCTTCGTTGTTGCGCGGCGGCCGCACCAGTTGCGCCGCCCCGACGATGATGCCGTCCAGCCGGGCGACGAACAGCATGCGTTCCGGCACCATCAGCAGGCCACGGAAATAGCGCTCCAGCGCCTGCCGCCCGGGCACGTTCAGCCAGCCGAACCCGCCGCCGTCCAGGATCGCGGCATCCGTCGCCTCGCACAGCGCCTGCATGTCGTCGTCATGCAGTTCCTGCACCCGTTCGGCGCGCACGCGGCCCGCCATCGGGACGCCGATCTCGTTCATGCGCGCACCTCTTGCGGGGCGGGCGCCCAGCGCAGGAAGTTCGCCAGAATGCGCAGCCCGACCGCCTGGCTCTTCTCGACATGGAACTGCGTGCCGGCCCGGTGCCCCCGTGCGACGATGGCCGGCACCGCGCCGCCATACTCGGTCGTTGCCACCAGTTCCCCGGCCACTCCGTCGCGCAGGGCATAGGAATGCACGAAATAGCCGTGGGCGTCGGGCGCCAGCCCATCAGTCAGCGGATGCGCGCCCGGCGTGAAATCCAGCTTGTTCCACCCCATTTGCGGCAGGCGCAGCCCGGGCGCCTCCATCGCGGCGATTTCGCCGGCGATCCAGCCGAATCCGGGGGTGATCGCGTGTTCCAGTCCGCGCGTGGCCATCAATTGCATGCCCACGCAAATACCCAGGAACGGCGTGCCGCGATCCGTCGCGTCGATGATCGCCTGCCGCAGGCCGGGCACGGCCTCCAGCCCGGCCGCGCAATCGGCGAACGCTCCCTGTCCGGGCAGCACGATCCGGTCGGCATTGCGCACTGCCTGCGGGTCGGCGGTAATCGTCACCGCGGCGTCGATCCCGCTATCGGCGGCGGCGCGCGCCACCGCTCGCGCGGCCGACGCCAGGTTGCCGCCATTATAATCGATTACCACGATGGATTGGGGCGCGGGAACCCCCGCCCCGGGAGACCGGCTCTCGAATGCCATGCTCACGTCTCCGTGGCCGCCGCGCGCGGCACCATTGTCTGGGGATAGCGGTCCAGCAGACGCAGCATGGCCGCGTCGCGCCCCTTCGCCACGACGACCGGCCCGGCCGTCAGCCCGTTCAGCCGCAATTCCCAGGTCCGGATATCGGCGGCGCACAGCGCCAGTCCCAGATGGAGCCCCACCCACAGCGCGATGGCCGGCATCCCATGCCCGGCGACGGCCATCAGCACCAGACTGGCTGCCCCGGCCAGCAGGCCCGCGATCCAACTGCCCTGCAGCACCAGCCCCAGCCAGCCCAGCAGCAGCACCCGCCAGGACAGGCGCTCGCCTACCAGCACCGGCGGCCGGGCCCCCTGCGCCCGGAACCAGGAGGAATAGGTCGTCACAGCACGCCCTTGGTCGATGGGATCGCCCCGGCGGCGCGCGGATCGGCCTCGGCGGCCATGCGCAGCGCCCGCGCCGTCGCCTTGAACGACGCCTCGGCGATATGGTGGCAATTCCGGCCCGCCTTCTGCGTGACATGCAGGGTGATCATCGCGCTCATGGCGAAGGCGCGGAAGAATTCCTCGAACAGCTCGGTGTCCATCTCCCCGATCTTGTCGCGCGTGAAGTCCACCGACCAGGCCAGGTAGGGCCGGCCGGAAATATCCACCACCACCTCGCTCAGTGCCTCGTCCAGCGGGGCCAGCGCATGGCCGAACCGCCGGATGCCCCGCTTGTCGCCGATCGCCTTCGCAAAGGCCTGGCCCAGCGCAATGCCGGTATCCTCGGCCGTATGGTGGAAATCGATATGCAGGTCGCCCTTCGCCGCGATGTCCATGTCGAACATTCCATGCCGGGCCAGCGCCGTCAGCATATGGTCGAAGAAGCCGATTCCCGTCTCGATGCGGGATTGGCCGGTGCCGTCCAGATCCAGGCGAACCAGAATGTCGGTCTCGCCGGTGACGCGATGAATCGTGGCTGTGCGGGCTGTGTCCATGCCCGTTCTCCTACAGGAGTGGACCGCATTAGGCCACCATTCCTGTGGTCCGGATTGCCTTGCGGCGGGTTTCGCCCCGTGGCCATGCCCGATATTGGCTTTGCGGGG